>CAWDNA010000001.1:0-65248 GCA_963803565.1 uncultured Solirubrobacteraceae bacterium
TTGGCGACGCTGATCACGTCCAGTTCCAGCGCCGCCGCGCAGGCCTGCTCAACCGGGTCGCTGCCGTAGGTGCGGGCCAGCCCGATCAGCGCGTAGACCGCCCGCATCCGCGTCCACGGCAGCGGGGTGTCCAGGATCCGCGCGGCGTCCAGTCCGATCGCCTCACCGCGGGCGGCGGCCATCTTGGCCAGCTTGTCCACATCGCGGCGGGCGTAGACGTCGGTGCCGGGCGGGAAGTCCGCCGCATCGCTGGCCCAGCCGCCAGGCTGCTGCGGGTGGGTGCGGATCACCTGGCCGCGGTGGTAGATCTTCACCAGCGTCCCGTCCGCCCGCACGCTGACCTGCTGCCCGGCCAGCCGGTACGGCACCGAGTAGAACGCGTTCTGCGCCCGGACATGGAAATCGCGTTGCACCTTGGCTTCGCTCCACGCCGGCACCCGGTACGGCTGCTCCGGGGCGGGCAGCAGCGCCGCCGCCTCCACCTGGGCGAACATCTCGCGCAGGCGGCGGGTGGTGCCGTGCACCCGCATCCCCGCCCGGATGCGGCACCAGTCACCGGCCCGGCGCTGCGCGTCCTCGATGCCGTTGAAGTCCTCCCCGGCGAAGAAGCTACGCTGGGCGAACTTCACGCCGTTTTCGACCCGCCCCTTATCCTGGGGCGACCGGACCCTGGCCGGGTCCACCACCACGCCGCGGGCCTGCGCGTACTCCAGCCATTCCCGGTTCCACCGCGGCTCGAGCCGGTCGGCCTTGTCCACCACCGGCTTGAGGTTGTCCGCCACGAGCACCTTGAACATGCCGCCGTAGAACGCCCACGCCGCCTCGCAGCCCGGCGATCACCGCGGCCGTCGTCTGCGAGAACGTCAGATACACGAAGCAGTACCGGGAGACCACCGCGGTGAACACCAGCGCGTGCAGCCTCCGCCCAGGCGGTCCCCGTCGCTGATCATCCCCAGGTAGCCGAAATCCAGCTGTACCTCTTCGCCGGGTTTCCCGTCGGCCACCGGCACCGTCACCCCCGGCCGGGACGAGGACGAGTACCCGCACTCCTCAGCCGCGAACCGGGCCAGCGTCCGGTACGGCACCGCCGTCCCGGACCGCTCCAGCAGCTCGTGCATCTTCACCAGCGTCAGGCCCTCTTTCACCCACGCGGTGATCCCGCCCTTCCGCAGGTTGGTGCCGGTGTTGATGAGCGCGAACAGCGCGCCCTGGATGAAGGCCACGGCGATCGCGAAGGACACGTAGGAGTGCGTGGGGAAGCCCGCCAGCTCGGTCGCGGATTTCAGGCCGCTCGCGTTCACCGCCAGCAGGATGATCGGGAAGAACACGATCGGAAACAGCTGAAAGGGCTGGCGCAGCGTCTTGCGGATCGAGCGCCGCGCCAGCACGCTCACCTGCGTCGAGAGCAGGCTGTTCATGCGCTCGCTGCGGCGGGCAGCGCCTGCCCGCCCTCCTCGCCGCTGCTCGCGCCCGCTCCCTCCAGCGAGCGGCCCGTCTTCGCCAGGAACACGTCGTCGAGGGTGGGGGTGTGCAGGCGCAGGTCGGCGATCGCCAGGCCCTCGGCGTCGAGCGTGCGCACGATCTCGGCGAGGTCGCTCACGCCCTCGGGCAGTCGCGCGGCCACGCTGTTGGGCGAGGCCGCTCCCTCCTCGCCGAAGCGGTGCAGGACGCTCGCCAGCCGTTCGCGATCGCCCGGATCCTGCGGCACCACCTCGACGCTCGGGCGCCCGATCTGCGCCTTCAGCGCCGCCGGCGTGCCCTCGGCGACGATCCTGCCGCGGTCGATGATGCCCACACGGTCGGCCAGCACGTCGGCCTCCTCGAGGTACTGCGTCGTGAGGAACACGGTCACGCCGTCGCCCGCCAGGCGCCGTACCTCATCCCACAGCGCCGCGCGGCTCTGCGGGTCGAGGCCCGTGGTGGGCTCATCCAGGAACAGCAGCCGCGGACGGTGCACGAGCGCGAGGCCGAGATCGAGTCGGCGCTTCATCCCGCCCGAGTAGCCCCCGACCTTGCGTTCGGCCGCGTCGGTCAACCCGACGCGCTCGAGCAGCTGGGTCGCGCGCTGCTCGCGCTCGCTCTTGCGCAGCCCGTGCAGCGCGCTCTGCAGGCGCATGTGCTCGCGGCCGGTGAGAAACGGATCGAGCGCCGACTCCTGCAGCGATGCACCGATCGCGCCGCGCACCGCTGCGCCGTGCGTGACCACGTCGAGGCCCGCCACCCGTGCCGAGCCGGCGGTCGGCGGCAGCAGCGTCGTGAGCACGAGCACGGTTGTCGACTTGCCCGCGCCGTTGGGGCCCAGGAAGCCGTAGATCTCACCCGGCGCGACCTGCAGGTCGATGCCGTCCACCGCGCGCACGCCGCCCTTGAAGTCGCGGATCAGGCCTTCGACCTCGATCCCGTTCCCGCGGAGCGGCGTCTCGGGGCTCACAGCGCCCCCTCGGCCGCCGTGCGCCGACGCCCGGGGCGCGGCGAGGAAGAGGGCTCGACGCGCAGGAGCTTCGCGGGCATCTGCGGCAGCCACCAGTTCCAGCGGCCGAGCAGCGATGCCACCGCCGGAACGAACAGTGCGCGGATGACGGTGCGCTTGTGCGCGAGAACCCAGTGTGTCAGCGGTGCCATTTCATTCTCCTTTCCGCGCCGGCGGTTCGGTGATCGGTGAGACACGGACCAGATACGGGCTACGTACAAGACCGCAGAATCGCGCGAGGCTCATCGCAGCGTAGGACCATTCCCCATGAGAGCAGGACATCGCCTCGGCAGCGCCTCGCCGAAGAGTAGTCCGGCGCAGCTTCGAGCTCGCCGGGACTAGGTCGAGGCGGGCGCCGCTGCGGCGTGCTCGTGGGCCCAGCGCACGATCGCGCCCGAGCCGACGAGCACATCCCCGTCGTCGAGCACGAGGATCGGAACGTTGCGCTGGCCGCTCAGCCGCTCGACCTCGGCGCGATCTCGCGCGCGCGAGGGCCAGGTCCACAGCTTCAGCGTCCCGCCCCCGACCTGCTCGAGCCGATACGCGTGCCCAGCGTCATCGAGAGCCTTCGCCGCCCTGCCGCAGGGATGCGCGATCGGCGCCGGCAATCCGCCGCCGTGCGTGCCCGAGGAGCAGACGTACAGAACCACGAGCTCATCCTAGTCGCGCGCGAGAGCGCACGCGCGCGGCGGCCTCCGCCGGTGCTCGCCCGCCGGTGCCCAGCTCAACCGTAGCCCGGGCCGCCCGGTGGATCACCGGTGAGGAGCACGACCACGCCGAACACGACCAGCAGCCCGACCAGAGATGCCACGCGGGCCGATCCGTGCAGGGTCAACGCGGCCGCGATCGCGAGAACGAAGAAGACCGCGGCCGCCAGGCGCCCCTCCCAACTGGTCACGCTCCAACCCCAGCCCACCTGGCGCTTTGGACCGAACCACGGCTTCTTGGTCAGGCGCGTGCGCACCCGCGGATCGTCGCATGCCGAAGCGGCCACAGCGCGCACCGCGGGGCGGCCGCGCGCTGAGTCCGCGAGACCCGCCGCGAACGCGCGCTACGAGGTGCCCCACGTGGGCGGGCCGGACTGGAGCCCGCCCACGGAGTCGGGCGTCACCTGATGGCGCTGCGCCCGCATGTGGCGGCCGCCGCGAGCGCCTAGCCCGTTGCCCGGGCTTCAGGCGTCTTTACGAGCTGGTAGAGGATGATCACCGAGAGCGCGAACACGCACAGCGACCAGAACGGATACGCAGGGATGTCCATCAGCGAGTCGATCGCCACCAGCGCAGCGATTGCGACCCCGAACCAGCGTCCGTACGCACCCCCCGCGAACAGCGACAGCGCGGCGATCCCCTCCGCGACGCCGAGGATTAGGGTGATCCAACCCCACGTTTTGAGTTCGCTGAGGATGTAATGCGTGTTCAGCACAAAAAAGTGCGATTCGGCAATCGCCGCAATGCCCCAAATGACATTCAGGACACCGCTGATGCCGAGCAGGATGCCGGCGAATATCCACCAGCTGGGTACGTCATCCGCGTCCATAGAGGTCCTCCCATCGTTCTGCGATTGACGCGCCGAGTGTAGGCGCAGCCCGGCGCAAACCTGCAAGCTCATGCCCACTGGTCGGCAGGCGTCGGATGCAACCGCATCCTCGCGCCAGCGGTACCGTTCCAGATCCCGCCCCTTCTTCCGCAGGCGGCGGCAGACCACATCTTAGAATCGCCGACCGGCGAAAAGGAGGGGTTTCGAATGACCACGAAGCAAGACTTCTCGCCGCCCGAGTGGGAGCAGGTCCTGGAGGGACCGCCGAGCGCGGGCATGCTCGTTATCACGGCCGCGCGAGGCGGAATGTTTCGCGAGACCGTTTCGATGGCCAAGGCCTACGCCGAAGCGCGTGAGCACCATGGCCAGAGCGAGCTGCTCGATGAGATCGTCGCGGCCAAGCCCAAGGTCGACCACACCCGGTATGGCTCTCCCGAGGAGCTCAAGGAGCATTCTCTTGCGCACCTACGGGACGCCGTGGCGCTGCTCGAAGCCAAGGCCACACCCCAGGAGTGTCAGGAGTACAAGAGCTTCATCATCACGCTCGCAGACAGGGTCGCGAGCGCGCACAAGGAGAAAGGGTCCGTCGAGGCCTCCGTCAGCGACCCCGAGCGAGCAGCGATCGACTCGATCGCCCAGGCGCTCGGCTAACGGGCGATCAGGCGCATTGCCGATCGCAATGTGGGCGGGGATCAGCGGCACACCTGGATGCCCGACCTGGCGCTGGCGCTCTGCGCAGCGGATACTTGAGCGATGGCCGTCGCGCATGACGAACGCCGGACGCGGCGGCCACTGTCGAAGCGCCTGCCAATCCTGGGCTGGCTCCCGCAATACTCGCGCGGCGCGCTGCGTGGAGATCTCACCGCCGGGGTGGCCGTTACCGCGCTGATCGTCCCGAAGAACCTAGGCTATGCCGGCATCGCCGGCATCCCGTTGCAGAACGGGCTCTACGCTGCAGCAGCCGGCGCCCTCATCTACCCGCTGTTCTGCACATCGCGGCACATCTCCACAGGGCCGAGCTCGTCGCTCGCAGCTGTCGCCGGGGGAGCCGTGCTCGTCACCGGCATCGGCGGCGAGCGGGCCGCGGAGCTGGTCGCTGCGATCACGCTCGTGACCGGCGCGCTATTCCTCTTGATGGCGCTGCTGCGCCTCGGATGGATCGCGCGGTTTCTCTCCAAGGCCGTGATCACCGGCTTTTTGGCGGGAGCAGCGATCGACGTGGTGATCGGTGAGCTACCGAAGCTGACGGGCACCTCGGCCGACGGAGACAACGCCTGGCGCGAGCTGAGCTCATGGCTCGGCTCGCTGGCTGGCACCCACGGCGCGACGTTGCTAGTTGGGCTCGTGTCGGTTGCAGTGATTCTGGGCCTGCGTGTCGTTGCGCCGAAGGTTCCAGGGGCGCTCGTCCTCGTTGTCGGAGGTCTGCTCGCCTCCACGCTCTTCGACCTCGGCAGTCACGGGGTGGCGCTCGTGGGTCACGTTCCGAGCGGCCTGCCATCGCCGGTGCTCCCCGATGCCTCCGTGTTCAGCGCGCACGCCGCGGCGATCGGCATCGCAGCGACGGCACTGCTGCTGATCGGCTTCTCGCAAACAGCTGGAGACGCTCGCGCATTTGCGACTCGGCATCGGTACCGCATCGACGTAAACCAGGAGTCCATCGCGCAGGGCATGGCGAACATCGGTGCCGGCGCGTTTCAGGGGATGCCCGTCTCGACGAGCCTGTCGGCCAGTTCGCTGAACGAGTCATCAGGAGCCAGCACACCAGTGGCGTCTCTCATAACTGGAGCGCTGGTGCTACTCACGCTCCTGGTGCTCGCGCCGGTCTTCTCGAGCCTGCCGAAGCCCGTTTTGGCAGCCCTGATCATCGACGCGGTCGTATTCGGCATGATCGACGTGCGCGAGCTGCAACGCCTTCACCGCGTGGCCAGGGTCGATTTCTGGATCGCGACCGCCGCGCTCGTTGGCGTCCTCTCGGCCGGCGTCCTCGCCGGTGTCGTGATCGGCGTCGTGCTCTCGCTGGTCTGGCTCATCCACGTCGCCACCGCACCGAAGATCCCACTGCTCAGTCGGCAGCCCGGCACCGAGGTCTTCCGCGACGCAGGAGAGCACCCCGGCGATGAGACGTTCGACGGAGTAATCATCTTGCGCCTGGACTTCGGCCTCTCCTTCGCCACGGCCGAAGCTCTTGAGGAACGCGTCCGCGAGCTGATCGAAGCCGACCGCCGGCCCCGCGCGGTCGTCTTGGACTTTGCCGGTGTGGACTTCATCGACTCCCAGGGCTCCGAAAGGCTGGGCGAGATTCGCCGGCTCGCTGAGGCATTCGGTGCCACGCTCCGCGTCGCGCGCGTGAAGCCGCAAGTCCGGGCGATGCTTGCCGCCGACGGCGTCATCGACCAGATCGGCCAAGACCGTGTCTACGGGAATGTCTACGAGGCGGTTGAGGCGGAGCTACGCGCGGGCTAACCGCCCGAAACGTCGCGTGCTGGTCACCGCCGGCGGCGCTGCCGGCACCTCGCTCGGCGGGCTTTGCTCACTCGCTGCGCGCACGTGCATTCTCGTGCATGCGGCGGCGACCTATGGCGGGGGCAGGATTCGAACCTGCGAAGGCAGAGCCAACGCGTTTACAGCGCGTCCCCTTTGACCGCTCGGGAACCCCGCCTGGGCGGCATGAGTTTACGACCTGAGCGGCCGGACTGCCCGACAGCGGCCCCGGGCGGGCCGTCTTCCGCTAGGAGGCCTCGCGCAGCTGCTGGGCGTCGGGCAGCGTCTGCAGCTTCTTCAACGTGCGGTTCTCGATCTGGCGGACGCGCTCGCGGGTGATGTTGAACGCGCGACCGACCTCCTCCAGCGTGCGCGCGCGCCCTCCCACGATGCCGTAGCGCATTTCGATCACCTCGCGCTCGCGGCGGGGCAGCGAGGCGAGCACGCGCGTGACGTTTTCCCGGCGCAGCGCCTCCGAGGCGATCTCGAACGGCGACTCGGCGGTGACGTCCTCGACGAAGTCGGCGAGGGCCGAATCGTTCTCCTCGCCCACGGGCTTCTCGAGCGAGATCGGCTGTTGGGCGATGCGCATCACGTCGCGCACCTCGCGCACCTCGCACTCGAGCTCGGTGGCGAGCTCGGCGGCGGTCGGCTCGCGCCCGAGCTGCTGGATCAGCCGGCGTTCGGCGTGGATCAGTTTGTTCAGGCGCTCGACCATGTGCACGGGAATGCGAATCGTGCGTCCCTTGTCCGCGAGCGAGCGGTTGACCGCCTGGCGGATCCACCAGGTGGCGTAGGTCGAGAACTTGTAACCGCGGCGGTAGTCGAACTTCTCGACCGCCCGGATCAGCCCGAGCGAGCCCTCCTGGATCAGGTCGAGCAGGGTCAGCCCGCGTCCGACGTATCCCTTGGCGATCGACACGACCAGTCGCAGGTTGGCCTCGACCATGTGCTGCTTGGCCGCCATGTCGCCACGCTCGATCCGCTTGGCGAGCGAGACCTCCTCCTCGGCGCTCAGCAGGGGCACACGGCCGATCGCGCGCAGGTAGAGGCGCAGCGAGTCGAGGCTCGGCTCGACGGTGAGGTCGACGTCCGGGCGCTTGAGCTCCTCCAGGCGGGCGTGCAGATCCTGGACCTGCTCCTCCCCGCCTGCGTCCTCGTCCTCGCCGCCTGCGGCCAGCCCCCGAGCGGGCGCGGATGCGGGCGGAACGTCCTCGGGGGCGCCCTCGCCGGCGTGCCCGTGGAGCTCTGAGCCGGCCTCGCCGGCGCCGAGTACCTCGATGCCGTGCTCCTCCAGATAGCTGAGCAGATCCTGGGTCTGCTGGGGGGAGAGCTCGGCGTCCTCGAGCGCCGAGGCGAGCGCCTCCGCGCTCAGGAACCCCCGTTCCTGACCTTCGCCGATGACCCCCTGAAACTCCTCCATCTCGACCACGGCGGTATCCGCGGCGATCGACAGACCGTCAGACTTCTGGCTCATTGGCCTCTCTCCCAAGGACCCGATCCGACTTCCCATCGGAGCGCCGTACGCCCCGACCTCCCCGATCTACGCTAAGCCTCCTGTGCGTTGCGCTGGTTCATTGGCAGTTGCGTTGCGCCTGTCGCTGCTCGGGCCAACCCGGCCTCGCGATCATCGCTGATGGCCCGGCGAGCCTAGTGCGGAGTGATACCAGAATCCTCGGCGGGAGAGACCTGCGCCTCGGAGGCCGGGAGACGCGGCCGGGCGCGCGCTAGGCTTGGCCGCGGTGCAGGTGACACGGCTCACCCCTTCACTGGCTGCCACCGTGGGCGCGGGCGACGACGTCCAGGCGCGCCCGCCGGGCGTGCCGCTGGGGCTCTCGCGTGTGGGCGTGACCGGGGTCGAGAAGGTCGTTCGCATCCGCCACGAGCTGTTCTTCGCGCGGCTGGACTGCTTCGTGGACCTGGGCAGCGACCAGAAGGGCGCGCACATGTCGCGCTTCGAGGAGGTCATCAACGAGGCGATCGGCGAGGTCGTTCTGAGCGAGTCGCCCTTCCGCGCCGAGACGCTTGCGCAGCACATCGCCGAGCTGGTGCGCGCGCGCCAGGGAGCCGAGCGCGCCGAGGTCACGATCGCCGCGCGCTACCCCGAGCACAAGCCGGCGCCGGTCTCGGGCGTGCAGACACAGGAGATCTACACCCTGCACGGCCGGGCGGTGGCCTTTGAGCACGGCACCCGCCGCACGGTGGGGGTGTCGGCCGTCGGCATGACCGCGTGCCCCTGCGCGCAGGAGCTGATCGCAGCGCGTGCGCGCGAGCGGCTCGCCGCAGATGAGTTCTCCCCCGAGCAGATCGAGCGGATCCTCGAGCAGGTGCCGATCGCCACCCACAACCAGCGCGGGCTTGCGACGCTGCAGATCGGCTGCACCGAGGAGTGCGACGCGGAGATCGACGCGGCGACGCTGCTGGCGATCGCCGAGGGGAGCATGTCCTCGGAGATCTACGAGCTGATGAAGCGCGCCGACGAGGTCGAGGTGGTCGAGAAGGCGCACCGGCGCCCGCGCTTCGTCGAGGACTGCGTGCGCGAGATGCTCGCCGGTGTCGTGCAATCGCTGCCCTCGCTGGACGGCGCGAGCTTCGTCTCCGCGCGCCAGGAGAACCTTGAGACGATCCACCGGCACAACGTCGTCGCCGAGCGCCACGGCCTGCTCTCCGAGCTGCGCGCCGAGATCGAGTCGGGCCTGCCGGCGGCCCATCAGACGAGCCTCGATGAGTGGCTGGACGCGGGCGCCCGCCGGCGGCCCTCGCCCTGAGCGCCCACCGGCCGCCCTCGCCATGAGCGCCCCGCAGCCTGCGCTTGCCCCGAGCGCCCGCCGGCCCGGGCGTCAGCTGTCGGCCTGAGCTTCGGTCTGCTGGATGCGGCGGCGCAGACCGAAGAAGTAGTCAAGCCCGGAGAGGACGGTGACGAGCACGGTCACGTAGAGCAGCGCCGTGACCCACGGCGGCTGCCCGTGCACGGCGATCACCGCGAGGATCGTGGCGATCTGCAGGCAGGTCTTGACCTTGCCGAACATGCTCGCGGCCATCACCACCCCCACCTGTGTGGCACCGAGGCGCAGGACGGTCACCGCGAGCTCGCGCGTGATGATCACCATCGCCACCCACGCCGCGAGGCGGTGCAGGGAGACGAGCGAGATCAGCGCGGCGACGATCAGCAGCTTGTCCGCCAGCGGGTCCATCAGCTTCCCGAACGTGGTCACCGCGCCTCGCGCGCGTGCGATGTAGCCGTCCACGAAGTCGGTCAGCGAGGCCAGCGCGAAGACGACCGCGGCGAGCACGTCACCGGCGGGAGTGTTGCCCAGCAGCGCCACCACGAGCACGGGCACGAGCATGATGCGCAGCACCGTGAGCACGTTGGGTAGGTTCAGGGGGAACACGCTGGGAGCATTATGGCTGCCAGCGCAATCGACCCCCCGGAAAGGACAGCGCCATGAAGAAGCGCACGCTCGGACCAGGCGGCCCCGAGGTCTCGGCGATCGGCCTCGGCTGCATGGGAATGTCGGCCTTCTACGGGGCGGCCGACGAACAGGAAGCGCTGCGCACGATCGACCGCGCGCTCGACCTCGGCTGCAACTTCCTCGACACCTCCGACATGTACGGGCCCCACACCAACGAGCGGCTCGTGGGTCGTGCCATCAAAGGGCGCCGCGAGGAGGTCTTCCTGGCGACCAAGTTCGGCATCAAGATCGAGCCCGGCGGGCCCGGCGAGCCGTTTCGCCGCTCGATCGACGGCAGCCCCGAGTACGTGCGCGAGGCCTGCGAGGGGTCGCTGCAGCGCCTGGGCGTGACGACGATCGATCTCTACTACCAGCACCGCGTCGACCCCGACACGCCGATCGAGGAGACCGTCGGCGCGATGGCCGAGCTGGTGGCCGCGGGCAAGGTCCGCCACATCGGGCTCTCCGAGGCCGGCGCCGAGACGATCCGCCGCGCGCACGCCGTGCATCCGATCACGGCGCTGCAGAGCGAGTACTCGCTGTGGACGCGCGACGTCGAGGCCGAGATCCTGCCCACGCTCGCGGAGCTCGGGATCGCGCTCGTGGCCTACTCGCCGCTCGGGCGCGGCTTCCTCTCGGGGCGCTTCGCCTCTCCGGAGGAGCTCGACGAGGGCGACTTCCGCCGCTACGGGCCGCGCTTCACCGGCGAGAACCTGCGCCACAACCTGATCCTCGCCGAGCGCGTCAAAGAGCTCGCGGCCGAGAAGGGGATCACGCCCGGGCAGCTCGCGCTGGCGTGGGTGCTGCACCGCGGCGAGCACGTCGTGCCGATCCCGGGAACCAAGCGGGTGAGCTACCTCGAGGAGAACCTGGCGGCGGCCGAGATCGAGCTCAGCGAGGCCGAGGCGCAGCGGATCGCCGAGGCGGTCCCCGCGGCCGCCGGCGAGCGCTACGACGAGGCGGGCATGTGCACGGTCAACATCTGAGGCTGCGAGCGACGGGCGCGCACGCGCGGCCGCTCAGTAGCCGACCGAGTAGAAGCTGATGCGCCGGCAGCCGTGCAGCTTGTAGTGCGGCAGGGCGCGATGGCTGGTGAAGACGACGATCTGCGGGTTTTCACAGTGGACGACGCCCGAGTTCTCGTGGATGTGGACCACGGTCGCCGGGTTGGTGCCCGTCCAGACGTAGTTGAGCGTGTCGTTGGCGTAGATGATGTTGGGGCCGTCGCCGCCGTGGATGACCGCCGTCTGAAACGACGGCCAGCCCGATTCGTGGTAATCGCCCCAGATCACATCGCCGGCCGCGCCGCCGTAGATCGTGTCGTCGCCGTAGCCCCCGAGCAGGTAGTTGTGCACGCGCACCCGGCCCATCAGCAGGTTGTGGCGCCCGGCCGGGCCGCGATCCATGACCAGGTGCTGGTCGGCGGGCCAGCCGGTGTGGCTCGTCATCGCCGGCGCGGGCGCCGACATGCAGAGCGCCGCCACGCTGAGCGTCGCAGCGCAGAGCGCCGCGACCAGCGCCAGGCCGGCGAGGCGTGGGAGCGGGGCGGACGGGCGCATACGGGATCGATCGTCGTCGCGCGCGCGGACGTGAGATTCTCGGCGCGGACTGCGACATCCGGCCAGCCGAGCCCCCCGCCGGGCTCGCCGGGCGCGGGTCGATAGGGTAGGGGCCATGCCGCTGATCCCGATGGTTATAGAGCGCACCGCGCGCGGCGAGCGCGAGTTCGACATCTATTCGAGGCTGCTCAACGAGCGCATCATCTTCCTGGGCACCCCGATCGACGACCAGGTGGCGAACCTCGTCGTGGCGCAGCTGCTGCACCTCGAGAGCGAGGACCCCGAGAAGGACATCTCGCTGTACATCAACTCGCCCGGCGGCAGCATCTACGCGGGCCTGGCGATCTACGACACGATGCAGTTCGTCAAGCCGGACATCAGCACGATGTGCGTGGGCGTGGCGATGTCGATGGGCTCGCTGCTGCTGGCCGCGGGCACCAAAGGCAAGCGGGCCGTGCTGCCCAACTCGAGGATCCTGATCCATCAGCCCTCGGCCGGCTTCGAAGGCCAGTCGACCGACATCGAGATCCACGCCCGCGAGATCCTCAACGTGCGCGAGCGGATCGATGAGATCTACGCCGAGCACACCGGCCGGCCGACCGAGGAGGTGCGCGCGGACATGGAGCGCGACCGCTTCTTCACGGCCGAGCAGGCCGTCGAGTACGGCCTGGTCGATCGCGTGCTCGAGAGCCACTGAGCGTCTCTCCTTTGGCGGGCGGCCTGGCGGCCGCCTGCTCGGCGTTCGCGGTTGGCGAGCGCGGCCGGTGGCGGCGATGCGGTCCCCGTCGATGACTATGCTCGCCGGGCGCGATGTCGGCCCTGACCCCCCTGGAGCGCTGGGCGCTCTTGCTGATCGCGGCGTTGACGGCGCTGGCCGGGGTGGCCGACTACAACGCCTGGCCCGTGCTGCTCCGCTTTTCGCTCGCGACGCTCGCACTGGCCGGCCTGGCCTGGACCGTCTCCTTCGCCACCGAGCAGCTGGGCGAGCGCTTCGGGCCGGGGGTCACCGGGATGCTGCAGTCGACGCTCGGCAACCTGCCCGAGCTGTTCGTGGTGATCTTCGCCCTGCAGAAGGGCGAGCTGGTGGTGGCCCAGTACGCGATCGTCGGCTCGATCCTCGCCAACGCCCTGCTCGTCCTCGGCCTGGTCATCGTCGTCGGCGCCCGCCGCGCGCCCGACGGCCTGATGCGCTTCTCCAAGCGCCTGCCGCGGGACACCGCCACGCTGCTGCAGGTGACGGTGTTCATCATCGTCCTGCTCGGCCTCTCGCTCGCCTCGCACGACCCCGCGAGCCATCATGTCGCGGCGATCTCCGCCGTGGGCGCGGTCTGCCTGCTGGTCGTCTACGTCGCCTGGGTGGTGCCCTACCTGCGCTCGGACGTCGCGCCAGGCGCGCGCCCGCCGGCCGGGGCGCCCGCGGCTGAGATCGCCGCGGCCGGGGCGCCGGCCGCTGAGATCGCCGCGGCCCGGGCGCCCGCGGCTGGGACCGCCGCGCCTCGGGCGATCCGTTCCGGGCCCCGCCTGTCGCTGCGTCTCAGCCTCGGGCTGTTGATCCTCGCCGGCACCGCCTCGGCGTTCGTCTCCGACTGGTTCGTCAACGGCCTGCAGCCGGCGATCGTCGAGCTGAACATCTCCGAGGAGTTCGCCGGCCTCGTGATCGTCGCGATCGCCGGCAACGCGGTCGAGAACGTCGCCGGGCTGGTGCTCGCCTACAAGGGCCAGTCGGACCTGGCGATCTCGGTGGTCAAAAACTCGGTCGCCCAGATCGCGGCCTTCCTGTTCCCGCTGCTCGTGCTCATCTCCTTCGCCCTGGCCACCACGCTCACCTTCGCGCTGGCCCCGGTCCTGATCGGCGCCCTGGCGCTGACCGCGCTGGCGCTGTGGCAGGTCACCGGCGACGGCGAGGCCGCCGAATTCGAGGGCTGGGCACTGGTCTCGCTGTACGTGATCCTCGCCGCGCTGACGTTGTACGAGTAGCGACTCCGAGCGGGCCCGCCCCACGGCGGGCCCCATCAAGCAGACTCACACGCGCCGTGTCACCCGCGCACGAGGCCGCTGATCAGCGCGCCGGCCACGCCGCCGGTGGCGGCCGCGCCGACGTTCGACTGTTCGCCCTCGAGCGGCGCGATGAACATCGTCTGGATCGCCAGCCGGCCGGGGCCGGTGAAGCGGTTCCAGGTGAGCTTGCCCCCGCCGCCCATGATCCCCGTCTTCAGTCCCATCGTGACCGCCTCGAGGCTCACCGAGGGGTCCTTGAAGAGCCACGCGCCGGCCTCCACGTCGAGCTGCTCGCCGGGATCGAGGTTGACGAGGAAGACATTGCCGTGCCCGTGCAGCCACACCAGCGCGTCGCCGTCGCTGGCCCGGAACTTGTCCATGAAGAAGCCCGACCCGCCGAGCACCATGTTCTGCACGCCCTTGATCCGTTCGAAGCTGTAGTCCAGGTTGTCCGTGGCCGCGAGGAACTGATGCTCGCGCACGTCGAGCCCCTCGCCCTGGCGCAGGTGCAGGGGCACGCACTGACCGGGCGAGTCGCGCGAGAACGCGATGCGTCCCGACCCCGACGTGCGCGTGACGAAGAACTCGAGGCCCGCGATCTTGCGTTTCATCGCCCCCGGGAGCTTCTTCAGCTCGACGTTCAGCTGCGTCTCCTTCCACAGCAGCACGTGGTGCTCGAACATCACGGCCGCGCTGCCCACGTCGATCTGCAGCTCGGGCACCAGTTCGCCGCGGATGTGGTAGGTCACTCCGGCAAACGTCTCGTCGTGGGCGCTCGCGGGAATCGGCTCGGGCAGGTGCATGTGCGGGCCTCCTGTGTCTGTCGCGTCCCATCGCGGAAGGCGACGTTGGTGGTGGGCTGGTGTGCGGGCGCATGAGCCACGCCCCGCCGCCGGCCCGAGTCGGCCTCGGGGCCGACGCGCGGTCGCCAAGAGCGTATTGCCGGGGGGCGACGTCGCCGCCCGGGGATGGCCGTCCGCGGCGCTCAAAGCCGCCCGCGCGGCGGGCCGGCGAGGCGCGAGGATCTGGCTCCGCCCGTGCCCCATGCACGCTAGACTGCTCTTACCTCGCGCCTGGGCGGGGTTTTTCTTCGCCCAAGCTCGCCGTCCACAACCACGCAGGGATTGACCACCATGGCCCGCGGAGACGTTCGAATCGCTATCACCCTCGCCTGCGAGGAGTGCAAGCGTCGCAACTACCAGACCAACAAGAGCAAGCGCAACAACCCCGACCGGGTGACCCTGCGCAAGTACTGCCGCTGGTGTCGCAGGCACACCAGCCACCGGGAGACCCGTTAGCGCGGGAGCGCTGCCGTGGCTCGTGACCGTAAACGTGCAAAGCAGCGCCGCGATCGGCGCGCCAGCGCCCGCACGGCCAGGGACGCCGACGGGCTCGCGCCCAGCCAGCCCGTCCGCACCGAGGTGCCGGGAGCGCTCGACCACGCCTCCGGCGAGGCGGACGAGTTCGAGGCCGCGCTGGTCGTCGGCGCCGGCGGCGTCCCCGCCTCGCCCGACACCCTCTCCGAGGGCGAAATCGAGGCCGAGGCCGAGCTCGAGGGCGACCTCGGCGAGGACGAGCTGCAGGAGCGCGCCGGAGCGTCGGGGGCAGGGAAGGGCGGGGGCGGCCTCGTCGGCCCCGAGCGTGCGTCGGGTGCGCCCCTGCGCGGCGGCAACCGCGCCATCGGCTTCCTCCGCGCCAGCTGGGCGGAGCTGCAGCGGGTACAGTGGCCGGACCGCCGGCAGGTCACCCAGGCGACGGCCGTGGTGCTCGGCTTCGTGGCAATCGCCGGCCTCTACCTCGGCCTGGCCGACTACGTGGCCAAGGAAATCGTCGAATTCATCCTCTGAGGGACCCTGAATGTTTCGCTGGTACGTCGTCAACACATACTCCGGCCATGAGAACAAGGTCAAGCACAACCTCGAGCACCGGGTGGTCTCGCTGGGCCAGCAGCGGGCGGTCCGCAACGTCGTCGTCCCGACCGAAGCGGTCTCCGAGATGAAGGACAACCAGAAGGTCACCGTCGAGAAGCGCACGATGCCCGGCTACGTGCTCGTCAACATGGAGCTCAACGAGGACTCCTGGGGCGTCGTCAAGGGCACGCCCGGCGTGACCGGGTTCGTCGGCTCCTCGCAGGAGCCCGTTCCCCTCACCCAGGGCGAGGTCGACCGTCTGCTGCACAAGGAGGTCGCCACCGCCACCCGCACGCGCGCGCAGTTCACGATCGGCGAGTCCGTCAAGGTCGTCTCCGGCCCGCTCTCGGACTTCTCCGGCGAGATCTCCGAGATCAACGAGGACGCCGCGCGGCTCAAGGTGCTGGTATCAATCTTCGGGCGCGAGACTCCCGTGGAGGTCGGGTTCGATCAGGTGAAGAAGCTCTAGAGATGGCAAAGAAGGTTCTGACAACCATCAAGCTGCAGGCCAATGCCGGGCAGGCGAGTCCCGCCCCGCCGGTGGGCCCTGCGCTCGGCCAGCACGGGATCAACATCATGGAGTTCTGCAAGGCGTTCAACGCCCAGACGCAGAGCGAAACCGGCACGGTGATCCCGGTCGTGATCACCGTCTATGAGGACCGCTCGTTCACGTTCATCACCAAGACCCCTCCGGCCGCCGTGCTGATCCGCCAGGCGCTGCGCATCGGCAAGGGGTCCGGCGAGCCCAACCGGGTCAAGGTCGGCACGATCACGCAGGAGCAGCTCAGGGAGATAGCCGAGCGCAAGCTCGGCGACCTGAACGCCCACGACATCGAGCAGGCGAGCAAGATCATCGCCGGCACCGCCCGCTCGATGGGCGTGGAGGTGGCGCCCTGATGCCTCGCCACGGCAAGCGCTACGCGGAGCTGCTCGGCAGGGTCGATCGCGAGCGCGAGTACGAGCCCCACGAGGCGATCGCCCTCGTGCGCAGCCTCGCGAGCTCCAAGTTCGACGAGTCGATCGAGGTCCACGTTCGCACCGGCTTGAACGTGCGCCACGCCGACGAGCAGCTGCGCGGGACGATCGCGCTGCCGAACGGCCTCGGCAAGGACGTGAAGGTCGCCGTGTTCGCCCAGGGCGACAAGGCTCGCGAGGCCGAGGAGGCCGGCGCCGACGTCGTCGGCGGACAGGACCTCGCCAAGCGCATCCAGGACGGCTTCGACGACTTCGACGTGGCGATCGCAACGCCGGACATGATGTCCGTCGTCGGCCAGCTGGGGCGGATCCTGGGCCCCTCGGGCAAGATGCCCAACCCGAAAGTCGGCACCGTCACGATGGACCTGGCGAAGGCCGTCCAGGAGTCCAAGGCCGGCAAGGTCGAGTACCGCACCGACCGCACCGCCATCGTCCATCTGCTGATCGGCAAGGCCAGCTTCGACGAGCGCAAGCTGCTCGAGAACTACGCCGCGGTGATCGAAGAGCTGATCCGCGCCAAGCCGTCGGTGGCCAAAGGCCGCTACCTGCGCACGATCACCCTCGCCTCGACCATGGGTCCGGGCGTGAAGGTCGACCCGAGCCGTACACGTGACATCCTCGAGGAGGCGCCCGCGGCTACCATCGCCGCCTGAGCGTCACCCACCGCAGGCCACCAGAGACCCCCGGCAGCCGCAGCCCCAGGCCGTTGCCCAAGACCGGGATAGGAGCCCAATGAACCGAGAGCAGAAGGCCGTGGCGATCGCCGAGATCGCCTCCCACATAGACGAGTCCGAGGCGATCTTCGCCGTGGACTACCGAGGCATCTCCGTCGCTCAGGTCGCCGAGCTGCGTGCCCGGCTGCGCCAGTCCGACGCGACCTTCAAGGTGGTCAAGAACTCGCTCACCGAACGCGCCGCCGACCAGGTGGGCGCCGAGACGCTCAAGGAGCTTCTCTCCGGCCCCACCGCGCTCACGTTCGTCCGCGGCGACGTGGCCACCGCGGCCAAGGCCGTCGCCGACTATGCGCGCGCGACTCAGCTGCTGCCCTTCAAGGGCGGGCTGATGGACGGCACGCCGCTCGACGTCGATCAGATCCGCTCGCTCTCGCGACTGCCCTCGCGCGAAGTGCTCTACGGCCAGCTCGTGGGCGTGGTCGCCTCGCCCGTGAGCGGCCTCGTGCGCACGCTCGGCGCGCTCGTCGGCGGGCTCGCCGTGGCGCTCGGGCAGGTCCGCGACAAGAAGGAGTCCGGAGAGATACCCGCGGGCGCTGCGCCCGCCGCCGAGGCCGCACCCGCCGAGGAGCCCGCCGCCGAGGCCGCACCCGCCGAGGAGCCGGCCGCCGAGGGCGCCCCCGAGGAGCCGGCCACCGAGGGCGCCGCCGCAGACCAAGCTGAGCCGGAGCCCTCCTCGGAGGACAGGCAGGACGAGCCGGCGCAAGAAGACGACAACGAGGCGGATGTCTCGGCTGAGGTTCAGCCCGAGGACGCCGAGACGAATCCCACCAAGGAGGACTGACCAGAGATGGCTACCAGCACACAGGATTGGATCGAGGAGCTCAAGGGCATCTCGGTGCTCGAGCTCGCCGAGCGGATCAAGGCGCTCGAGGAGGAGTTCGGCGTATCGGCCGCGGCGGTCGCGGCTCCCGCAGCCGCCCCCGCGGGCGGAGGCGGAGGCGACGGCGCGGGCGCCGAGGAGGAGGTGAGCAGCACGGTCGACGTGATCCTCGCCGGCTCCGGCGACAAGAAGATCCAGGTGATCAAGGTCGTTCGCGCCGCCACCGGCCTCGGCCTCAAAGAGGCCAAGGCGCTCGTCGACGAGGCTCCCAAGCCGGTCAAGGAGGGCATCGAACGCGAGGAGGCCGACAAGCTCAAGCAGGAACTGGAAGAGGCTGGCGCCGCGGTGGAGCTCAAGTAGGCGTCAGGCGACGCCGTTGCGAAGACCGGCCGCGGCCTCGATCGGGGCCGCGGCCCGCGCCCGCAGATCGCTCGCCCGCGCGCGGGGGCGAGCGCATCCGCCCGCCTGCGGCTCGCCACCGGCGGGCGGCCCGGGCGGCGATTGTCTTTAGGTTCTGCTCACAATCGCGCATTTTCCGGTAGAGTCCCCTCGGCTGGTCGATAGCCGCAGCCGTCCGGGAAACGACCCCGCGCCACATACGCGAGGTCGAGGGCGGGGTCCGTGAGCACCGGCAGCCCTTGGGGGCGTCGATAGTCTGTGCTATCTTTGCTGGTCGCGCCTCGGCGCCCTCCTCTGCCCGTGTTTCGCCCTCCGAAGGAGTCATTTCTTGGCTGCTGCAGATGCTCTCCGGACGCGCAGAAGCTTCGCGCGCCTGAACAAGACAGTTGACGTCCCCAACCTGATCGACATTCAACGCCGCTCGTTCGCCTGGCTGACAGATCCCCAGACCGGCGGGCTGCGCGAGACGATCGACGACATCTCGCCGATCGAGGACTACACGGGAAACCTCGCCGTCCAGTTCGGCGAGTTCACCTTCGACGAGCCCGTCGCCTCGCTGGACCAGTGCCGGGAGAAGGACCTGACCTACGCGCGTCCCCTGACGGTGACCGTCGCGTTCATCAACCGCGAGACGGGGGAGATACGCGAGCAGTCGGTCTTCATGGGCGACTTCCCGTGGATGACCGAGCGCGGGACGTTCGTGATCAACGGCACCGAGCGCGTGGTCGTGACCCAGCTGGTGCGCTCCCCCGGGGCCTACCTGATGGAGCCCAAGGATCGCGAGAAGCAGGTGTTCATCGCCAATCTGATGCCTGCCCGCGGCTCATGGCTCGAGCTGGAGATCGACAAGAAGGGCAAGGTCTTCGTGCGCATCGACCGCAAGCGCAAGCTGCCGGTGACGGTGCTGCTGCGCGCGATGGGCTACGCCAGCGACGAGGAGATCCTGCGCCTGTTTGAGAACTCGCTCTACATCCGCAACACGATCGAGTCGGACACCGAGGCCACGCGCACCGAAGAGGGCGCGCTGATCGAGCTCTTCAAGAAGCAGCGTCCCGGCGAGCCGCCGAGCGTGGACAACGCCAAGGCGCTGCTCAACCAGCTGTTCTTCGACCCCAAGCGCTACGACCTGACGCGCGTCGGTCGCTACAAGCTCAACTCGCGGCTGGGCCTGGACGTGGACATCGACACGCGCACGCTGACCCACGACGACATCCTGCAGCTCGTGCGCGAGCTGGTCTCGCTGCCCAAGCGCCTCGGCCTGCCCGAGGACGGCGAGGTCGAGATCAAGGACTACGCGGCCGAGGCGATGAGCATGCCGCGCGAGCCCGTGGCCGAGCACCTCGACGAGTACGAGCACTTCGGCAACCGCCGCCTGCGCACGGTCGGCGAGCTGATCCAGGAGGCCTTCCGGATCGGGCTCTACCGCATGGAGCGCGTCGTGCGCGAGCGCCTGACCACCGAGGACGCCGACACGATCACGCCGCAGACGATCATCAACATCCGCCCGGTCGTGGCCGCGCTGAAGGAGTTCTTCGGCTCCTCCCAGCTCAGCCAGTTCATGGACCAGACCAACTCGCTCGCCGGGCTGACCCACCGCAGGCGCCTGTCGGCGCTGGGGGCCGGCGGCCTGACCCGCGAGCGCGCGCCGATCGAGGTGCGCGACGTGCACCCCACCCACTACGGGCGGATGTGCCCGATCGAGACCCCCGAGGGGCCGAACATCGGCCTGATCGGCTCGCTGTCCTCGTTCGCCGAGGTCTCCGAGTACGGGTTCGTGACCACCCCCTACCGCGTGGTCAAGGACGGCGTGGTGACCGACGAGGTGCGACGCCTCGACGCCACCCAGGAAGAGGAGCTGCTGATCGCCCAGGCGAACACGCCGGTCGACCCCAAGACCGGGCGCCTGAAGGGCTCGGAAATCCTCTGCCGCACCCAGGCCGGCCAGTACGTGACGGTCGGGCCGAAGGACGTCGACCTGATCGACGTCTCGCCCGAGCAGATCTGGTCGGTGGCCACGGCGATGATCCCGTTCCTCGAGCACGACGACGCCAACCGGGCGCTGATGGGCTCGAACATGCAGCGCCAGGCCGTGCCGCTGCTGAAGGCCGACGCTCCGCTGATCGGCACCGGCATGGAGCGGCGCGCGGCGCTCGACACGGGCGATGTGCTGCTGTCCAAGAGCGCGGGCACCGTCGAGTACATCGACGCCAACCAGATCGTGGTGCAGGGCGGCAACGGCAAGACGGAGGAGTACGAGCTGCAGAAGTTCATGCGCTCCAACCAGGGCACGCTGATCCACCACAAGCCGCTCGTGCGCGCCGGCCAGAAGGTTCACGCGGGCGACGTGCTCGCCGACGGCTCCTCCACCGACAAGGGCGAGATGGCCCTGGGCAAGAACCTGATGGTCGCGTTCATGTCCTGGGAGGGCTACAACTTCGAGGACGCGATCATCCTCTCCAAGCGCCTGGTGCAGGACGACGAGCTCACCTCGATCCACATCGAGGAGTACGAGATCGACGCCCGCACGACCAAGCTCGGCGAGGAGGAGATCACGCGCGACATCCCCAACCGCTCGGAGGAGTCGCTGCGCAACCTCGACGATCGCGGGATCGTGCGCGTGGGCGCCGAGGTCATCTCGGGCGACCTGCTCGTCGGCAAGGTCACGCCCAAGGGCGAGACCGAGCTGACCGCCGAGGAGAAGCTGATCCGCGCGATCTTCAAGGAGAAGGCCCGGGAGGTGCGTGACACCTCGCTGAAGGTGCCCCACGGCGAGGGCGGCGTGGTGATCGACGTCAAGACCTTCAGCCGCGACGCCGGCGACGACCTGCCGCCCGGCGTGAACGACCTCGTGCGCGTGTTCGTGGCCAAGAAGCGCAAGATCTCCGAGGGCGACAAGCTCGCGGGCCGCCACGGGAACAAGGGGGTCATCTCCAAGATCGTCGACCAGCAGGACATGCCGTTCCTCGAGGACGGCACGCCGGTCGACGTGATCCTCAACCCGCTGGGCGTGCCCTCGCGCATGAACGTCGGGCAGATCCTCGAGACCCACCTCGGGTGGGCGGCCGCGCAGGGCTGGTATGACGACGACAGCAAGGCCTACGGCGAAGCTCACAGCGCCGGTGCCAGCGGCCGTGTGTACGTCGCCACGCCCGTGTTCGACGGGGCGACCGTCGAGGACGTCGACAACGCGCTGGTCAAGTGGCAGGACGCCCACAAGGGGCGCATCCGCATGGACATCGACAAGTCCCGCCGGGTGGGCGAGCAGGCCTCCGGCAAGATGACGCTGTTCAACGGCCGCACCGGCGAGCCCTTCGAGGAACAGGTGACGGTCGGCTACATGTACATCCTCAAGCTCCTGCACCTCGTGGACGACAAGATCCACGCCCGCTCGACCGGCCCCTACTCGCTGGTCACCCAGCAGCCGCTGGGCGGCAAGGCGCAGTTCGGCGGGCAGCGCTTCGGCGAGATGGAGGTGTGGGCGCTGGAGGCGTTCGGCGCCGCCTACACGCTGCAGGAGATGCTCACGATCAAGTCCGACGACACGGTCGGGCGCGTGAAGGCCTACGAGGCGATCGTCAAGGGCGAGAACATCGCCGAGCCCTCGATCCCCGAGTCCTTCAAGGTCCTGCTCAAGGAGATGCAGTCGCTGGCGCTCGACGTCAACGTCGTCTCCGAGGAGGGCCAGCGCGCCGAGATGCGCGACGAGGACGACGATCTGCTGCGCGCCGCCGAGGAGCTCGGCATCGACCTCTCCGGCGTGCGGGCGCTCGCCGGCGAGGCGACCGACGAGGAGCTCGAGGGCGAGGACGACACCGATGCCGGCGCCCCCGATGGCGCCGCGGACAGCGGTGAGGCCGAGTCCGCGGATGAGGCGATCGGCGAGGAGGAGCTGCTCGACGTCGACGCCGCCGTGGACATCGACCTGGCGGGCCTCGACAGCGAGGTCTCCGCTGAGTAGGCCAGGAAGGATGGGAGCTCCGCGACCTTCGCCTCCGACCCCAGATCGACACCCATACGACGTTCGCTCCGACCCCCCGACAGACGACCCGGCAGCACGCTTCGCCCAAACCCCAGCTAGAGGACCCGCACGTGATCGACCAGGGGCTCGCCCCCTTACGACCTCCGGTCTAACCCCCAGGTAGAGGACTCAAGTACATGATCGACATAAGAGGGCTCTGCCCCCTTACGGCATCCGGCCTAACCCCCAGTCAGAAAGTCTCACATCCATGATCGACATCAATAATTTTGACGCCATCGAGATAAGCCTGGCGTCGTCCAAGCAGATCCGCAGCTGGAGCTCGGGCGAGGTGACCAAGCCCGAGACGATCAACTACCGCACGCTCAAGCCCGAGAAGGACGGCCTGTTCTGCGAGCGGATCTTCGGTCCGACCAAGGACTGGGAGTGCTACTGCGGCAAGTACAAGCGCGTGCGCTACAAGGGGATCGTGTGCGAGCGCTGCGGCGTGGAGGTCACGCGCTCGAAGGTCCGCCGCGAGCGCATGGGCCACGTCGACCTGGCCGCGCCGGTCAGCCACATCTGGTTCTTCAAGGGCGTGCCCAGCCGTATCGGCTACCTGCTGGACATGGCGCCGAAGGAACTCGAGAAGGTCCTCTACTTCGCGGCGTCGATCGTCACGTGGGTCGACGATGAGGCGCGCACGAAGGACATCGACACGCTCGAGAAGGAGGTCAACAAGGTCCTCGACTCCTATGCGGCCGAGCGCGAGGAGCGCGTGCTCGAACTGCGCGAGTCGCTCAAGCGCCGTGAAAAGTACCTGCAGACCGGCAAACAGACCAACTTCGACGACGAAGACCACCTGTGGGCGGACTCGCTCGACATCAACCTGTCGAAGATCTCAGACGAGGAGCGCGAGAAGCAGGTCAAGGAGCTGACGAAGGCCTTCGACGCGGACATCGCCGACACCGAAGCCTACATCGAGGACGCGGCCGAGCGGATGCGTGGCGTGTGGGAGCTCTTCAAGACGATGGAGCCCAAGCAGATCGAGCACGACGAGACCACCTTCCGCGAGCTCAAGGAGCGCTTCGGCTCCCCCTACGGCTTCGGCGAGTACTTCCGTGGCGGCATGGGCGCCGAGGCCATCCGCGACCTCCTGCAGCAGGTCGACCTGGAGGCCGAACGAGTCGAGCTCGAGGAGCAGGTGAAGTCCGGCAAAGGCCAGAAGCAGGCCCGCGCGGTCAAGCGCCTGAAGGTGGTCTCCGCCTTCATCCAGTCCGGCAACAAGCCCGAGATGATGGTCCTGGACGCCGTGCCGGTGATCCCGCCGGAGCTGCGCCCGATGGTGCAGCTCGACGGCGGGCGCTTCGCGACCTCCGACCTCAACGACCTCTACCGGCGCGTGATCAACCGCAACAACCGGCTCAAGCGCCTGCTCGACCTCGGCGCGCCCGAAATCATCGTCAACAACGAGAAGCGCATGCTCCAGGAGGCGGTCGACGCGCTGTTCGACAACGGGCGCCGCGGGCGTCCGGTCACCGGTCCGGGCAACCGTCCGCTGAAGTCGCTCTCGGACATGCTCAAGGGCAAGCAGGGGCGCTTCCGCCAGAACCTGCTCGGCAAGCGCGTGGACTACTCCGGGCGCTCGGTGATCGTGGCCGGCCCCTACCTGAAGCTGCACCAGTGCGGCCTGCCCAAGATCATGGCCCTGGAGCTATTCAAGCCGTTCATCATGGCGCGCCTGGTCGAGCGCAAGTCCGCGCAGAACATCAAGGCGGCCAAGAAGATGGTCGACTCGATGATCGCCGAGGTGTGGGACGTGCTCGAGGAGGTCATCCACGAGCACCCGGTGCTGCTCAACCGCGCGCCCACGCTTCACCGCCTCGGCATCCAGGCGTTCGAGCCGCTGCTGGTCGAGGGCAAGGCGATCCAGGTCCACCCGCTCGTGTGCCACGCGTTCAACGCCGACTTCGACGGCGACCAGATGGCGGTGCACCTGCCGCTCTCGGCCGAGGCGCAGGCGGAGGCGCGCATCCTGATGCTCTCCTCCAACAACATCCTCAGCCCCGCGCACGGCGCGCCGCTGGCGACCCCGACCCAGGACATGATCCTCGGGGCCTACTACCTCACATACGGGCCCGAGGCCGACGAGCTGGCCAAGATCGATCGCGCCACGCACGATCCGCGCCCGCACGTGTTCCGCACCGCGCAGGAGGCCGAACTGTCCTATGAGGCGGGCGTGGTCAAACTGCACGACCTCGCCGAGTTCCGCCCCTACGGGCGCGAGGGCGGGCACGTGCTCACGACGATCGGGCGGATCATCTACAACGACCGCATCGAGCGGGCGCTCGCCGAGGCGCTGGGCGACGCGTTCGACGCGTCCAAGTACGTGTTCGTCAACCAGTCGATGAAGAAGCGGGACACGACCAGGCTGATCGACATCCTCGTGCAGACCTATGGTGCGACGACGATCTCGCTGGTGCTCGACGCGTTCAAGGATCTCGGCTTCAAGTACGCCACTCAGGCGGGGATCACGATCTCCAAGAACGACGTGGTCGTGCCGCCCGAGAAGCAGTCGATCCTCGACCGCTACGACAAGCTGGTGGGTGACATCACCGGCCAGTACGACGACGGCCTGATCACCCAGGAGGAGCGCCACGAGGCGGTGGTCGAGCAGTGGAACGCGGCCACCGACGAGGTCGCCGACGCGATGGTCGAGAACCTCGACACCCTGAACCCCATCTTCATGATGGCCAACTCGGGCGCCCGTGGCTCCTTCAAGCAGATCCGCCAGCTGGCGGGCATGCGCGGGCTGATGGCCAACCCGAAGGGTGAAATCATCGAGCGCCCGATCAAGGCCAACTTCATGGAGGGCCTGTCGGTGCTCGAGTACTTCATCTCCACACACGGCGCGCGAAAGGGTCTCGCCGACACGGCCCTGCGCACCGCCGACTCGGGCTACCTGACCCGCCGCCTGGTCGACGTCGCCCAGGATGTGATCATCCGCGACGCCGACTGCGGCACCGAGGAGTACATCGAAATGGCGGTGTTCAAGGACGGCGGCGAGCCCAACGACGGTCTCGTCGGGCGGATTGCCGCCAAGCCGATCACCACCAAGCGCAACCGCATGCTCGCCGAAGAGGGCGAGGAGATCGGACGCGACGAGCTGGCCGACATGGCGCAGGCGTTCGGCGACGATCACGCCAAGGGCGTCGAGGTCAGGGTCCCGGTGCGCTCGGTGCTCAAGTGCGAGGCCCAGAGCGGCGTCTGCCAGGCCTGTTACGGCCGGGCCATGGCCACCGGGGCGCTCGCCCAGATCGGCGACGCCGTGGGCATCGTCGCGGCGCAGTCGATCGGCGAGCCGGGCACGCAGCTGACGATGCGGACCTTCCACACCGGTGGGGTTGCCGGCGCGGACATCACCCACGGCCTGCCGCGCGTGGTCGAGCTCTTCGAGGCGCGCCGGCCGAAGGGCCTGGCCAAGATCGCCGAGCAGGACGGCGTGGCCTCGATCGAGGAGACCGACAAGGCGCTCACGGTCGTCATCACCGACGATGCCGGCGAGGAGCACCGCCACGCCTTCCCGCGGCGCACGCGGCTGTTCGTCAGCGCGGGCGAGAAGATCAGGGCGGGCAAGCAGCTCAACGAGGGGTCGGTCTACCCGCACGAGCTGCTCGCCATCCGCGGGCGGACCGAGACCGAGCAGTACCTGGTCAAGGAGGTCCAGGAGGTCTACAAGTCCCAGGGCGTGGACATCAACGACAAGCACATCGAGCTGATCGTTCGCCAGATGCTCAAGAAGGTCCGGGTGGACCAGAAGGGCGACACCGACTACCTCCCCGGGCAGTTCGTCGATCGCTTCGAATTCGCCAAGGTCAACGACGCGGTCATCGCCGAGGGCGGGGAAGCGGCGCAGTTCGAGGACATCATCCTCGGCATCACCAAGGCCTCGCTGAACACGGACTCGTTCCTCTCGGCGGCCTCCTTCCAGGAGACGACCAAGGTGCTGACCGACGCCGCGCTGGAAGGCAAGATCGATCGGCTCAACGGGCTCAAGGAGAACGTGATCATCGGCAAGCTGATCCCCGCGGCCACGGGCCTGAAGCGCTACCGGCGGATCGAGATCGAACCCGCCGAGCCGCTCCCGCGCGCGATCGACGATGTCGGCCTGCTCGACCAGGACGAGATCGCGGCCGAGCTGGGGCTGACCGGCGCCGATGGCTTCAGCGGCGGCTACGGGCAGGAGTTCGACGCCGACCTCGCCTCGCTCGAGCGGATCGGCGCCGGCGGCAGCGACCCCGGCTTCGCCGAGGAGCTGGCCGAGCTCGAGATCCCCGACGCGGGCGACCTCCTCGAGGAGGAGTAGCCCGGGCGGGCGGCGGGCGGCGGGCGGCGGGCTCGCGGCTCGCGCCGCGCGCCGCGAGCCCGCCGGCAGATGCCGATCCTGGGCGCTCGCGATCGCCCCAGGACACTGGCTGAACGGATTCTCATCGAATAACGGCGCTACCCGGCCGGGGTTGTGGTGTCGTGATGGTCGATGAGCGCGCGCCCGCTGACGCGCAGATCCCTGCTTGCCATCGCGGCCGGCGCCCTCGCCGGCGGGCTGGCCCGCCCGCGGGGGGCGATCGCGGCGCTGATCGGCACGCCCGAGCCCCTGCTGCGGGAGCGCCCGCTGGGACGGGTGACGCCGCGGGGGGTCACGGTCGAGCTGGCGGACACGGCCGACCTGGTCGGCCTGGCCTGGCAGGCGCCGCGCGCCGCGGAGGTCGAGCTGCGCTTCCGCGCGGCAGGCGGGAGGTGGAGCAGGTGGGTCTCAGCGGCAGCGCACGGGCACGGGCCCGAAGCGCAGGCGCCCCGCGATCGGCTGGTGGGCGATCCGGTCTGGACGGGAGGCACGACGGTGCTTCAGCTGCGCGCGCCGCGGACGCTCAGCGGCGTGCGCCTGTATACGGTCGACGTGAGCGCCGGCCTGGGGGCGCGCAGGCTGGCGCTGCTCGGCGGGGGGCCGGCCTTGGCGGCCGCCCTGCCGCTCGCGGCCCCCGTGCTCGCGGCCGGAGCTGGTCAGCCGCCGATCGTCGCCCGCCGCGCGTGGGCGCGGGGCGTCGCCCGGCCGGCGGTGGCGCCCGAATACGGCGCGGTGCGGATGGCCTTCGTCCACCACACCGACAACCCCAACGAATACGCGCCGGCGGAGGTGCCGGCGATGCTGCGCGCGATCTATGCGTTTCATCGCTACGCCAACGGCTGGAACGACATCGGCTACAACTTCGTGGTCGACCTCTACGGGCGCATCTTCGAGGCGCGCGCCGGCGGGATCGACGAGCCCGTGGTGGGCGCCCACGCGGGCGGCTACAACGTCGTCTCCACCGGCGTGGCCGTGCTCGGCACCTTCATGAGCGCCCCCATCTCGCCGGCCGCGCGCGGCGCGCTGGAGGCGCTGCTGGCGTGGAAGCTCTCGCTCCACGGCCTGCCCGCCGAGGGACGGGTGCCGGTGAGGGTCGACCCGGCGGGCGCCTCCTACAGCCGCTTTCCGGCGAACGCCCGCGTGGCGCTGCCGCGGATAGCCGGCCATCGCGACGGCGACAGCACCGACTGCCCCGGCGACGTCCTCTACGGCGAGCTGCCGGGCATCCGCGCGAGCGTCAAGCAGATGGCCCCCAGCCCGACCCGGGCGACGCTGGCGCTGCTCGCCGCAGCTGCGCCCGCCCCGCCGGGCACCACGCCGTCACCCGGCGCGACGTCTTCCCCCGGCGCGACGCCTTCCCCGGGCACAGCCCCAACCCCCGGCGCAACGCCAACCCCCGGCGCGACGCCTTCCCCGGGCACGACCCCTTCGCCCGGCACGACGCCGACCCCGGGCGTGGGCGCCGGCGAAACACGAACGCTGATCGCGGGCCTGGAACTGCTCGACGGCAGCCCGATCGCCGGCGCGCCGATCCAGCTTCAGGCGCGCCGGGTGAGCCGCAAGGGGGAAGTGGTGCTCGAGCAGACGATCGCCGAAGGGGTGACCGGCACTGAAGGCAGGTGCGCGCTGTCGGCGAGCGCCCCCCCGGCGGGCGGCGGCGGTCTGTGGCTGCGGGTGCTGTGCGCCGGCTCGAGCTCCCATGGCGCGGCGGTCTCCGAACCGCTGCACCTGCCCGCGGACGCGCTCAGCCCGCCTCCAGCTCCTGCGCCCACGCCATCAGCACCCGCGCCTCCCGCGCCGTGAGGCCGTCCGCGGGGGCGGTCTGGACGAGCAGGGTGGGCGCCGGGCGCGCCTGCGCCCAGGCGTGGCAGGCGGGGTTGAAGGCGTCGTCGATCCAGGCGAGCGGTCTCGCGCGGGCGTAGGCGTCGATCGCCTCGAGCTTCCAGTGGGCGTCGGTCACGCGAGCTTGTCCGCCGCTGCGGGCGCGGGCGGAGAAGCAGAGGAAGGGCAGCTGCGCGGGCAGCCCGAGCAGATGGGGGAGATGCTCGTTGGCGCGCTCTTCCCAGCCGCTCGCCCAGACCAGGTCGAATGCCCCCGCGAGCAGAAGCAGGTGAGCGGCGGCTGTGGACGAAAGGAAGTGGGGTGTGCCGTCGATCGAGTGGAAGGATCCGTCGAGCGATCGACGGTCGGCGAGCTCGTGCAGCTGCGGGCCGAACAGCGAGATGACGCCGTCGATGTCGACCATCAGCAGCGGCCGGGAGCCGGCGGGCGCGGGCGGCCCCGCGGCAGCGCCTGCCTGCGCGCTGGCGTCGAGCTCTGGGGGCTGTCCGAGGAGCTCTTTAGCTTGCATACAGGTTGGGCAGGGTAATCTTCCCGTGGCGGTCGATCCGCTTAGGCCGCCGTCGCGGAGTAAAGCATCCGGTGGCCGCCGTCGATGGATCCACCCGCCACCGCGCCCCCCGCTATGACTCTAGACCTCGGCATACTGCTCGCCCTCGCCTGCGCCTTCGTGGCGAACCTGGGCTTCTTCTACAAGTACCGGGGGGCCAACTCCGTGGCCAGGGTCGAGGTGCTGCACCCGCTGCGCTCGGCCAGGGCGCTGTACTCCTCGAAGTGGTTCGCCCTGGGCATGCTCACCGCCCTGATCAGCTGGGCTCTGCACGTGGCCGCGCTGGCGCTGGCGCCGATGTCGGTGATCCAGGTCTCGCTGGCGGCCGGAGTGGTGTTCGTCGCGGTGATGGCCGATCGCCTGTTCGGCTTCGAGGTCGGCCGCCGCCAGTGGATGGGTCTGTTCCTGACCGCGGCCGGGCTGGTGCTGCTCGGCGTGACGCTGCCCGCCATGCACGGCGCGCACTCGCACTTCTCACCGGCGGCGATGGTGCCCTTCGAGGCCGGCCTGTTCGGCCTCGGCGGCCTGCTGATCATGGGTCCGCGCATGGGCGGTGAGGCGCAGCACCACGGCGTGATGCTGGGAGCCGCCTCGGGGATCCTCTTCGGGGTCTCGGACACCGCCATCAAGGCGCTGACCGGGATCGCAGGCACGCACGGGCTGATGGGCGTCGCGCTGAGCCCGTGGCTGGCCGTGACGGTGCTCGCCTCGATCGTCGCCTTCTACGCGTCGGCCAAGGGGCTGCAGGACGGTGAAGCGGTCCCGGTGATCGCCGTGACGGGCACCGCGGCGAACATCGCCGGCATCGCCGGAGGCATCGTCGTGTTCGGCGATCCGCTAGCGGGAAGCACGTTCGGGGTGGTGCTGCAGGCCCTGGCCTTCATGCTGGTCGTGGTCGCCTCGGCGCTGATGCCGGCGCCGACGCGGGCGGCGGGCGCCGCCCAGCCTGCATAGCGCTGCTAGCATCTGCGCTCGATGCCGACCACATCACAGCTGGTGCGCAAGGGGCGCGTTGCGCCCAAGAAGAAGCTGGCCACCCCGGGCCTGAAGTCCGGGAAGGGCCGCAAGAAGAAGGTCGCCGCACCGCAGCGGCGCGGGGTGTGCACGCGCGTGTACACGACGACCCCCAAGAAGCCTAACTCCGCGCTGCGGAAGGTGGCCCGCGTGCGCATCTCGGGCTCGATCGAGGTCACCGCCTACATCCCCGGCGAGGGGCACAACCTGCAGGAGCACTCGGTGGTGCTCGTCCGCGGCGGCCGCGTCAAGGATCTTCCGGGCGTGCGCTACAAGGTCGTGCGCGGCACGCTCGACGCGGCCGGCGTGAGCGATCGCAAGAAGGCGCGCTCGCAGTACGGCGTGAAGAAGAAGTAGCCGATGCCACGCCGCGCAGCCGCTCAGATCCGCCCGGTGGAGGCGGATGCGATACACCGCTCGAAGCTCGTCCAGCAGGTCATCAACAAGGTGATGCTCGACGGCAAGAAGTCGACGGCTGAGCGGATCGTCTACGACGCGCTGGCCCTGCTCGGCGAGCGCAGCGACAAAGACCCGGTCGAGTCGCTCGAGGCGTCGATCCGCTCGCTGACGCCCACGCTCGAGGTCAAATCGCGCCGCGTCGGCGGCGCCACCTACCAGGTGCCCGTCGAGGTGGCCTCGCGGCGCGCACGCACGCTGGCAGTGCGCTGGCTGGTCGAGTTCGCGCGCCAGCGGCGCGAGAAGACGATGGCCCAGCGGCTGGCCAACGAGCTGATGGATGCGCAGTCCCAGCAGGGCGGGGCATACAAGCGCAAGGACGACATCTACCGCATGGCCCAGGCCAACAAGGCCTTTGCGCACTACCGCTGGTAGCGCGCGACCGGCGGTCTAGGCATGTCTTGAAGGGGCCCCTGCGGGGCCGCGTGCGTGCGCGGCGCGCAGCCTCGCCCCTTGAAGACGAAAGGTTCGGTACCTAAACTTTCGCTCTCAGATGTCTTCGGCTACGGAATCCCAGCCCGCGCACCATCATCCCGAGGCGTCCGACCGGATCGAGCCCTACGTCTGGAAGATCGCCGGCGTGGTGATCCTCGGGATGATCATGTCGATCCTCGACACGACCATCGTGAACGTGGCGCTGCGCACGCTCGGGCACGACCTGCACAGCTCGATCGCCCAGATCCAGTGGGTGGTGACCGGCTACCTGCTGGCCCTGGCGGCAGTCATCCCGGTGACCGGCTGGGCGGCGCGGCGCTTCGGCGCCAGGCGCGTGTACATGACCTCGCTGGTCCTCTTCACCATCGGCTCGGCCCTCTGCGCGGTGGCGACCAGCACGACGGAGCTCGTCCTGTTTCGCGTGCTGCAGGGAGCCGGCGGAGGCATGATCATGCCCGTCGCCCAGCTGATCATGGCCCAGGTCGCCGGTCCCAGGCGGATGGGCCGGGTGATGGGGATCGTGGCGATGCCGGCGATGCTCGGCCCGATCCTGGGCCCCGTGCTCGGCGGGACGATCCTGCAGAACCTGCACTGGTCGTGGATCTTCCTGGTGAACGTTCCCATCGGCGTGGTCGCGTTCATCCTCGGCTGGCGCACGATCCCGCACACCGAATCCGGCAGGGCCGGGCGACTGGACGTGCTCGGCCTGGTCCTGCTCTCGAGCGGCGCCACCGCGGTCGTGTACGGCGTCAGCGAGATCGCGCTCCACAGCAGCCTGACCGCTCCCGTGATCGTCTGGCCGACGCTCGTCGGCCTGCTGCTGGTCGGCGTCTTCTGCTGGCACGCGCTGCGGATCGAGCGCCCGCTGCTCGACATCCGCCTGTATGCAAACCGAGTCTTCGCGGCGGCGTCGTTCACCACCTTCGGCCTGGGCGCGGCCCTGTTCGGGGCGATGATCCTGGTGCCGCTCTACTACCAGGAGGTTCGCCACGAGAGCCTGATCGCGACGGGGCTGCTGGTCGCGCCGCAGGGGCTTGGAATGCTCGTTGCGATGCCCGTTGCCGGCCGCCTGACGGACCGCTTCGGCGGTGGCCGCGTAGCCCTGTTCGGGGTCTCGGTGCTGTGCCTCAGCAGCATCCCGCTGGCGTTCGTGAGCGCAACCACTTCGATCCTCGGGCTATCGGCGGTGCTGCTCGTGCGCGGCGTGGGCATCGGCTTCTCGTTCATGCCGGCCATGACCGCCGCGTTCGCCTCGCTGCGACCAGAGCAGCTCTCTGACGCGACGCCGCAGCTGAACGTCCTGCAGCGGGTCGGCGGGGCGATCGGGACGGCTGTGCTCGCTGTCGTGCTGCAGCGCGCCAGCGGGGCCGCGCCGTCGCTCACCCACCTGGCGGGCGCCTTTGACAGCGCCTACTGGTGGTCGCTGGGGATCGCCGTGTGGGCGCTGATCCCCTGTGTGGTGCTGCTGCGAGCGGAGAATCCGCGCGCGCGGCTGAGTCCAGCCGCCGCCAACGCCGAGGCGAGTGCCGAGCCGCTCGGCGTGTAGCCAACCGTGTGAGACTCCGATGAGCGACCTCCGATGAGAGACCTTCGATGAGCGACCTCGCCACGGACACCGGGCGCCGGGCCGACCCGGACGGCGCCGACGGCGAGCTGGTCGAGCTGGCGGCGGCCTTCCGCCGCGTGTTCCGCGGCCTCAGCCGCATGCGCGGGCGCGACACGCACCTCGGCGCGGGAGAGCTCAGCCACGCCCAGTTCGAACTGCTGATCGAGCTGCAGGAGCGCGGCGAGCTGTCCGCCGGGGAGCTCGCGGCAGCGGCGCGACTGACGCCCGCGACGGTCACCCAGATGCTCGACCACCTGGCCGAGAGCGGCCACGTCGAGCGCCTGCGCTCGCAGACCGACCGTCGGGTCGTGGTCTCGCGGCTCACGCGCCAGGGCCGGCGCAAGATCGAGGCCAAGCGCGCCGCCTGGCAGCGGCGCTGGGAGGAGGCCCTGGACGGCGTTGAGATCGAGGAGCTGCGCGCTGCCACGCGCGTGCTCGAGCGCCTCGGCGCGATGGTCGAGGATGTCCCCGCCGTCGAGGCCTGCCGCGAGGCCCCGCGCCCGCCGCAGAGGGCCTCCGCCGCGGGGAGGAAGCCGGTCTAGAACGCAGAATCCCTCTGCTATAGTCGGGGACGCGTCGCGCTTGCTCGCCCTCCTATGCGCGTGCGTGACGCGGACTCGGCATCAAGATGGAGACCTCGAGCAGATAACGACGCGGACCGGTCCAGACAAGACCAGCTGCGCGCGTGGGCCCGAGGGGCCTATTTTTTTGCCCGCACCGCCGCCCAGCCACGAACCCCCCTCCCGCCAGATGCCCAGAAAGTTCTCACTCCAAAACACCCGCAACATCGGGATCATGGCGCACATCGACGCCGGTAAGACGACGACGACCGAGCGCATCCTCTACTACACCGGCCGCACCTACAAGATCGGCGAGGTGCACGAGGGCGCCGCGGTGATGGACTGGATGGAGCAGGAGCAGGAGCGCGGCATCACGATCACCTCCGCGGCCACCACCGCGCAGTGGAAGGACCACCGCATCAACATCATCGACACGCCCGGCCACGTCGACTTCACCGTCGAGGTCGAGCGTTCGCTGCGCGTGCTCGACGGGGCCATCGCCCTGTTCGACTCGGTCGCCGGCGTCGAGCCGCAGTCTGAGACCGTCTGGCGCCAGGCCGACAAGTACCACGTCCCGCGCATCGCCTACATCAACAAGATGGACCGCATCGGCGCCGACTTCGAGAAGGGCGTGCAGACGATGATCGACCGCCTCGGCGCGCACCCCGTGCCGATCCAGCTGCCGATCGGCGCCGAGGGCGACTTCGAGGGCGTGATCGACCTGGTGGCGATGAAAGCGATCGTCTACAAGGACGAGATGGGCAAGGAACAGGAGGTCGTCGAGATCCCCGAGCGCCTCGCCGAAGCCGCTGCCGCCGCGCGCGAGCACCTGCTCGAGGAGATCTCCCACTACGACGACGCGCTGCTCGAGCTGATCCTCGAGGAAGCCGAGGTCGGCGAGGACGTGCTCAAGCAGGCCATCCGCCACGCCACGCTCTCGACCAAGCTGACGCCCGTGCTGTGCGGCTCGTCCTTCAAGAACAAGGGCGTCCAGCCGCTGCTGGACGCGGTCATCGACTATCTGCCCTCGCCGCTGGACGTCCCGCCGGTGGTGGGCACCGAACTGATCAAGGGCGAGGAGCACGAGCGCCCGGCGGTCCGCAACGCCGATGACTCCGAGCCGTTCGCAGCGCTGGCCTTCAAGATCGCGGCCGACCCCTACGTCGGCAAGCTCACCTACTTCCGCGTCTACTCCGGTCACCTGCAGGCCGGTTCGCGCGTGCTCAACGTCGGCAGCGGGCGCACCGAGCGGATCGGGCGCATCCTGATGATGCACGCCAACGAGCGTGAGGAGGTCGAGGAGGTCTACGCCGGCGACATCGCCGCCGCGGTGGGGATCAAGCAGGTCATCACCGGCGACACGCTCGCAGCGCCCGATCATCCGATCCACCTCGAGAACATCGTCTTCCCCGAGCCCGTCATCAAGGTCGCGGTCGAGCCGAAGACGAAGGCCGACCAGGAGAAGATGTCGATCGCGCTCGGACGCCTTGCCGAGGAGGATCCGACCTTCCAGGTGCGCACCAACGAAGAGACCGGCCAGACCGAGATCTCGGGCATGGGCGAGCTGCACCTCGAGGTCCTCGTGGACCGCATGAAGCGGGAGTTCGGGGTCGAGGCCAACGTCGGGCGCCCGCAGGTCTCCTACCGCGAGACCGTGCGCGGCAACGTCGAGAAGATCGAGGGCAAGTTCGTGCGCCAGACCGGCGGCTCGGGCCAGTTCGGGGTGGTCTACATCGATCTCGAGCCGGCGCCGGGCGACGGCTTCGAGTTCGTCAACAAGATCAAGGGCGGCGCCGTCCCCTCGGAGTACATCCCGGCCGTGAAGAAGGGCGTCGAAGAGGCGCTCGAGACGGGCGTCAAGGCGGGCTACCCGATGGTCGACATGCGCGTGACGCTCGTCGATGGCAAGTATCACGACGTGGACTCCTCCGAGGTGGCCTTCAAGGTCGCCGGATCGCTGGCCTTCAAAGAGGCGGCCAAGCGTGCCAAGCCGGTGCTGCTCGAGCCGATCTTCGCCGTCGAGGTCGTGACGCCCGAGGACTTCCTGGGCGATGTGATCGGCGACCTCAGCCGGCGGCGCGGACGCGTGGAAGGTCAGGAGCGCCGCGGCAACGCCCTCGCGGTGACCGCCAGGGTGCCGCTGAGCGAGATGTTCGGCTATGCCACGGACCTGCGTTCGAACACGCAGGGGCGTGCCACCTACACGATGCAGTTCGAGACCTACGAAGAGGTTCCGCCGAACATCGCAGAGAAGATCGTGGAGCAGCGAACGGGGGAACCGGTCCCGGCCTAGCGGGCTCGGATCAGGCCGGTTGGCAGTCAGAGCAGACTGCAGCGCAGCAGGTGCAGTCAACGAAGTCCGCAGTTAGATAGATTTCTGAGGTTCGCCTCCGCAGAGGCGGACATACAAGTCGATACAGGAGCGAGCAAAAAGTGGCGAAGGAGAAGTTCGAGCGCGACAAGCCGCACGTCAACGTCGGGACCATCGGTCACATCGACCATGGCAAGACGACGCTGACTGCTGCCATCACGACGGTGTTGGCCGAGAAGGGGGGCGCAGAAGCCCGCAGCTTCGAGGAGATCGACAACGCGCCCGAGGAGAAGGAACGCGGGATCACGATCGCCACCTCGCACGTCGAGTACCAGACCGCCAATCGCCACTACGCGCACGTGGACTGCCCCGGTCACGCCGACTACGTCAAGAACATGATCACCGGGGCCGCGCAGATGGATGGCGCGATCCTCGTCGTCTCGGCGGCCGACGGCCCGATGCCGCAGACCCGCGAGCACATCCTGCTCGCTCGCCAGGTCGGCGTCCCCTACATCGTGGTGTTCCTCAACAAGGCCGACATGGTCGACGACGAGGAGCTGCTCGAGCTGGTCGAGGTCGAGGTGCGCGAGCTCCTCTCCGAGTACGACTTCCCGGGCGACGACATCCCTTTCATCACCGGCTCGGCGCTGAAGGCGCTCGAAGGCGATGAGGCCTACAAGCAGAAGATCCTCGACCTCGCAGAGGCGCTCGACTCCTACATCCCCGAGCCCGTGCGCGAGCTCGACAAGCCGTTCCTGATGCCGGTCGAGGACGTCTTCTCGATCACCGGCCGCGGCACCGTCGCGACCGGTCGCGTCGAGCAGGGCATCGTCAAAACCGGCGACACGGTGGAAATCGTCGGCGTCCACGAGTCCTCATCGACCGTCGTCACCGGCGTGGAGATGTTCCGCAAGATCCTCGACGAGGGTCGCGCGGGGGACAACGTCGGCTGCCTGCTGCGTGGCACCAAGCGCGAGGAGATCGAGCGCGGCCAGGTGCTGTGCAAGCCGGGCTCGATCACCCCGCACACCAAGTTCAAGTCCGAGGTGTACGTGCTCAAGAAGGAGGAGGGCGGCCGCCACACCCCCTTCTTCACGGGCTACCGGCCTCAGTTCTACTTCCGTACGACCGACGTCACCGGCGTGGCCAAGCTGCCCGACGGCGTCGAGATGGTCATGCCCGGCGACAACGTGCAGATGGAGATCGAGCTGATCCAGCCGATCGCCATGGACCAGGGGTTGCGATTCGCCATCAGGGAGGGCGGCCGCACGGTCGGCTCGGGCGTGGTCAGCGAGATCATCGAGTAGTACCCGCGCGCCGATCCGGACTCGTCGGAGGCGACGCGCAAACATTGGCAGTCCGATACGACTAACACCCGCCATCGAGGCGTGGGAACGAGGGCGGATTCCTCGCAGAGGAGTCCGCTCTTGCGCTCGCCGTCTCGTGGCAGCGGCCGGGGAGTCCCGCCGCTGAGTACGCCGCACCGAGCACAGAGCAGTCCAGAGCAGAACGCAAAGACAGCAGCGCACACCAGATCACCCAGCAGACGAGCACGAGAGAGCTTCCATGGCAGCAGCCAACCAAAACAAGATCCGTATCCGCCTGAAGGCCTACGACACCTCCGCCATCGAGTCGGCGGCGAAGGAGATCGTGGAGACCGCCACGCGCACCGGCGCGAGCGTCTCAGGACCGGTTCCGCTGCCCACCGAGAAGAACGTCTACTGCGTCATCCGCTCACCGTTCAAGGACAAGGACTCGCGCGAGCACTTCGAGATCCGCACGCACAAGCGGCTGATCGACATCCACCAGCCGACGCCCAAGACGGTCGACTCGCTGCAGCGCCTCGATCACCTGCCGGCTGGTGTCGACATCGAGATCCGTCTGGCAACCTGAACGCCGAGATGTCCGCCATCCTCGCCAAGAAGCTCGGCATGACCCAACTCTTCCAGGAGGACGGGAGCGTCGCGCGCGTGACCGTGCTGCAGGCCGGGCCATGTCCGGTGACGGCGATCCGCACGCTCGAGCGCGATGGCTATGACGCCGTCCAGCTGGCGTTCGGTCAGACCAAGGAGAAGCACATCTCCCGCCCCGAGCTCGGCCACCTGCGGAAGGCCGACGCGCCGCCGATGCGCACGCTGGCGGAGTTCCGCGGCGAGGCCGGCGAGCTCGCGCTCGGCGAGAGCGTGAGCGTGGACGCGTTCGAGGCAGGAGCTCGCGTGAAGATCTCCGGCACGTCGAAGGGCAAGGGCTTTCAGGGGACGATCAAGCGCCACAACTTCGCCAGCGGCCCCAAGGCCCACGGCTCGCACAACGTCCGCGCGCCCGGCTCGATCGGCGCCTCGGCGACCCCCTCGCGTGTGTTCAAAGGCATCCGCGGACCGGGCCAGATGGGCAACAAGCGGGTGACGCAGAAGGGCCTTGAGATCGTGCGCGTGGACGCCGAGCAGAACCTCCTGCTCGTGCGCGGCTCGGTGCCGGGCCCCTCCGGCTCGATCGTGGAGGTGCGCAGCGATGCCTGAGGCACCCGTTCTCGGCGCGGGCGCGAAGTCCGCCACGGCCGGGTCCGCGCCGGCCGCCAAGAAGGTCAAGCTGGACGACGCCGCCTTCGGCGCGCGCTTTTCCGGGCCGCTGGTTCATCAGAGCGTGCGCGCCGAGCAGGCGGCTCGCCGGCGCGGCACGGCGGCCACCAAGACGCGCGCCATGGTCTCGGGCGGTGGCGCAAAGCCCTGGCGCCAGAAGGGCACCGGCCGGGCGCGCGCCGGCTCGAGCCGCTCGCCGATCTGGACCGGGGGCGGCACCGTGTTCGGGCCGCAGCCGCGCTCCTACACCTTCAAGGTCAACCGCAAGGAGCAGCGGGCGGCGCTCCGCAGCGCGCTCTCGCTGCACGCCGAGCGCGGTTCGCTGGCGATCCTCGACGCGAGCGCCTTCTCGGGACCCAAGACGCGCCAGGCGCTCGAGCTGCTCGACAGCTGGAACCCGCCGACCCAGCGCACGCGCCCGACGCTCGTCGTGCTGAGCGCCGAGGAGTCCGCGGCCGCGCTCTCCTTCCGCAATCTCGCCCGCGTGGCGGTGCTGAGCGGCGAGGACGTCGGGGTCAGCGATCTGCTGGGGGCCGCCTCGCTGGTCATCTCACAGACCGCCCTGGAGGCGCTGAGCGCGCGCGCGGCGCAGCCGCGCAGCAGCGCGGAGGCGAAGGCCTGATGGAGCACACCGCGGTGCTCATCCGGCCGGTCGTCTCCGAGAAGAGCTACGTGCTCTCGGCCGCCGACCGCTACACCTTCCGCGTCCACCCCGACGCGCACAAGACGCACATACGCCAGGCCGTGGAGGCGCTCTTCAACGTGCACGTGGTCGACGTCAGGACGATGAGCGTCAAGTCCAAGCCCAAGCGCCGCGGCACCACGCGCGGACGTAGCCGCACATGGAAGAAGGCCATCGTGCAGGTGCGCGCCGGCGAGAGCATTCCGATCTTCCAGGGCCTGCAGGCCCTCGAGGGATAGCGGGCAGCCACGATGGCCATCCGCAAGCCCAAGCCGACGAGTCCCGGTAGACGCTTCGTCTCCTACCCGGACTTCGCCGAGATCACCAAGTCCGAGCCGGAGAAGACGCTCGTCGAAGGCCTCAAGAAGAGCGGCGGGCGCAACGTGCACGGGCGCAAGACCTCGCGTCATCGCGGCGGCGGAGCCAAGCGCGCCTACCGGCGCGTGGACTTCAAGCGCCGCAAGGACGGGGTCGAGGCGAGGGTCGCCGCGATCGAGTACGACCCCAACCGCTCCGCCTACATCGCCCTGCTGCACTACGTCGATGGCGAGAAGCGCTACATCCTCGCGCCCCAGCGCCTCGTGGTGGGGATGACCGTCGCCTCGGGCGATGGCGCCGACATCGCGGTCGGCAATTGCATGGAGCTGGCGCGGATGCCGGTCGGCACGGTCGTGCACAACGTCGAGCTGCAGCCCGGCCGGGGCGGCCAGCTTGCGCGCTCGGCGGGCGCCTCGGTGCAGCTGATGGCCAAGGACGGAGACATGGCCACCCTGCGTCTGCCCTCGGGCGAGATGCGCATGGTGCGCGCCGAGTGCCGGGCCACGGTGGGCACGATCGGCAACTCCGATCACCAGAACGTGAAGGTCGGCAAGGCCGGGCGCAAGCGCCACATGGGCGTGCGCCCGCAGACCCGCGGCACCGCGATGAACCCCGTCGACCACCCCCACGGCGGAGGCGAGGGCTCGACCACCGCCGGGCGCCACCCCGTGACCCCCTGGGGCGTGCCCACGCTCGGCTACCGCACGCGCAAGCGCAACAAGACGTCCGATCGCTACATCGTTCGCGGTCGCCGGCGCGGGAAGGGCAAGCAGCGATGAGCCGCTCCAGCAAGAAGGGGCCGTGGGTCGAAGAGCGCCTGATGGCACGCATCGAGGCGTTGAACGCCGCCAACAACAAAAAAATGCTCAGGACGTGGTCACGGGCGTCGACGATCTTCCCGGAGATGGTCGGGCACACGATCGCGGTTCACGACGGCAAGAAGCACGTGCCCGTGTACGTCAGCGAGTCGATGGTCGGCCACAAGCTCGGCGAGTTCGCCCCCACCCGCGTCTTCCGCGGTCACGCGGGCTCGGGGAGGGTGCGATGAGCGCCGAGGAGGAGAAGGACGTGGCGCCCGACGCGCCCGACGCGCACGCCGAGCCTGCCGAGCCGAGCCCCGCGAAACCGGCCGCCGCCAGGAAACGGGCTGCCAAAAAGCCCGCCGCCGAGAAGAAACCGGCCGCGGAGAAGAAACCGTCGGCTGCGAAAGCGCCCGCCGCGGTGAAAGCGCCCGCCGCGGTGAAAGCGCCCGCTGCGGTGAAAGCGCCGGCGGCTGAGAAAGCACGAGCCGCCGAGAAGGTCCCGGCCGCCGAGAAAGCCCCCGCCGTAGAGGGGAAACCCGAAGACGGCGAGCAGGCGCCCAGCAGAAAACGGGCGCCAAGGAAAGCCAGAGGGAAAGCGGCAAAGGCGCCGGCCGTGGCCGAGAGGGAAGGGGCCGAGAGCAAGCCGTCGCGCGGCGCCTCCCGCGGCGCGAAAACGCCGCGGCGCAAAGTCGTCCGCGCCCGCGCCCGCTACGTGCGCACCTCGGCGCGGAAGGCGCGCATGGTCTGTGGGCACCTGCGCGGCAAGTCCGTGCAGGAGGCGCGCGCTATCCTCGCTTTCACACCGCGCGAGGTGGCGCGCGACTGGAGCAAGCTGCTCGAGTCGGCCGTGGCGAATGCCGAGAGCAACCACGAGCTGCTCGAGGACGATCTGATCGTCCGGGAGGCCTACGCGGATGAGGGCCCCACGCTCAAGCGCTTCCGTCCGCGCGCGATGGGCAGGGCCACGCCGATCCGCAAGCGCACGAGCCACCTGACGATCACACTCACCCCCGGCCCCGAGCCCGGGACGACCAAGAGACACGGCTGAGAGACGAAGAAATGGGACAGAAGGTTCATCCAGAGGCTATGCGCGTGGGCTACATCCACGACTGGAAGTCGAACTGGTTCAACGAGCGCAGCTTCGCTGAGTATCTCGCCGAGGACGTGCGCGTGCGCGAGCACATCATCGGCAAGCTGGCGCACGCGGGGCTGTCGGATATCACGATCCGCAAGGACGCCAACGAGCTAGAGGTGAACATCCACACGGCGCGGCCCGGCATCGTGATCGGCAAGTCCGGCACCGAAGTGGACGCTCTGCGGCGCGATCTTCACCGCATGACCAAGAAGCAGATCAAGGTCAACATCCTCGAGATCAAGCGGCCAGAGCTCGACGCGAAGCTGGTGGCCCAGTCGATCGCCGAGCAGCTGCAGAACCGCGTGGCATTCCGCCGGGCGATGAAGCGCGCGCTGACCAGCGCAATGCGCTCCGGCGCCAAGGGCGTGAAGGTCCAGGTGGCAGGCCGTCTGGGCGGCGCCGAGATGGCCCGCACCGAAAGCTACTCCGACGGCCGCGTGCCGCTGCACACGATGCGCGCCGACATCGACTACGGCTTCTACGAGGCGCGTACCACCTTTGGCCGCATCGGGGTGAAGTGCTGGGTCAACAAGGGCGAAATCATGCCCGAGGGCTACACCGGCACCGACCTGACCGACATGACCGCGCCGGCGCCGCCGAGCTCCGACCGCGAGTCCCGGGGAGGCCGCGACGGCCGCGACGGCCGCGGCCGCGGCCGCGGGGGCGGAAACGGCCGGGGTGGGGGACCTGGCGGCGGCGGCCGCGGACGCGGTCCCGGGGGATCCGGGGGCGGCGGGCGCGGTCCCGGTGGACCCGGCGGATCCGGACGGGGTGGCGGCGGACGGGGCCCGGGCGGCGGCGGACGCGGCCCCCGCCCTGGTGACGGCGCGCCGCCTGCGGGCGGCGGAGGTGCACGCTGATGCTCTCGCCCAAGCGCGTCAAGCACCGCAAGCAGCACCGCGGACGCCGTCGCGGCACCTCGCGCGGGCAGGTGCACGTCCAGTTCGGCGAGTATGGCCTCAAGGCGCTGGAGGGCGGCTGGCTCACGAACCGCCAGATCGAGGCCGCGCGAATCGCGATGACGCGCAAGATCAAGCGTGGCGGCAAGGTCTGGATCAACGTGTTCCCCGACAAGCCGATCACCAAGAAGCCGGCCGAGACCCGCATGGGCTCGGGCAAGGGCTCGCCCGAAGGCTGGGTCGCGGTGGTCAAGCCCGGGCGCGTGATGTTCGAGCTGGCCGGCGTGCCCGAGCCGCTGGCGCGCGATGCGATCAGGCTCGCCGCGCACAAGCTGCCGCTGAAATCCAAGTTCGTGCTGCGCGAGGACTGAGTCCGATGAAGGCAGCGGAGATACGCGACCTGGATGACAACGAGCTGCGCAAGCACGTGACCGACCTGCGCAAAGAGGTCTTCGCCCTGCGTTTTTCAAACGCGACCGGGGAACTCGACAACACCGCCGGTCTCGGCCGCGCCAAACGCGACCTCGCCCGGGCGCTCACCGTCGCACGCGAGCGCACGCTCGCCGCGGGGCACCAGCGAGGCAACTGAGGATCTGAGAAGAACGGAACGAGATGGCTGACAGACCAGACAACGAGACGGCGGACACGCCGGAGACCGACGCCGAGAACGCCCCCGAGGTGCAGCCCGCGGGCGCTGAGCTCGAGCAGGCCGCCGAGACCGAGGGAGCCGCCGAGGCCGACGCTGCGAACGAGACCGAGGGCGCCGCCGAGATGGAGGGCGCCGCCGAGACCGAGGGCGCCGCCGAGACGGAGGGCGCCGAGGCGCCCGACGCCCCCGCCGCGGAGGCCTCCGGCGAGGAGCCCGCCGCGGAGGCGGCCGAGGTCGCGCCCGAGGCGCAGGCCCAGGCGAGCGAGCCGGTCGAGCAGCTCGCGCCCAAGGAGCGTCGTCGCAGGGCTCGCTCCAAGCACACCGGCGAGGCGCGTGCGGCGCGATCGCCCGAGGAGCGCCACGCCGAGCGGATCGCCGAGCGTGCGAGGAAGGCCGTTCGCCGCCGCGCGCGCCGCCTGCAGGAACGCGCCAAGGCCGCCGAGCGCCGCGCCGCAGCGCCTGCGCGCGAGCCGCTGGCGCCGGTGCACGCCCCGGTCGAGGGCACCCGCAGGGTGCGCCAGGGCATCGTCGTCTCCGACAAGGCCGAGAAGACGATCACGGTGCGCATCGACGTCGCGCGCCGCCACCGGCGCTACGAGAAGATCGTGCGCAGCTCGAGCACCGTGCACGCGCACGACGAGAACAACGACGCGCACGAGGGCGACGTGGTGCGGGTGATCGAGAGCCGGCCGCTGTCGCGCACCAAGCGCTGGGCGCTGGTGGACGTGCTGGAGCGAGCGCGATGATCCAGAACGAGACACGACTGCGCGTGGCCGACAACTCGGGCGCGCGGGAGATCCTCTGCATTCGCGTGAAGGGCGGCTCGCGCCGCCGGTATGCGTTCGTCGGCGACGTCATCACGGCCACCGTCAAGCAGGCCAACCCGCAGGGGGCGGTCAAGAAGGGCGAGGTCGTGACCGCCGTGGTGGTGCGCACCAAGAAGCCGATCGGCCGCGACGACGGCACGTACATCGCCTTCGACGAGAACGCGGCCGTGATCATCGACGACCAGAACAACCCGCGCGGCACGCGCGTGTTCGGGCCGGTGGCGCGCGAACTACGCGAGCGCAACTTCATGAAGATCGTCTCGCTGGCCCCGGAGGTGCTGTGATGGCACGTTCCTCCGCCCCCGCCAAGCGGCCCACGCTGAAGATCCGCTCCGGCGATCACGTCAAGGTCATCTCCGGCAAGGATCGCGGCAAGACCGGGCGCGTGCTCCGCGTGGACCCCAAGAAGCAGCGCCTGGTCGTCGAGGGGCTGAACATGGTCAAGCGCCACACGCGTCCGCGCGCAGCCTCGCGCAGCTCCGCCTACCCCGGCACCGAGGGTCAGCTCGGCGGCGTGATCGAGCTCGAGGGTTCGATCCACGTCTCCAACGTGATGCTGCTGGACGCAAAGGGACAGCCAACGCGCGTGCGGATCGAGCGCGAGGACGGCAGGCGCGTCCGCGTCGCCAAGAACACCGGCGCGAGCCTGGACTGATCGAGTGGCGACCATGACCGACAGCGCACCGCCCGCCCGCCTGAAGACCCGCTATCTCGAGGAGATTCGCCCTGCGCTGATCGAGCGCTTCGGCTACTCCTCGCCGATGCAGGCGCCGAAGCTCCAGAAGATCACCCTCAACATGGGAGTGGGCCTGGCCAAGCAGGACTCCAAAATGCTCGAAGGCCGCGACCGAGCAGCTCGCCACGATCGCCGGCCAGCAGCCGAGCGTGCGCCGTGCGCGCAAGTCGATCGCCGCGTTCAAACTGCGCGAGGGCATGCCCGTGGGTGTCGCCGTGACGCTGCGGGCCGAGCGCAGCTACGAGTTCCTCGATCGCCTCGTGTCCATCGCGATTCCCCGTATCCGCGACTTCCGCGGCCTGAGCCCGCGCTCGTTCGACGGCCGCGGCAACTATTCGCTCGGAGTCAAGGAGCAGATCATCTTTCCCGAGATCGACTACGACGCGATCGACCTGGTGCGCGGGCTGGACATCACCATCACCACGACGGCCGCAAGCGACCGGGAGGCCTACGCCCTGCTGTCCGCGCTCGGCCTGCCCTTCTCGGCCGAGGGCCGTCCCAAGGGCTTTGATCCGGCCGCCGACGCGCAGGCCGAGCAGGAGGCGCAGGCCGCCAGGGCCGCCAAGCAGGCCGCAGCCGCGGAGCCGGCGGGGGACCTCGCGGAGGAGGCCGAGGGCGAGGCGGTCGCCGAGGAGCTGGTGGCCGAAGAGGCCCTGGCCGAGGAGCTCGTGGTCGAGGAGGCCGCCACCGAGACTGCGGTCGAGGAGATCGTGGCCGAGGCCGTTGCCGAGGCCGTGGTCGAGGAGATCGTGGCCGAGGCTGTCGCCGAGGCGGTCGTCGAGGAGATCGCGCTCGAGGCTGCCGCCGAGACCGTGGCCGAGGCTGTGGTCGAGGAGGCCGCATCCGAGGAGGCCGCGGCCGAGGAGGTCGCATCCGAGGAGGTCGTAGCCGAGGAGGTCGTAGCCGAGGAGGTCGTAGCCGAGGAGGCGCGTCGGAGCCGGCCGCGGCGGAGCCGGCTGCGTCAGAGACGGCCGCCTCAGAGACGGGCGAGGCCGAGCAGACCGAAACCCCCGGGGACGGGGATGGGCAGACGACCCAGAGAAGGAGAGCACCGACTGATGGCCAAGACATCGCTGCGCGTCAAGCAGGCGCGCCCCCCGAAGTTCAAGACACGCGCCTATACTCGCTGCACCCGCTGCGGCCGGCCGCGCGCGGTGTACAAGAAGTTCGGCGTGTGCCGCATCTGCCTGCGCGAGCTTGCCCACAACGGCCAGATCCCGGGGATGACCAAGTCCTCCTGGTAGCGGACCGCCTCACAGGACGTCACAGCAGCCATGTCGATGACCGATCCGATAGCCGACTTCCTCACGCGGGTGCGCAACGCGATCCACGCTGCGCACGAGACGGTCGAGATCCCCGCGTCCAAGCAGAAGAGCGAGCTCGCGCGGATCCTCGCCGAGCAGGGCTACATCGACTCGTGGTCGCTGATCGACGCGCCTCCGACGGCGGGGCCGGCGCAGCTGATCCAGATCCGCCTGAAGTACACCGAGGACCGGCGCTCGGCGATCTCGGGACTGCGGCGGGTCTCGCGTCCCGGACGGCGCACCTACGTCGACGCCAAGCACATACCCAAGGTGCTCGGCGGGATGGGCACCTCGATCGTCTCGACCTCGCACGGCGTGATGACCGGCCACGACGCGCGCGCGGCGGGCGTCGGCGGCGAGGTCCTGGCCCAGGTGTGGTGAGCTGAGCGATGTCGAGGATCGGTAGACAGCCCATCCCCGTGCCGGCAGGCGTGACGGTCTCGATCGAGCCCGAGTCCGTCCGCGTGAACGGTCCCAAGGGCGAACTGGCAGAGCGCATCCACAGGGACATCGCGGTCACCCAGGAGGGCGAGCAGCTGCTCGTCAGCCGACCGACCGACCGCGGCGAACACCGGGCGCTGCACGGACTGACACGCTCGCTCGTCGCCAACATGGTGCAGGGCGTGACCGCCGGCTACGAGAAGCGCCTGGAGATCCAGGGCGTCGGCTATCGCGCGCAGCTGAAGGGCAAGAACCTCGAGCTCGCGGTCGGCTACTCGCACCCCGTCCCGATCCCCGCCCCCGAGGGCATCGAATTCGAAGTGCCCCAGCCGACGCGCGTCGTGGTCAAGGGCATCTCCAAGCAGCTCGTCGGCGAGACGGCGGCGATCATCCGCAAGCAGCGTCCGCCCGAGCCCTACAAGGGCAAGGGCATCCGCTACGAGGGCGAGTACGTCCAGCGCAAGGTGGGCAAGCGCGCATGAGCGTGCTCACGAAGGAGAACCGCCGGCTCAAGCGCCGGCGCAGGGTGCGGGCGAAGGTCGTCGGGCACCGGCGACGCGCCCGCGCATCTCGGTGTTCCGCTCCAATCGCGGGCTCTCGGCGCAGCTGATCGACGATCTCTCCGGCAGTACGCTCGCGGCGGTCAACTGGTTCGAGCCCGAGCTGCGCTCGGTGGCGAAATCCGAGCGCGCGAAGCGCTCCGGCGCGCTGCTGGCCGAGCGCGCCAAGGCCGCGGGGGTCTCCGAGGCCGTGTTCGACCGCGGCGGCTACCGCTATCACGGCCACGTCCGCGCCTTCGCCGACGCGATCCGCGAGGCCGGCGTCACCGTCTAGCGTCCCGGGCGCTCCCTACCGCTACCCTCCTTTCTGCTCATGTCCATATCGATAGATCGCTCAGTCAGCCCGGCCGGCCTGGATCTCCAGGAGCGCGTGGTCGAGATCAACCGCGTCGCCAAGGTCGTCAAGGGCGGGCGGCGCTTCTCCTTCACGGCGCTGGTCGTCGTCGGCGATGAACGCGAGGTCGTGGGCGTCGGCTACGGCAAGGCCAACGAGGTGCCGCTCGCGATCCAGAAGGGCGTCGAGCGGGCGAAGAAGGATCTCTTCCGCGTGCCCAAGCACGGCAGCACGATCACCCATCAGACCACCGGCGTCTTCGGCGCCGGGCGCGTGCTGCTCAAGCCCGCCTCTCCCGGCACCGGCGTGATCGCCGGCGGAGGCGTGCGCGCCGTGCTCGAGCTCGCCGGCATCCACGACATCCTCTCCAAGAGCCTCGGCACGCAGAACCCGATCAACCTCGTGAAGGCGACCGTGGCCGGCCTGCAGGGCCTGCGCACGCCCGAGGAGGTGGCCAAGCTGCGCGGGCTCTCGATCAGCCAGGTGCTCGGCCTCGGCGGCGAGCAGCGCAACGGCGCGGCCGAGCAGAGCGACGCCGAGGCTGAGCCGGCGAACGAGCCCGCCAGCCAGCCGCGGCCGCCGAGGGGGCCACCGCGTGATGAGCGCCCTCAGCGTCACCCAGCGCCGATCGAGAAACGGCGCCAACCAGAAACAGCTCGACACGCTGCGCTCGCTCGGCCTGCGGCGCATCGGGCACACCGTCCAGCTCGAGGATTCGGCGCAGGCCCGCGGCATGCTGCACGCGGTCCGCCACCTCGTCGAGGTCGAGGAGCAGCAAGTGAGCGCCGCGGCGAAGGGCAGCGCTCGATCAGATCGGGCTGCACAGCCTCGCTCCGGCTCCCGGCAGCCGCCGTCCGCGCAAGCGCATCGGGCGCGGAGAAGGCTCGGGCACGGGCAAGACCTCCGGTCGCGGCCAGAAGGGCGCGGGCTCGCGCTCGGGCTCCAAGAGCAGGGCCGCGCTTCGAGGGCGGCCAGATGCCGATCCACATGCGCATGCGAAAGCTGCGCGGGCCGCACATGAAGAAGTCGATGCCCTTCGAGCCCTTCCGCACGCACACCCAGCCGGTCAACGTCGCCGCGCTCGAGAGCCGCTTCGACGCCGGCACCGAGGTCACGATCGAGCTGATGAAGGCCAACGGCCTGGCCACCCGCAAGAACGTGCCCGTGAAGGTGCTCGCCAAGGGCGAGCTCTCGAAGGCGCTCACCGTGCATGCCCACGGGTTCAGCGCCGGCGCGCGCGAGCGCATCGAGGCAGCGGGCGGCAGCTGCAAGATCGTCGACGGCTAGCGAGCTGCCGGGGCCGTGCAACCGGCAGCCCTGGCGGGCCCATCGACTAGAATCGGCCCACCCGCGGGCACGCGAGCGGATCGCTTGCGTGCCGCGCGCTGACAGCCCATGCTCTCGACCATCCTCAACGCCTTCCAGGTTGCGGACATCCGCAAGAAGATCGCCTTCACGGCGGGGATGCTGCTGATCTATCGCTTCGGCTCGCACGTGCCGGTGCCGGGAGTCAACCTCACGGCGGTCAACAACATCCAGAAGCAGTTCGGCGGATCGAACATCCTCGGCCTGCTCAACCTCTTCTCGGGCGGAGGGCTCGGGCGGATCGCGATCTTCGCGCTCGGCATCATGCCCTACATCACGTCCTCGATCATCCTGCAGCTGCTGCAGGTGGCAGTGCCCTCGCTGGAAAAGCTCTCCAAGGAAGGCGAGGTGGGACAGGCGCGCATCACCCAGTACACCCGCTACCTGACCGTCGGCCTCGCGTTCGCCCAGTCGATCGGCTACGTCTTCCTCTTCCACAGCCTGCAGGCCAAAGCAGGCGAATCGGTCGTCACGCACTTCGACCTGCCGCACATCTTCCTGATCGTCATCTGCCTCACCACCGGCTGCATGCTGCTTGATGTGGGTCGGCGAGCTGATCACCCAGCGGGGCATCGGCAACGGCATCTCGCTGCTGATCTTCGCCTCGATCGTCTCGCGCCTGCCCGCAGGCCTGCAGACCTGGTGGACGACGCCCGATCAGGTCTTCAAGGTGATGATGCCGTTCCTGGTGCTCGCGGTCGTCGCCGGGATCGTGTTCGTGCAGGAAGGCCAGCGGCGCATCCCCGTGCAGTACGCCAAGCGCGTGATCGGGCGGCGGATGACCGAGGGCGGGCAGACCTACCTGCCGCTGCGCGTGAACATGGCCGGCGTGATCCCGGTGATCTTCGCCGCGAGCATCATGGCCTTCGCCCCGACCGTCGGGCAGCTCGTGAAAACCCACTGGGGCACCAAGCTGTCTGACTTCTTCACGCCCAACGGCTGGCACTACGTGGTCGGCGAGTCGATCTTCATCATCATCTTCACCTACTTCTACACGGCCGTCACGTTCAATCCCGTCGACCAGGCGGACAACCTGAAGAAGTACGGCGGGTTCATCCCCGGCGTGCGGCCCGGACGGCCGACCGCCGAATTCCTGGACCGCATCCTCGCGCGCCTGACCTTCCCCGGCGCGCTGTTCCTCGCCGCCGTGGCCGCGCTGCCCGCGATCCTGTTCGCCCGCACCCATCAGAACTTCTACTTCGGCGGCACCTCGATCCTGATCGTGATCGGCGTGGCGCTGGAAACGATGAAGCAGCTCGAGGCGCAGCTGATGATGCGAAGTTACGAGGGATTCCTGAAGTAGACGCGCCGTCGGCTGCGCCGCAGTCGGCGCGGCGCCGCACACGCGGGGCGGTCTGGCGAGCCGCCGTGCCGGGCCCGCCTTTACGGCGCCGCGCTCGAGCGGATAGGCTGCCTCGGTCGTGTCCGAGTTGAATCTGATCCTGCTCGGTCCGCCGGGCGCCGGCAAGGGCACCCAGGCCGAGCGTCTGCGCGATGACTTCGGGCTGCCGCACATCTCCACGGGCGACATCCTGCGCGCACAGGTGGCCGACGGCACCGAGCTCGGACTGCAGGCCAAGCGCTACATGGACGCCGGCGAGCTCGTCCCCGATGAGGTGATCGTCGGGATGATCGTCGAGCGGATCGCCGAGGGTGACGCCCGCGACGGCTTCCTGCTCGACGGCTTCCCGCGCAACGAGCAGCAGGCCGACGCGCTCAAGGAGGCGCTGCGGCGGCCTCGAACGGCGGCTGACGGCCGCGCTGCTGATCGAGGTGCCCGACGACGAGGTGGTGCGCCGCCTGGCCGGGCGGCGCGTGTGCGTGAAGAACCCCAGCCACATCTACCACGTCGACTTCGACCCGCCCAAGCACGAGGACGTCTGCGATCAGGACGGCTCGCGCCTGATCCAGCGCGACGACGACCGGAGGAGACGATCCGCCGCCGCCTCGAGGTCTATCACTCCCAGACCGAGCCGCTGATCGGCTACTACGATCGCGCCGGGCTGCTGCGGCGCTTCGACGGACGCGCGCGGCCCCGATGAGGTTCACGCCCACATCCGGGCGACCGTCGCGACGCTGCGCCTGGAGGAGACCCTTTAGCAGCGCAAGCTAAGCTCCCAGGGTGATCATCAAGAAGTCCCCGGAGGAGATCGAGCAGATGGCGCCGCGCGGGCTCGATCCTCGTCGCCACCCTCGATCTGCTCGAGAGCAGGATCCGCCCGGGCGTCAGCACAGCCGAGCTCGACGCGCTCGCCGAGCGCTTCATCCGCTCGCACGGCGCCACGCCGACCTTCAAGGGCTATCGCGGCTTTCCCGGCTCGATCTGCGCCTCGCCGAACGCGATGATCGTGCACGGGATCCCCGGGCCCTACCGCCTGAAGGGCGGCGACATCATCTCGGTCGACGTCGGCGTCACGCTCGACGGCTGGGTGGCCGACGCCGCGCGGACGTTCCCGGTGGAGGAGGTCAGCGAGCAGGCGCAGAACCTGCTGAGCGCGACCGAGCGAGTCGCTGCACGCGGGCGTCGCGCAGTGCCGCGCCGGGCAACCGCATGGGCGACGTCTCCCACGCGATCCAGCAGGTCGCCGAGGGCGCCGGGCTGTCGGTCGTGCGCTCGCTCGTCGGCCACGGGGTCGGGCGCAGCATGCACGAGGACCCGCAGGTGCCCAACTACGGCAAGCCGGGCAAGGGCCCGCTGCTCGAGGAGGGCATGGTGCTGGCGGTCGAGCCGATGACCACCGCCGGGCGCCCGGCGGTGCGCGTCGGCGGCGACGGCTGGGCGATCTTCACCCAGGACTCCTCGCTCGGCGGCCCACTTCGAGTTCACCGTCGCGATCACCGCCGAGGGGCCGAGGATCCTCACGCCGTGGCACCTGAGCGCCGAGGAGCGCTCGCCCGAGCCTGCCGTCGAGGGCGTGGCGAGCGCGGGCTGAGTCGCCCCCGTGAGCGCCCTCACGGCCGGCGCGCGCAGGCGGCGCTTCCCGGCGCCCGCACGCGGAAGCAATCCCTCGCCGCGAGTGCGAAGTTGCTAGCATGGGGAGTCCTGCCCGAGGCGACGCTGTCTGCGCGCCCGAGGGCATATCCACGATTCGGTAGCGGCGGCCGCAACGGCAGCCAGAGCCGGGTCGCCGGAACCCAGCCGCCGAAAGGGATCATGAAGGTAAGACCGTCGGTCAAGCCGATGTGCGAGAAGTGCAAGATCATCCGCCGCAATGGGGTGGTGCTCGTGATCTGCCAGAACAAGCGCCACAAGCAGCGCCAGGGGTGATCGGCTAGATGGCACGAATCGCTGGCGTCAACCTGCCCCTGAACAAGCGCTCGGAGATCGGGCTGACCTATATCTACGGGATCGGGCGCTCGACGTCCAACAAGCTCCTCAAGCAGGTCGGGGTCGACCCCGACACCTACGTGCGCGACCTCACCGAGGACGAGGTGGCCAAGCTGCGCGACGCGATCGACGATGGCCTCTCCGTCGAGGGCGACCTGCGCCGCGAGCGCTCCCAGGACATCAAACGGCTGCAGGAGATCGGCTGCTACCGCGGCCTGCGCCACCGCCGCGGGCCTGCCGGTGCGCGGTCAGAAGACCAAGACCAACGCGCGCACGCGCAAGGGGCCCAAGCGGATGCAGGTGGCGGGCAAGAAGAAAGCGGGTAAGAAGTAGTGCCTCCAGCTCCCAAGCGCGCCCGCGGCCGGCGCAAGCCGAAAAAGAACATCCCGGTCGGCCAGGCGCACATCAAGACCTCGTTCAACAACACGATCGTCTCGCTCACCGACACCCAGGGCAACGTGATCGCCTGGGAGTCGGCCGGCGGCGCGGGCTTCAAGGGCTCGCGCAAGTCGACCCCCTTCGCCGCCCAGGTGACCGCCGACGCGGCGGCTCGCAAGGGGCTCGAGCAGGGTCTGCAGAAGGTCGAGGTCTACGTCAAGGGTCCGGGCTCCGGCCGCGAGACCGCGATCCGCTCGCTGCAGGCCGCCGGGCTCGAGGTGACCGGCGTCAAGGACGTGACCCCGCAGGCCCACAACGGCTGCCGCCCGCGCAAGCGGCGGAGGGTCTGAGATGGCACGAGACACGAGCCCCCAGTGCAAGCAGTGCCGCCGCGAGGGGCAGAAGCTGTTCCTCAAGGGCGAGCGCTGCCTGACCGACAAGTGCGGCGTCGAGCGCCGCTCCTACCCGCCGGGCGAGCACGGACGCGGACGCATGAAACAGAGCGAGTACCGCGTGCAGCTGCGCGAGAAGCAGAAGGCCCGCCGCTACTACGGCGTGCTCGAGAGGCAGTTCCACGGCTACTACGAAAAGGCATCACGCCAGCCGGGCATCACGGGCGAGAACCTGCTGCGCGCTGCTGGAGTGCCGGCTGGACAACGTGCTCGTGCGGCTCGGCTTCGCTGCGTCGCGCCGCCAGGCGCGCCAGCTCATCCGCCACGGCCACTGGACGGTCAACGGCCGCCGGGTGAACATCCCCAGCTACCAGGTGCGGCCGGGTGACGTGATCGCGATCAAGGCGGACACACCGGCCACGCAGGTGGTCAGAGACGCGACCGAGCTCACCGGACAGATCCCAGCGTGGCTGCAGGCCGATCACGAGTCGCTCACGGCCAAGGTGCTGCGCAGGCCGGAGCGGCGCGAGGTCGCCGCGCCGGTGCAGGAGCAGCTCATCGTCGAGCTGTACTCGAAGTAGTAGGACTTTTGCCCGCGCCGCTGCCCGTTCGGGCGGCGGCGCTTCAGAGCCGGCGTCCAAGCGACGCCGGTGCGAGACCAAAACGACGTTAGGACTCTCATGCTCGACTTCCAAATCCCCCGGATCACAAGCGAGTCCGTGGAGCAGAACCGTGGCACGTTCACGATCGAGCCGCTCGACCGCGGGTTCGGCTACACGTTCGGCAACTCGCTGCGGCGCGTGCTGCTCTCCTCTCTGGCCGGCGCAGCCGTCACGAGCGTGCGCATCGAGGGCGTCGCGCACGAGTTCTCCACGATCCAGGGCGTCAAGGAGGACGTGACCGACATCGTGCTCAACCTCAAGGGCGTCGTCTGCCGGATGCACTCCGACGCCAGCGAGGTCGAGGCGCCGCTGGTGGTGACCGGACCGGGCGAGATCACCGCCAAGGACATCGACCTGCCGGCCGGCGTGGAGATCCTCAACCCCGATCTGCACATCGCGACGCTCGAGAAGAAAACGAAGCTCGAGCTGTACATGACGATCGGCCGCGGACGCGGCTACCGCCCGGCCGAGGAGAACAAGTCCGCCGACCAGCCGATCGGCGTGATCCCGATCGACTCGATCTTCTCGCCCGTGCGGCGCGTGGCCTACGCGGTCGAGCAGGCGCGCGTGGGTCAGAAGACGGACTTCGACAAGCTCACCCTCGACATCGAGACCGACGGCTCGATCGACCCGCAGGCGGCGCTGCGCGAGGCGGCCGAGCTGCTGATCTCCCAGCTGGCGATCTTCACCGACGCCGACCGCATCCAGGAGCTGCGGGCCACCCCGGGCGGGCAGCTCGACGGGCACGGCCTCGCGGTCGGCAGCGGCGGCTCCCCGGCAGCCCTGCAGGGCGAGGAGTGGGGCATCCTGATCGAGGAGCTCGAGCTCGGGGTGCGCTCCTACAACTGCCTCAAGCGCGCCGGCATCCAGACCGTCGGCGACCTGATCTCCAAGTCCGAGGCCGAGCTGAACGCGATCCCGAACTTCGGCAAAAAGTCGATCGACGAGGTCATCGAGACGCTGCACTCGCGCGGCATGAGCCTTCGCCAGGACTAGCCGCCTACACTTCAGCGCAGCCATGAGACATCAGCAGACACGCAACAAGCTCAGCCGCGACTCCGCGCACCGCAAGGCGCTGCTCATGAACCTGAGCAAGGAGATCATCGAGCACGAGCGCATCAAGACCACCGCGGCCAAGGCCAAGGCGGTGCGGCCCGAGATCGAGAAGCTGATCACGCTCGCCAAGCGCGGAGATCTGCACGCGCGCCGGCAGGCGCTCTCGACGCTCTCCCAGGACAAGTTCGCGGTGCACAAGCTCTTCGAGGAGGTCGCGCCGCGCTACGCCGAGCGCCCAGGCGGCTACACGCGCATCCTCAAGCTCGGCCCGCGCCGCAGCGACGCGACCGAGATGGTCTTCATCGAGCTCGTCTGAGCTCGCCCGGGGGCGGCGGCGCACGCCGCAGGGGATGATCACCAAGCTCACGATCGAGTACGACGGAACCGGATTTGCAGGCTGGGCGCGTCAACCCGGCAAGCGCACCGTCGAGGGGGTCCTGCAGGGCGCGCTGCGGACGGTGCTCGGCGAACGTGGGCTGGACGGGCAGCCGCTGAGGCTCGCGGTCGCCGGGCGCACCGACCGCGGCGTGCACGCCTGGGGTCAGGTGGCCAGCTACGCCCACGAGGCCGTCGATCCGCTGCGCCTGAACGGGCTGCTCCCCGACGACGTGGCCGTGCTCGCCGCCGAGCCCGCGCCGGGCGAGTTCGACGCCCGCCGGGACGCGCGCAGCAGGAGCTACTGCTACCGCGTGCTCGCCCGCCGCACGCGCAGCGTGTTCGAGCGCCGGCGCGCATTCTGGTGGACGAGCGAGCTCGACCGCGAGCTGCTCGCCGAGTGCGCGGGCGCGCTGCGCGGCAGGCATGACTTCACGGCCTTCACGCCCACCGAGACCGAGCACTCCCACTTCCGCTGCGAGGTGCTCGCGGCCGAGTGGCGCAGCGACGGCGATCTGCTCGAGTTCTGGATCGAGGCGGACATGTTCCTGCGCCACATGAACCGCGTGCTGGTCGGCACGATGCTCGACGTGGCCAGCGGCCGGCGAGCGCTCGAGGAGTTCACGAGCCTGCTCGAGGGCCGTGCGCGCGCGCACGCCGGGCGCACGGCGCCCGCGCACGGGCTGGCGCTGGCGCGCGTCAGCTACGGACCGTCGCGGGCGGCGAGCGAGCCCGGCGCGGCGGCGCGCACGATCACGCGCTGATCACGGGGGAGCCGCGGCGGCCCCTATGCTGGACGGGATGCTGAATGTTCTCCTCACAAACGACGACGGGATCGAAGCCGACGGCCTGCAGGCGATGCGGCGCGCGCTGATGGAGCTCGAGGGGGTGCGCCTGGCGGTCATCGCCCCCGACGGCAACCGCTCGGCGATGGCGCGCTCGATCACCACGCGCAGGCCGCTGTGGGTCGCCGAGGTGCCGTTCTCCGACGGAACGGTCGGCTATGCGACCGACGGCACGCCCGTGGACTGCGTGCGCCTGGCCAGTCTCGGCCTGGTCGAGGACTTCGCCGCCGACCTGGTCGTCTCGGGCATCAACCACGGCGCGAACCTGGGCGATGACATCACCTACTCGGGCACGGTCGCCGCGGCGCTCGAGGGCGTCGTGCTGGGGCTGCCCGCGCTCGCGGTCTCCCAGCAGTCGGGCGCGCGGGCGCTCGACTACCGCTTCGACGGCGGCTTCGGGTTCGACGTCGCCGCCGCGTTCGCGGCCAGGATGGTGGAGCGCATCGAGGACGTGCCGCTGCCCGCGCGGACGCTGCTCAACATCAACGTGCCGGCCGGCGAGCCCGCCGGAGTGGAGGTGACGAGCCTCGGCAAGCGCATCTACAGGGATGAGCTGAAGCTCGAGCGCGAGGAGCAGCACCGCCGTCGCTACTGGATCTACGGCGCCGATCCGGGGTTCCACGACGAGCCGGGCACCGACCTGGCGGCGGTGGCCGCCGGGCGGATCGCCGTCACGCCGATCCATTTCGACCTGACCGACCGTCCGAGCCTCGAGGCGCTGCGGCGCTTCGATCTGGAAGAGCTGCTCGCACCGGTCGCGCGCGACGCGAGGCCGTGAGCGCGAGCGGCAAGACGGCGCCGGCCACGGGACCGGCCACTGCGGAATCGGCCACTGCGGAATCGGCCGGTGCGGAATCGGGCACTGCGGGATCGGCTGGGACGGAGGCGGCGAGCGAGCAGCCCCCGCGCGCGGCGCGCGCGCGCGCGAGCGAGCTGCACGAGGCGCTCGAGTACCACGCCCGCCGCTACTACGTGCTCGACGACCCGGAGATCGGCGATGACGAGTACGACAGGCTGCTCGACGAGCTGCGCGAGCTCGAGCGCCGCTACCCCGCGCTCGCCACCGCCGACTCGCCCACGCGGCGGGTGGGGGGCGAGCCCGTGGGGCGCCTGGAGAAGGTCGAGCACCTCGAGCCGATGCTGTCGCTGGGCAACGTGCGCTCGCCGGAGGAGCTGCGCGCCTGGGTCGAGCGGATGCGCAACCACCTCGCGCGCGAGGGGATCCTCGACCCCGACTTCTCCTTCGTGGTCGAGCCGAAGATCGACGGCCTGGCGATCAGCCTCGTCTACCGCGACGGGGTGCTCGTGCGCGGCTCCACGCGCGGCAACGGCGAGGTGGGCGAGGACGTCACCCACAACCTGCGCACGATCGGCGCGATTCCCCTTCACGTGGCCGACGCGCCGCCGCTGTTGGAGGTGCGCGGCGAGGTGTACATGTCGCTGCGGGACTTCACCGCGCTGAACGAGCGCCGGGCCGAAGCGGGTGAGTCGACGTTCATGAACCCGCGCAACTCGGCGGCGGGCACGATCCGCCAACTCGATCCCGCCGACGCGGCCAAGCGCCCGCTGTCGATCTGGTGCTACCAGGTGGGCGTCACCGAGGGGCTCTCCTTCGATGCGCACTCGCAGGCGCTCCAGTGGCTGCGCGAGCACGGCTTTCGGGTCAACAGCGGGATCCGGCTGCTGGGCGGCGCCGAAGAGGTGATCGAGCAGTGCATGGAGTGGGAGCGGCGCCGCGGCGAGCTCGACTTCGAGATCGACGGGGCGGTCGTCAAGGTCGACCAGCTCGAGCTGCAGCGCCGCCTCGGATCGGTCGGGCGCGACCCGCGCTGGGCGGTCGCCTGGAAGTTCCCCCCCACGACCGCCCTCACGCGCCTGCAGAAGGTGATGTGGAACGTGGGCAAGTTCGGCGACCTGCGTCCCTACGCGGTGCTCGAGGCGGTGTCGGTCGGCGGTGTCACGATCCGGATGGCGACCCTCCACAACGAGGAGGACATCCTGCGCAAGGACATCCGCGAGGGCGAGGAGGTGATCGTGGTGCGCGCCGGCGACGTGATCCCCCAGGTGGTCTCGCCCGCGCCCCACGTGGTCGAGCGCAAGCGCCGCCCGCGACCGCCGCTGCCGCCCGCGCGATGCCCGTTCTGCGACACCGAGACCGTCAAGCCGCCCGACAGCGTCTTTACCCAATGCCCCAACCCCGAGTGCCCCGCGCGCGCCTGGCAGCTGCTCAAGCACTTCGTCTCGCGCCTTGCGATGGACATCGACGGCCTCGGCGAGAAGCAGGTGGCGCTGCTGCAGGAGCGGGGGCTGGTGCACACCGCCGCCGACTTCTACCGGCTGCGCGAGGAGCAGCTGCTCGAGCTGGACGGCTTCGCCGAGACCTCGGCGAGGAATCTGCTGGCGGCCATCGAGGCCTCCAAGCAGCGCCCGTTTGCGCGCGTGCTCTTCGCGCTCGGCATCGAGGAGGTCGGCGAGGTGACCGGGCGCAACCTCGCTCAGCGCTTCCGCGACGTCGACGCCCTGCTGGGCGCCTCGCCCGATGAGATCGCGCAGACCCCCGGCGTGGGGGAGAAGATGGCCCAGTCGATCCACAGCCAGCTTCACGACGATCGCATGCAGCGGCTGATCGACGATCTGCGCGAGCTAGGGCTGCGCTTTCACGAAGCCGGCCAGGCGCCGTCGCAGGGCCCCCTGGCCGGCAGGACGCTCGTGCTGACCGGGACCCTTCCGCAGCTCTCGCGCGAGCGGGCCACCGAGCGGATCATGGCCGCCGGCGGCCGGGTGACGGGGTCGGTCTCGAAGAAGACCGACTACGTGATCGCCGGTGAGAGCGCGGGCTCCAAGCTCGAGAAGGCCGAGCGGCTCGGCGTGAGCGTGCTCGATGAAGCCGGACTGCTGGCGCTGCTCGCTCAGTAGTCGGCGATCGTGATCGCCATGTGGTCCTGGAAGACGTGCGCGCTTTCGGTCCCGATCCCGTCGGTGAAGATCGCAAACGCGAGCAGGTGCCCGTCGGCGGCCTGGCAGTAGCCGACGAGGTTCGAGACGCCGGTCAGCGTGCCGGTCTTGCCTTGGCAGCGACCGGCGGCGCCCGAGTGGCGCATGCGCTGGGCGAGCGTGCCGGTGCGCCCGGCGACCGCCAGGTGTTCGCGCAGCACCGCTCCGATCGGCGTGGAGGCGAGCTCGACCAGCAGGTCGGCCACCTGGTAGGGCGATGTGAGATCGGCTTCTGAGAGGCCCGAGCCGTCGAGCACGCGGGGGTGGATGCCGAGCAGCGAGCCGATCGCGCTGCTCACCACCGCGGCGCCCGCGGCCGTCGTTCCGGCGCCGCCGAAGCGCGCGCCGAGATCCTTCACGAGCGTCTCGGCGAAGAAGTTGTCAGAGGGTGGCAGCATCAGGCCGAGCAGCTGCGCGACGGTGGGGGATTGAACCTGGGCCAGCGCTACCGCGCCCGCGGGCGTGCTCGCCGCCCCGCTTGGGCCGTGGACGGCCACCCCGCCGGTCTTCAGCGTCGCCAGCAGCTCGCGCGCAGCGTAGGCGGCGGGGGCGTGGGCGCCCCTCTGCGAGCCGCTCGCGCCGCGGTTGAAGGCCAGGCCGCTGAGGGTGCCTTCGAGGAAGGGGTCCGGCGCGTAGTTGCTCGAGGGCTCGCCGCGCAGCGAATCGAAATAGGACTCATCGCCCTCGACGGCACCGTCGACCTGACGGATCCCGTCGACGTGGACAAGCTGGCGGACGAGCGTCGAGACGCTCGCGCCCAAGCCGCCATAGTGTTCGCGGATGAAGGCGCTGCTGCCGAACGTCGGGTCCCCGCCCCCGCGCAGGTAGAGGTTGCCCTGCCACACCCCGCCCGGGGCCAGGTGGCCCACGCCGTAGACGGTCGTGGACAGACGGGTGGATGCGCCGAGCAGATCCAGGGTCGCGGTGGCGGTGTAGAGCTTCTCCACCGACGCCGGCGGGCGCAGCGCGCTGGCGCGTTCGGAGAACAGCGGCAGGTTGGCGCTGAGGTCATATACGTAGGCGCCGTCGCTCGGTCCCGCCAGCGCGAGCTGGTGGCTGAGATCGACCTGCAGCCCCGCCAGATCGCCGCTCGTGCTGGCTGCCGCCGGGGCCGCGCTGCCGATGAGTACAAGTCCGCATAGCAGAATCAGCAGATTTGCAAGGGCATTCCTAGGCACGCGGCCTAAAATGTGTCCGGTATGGGCAAGGTTGTCAAGTTGGAGCCGACCATCAGGGCTGAGTCGGCCAAGGCAAGGAAGCGTCGTCTCGCCGCTCGCGGCGTTGGCCGGCCAGGGTCGATCGACCGCCGCCGCCGGCCCAGGCGCGACAAGACCGCGCTCGTGCTGGGCGGCGGCGGGTTCACGGGCGGGGTCTACGAGATCGGCGCGCTGCGGGCACTGGACCTGCTCGCGGTCAACAGCACGGTCAACCAGTTCGACGTCTACGTGGGCACCTCCGCGGGCTCCTTCATCGCGGCGCTGTGCGCCAACGGCGTGACCCCCGAGGAGATGATGCGGGTGGTCACCCGCCAGGGCAAGACGACCTTCAAAGACATCGACGTCGGCGATCTGCTGCGCCCCAACCTGGGCGAGTTCGCGCGCAAGGGGGCACTGCTGCCGGCGCGCGCCGTCTCGCTCGTGCGCCAGGTGCTCTCCCAGCCCGGCGGGCTCTCGCTGATGGACGTGATGCTGGGGCTCGCCGGCGGGCTGCCCTCCGGCATCTACACCGGCGCGGGGATCGAGAGCTACCTGCACACGGTGCTCAGCGAGCCCGGGCGCAGCGACAACTTCGGGGAGCTGGCCTGCGAGCTCTACATCACCGCGACCGATCTGGACACCTGCGAGCGCGTCGTCTTCGGCGTGGAGGGCGCCGGGGACGTCGCGATCTCGACCGCCGTGCGCGCCTCGGGCGCCCTGCCGATGGTTTATGCGCCGGTGCGCGTCGGCGAGCGCGAGCTTATCGACGGCGGGATCGTCTCGACCACCAACCTCGACCTCGCCGTGCAGGCGGGCGCCAAGCTCATCGTGGTGATCAACCCGATCGTGCCCTACATAAACGACTTCTCGGGAACCGTGAGGACGCTGCGCGGCTCGCGCACGCGGCGGGTCTCCGACATGGGCTTTGCGCAGATCGGCTACCAGGTGTTCAAGCTGGTGGCCCACCAGCGCCTGCACGAACTCGCCAAGCACTGGGAGGAGCGCTATCCGGGAGTCGACATACTCCTGATCGAGCCCGAGCCCACCGACGAGCTGATGTTCGAGACCTCGATGATGAGCTTCACCTCACGCGTCGAGATCGCGCGTCACGGCTTTGAGTCCGTGACCAAGAGGCTCGCAGGCGAATACGAGCGCTACCAGGACGTGGCCGAGCGCCACGGGATCACGATCTCCGGCAAGCGCGTGCGCCAAGTCGTCGAACACTTCGATGACGAGCCCGAGGAGCTGAGCGCCTGGCGCAAGATCCTCGAGGGCACGACCGGCGCGCTGCTCCGCCAGGCCGGCTCAGCCGGCTGACTGCGCCCGAGCCCTTCCCGGGCGAGCCGTCCCCGCGCCGGGCGCTGCGCGAGGGCCGGACGGCCCGGCGCTGCTAGAGCGCCTTGTCGACGGCGTGCAGAAGCCGGTCGGTGGCGGCGGCGTTGCGCATGCTGATGCGCACGTGGCGGGGCTCGCCGAGCGCGTCGCCGGCCGCCACGAGCACGCCCGTCTGGGCGAGGCGCGCCGCCAGCTCTCCGCCGTCGACGGCGGGGTGGGCGACCCACAGGAAGTTGGCCTGGCTGTCGCTGACCTCGAATCCGCGTGCGCGCAGCTCCGCCGACAGGCGCGGGCGCTCCGCCCAGATGGCCTGCACACGGCGCTCGATCAGCTCCGAGCAGCTGCGCAGCGCCTCGAGCGCACCCGCCTGGGAGACCTCGGAGACGCCCAGGTCGGGCTCGAGCTCCGCCAGCAGCTCCGCGGAGCCGGGGCCGCCGATCGCGTAGCCGATGCGCAGCCCCGCAAGACCCCAGGCCTTTGAGAAGCTGCGGAAGACGAGCAGCCGGGAGTGCTCTTCGAGCAGCGCCAGCGAGGAGTTCAGCGGCTGAGCGTCGGCGAACTCGACGAGCGCCTCGTCGAGCAGGACCGCCACCCCCTCGGGCAGGCCCTCGAGCAGTCGCCGCAGCTCCGCGGTCGCCAGCAGCTCGCCGGTGGGATCGTTGGGGCTCGCGATGGCGATCACGCGCACGTCGGGCGCGCGGGCGGCCTCGAGCAGGGCGTCCACTCCGCCGGGCACGCGCACGGCGCGACCGTGCGCCCGGCGGGCCATGATCGGGTAAAGGGGGTAGGAGGGCCACGTGCTGAGCAGCTGCTTGCCGGGCTCGATCAGGGCGCGTGTGGCGAGGCTGAGCAACTCCGCTGCGCCGTTGCCCAGGATCAGGCGGCTCGGGTCGATGCCGTGGCGCTCGGCCAGCTCGGTGCGCAGCTCGGTCGCATGCAGGTGCGGGTAGCGGTAGAGCCCGCGGCGGGCCACGAAGGTGATCGCGTTGACGATCCGCGGGTGGGGCAGCTCCAGCCAGGTCGTCTGGGAGAGGTCGAGCGTCTCCACGCGGGTCAGCGCTTTGCGCTTGCGCTCGGCCGCCTCCGCGCGCAGGCCTTCGTTGACCTCCTCCTCGGACATCCCTTCGAACTGGCGGTAGTAGTCGATCAGACCCACGGTACGGCTCGTTCTAGCAGCGATTCCCTGGCACCGGCCGGCGCAGGGCGCCGCCGTGCGCCCGGATCACCGCCGATCAGCTCCCGGGGCCGGAGGAGCCGAGGTTGCCCGGTCCGTGGATGATGATGAACCAGAACGCGAAGCCGAGCCCGCAGATCACCGCGGAGACGGCGAACACCCGGCCGAGCACGCCGCGGCGCTGGTCGTGGCCGGCGGCGCGACGCACGAGGATCCAGGCCTGGTCGAGGCGGCGCAGCAGCGAAAGCGCTCCGAACAGCAGCCCGAACAGGGCGATGAAGGAGACGAGGATGCCGAGACTGACGCTGCCCGAGAGGTAGTCCGCGCGCGAGCCCAGCCACAGGCAGGCGAGCGGGATCGGACCCCAGCAGAGCAGGCACAGCAGGCTGATCGCGGCGAGCAGGATGCCCGCCAGCGAGCCGTCCAGGCGCTGGCGCAGCTCGCTGCCGCGCTGGGGCAGGCGCCGAAAGCGAACGGGCGCCGTGCCCGGCCGGCGGCCGACGAACAGCCCGCCGTTATCGGTTGGGTCGCTGCGCATCGCTTCCCATGTTCGCAGCTAGCGGGCCCGAATTGGGTCAGCTCGAGTACAGGCCGTCGATGAGCTGCGCGTACTTCTCGTTGACCACGTTGCGCTTGACCTTCAGCGTGGGCGTGAGCTCACCGGTCGCCTGCGAGAGATCGTGGTCGAGAATCGCGAACTTCTTGACCTGCTCGACCTGCGCGTATTTGGCGTTCGCGCGGTCGACCTCCTGCTGGATGAGCGCAAGCACGGCCGGGTCGCGCGAGAGCGAGGCGATGTCCTCGGGGAGGCCGTGTTCGCGCGCGAACGCCGGGATCTCTTCCTCGTCGAGCGTGATCAGTATGACCGGGAACGGACGGGCGTCGCCATGCATCACCGCCTGGGATATCCAGCGACTCTGCTTGAGGTCGTTCTCGATGTTCGCCGGGGTCAGGTTCTTGCCGCCGGCGGTGATGATGATGTCCTTCTTGCGCCCGGTGATCGAGAGGTAGCCGTCCTCGTCGATCGAGCCGAGGTCGCCCGTGTGCAGCCAGCCGTTCTCGACTGCGCCGAAGCTCGTGGAGGCCTGGTTGTGATAGCCGTTGAAGATGTTCGCTCCTTTGACGAGGATCTCGCCGTCCTCGGCGATCTTCAGCTCCACCCCGGGCAGCGCCCGGCCGACGGTCCCGAAGCGGTGGTTCTCGATCGTGGAGATCGTCGCGGCGGTCGCCGTCTCGGTCATGCCGTAGCCCTCCAGCACGGGCACGCCACAGGCCCAGAAGAACTCGAGGATCTCTTTCGCGATCGGCGCCGCGCCGCTGGTCGCATGGCGCACACGCCCGCCGAACAGCGCGCGCACGTTGCTGAACAGCTGCTCGTCGGCTTCCTCGAAGGGCTTGCGCAGGTCCTCGGGCACCGGTTCGCCGCGATTCATCAGCTCGCGCACCTGCAGGCCGAGCTGGATCGCCGCCTGCGTGCGCTCGCGTTCCTCCGGCGGCTGCGCCTCGATCGTGCCGTGGGCGAGCGTGTAGATCTTCTCGAAGATGCGCGGCACCGACGGCAGGTAGGTCGGTTTGACCTCCATCAGCTCGGGGATCACCTTCCTCGTGTCCCCACCGAAGTATGCGAGCGTGCTGCCGAGGGCGAACACCGCAAGCTGGATGAGCAGGGCGAAGGAGTGCGCCAGCGGCAGGTAGAGGTAGGTCAGCTCGTCGTTGTCCCCGCTGATCTCGCCGACCTCGCTGACCATGTCGATGATCGCGCGGTAGTTGCCGTGCGTCAGCACGCAGCCCTTCGGCGGTCCGGTCGTCCCGGAGGTGTAGATGAACGTGAACGGGTCCTCCGGGCGCACCGCGGCACGACGTGCCTGCAGCTCATCCGGCGAGCGGTTGCGGCCGCGCTCGCGCAGCTCCTCGAGTTCGATCGTCTCGAGCGGGGGCTCGCTCGGCGCGCCGCCGTTGCTGGCGGCGGCGCCGGCCGGGGGGTCGATCATGATGACCGTGCGCAGATGCGGCAGCCTGTCGCGGATGGCGGCGATCTTGGCGAGCTGTTCGTCGTCCTCGCACACGACCGCGCAGGCGTCGGAGTCGGACATGACCCACAGGCACTCCTCGGGGGAGTTGGTCTGGTAGATCGGCACCACCACGGCGCCCGCCGAGGTCGCGGCCATGTCCACGTAGGACCACTCGGGTCGGGTGTTGGCGAGGATGCAGAAACGCTCGCCCGCCTGCAGGCCGACGTCGATCAGGCCGAGCGCGATCTCCTGGACGATCTCGGCGACCTCGGTGTAGGTCACGTCGTGCCAGGCGTCGTCGCGCTTGTAGCGCACGGCGACACGGTCAGGATGCTCGCTGGCCGAGCGCGAGATCAGATCTGCGACCGTCTGTGACCCAGTGGTCGACGCCGCGGCGCTGGCCTCCATCGGACTCCTCCTTGATTCTTCGAGCAAACGGAAGACTGGATCTTAGACGTTCGCCGGGCGAAGGTCCCTCACGCCGACGCAATCCGGCAGAGTCCCCGCAGCAAGATCCCGGCGCCTGTCAGACCGGGTTCGGGATATCGAGGAACACGTGGCGCAAATCGAACCGTTCGGACAGGTGCTCGCCGAGGCGCCTCACGCCGAAGGTCTCGGTCGCGTAGTGCCCGGCCGCGATGAAATGCAGGCCTCGCTCGCGCGCCTGCGCCATCGTGCGCTCGGCCGGCTCGCCTGTCAGGAGCGCGTCGGCGCCCGCCGCGGCGGCCTCGGCGAGGTAGTCGGCGCCCGCGCCCGAGACGATCGCCAGGCGGAGCACCCGCTCCGGCCCCGCGTCGAACGCCAGCGGCTCGCGCGCTGTGATCGCGGCCACCCGCGCGCACAGCTCACCCGCGGACAGACCCTCGCCGGGCAGCCTCGCGAGGAAGCCGATCGGCTCGCCGCGATGGAGCGCGAAGGGCTCGAGTTCCGCCGCCCCGAGCGCGCGGGCGAGCAGCGCATTGTTGCCCACCTCGGGGTGGGCGTCGAGCGGGAGGTGGTAGGCCGCGAGCGCGATGTCGGCGTCGAAGAGGATCTGCAGCCGGCGCTTGAGCACCGCGTCGATCGCGCCGGAGCCGCTGCCCCAGAACAGGCCGTGGTGGACGAGCAGCAGGTCTGCGCCTTCACCCGCGGCCAGCTCGAACAGCTCCGCGTGGGCGGACACGCCGGTGGCGATCGTCGCCACCCGCTCCGGCCCCGGCACCTGAAGCCCGTTCGGGCCGTAGTCCTCGAAGCGGCCGGGCTCGAGCATGCGCTCGAGCTCGGCCAGCACCTCTGAGGTGGCGACGGACATCGGGCGAAGATAGCGGCAGCGGCCGTGTGGGATACTGTCCCTCGCATCGGGGCGTGGCGCAGCCTGGTAGCGCGCACCGTTCGGGTCGGTGAGGTCCCCGGTTCGAATCCGGG
>CAWDNA010000002.1:0-107965 GCA_963803565.1 uncultured Solirubrobacteraceae bacterium
AGAAGGCCGCTACCAGCCTTCGCATGCCGTCATGCCCACGGTAGGCGGAGTCGTCCAACCAATGATCAGTCGGGTACCAGACGACATCGGGCGAGAAGAACGAGAGCGCAGCGTCGATTCCTTCCGCGCCAAAGATCTGGAACGCGTTCCGCACGATCACCACGTTCTCCTGCGACACCGCCTACTCCTCCAAGCCGACGGCTTTGAGGGCCTCGTCCCAAGATGCGTAGTTCTCGATGCGTATCGGGACGCCGCCCCTAAAGGTCGTCACATGCGCCCACCGTCTGCTGGTTCTAAGACCGTCGCGGCCTCGAACTTGGAACGTCACCAGCGCGATAGTCTTTTCTCCAAGTTCCTCGATGCGCTCGATGGTCACCTCGAAGTCACTCCACGGCCCGCGCATGTCCTCCCAAAGCTTGAGCGCCCCCTCAGGCCCTCGATAAGCGGGGTCGAGGCCAGGAAACACGCCGCTCGACACAAACTCCCAATCTGGCGGTATGTCCTGGAGCCAAGCCTCTCGGTCATCGCGTGTCCAGGCATCGACACTGCGCCGGTAAGCCTCAACGTTCTCCTCCGACATCGTCTACCCCTCGAGTCCCGCAGCTTTGAGGGCCTCCTCGGTCTCCTGATAGAGGCAGATGCGAGTGATCTTACGGTTGCGAACCGTAAACACCAGGGTGCTTCGAGCGACACCTCGACGCCGTCTCGGCCTCGCTGATGAGCTACGTTCGGAACGACGACCGAGTCGCGGCCTCGATAAGCCGGTCTGGCACGATCACAATCTCGTCGAAAGCCTCGAAATACCCTGCGTAGAAGCGCAGCGAGTCGTCGATTCCTCGGTACACGTCTGCGAGCGACCCCCGAGATGCGGACCAGTCCAACTCCATGTTGGGGTCGGCGAGCGCTCGCAAGGCTTCGACGTCTCTTCGGGTGTAGGCGTCGAGGGCCTGCTCTACAACCTCCACGTTCTCCTGCGACATCGCCTCCCCCTCCAGCCCCACGGCTTGGCGAGCCTGCGATTGGTCGAAGTAGAAGAGAGAGCGGATGATCGCCCCCTCGCGGAGCGTCAGAGCGTATCCGCAGGGGTGGGCTACCTCGATCCCGCTTCCCGTTCCGTGGGCCCGGACGTTCGCAAGTACGCAAACCTTGTCGCCGAGTTCGACAAAGCGGTGGTCCTCGTGGGCAAAGGGAGTAGTGCTCAAGATCCGTTCCCGATAGGTTTTGACGGCCTCCCGCCCACGGATCACCCCCTCATCGATCAGAACGGTGTTGTCCCACTCCACGTCAGGGTCGAGAAAACCAGCAGCGCCTCTGAGATCGCCGCGATCAAACGCTTCAAAGTACGTGCGCACGATGTCCGCGTTGGTCTGCGACATCGCCTACCCCCGTTCCTCGGCGAGGCGTTCGGCGGCAGCACGGGCCTCGTCGACCTCGAGGACCGTAAGGCGCGCGACCAAGCCTCGCACCCCGACGAAGACCCATCCCTCGCGCTGTCGAACGTGACCGGCGCTGCCCGCCGGACGACCGTTCTGAACGACCACGGCAAACACAACCCCATTGCCGACGTCGCGGACCTCCTCAAGCCCGTACTCCAACTCCTCGTACGTGCCATACCAGCCTCAATGAAGCTGCGAATGGCCGCCCGCCCCTCGAAGTGGTCCCCCAACGCCCTCCCGTCGAAGGTCGCATCTTCGGTGAAGCTGCTGACCACCGCGTCGAGATCACGGCGATTCGCAGCCTCAAACGCCCTGCGCACAAGCTCAACCAGGTCGGGGGTCGTGGACTCCTCAGCCACGGCAGGGAGTATCTCGCGTTCGGGAGTAAGAGGTGGGACACCCCCGCGCCACCCCGAAAAGGCTGCCGGCCTATGGCCGACCCCTCAGCAGTTGATGATTTCTCCCCGAACGGTGAAACATTTTTGGCTAGGGGGCGAACCGAATGTCGGCTAGGGGCGTTGTGGCCGCGTCCAACGGTGCGCGCGCGATCCCGGCGCCGCCGGCGGACCTCGAAGCGGCGGGGCGTGCGGTTTGGGAGGCGGCTTGGAGCTTGCCGCGCGTGGAGGCGGCGGACGCGGCGATGGTGGAGCAGCTTGCTCGGCTGAATGATGAAGCCGCGCAGCTCCGGGCGGCGCTTGCGGCTGACGGGATGGTGCTGAGGCGGCCGGTACAGAACAGCCGGGGCGACGTGATCGCGCAGACGACCGCGATTCACCCGGCGGCGGCGATGTTGCGGCGGATCGGCCGGGAGGCGGCGGAAGTGGCGTCCGAGCTTGGCTTGTCGCCCGCGGGAAGGCGCCGGCTCGGGCTGGAGGTGGCGGCCGACGAGCGCGAGCCGGACGCGATCGACCGGCTGAGGGAGGCGCGGGATCTGCGCCGTCGGCGGGCTACTCCGAGGTTGGCCCGTGTCGCTTGTCGAGCTGGACAGGCCGGCGGTGGCGTCGTGAGCGCAGGACTAAAGGAAGTCGTTTCCGGTCAGCACATACAGGAACGGCACGAACGGGACGATCACCGCGACCCCCCACGCGATCCGGGCGATGAAGCCGATGCGCCGCCGCGTGAAGATCAAGTTGAGCCAGATCAGCACCACGGCGACGGGATGCAGGATGCAGAGCAGGAGCTCGATCACTTTCTTGAGCATGGCGCCAAGCCTACTATCGGGCCGGCCCCCGTGGACAATGTTGTGCGGCTGGACCGCGCACAAGGCGACCAGGACAGGGTGTGTGATGGCGAGCCTCGAGAGAACGTGGTTGGCTCTACATGGTGCTTATCGAACGCCGCCGGATGAGACGGCGGTGGTGCCTGATGCGCCGCGGGGGGTATGCTCGCCCCCCGGTGGACGACGCTGCACTGGAACGGGAGCTCCGAGAGCTAGCCTTCGCGCGCGATTGCGAGCTGGTGGTCGAACACCTAGTGGACGGACGCTGGCGTCCCGCGTTCAAGCAGGATGCGGACCCGGCCGCTGTCGCTCCACGCGGCGTGATCCTCATCGCAGCCGAGGCGGGCGATCGCCATCCGGCGCTCGAGGCGCTCCGCACGCTAGCCCTGGAAGAGTGAGGCCCGCGCCCGCCCAGGCTTGTCAACGCGATGTCAGCGAACGTAGCCTACGGCACAGTGCAGCACGGTCACGCGATCGCAGAGTGCAACCGATGCCATGACCTCATCGAGGTTGTAGGCGTCGACCGCGCAGTGTTCTACAGCGCGACGTGGCAGCTGGCCAGGGACGAGATCCCCTGCCCCAAACCCGGCTGTCGCGGCCGCGTGACCTACCAGAAGGACGGCGAGTTCACGAACGTCGCTTGGCAGCCCGTCGCGGAGGCCGGCCCAGTACGGCTTAGGCGGCCGCGATCGTGATGCGCTCAGGCCCCCGGCCCGGGCCAACGGTGGCGGTCTTGATCGTCGCGCGGATCAGGGCGCGCTGTTCCTCGGCGCTCATCCGATCCCATTCCTCAGCGCCGTTGACCCTGATCGCCACGTCTGCGGGGCCAAGCTGCGCAAGCCGCTCGCGAGCCTCATCCACGGCCGTCCCGAGCTGTGCGAGCTTGTCCTTTGTGGCCTGTAGGTCCCCGAGGCCGTCGAAGGCGCTGATCGCGGCGTCTAGGGCGCTTTCGGCGGACGCGAGCTCGTCGGCAGCCTGGCGGGCGTTCGCTCGAGCGTCGGCCCTCCCCTCGATGTCCCGCAGCGCTGCTCGTGTCGCCTGCACGACGACGCTCTCCGCGATCACGGCCGAGATGGTCATGTGATGGGCGCAGTCGCTCGTGCTGGGGCAGCGGTAGATCGGATAGTCGCCCTGCTTGGGCAGCTTCATGGTGCTGAGCCGTGCACCGCAGGACCCGCAGCGCAGAATCCCGAGGCGGGAAAGCAGGCGCTCCGATGTCGGCTGGGGGCCACGCGGGATGACCATACGCTGCACGCGATCCCATAGCTCGCGGTCGATAATCGGCTCGCAGGCGGCGGTGCTGACGAGCTTCCCGAAGTGGACCTCGCCGAGATAGATGCGGTTGGCGAGCATCACCTGAACGCCACGATGAGAGCGCTCAACGCCATGCTTCTTGAGCATCTTCCTGATCGCCGTCACGGACTCGCCATCGGCGCGCATCTTGAACGCCCGGCGGACGATCGGGACCTTCTCCCGGTCCGGTACCAGCAGGCCGGCGGCGTCGCGCTGGTAGCCGAGCGCAACTCGCGCCCACGGCTGGGCACCACGGGCAACCGCATGGGCCTGTGCTCCGGCGGTGCGTTCGGTCGTGGTGCGTCGCTGGTACTCGTTGACCGCACCAAGCAGCGTTCCGGAAAGCCACTGGCCGGCGCTGCCGTTGGTGACCTGGCCGACATCAACCGCGAGCACCTGACCGCCGGCAGCCTCGACGCGATTGATCAGCTCGCCCTGGACTTTCAGGCTGCGACAAAGCCTGTCGACGTACGCGGCCACGACGACCTGCGCCTCGCCAGCCTCGACGCGCTCGACGGCCGTCCGCGGCCCTCGCGCTTCTCTAGCGGAGTGCCGCCGCTCACGTCCATCTCGGGGATTACGTCCAGCAAGTCCAGGCCGTCGCGCTCGCACTCGGCTTCGATGCGCTGGCGCTGCTCGTCGGGACTGGCGAAGCTCTCGCCCTCGCGGCCCGACACGCGGGACACGCGGACAATACCGATCGCCCGGCGCCGTATGCGATTCTTCGATGTTGCCATGCCAACCCCCTTTGGATTGCCTATGCAGAAGCGATACCACCTGACGACGTTCGGCTGCCAGATGAACGAGCACGATTCCGAGCGGATGAAGGGGATGCTCGAGTCGCTCGGCTACGCCGAAGCGCCCGAGCGCAGCGCGGCGGACCTGATCCTGTTCAACACCTGCTCGATCCGCGAGTCGGCCGACAGCCGCTTCATCGCCCACCTGGGGGAGGCCCGGCGCCTGAAGCGCGAGCGGCCCGAGCGGATCGTCGGCGTGGGCGGCTGCTGGGCGCAGTCGGTCAAGGAGGAGGTCTTCGAGCGCTTCCCGTTCGTGGACGTGGCCTTCGGCCCCGGCCAGGTGCACCGGCTCGCCGAGTTCCTGACGAGCGACTCGCTGACGGCGCAGGGCTACTTCGAGTTCGAGGGCTTCACCGGCCATCTGCCGGCGCACCGCGAGCGCCCGTTCCAGGGCTGGGTGCAGATCAGCGTGGGATGTAACTGCGCCTGCTCCTACTGCATCGTTCCCTCCACCCGCGGGCGGGAGGTGAGCCGGCCGCCCGAGGAGCTCGTGGCCGAGGTGCGCGCGATGGCCGCCGAGGGAGTGCGCGAGGTGACCCTGCTGGGGCAGAACGTGAACTCCTACGGCCGCGACCTGCCGGCGCGCCCGCCGCGGCTCGGGGCGTCCGCGGGGACGCGGCGCGAGCGGGCCAGCTTCGCTGAGCTGCTGCGGCTGCTCGACACCGTGGAGGGCATCGAGCGCCTCCGCTACACCAGCCCTCACCCGAAGGACATGCGCGAGGACGTGATCCGCGCGCACGCCGAGCTCGAGAGCGTCTGCGAGCACATCCACCTGCCTCTGCAGTCGGGCTCGAGCCGCATCCTCAAGGCGATGCGCCGCACCTACGACCGCGCTCGCTACCTCGACCGCGTGGCGCTGATCCGCGAGCAGCTCCCCGACGCGGCGCTGACGACTGACATCATCGTTGGCTTTCCGGGGGAGACCGAGGAGGACTTCGAGCAGACCCTTGAGGTGGTCGAGGAGGTCGGCTACGACGGCGCCTTCACGTTCGTCTTCTCGCCTCGGCGCGGCACCGAGGCGGCCGAGATCGCCGAGGGCCTCGTGGCGCACCCGGTCAAGGTCGCGCGCATGGAGCGCCTCGTGGAGCTCGTCCAGCGCGAGGCGCGGGCCCGTGCGCAGCGCTTCGTGGGGCGGACGTTGGAGGTGCTGGTGGAGGGCGCCTCGCGCACCGACCCCGAGCGGCTGCGCGGGCGCACGCGCCACAACAAGGTGGTGAACTTCGCCGGCCTGGCGGCCCCGGGCGAGCTCACCGAGGTGGAGATCCTCAGCGCCACCAGCCAGACGCTCTCCGGGGAGGAGCGGCTGCTGGCGCGGGTGGCAGGCTGAAGCGGGCCTGCGGCTACGCGGGCCTGTGCCCGCGCGCGCTCGCGCTCGTCGCGAGGATGCCGCTCAGGCGAGGATCGGCACTGCGTCCGGTTCGGCCAGGCACACCCGGTCGCGCCCGCTGCGCTTGGCCCGGTAGAGCGCCGCGTCGGCCTCTGCGAACACCGGGTCATACGCGAACGGCTCGCCGCGCCGTGAGGAGCCGACGCCGAAGCTCATCGTGACGGACAGCCCACCGCTCATCCGATGCGCGGCCACCGCCTCGCGCAGCTGCTCGGCCAGCGAGGCGCTCGTGTCGAGCTCGGCGCCGGGGAGCAGGATCAGGAACTCCTCGCCGCCGAGGCGGTAGGCGAGGTCGAAGGCGCGCAGCTGCTTGCGCAGCAGGTAGGCGACTTCCCCGAGCACCGCGTCGCCCACCGCGTGGCCGTGGATGTCGTTGACGCGCTTGAAGTCATCCAGGTCGCCGACAATCAGGCCGATGGGCTCGCCGCTCATCTGCGACTGCTGGGTTAGCTCGTGGACGCGCGCGCTGAGGGCATTGCGGTTGAGCATGCCGGTGAGCTGGTCGATCACCGCATCGCTGCGGTGCTGGATGTCTGAGCGCATCAGCGGCGTGGAGAGGACCGCAACGCAGATGATGAGGGTGAAGGGAACGATCACGAGCACGGGGTCGGCCGAGACGGCGCTCGCGTCGATCGCGAACGCGACGGCCAGCGCGAAGGCGAGGCTGATGAGGACCCCGACGACGATGCCGCGCATCGAGAAGCGCGTGCTCAGCGTGAGCACGGGGATCGCCAGCCACGAGAGAGCCGGGAGGCCCGGATCGCCGCTCAACGCGACCGCGATCGCGATCGTCACTCCGCTGCCGAGCCATGCGGCGAACATCATGTACTCCGGCCGGGCGAGCCGGGGCAGGAGCAGATCGGCTCCGGCGAAGCACGCCATGATGCTGACGACGAACAGCAGCGGCCACAACCCCAGCCAGGGGCTCATGGCGAGGATCGCCAGGACCATGATCCCGGCGGTGCGCCGCCTCACCGGGCGCACGCGCTCCTCCATGTCGAGCATGCGCTCGCGGTCGAATTCGTCGCGGCATAGCCAGGAGGCCGCCCCCGCGCGGGGCGCCTCGGGGTGTGTCTGATCGACCATGTCGCCCTCGGCTCGACCGCCTCAGCTGAGACGTTGATGGGCGTCTGGCCGCATGGACGAACGTTCGGTTCGGCCGCTAGGATCAGGCCTCCGCGAAGCGAGGGGTCCGCAAGCCGATGAAGATCCGCGCAGCCGTCCTGCAGGAGTTCGCCAAGCCGCTCGTCGTGGAGGAGGTCGAGCTCGCGGAGCCCGGCCCGGGCGAGGTGCTCGTGCGCCTGGCTGCCTGTGGCGTTTGCCACACCGACATGTACACCGCCTCGGGCGTCGACCCGTCCGGCTACGCCCCGACGGTGCTCGGCCACGAGGGTGCCGGCGTGGTCGAGCGCTGCGGCGAGGGCGTCTTGCTGGTCTCCGAGGGCGACCACGTCGTGACGCTGTTCTCGCCCCAGTGCGGTGAGTGCGTGCACTGCCGCAGCCCGCAGACCAACCTCTGCCTGGCGATCCGCGAGCAGCAGAACCGTGGCTACCTGCCCGACGGCACGACCCGCCTCTCGCGCGCGGGCGAGCCGCTGCGCCACTTCATGGGCACCTCGACGTTTGCCGAGTACACCGTGATGCCCGAGATCGCTCTCGCCCGCATCGACCCAGAGGCGCCGTTCGATCACGCCTGCCTGTTCGCGTGCGGCCTGTCGACCGGGCTGGGCGCGGCGATCAAGACGGCGTCCGTCCGTGCCGGCTCGACCTGCGTCGTCTTCGGAGCCGGCATGGTCGGCCTGGGGGCCGTCGCCGGGGCACGCCTGCAGCACGCCGAGCGGATCGTCTGCGTCGATCTCTCTCCAGCGCGACTGGAGCTCGCGCGCGGGCAGGGGGCGACCGACGTGCTGATCGGAGGCCCCGACGCGGTTGGGGAGATCCTCGACATGACGGACGGCTTCGGCGCCGACTTCACGTTCGAGGCGACTGGCAGCGTCGCGGTGATGCGCCAGGCCGTGGAGGCTGCGCGCATGGGCTGGGGCCTGTGCACGATCTGTGGCGTCGCCGGGCGCGGCGAGACGCTCGACGTCGTGCCGCGCCTGCTGATCACCGGCAGGAGGGTCTGCGGCTCTTCCTTCGGCGGCCTGAAGGGGCGCGAGGACGTGCCGGCGCTCGTGCGCCGCTACCTCGACGGGGATATCGATGTCGAGCCGTTCATCTCACATCGTCTGCCGCTGGAGGAGATCAACCGCGGCTTCGAGCTGATGGAGGCTCAGGACGGCATTCGCAGCGTGATCGAGCTCTGAGTCCTCGGGCGCGCGAGCGCCGCCCCGGGCGGGCGCCGCGTTGCCGGGCGTCCTACCGGGGCGGCTCTGCGCGAGTCGCTCGAGCCGTCGCCTACTGGTAGCTGGCTACCGGCCCCGGGGCCTGGTAGCTCGAGCCAGAATTCGAGCCCGAGCTGGAGCCCGAGCTGGAGCCCATGTTGGGGCATGGGTGCCCTTCGCTTGATTTCGGCGCGGCCGACTGCCCCGGCGTCGGGGTCGTCGGGGTCGTCGGGGTCGTCGGGGTCGTGGGCGTCGTCGCGGTGGAGCTCGTCTGAGCGCTCGACGTGGTGCCCTGGGTACTCGACGGCGTCGATGCGGCACCGGCCACGGCCGCGGCCGTGCCGGCGGTGGCCAGCGCGCCGGCGGCGATGCTGGCGGCGAGCAGCTTTGACATGTGCATGAGGTCAAACCTCCTGGGATGGATGGATGGGATGCTGTCGAGCATCCTGCGCGGTCGGTCTAAAGCGCCGGCGCATGCTTGTGTAGGGGTTGCCTAAGAGGCGTTCGCCGCCCGCCGGGGGCCCGCTGGTGCGCGCGCCCGCCGCTCGCTCGGGGTGTCGGCTCGCAGTCCTGCCGCTCAGTCGGCCCCGAGCAGGGCGGCCTCGATCTCGCGCAGGCGCGCGGTGTCGCCGCGGATCCCGAACATCGCGTCGTTGTAGAGGAATGCCTCGGCCAGCCGCACGATCGCATAGGCGAGCGTGGCGGGGGCGATCTTCGGGACATACGTCCCCGCCTCGACCTCATCGCCGATCATGCGCTCGATCGCCGCAACCACGCGCGGTTGGACGATCCCGCCGCTGGAGGTCAGGATCCGCAGGCCCCGCTCCTGCTCGTTGGCGAGCAGCACGCCGAGCCCGCGGGTGGCGGCCAGGTCGCGGTTGAAGCGATCGAAACGGTCGAGCAGCGCGCTCGCGCCGCTGCCTGTGCGCTCGCGCTGGATCAACGCGAGCCGTGTCTCTGCGAGCTGGGCCAGCATCTCGCCGAGCAGCACGTCGCGCGTGCCAAACCAGCGGTGCATGGTCGCGCGTGCCAGCCCCAGCTCGCGCGCGATCCCCTGCATGTCGACGCGTTCACCGCTGAGAAAGCGGTCGGTCGCCAGCGCGAGCACATCCTCGCGCGTGGCGGCGGCAGGACGGCCCGGACGGCGTGCGGTCAGCTCGGCCATCGTTAGAGCCTAACCGGAGGGCCCACCGCGCAGCGTCCGCCCCGAGATCGCGGCATTCGCGGGCGGCGCGCAACAGCGTTTGTCGTTGCGTCGCACGTGCTTCGCGCCGCGGTACCGGGTGTCCTGCACGTATGCGAACATATGTTCGTGCGCTGGAGCAACCTCACGGTGGACGAGCAGGAGGGGCGCACGCTGCCCGGCTACCGCGACGCGGCTGCCGTGCGGCGCTTCGATGCTCCCGAGGCCCTCGACATGAGCTTCTACGAGGTCCGCGCCAGGTCGGTGCTGAACCGCGTGCCGGAGCGCTCGCGGATGCCGTTCCGCTGGACGGTGAATCCCTACAGGGGCTGCAGCCACGCCTGCGTGTACTGCTTTGCCAGGCCCACGCACACATACCTCGGCTTCGACGCCGGACGCGACTTCGAGCGCGAGATCGTCGTGAAGGTCAACGCGCCCGAGGTGCTGCGCGTCGAGCTCGCGCGGCCGTCGTGGAAGCATGAGCATGTCGCGCTGGGGACGAACACGGACCCCTATCAGTGGGTCGAGGGACGATATCGGCTGATGGAGGGGATCTGGGAGGCGCTGCGCGACGCCGCCAACCCCTGCTCGGTGCTCACCAAGTCGCCGCTGCTGCTGCGCGACCTCGAGCTGATGCGCCAGATCGCCAAGCGCACGAGCATCACGGCGTGCCTGTCGATCCCCACGCTCGAGGAGAAGGCGTGGCGGGCGACCGAGCCGCACACACCCAACCCGCGCGCCCGGCTGGAGGCCGTGGCCGAGCTCAACCGCGCGGGGATCCCGACCGGCGTGCTCGTCGCACCGCTCATGCCCGGCATCAACGACGCCCCGCACCTGCTCGAGCCGCTGCTCGAGCAGGCCCTCGCGGCCGGCGCGAGCAGCATCGGTGGGGTGGCGCTGCACCTGCGCGGCGAGGTGCGTGAGGTCTTCATGGGCTGGCTGCGCTCTCAGCGGCCCGATCTGGTGGCGCGCTACGAGCAGCTCTACCGCCGTGGCGCATACGCCCCCCGCCAGGAACGCGATCGCCTCTCCCGCATGGTGCGCCGCGGCGGGGCGCCGAGCGCGCCCTGGCGTAACCCCCCACGGCCGGCCGAGGATGCCACGGGGGAGGGATCCGCGTCGCTGACGACCCAGTACCAGCAGAGCCTGTTCTAAGCGCGACGCCGCCGACTCAGCGCTTGTCGCGCAGCCCCTGCTCCATCTCACGCGCGACGCGGCGTCCGCCAAGCCGGCGAAGGACCTCGGCCGCCAGGTCTGGGGCGAGCCCGGAGAGGATCACGCCACCACGCTGGGTCCGCGAGGCGACATCGAGCTCTCCCCGGTCGCGCTCGATCGCCCTCACGACCGCGTGCGCGACGTCCTCGGGCGAGCGCGTGCCGACGCCCGGGGGAAGCTCGACGCCCGACTCGGCGAAGATGCCGGCATCGCGGATGAACCCGGGAAAGATGCAGGAGACGCCCACGCCGCTGCCGTGGAGGTCCGTGCGTAACGCGGCGGCGAAGCCACGCAGGCCGTACTTTGTCGCGTGATAGAGCGGGTTGCCGGGCACGGCGATCTTGCCGGACATCGAGGAGATGAAGACCAAATGGCCGCGCCGGCGCTCGAGCATCGCTGGAAGCAGCGCGCGCGCGAGCGTGACCGGCGCGCGCAGGTTGACGTCGAGGGTGCGGTCGACTTCGGCTTGCGTGAAGGACTCCAAGCGCCCCGCGGCGGGAATCGCGGCGTTGGCGAGGAGGATGTCAACCGTGCCGGCCGCCTCGGCGAGACGATTGACCTCGGCGCGGTCGCTCAGATCCGCGGGCAACACGCGCGCGTCAAGCTCGGCGGCGAGCGCTTCGAGCAGCGCCGCACGACGTCCGCTGAGCATCAGCGCGCCCCCGCGTGCCGCGAGCGCGCGCGCAATCGCGCCGCCTATCCCACCCGTGGCACCAGTGAGCAGCACGGAGGAGCCGACGATCTGCACAAGCTGTGAGCCTATCCCCATGCGGATCATCGCGCTGTTCGGGCCGACCGGTGTCGGCAAGACCGCCGTCGCGCTCGCCATCGCCGAGCTGCTGCGCGCGCGCGGCGAGGAGCCCGTCGCCGTGTCGGCCGATGCGCTGCAGGTGTACTGCGGCCTTGAGACCCTGACCGGGGTGGCATCGCCTGCGGAGCGCTCGGCGCTCGAGCACCGGCTCGTGTCCTTCCTGCCACTCGACGCGACCTTCAGCGTGGGCCAGTACTCCGAGCTCGCCCATGCTGAGATCGACGGCCTGCTGGCCGCGGGCAGGCGGCCGATCGTGGTGGGCGGCACCGGCCTCTACCTGCGGGCGGCGCTCACCGAGCTCGACCTCCGTCCCCCGCCGCCCGAGGGCGTGCGCGAGCGCTGGATCGGCGAGCTCGAACGTCGCGGAGCGCCGGCGCTGCACGCAAGGCTCGCCGAGCGCGCCCCCTGGGCCGCCGCGGGGATCGAGCGCAACGACAGCCAGCGGCTGGTGCGTGCGCTCGAGCTGCTCGACCTCGGTGAGCTCGAGCCCCCCGAGGGCCCCTCGCAGCTGTGGAGCGAGGAGCTGCGTCACCCGACGCTGTTGGTGGGGCTGAGCATGCGCCGCGAGCAGCTCTACGCGGCGATCGACGCGCGCGTCGATGCGATGCTCGCTGCCGGCGTGCGCGAGGAGGTGCTGCGCGCGCACGCGGCCGGGGCCTCCGCGACCGCCCGCAAGGCGCTCGGCTATGAGGAGCTGCTGGAGGGTGACGTCGAGCGCATGAAGCGGCGCACGCGCAACTACGCAAAGCGCCAGCTGACGTGGATGCGCAAGCTCGCGGGCGTTCGCACCATCGACCTCAGCGGTCGCGAGCAGGCCGATGTCGCGCGCGAGATCCTAGACTCCGGCGCCCTATGAGGTTCGAGAAGTGGCAGGCGCTCGGCAACGACTATCTCATCCTCGAGCGCGATGAGCTCCCATTCGAGCTCACGCCTGCGCGCATCCGCAAGCTCTGCGAAGCCCACCTCGGCGTGTTCGCCGACGGCGTGCTGCTGCTCTCGCCGCCGGCGGATCCGGCACACGTGGCCGACCTGCGCATCTTCAACCCCGACGGGTCCGAGGCCGAGCTGTCGGGCAACGGTGCGCGCGAGGCGATCCTCTACCTGCGCCGACGCGGCTGGACCGCCGAGGATTCCTTCGTGATCCATACCCCCGCCGGCGAGCTGCGCCCCCGGATCACCGCGCCAGACACGTGCACCGTGGACATGGGCCGGGCCACGCTGCGCTCGGAGGACTTCCCGGGCGGCCCCGAGGACGGACTCGGAGAGGTGCTTGCCGGCGGGCGGCTGTGGGCCTTTCGCCATGTGTCGATCGGCAACCCGCAGTGTGCGATTCGCGTGGACTCCGAAGCGGAGCTCGCCGCCATCGATCTGCCCGCTATCGGGGCGGAGATCGAAGCCGACGCGCGCTTTCCCAACCGCACGAACGTCTCCTTCTACAGTGAGCTCGCATCGACCGCGGCGAGCGCCCGCATCCGCGCGCGGATCTTCGAGCGCGGGGTGGGGGAGACGCTCTCCTCGGGCACCGGGGCGAGCGGCGCGGCCGTGGCCCATGTCCTGCAGCAGGGCACCGATCCGGCCGGCGTGCGCGTCACGGTCGTGCTCGACGGGGGCGAGCTCGAGGTCGAGGTGGGCGAGGATCTGCGCATCAACCTGACAGGCTGGGCGAGACCCGTCTTCGCGGGGCGCCTCAGTGACGACTTCGCAAAGGAGCTGGATGAGACCGAGTAAACGCCTGGAGCGCATCCCCCCATACGCCTTCGCCCAGCTGGAGCGCAAGATCGCCGATAAGCGCGCGGCCGGGGTGGACGTGATCAGCCTCGGCATCGGTGACCCCGACCGGCCGACCCCGCCGCTGATAGTCGAGGCGATGCAGGAGGCGGTCACCGAGCCGGAAACGCACCGCTACCCGTCCAACCGCGGCCGCGCCGACTTCCGCGCGGCCGTCAGCGACTTCTACGAGCGCCGCTTCGACGTGGCGCTGGATCCAGAGCGCGAGATCATCCCTGCGATCGGGGCCAAGGAGGCGATCTTCAACCTCAACCTCGCCTTTCTCGACCCGGGCGACTACGCGCTCGCGGCCGACCCCGGCTATCCGGTGTACACGGGCGGGCCGTGGCTGGCCGGCGCCGAGCCGGTGCTGATGGCGCTGGTGCCCGAGCTCGGCTTCGTCCCCGACCTCGGGGCGATCGAGGAGGAGATCGCGCGCAGGGCGAAGCTGATGTATCTGAACTACCCCAACAACCCGACCGGGGCGGTCGTACCGGACGGGTTCTTCGAGCGCGTTGTCGAGTTCGCGCGCGCCTACGACATCCTCGTCGTGCACGACAACGCCTACTCGGAGATCGTCTACGACGGCTACCGCGCGCCGTCCTTCCTGGCCACGCCTGGCGCCAAGGAGGTCGGGATCGAGGTCTTCTCGCTGTCAAAGGGCTACAACATGACCGGCTGGCGCTGTGCCGTCGCGGTGGGGAACGCCGAGGCGCTGGAGATCTACTGGCGCCTGAAGACGAACATAGACTCGGGTCTCTTCGAGGCCGTGCAGCTCGCCGGGATCGCGGCACTCTCGCCGGACGCCGACGCGGAGGTGGCCTCGATGAACGAGCTCTACCGGCGCCGGCGCGACCTCGTCTGCGACGCGCTGCGCGAGATCGGCGTCGACGTGCACCCGCCGCACGGGACGATCTACGTGTGGGCGCCCGTGCCCGAGGGCTTCGCGAGCTCGGCCGCCTACTGCGAGCACGTGCTCGAGCAGGCGGCGGTCGTGCTCTCGCCAGGCGCGATCTACGGACCGGCGGGGGAGGGCTGGTTTCGCATCTCGCTGACCACTCCCGACGATCGTCTGCTCGAGGCCGTGCAGCGGCTGGGGGCGCTCGCGCGCTGAGATTTTCGGGAGACGCCCGGCGGGCGGTTCATACGGCCGAAGCGGCACCGGTCATTGTCGCTGTCGGCATTCCAAGACCTCCTAGACTGATGGGTGGATGCAAAGAAGCCGCAACGGCCGCGCCGCCGTCACTGCGCGAGCGCCCGGCCTGGTAGCCAACGGGAGCGAGCCCACTCAGCGTGCCCGCCAGCGCGCCTTCTGCATCGCGGCGCTGGCCGAGGGCGACGACCTCCAGGAGCTCGGCGAGCTGCTGCGCACAGCGGGGGTCGCGGTCGCCGGCGAGATGATCCAACGGCGCGAGCAGGCACACCCCAACACCTACATCGGCCCGGGCAAGGTGCAGGAGGCCAGGGCCGCGGCGCTGGCCTGCGACGCAAACCTGATCGCCTGCGATGACGAGCTGACGGCGCGCCAGGAGCGCAACCTGGAGGAGGCGCTCGGCCTGCCGGTGGTCGACCGCACGACGGTGATCCTCGACATCTTCGCCTCTCACGCCGGCAGCGCTGAGGGCAAGCTCCAGGTGGAGCTCGCGCAGCTGGAGTACAACCTCGCTCGCATGCGCGGCCTGTGGAGCCACCTCGAGCGGCTCGGCGGCGGGATCGGCACCAGGGGACCGGGAGAGGCGCAGATCGAGACTGACCGCCGCCTCGCGCGCGACCGGATCGCGACGCTGCGCAGGCGCCTCGAGCACGTCAAGGGCACGCGCGCCGTGCAGCGCGCCGAGCGCGAGCGGGCAGCGCTGCCGACCGTCGCGCTGGTCGGCTACACCAACGCCGGCAAGTCGACGCTCCTGAACGCGCTGACCGGCTCGCAGGTGGGGGTGCGCGATCGGCTCTTCCACACGCTCGACCCGACCACGCGCACGCTGCGCCTTGGCGGGCGACCGTATCTCCTGACGGACACGGTCGGCTTCATCAGCAAGCTGCCCCACCAACTCGTTGACGCGTTCGCGGCGACGCTCGAGGAGACCAGCCGCGCGGAGCTGCTCGCCCACGTGCTCGATGCCTCCGCGCCCGAGGCCCAGCAGGAGGTGATGAAGCGCTCGGTGGAGCAGACCCTCGATGAGATCGGCGCGGGCGGACGCCCGCGCCTGCTGGTGCTGAACAAGATCGATCTGCTCGACGAGGCCGCCCGCGACGAGCTGCGTCTGCGCCACCCCGACGCGGTGCTCGTGAGCGGCGTGAGCGGCGAGGGCCTGGAGGAGCTCGGCCAGCGCATCGAGCGGGAGCTTGCGCACACGCTGCGCCCTGTCGAGCTGCTCGTTCCCTATGCCGACGGCGGCAGCCTGGCCGAGCTGCACGAGCTGGCGGGCGAAGTCAGCCGCGAGGACACCCCCGAGGGGGTCCGCGTGCGCGCCCTCGTGCCCGCACGCCTGGCCGAGCGCTTCGCCCGGTTCGCCGTGGCGTCCTAACGGTCCTCGCCGCTGGGCGAGGCATCCCCGGCGTTCGCGCGCTTGCGCTAGCGATTGTCGCCGCTGCCCGAGAGCACCCCGCGCCGCTGGCGCGAGAGCAGCTTCTCGAGGTTCGCGCCGGCGATCTCATCGAGCTCGAGTCCCAGCTCGCTGGCCAGCTGAGAGACGTACCAGAGGACGTCCCCGAGCTCCTTGGCCATCGCCCGGCGGCGCTCGTCGGTGATCTCGCCGCCGTCATCGCGGATCGCCTTCTTGGCATGCTCGGCGACCTCGCCCGCCTCGCCCGCGAGGCCGAGCGCGGGATAGCTCAGCCACGCCTCGCGTGGGTAGGCGGCGGTCCGGCGCGAGAGCTGCTGGTACTCGGAGAGCTCGATGGGCGCGATCGTAGCCGGGCGGGTGGACGATCGCCCGCGGCGAGTGCGGACTTTGCGCAGGCGACGCTCGCGCCCACGACCTCCGCCCAGCGGGCGCCTACACGCCAGCGGCGCGGCGCGCGCTGAGGTGGGCCTCGCGCTCAAGCGTGTCGTCCAGCGGGGCGAGCGCGTCCGGCTGCAGACCGAGAGCGCGGGCGATCAGCCAGTCGGCAAACCACACATTCTTCGGCAGCAGCGGCCCGTGCAGGTAGGTGCCGATCGTGTTGGCGTCCCGCGCCCCCTCCAGGCCGCTGTGCCCGTCGTTGCCGTATCCCTTGAGCACGCGCCCGAGCGGCTTGACGCCCGCACCGAGCCGCGTGCGTCCGCCGTGGTTCTCAAAGCCGGCGAGCACGCGCGGCCTCGCCTCGCGCGGGTGCTCGTCCAGCGACACCTCGATCGCGACGTTGCCGATCAGCCGGGGCCCCTCCTCGCGCACGGTCTCCACGTCGAGCAGTCCGACACCAGGGATCTCCTCACTGCCGAGCGTGTAGGAGCGGCCGAGCAGCTGGTAGCCGCCGCAGATGCCGAGCACGACCGCGCCGCGTGCGGCGGCGGCGTGCAGGGCGGCGCGCTTGGTCTCGATCAGGTCCTCGGCGCACAGGCGCTGGTCGCGATCCTGCCCGCCGCCGAGATAGAAGAGATCATGCGCCTCCGGCCGCAGCTGCTCGCCCAGTCCGCTGGAGCTCAGCTCGAACCCGATCCCGCGCCAGCTGCAGCGGCGCTCGAGCACGAGCAGGTTGCCGCGGTCGGCGTAGATGTTCATGAGCTCGGGGTAGAGCGCGCACACGCGCAGCGCCCGGCGCGCGCCCACCGGGCCGCCGTGGTCAGGCACGCAGCATCACCACCACGCTGCCGACGTGATCCTCGGTGGCGCCGATCAGGCGCGCGGGTGCCGGCGTCAACCCCGCCTCGACTCCCTCGCGCTCGAGCTGGGATGCGCTGAGACGGTCGAGCTCGACGACGTCGAGCTCGCCGACGGGCTGTCCGGGCTCGAGGATGCGCCGTTCGCGCTCGATCCGGATCCTGCGCAGGCCCACGTGCACAAGCGTCGCGCGGCTGCTGTAGACGGTCCGATCTATACAGGCGGTCTCGGCGGTCGGGCCGACATCGCCGGCGGCGCAGTCGAACGGCTCGAGGGCGGTGACGATCGCGCATGCGAGCAGCCCGCCGGGCCGCAGGTGCTCGCGGGCCCGGCGCAGGAACTCGCCTCGATGAGAGGAGCCACCGAACAGCTGGATCGTCTGCATCGGCACGATGCACAGCCGGAAGTCGCGTCGCTCGAGCTCGAACGCGCGCGCGTCGGCGCAGATCGTCTCGAGTGGCATCTCGCCGGCGCGCTCTGCCAGCACGCGGAGGAGCGCGGGGTCGCGCTCGAGCGCGCACACCCGGTGCCCGGCGCGTGCGAGGTCGAGCGCCACGCGTCCGGTGCCGGCGCCGATGTCGAGGATCGGACCGTCGCGCCTGCCTTCCGCCGGCGCGTCGGCCAGCTCCCGCCAGAGCGCCAGGTCGGCGCGGTAGGAGCCGCACTCGAGCTCGTGCCAGACGATCGCGCGAGCGAGTGGCCGCCCGCTCGCGCCGGCCGAGAGCGGCGGATCCTCCCGTGATCCGCTCACGACCACGCGCTGCTGGCCTCCCCGCGCGCCACGAGCAGCTCTCGCAGCGACAGCATCGCCGTGTAGGTCGGCAGCGCGTACAGCGGCGCATCCCCATCCGGCCTGTCGGCGGCGGCTTCGCTCAGCGCCGAGGCGAGATCGCGCTGCACGTGGATGCGGGCAGGGTCGATCCCCGCGTACTTCAGGCGCACCGCCAGCTCCGCCGCGCGCGTCCCGCTACAGGTCAGCCGGCGGACCCTGCCCGCGAGCAGCTCGAAGTCCGCATCCCATATCCACGACACGTCGCGCCCGTCGGCGATGTTGTCGTTGAGCACCCCGAGCACGTCGTGCTCGCCGGGCTCGAGCGCCAGCGTGCGCAGCACCTCGTTGGCGCCGGCGGGGTTCTTGACGAGCATGATCTGCAGCTCGCGCGTCGGCGGCTGCCCGCCCGCGCTCGCGCCGGGGATCGCCACGCTGACGCTCTCGGCGCGGCCGAAGGCGGCCCTCGTGCGCGCGAGCCCCTCCACGATGCTCTGCAGCGGCACCTCCAGCGCGCTCGCGAGCGCCGCGGCGGCGAGCGCGTTGTAGACGTTGTAGAGCCCCGGCAGCGCGAGCTCGACCTGGGCCTGCCCGGTCGGGGTGTGCAGGGTGAAGCGGGCGGCGCGCACGCCCGCGAGCGTCACGTCGGTGGCGATCACGGTGGGCTGCGGCCTGCCCAGCCCGCAGCTCGGGCAGTGGTAGCGACCGAGATGCCCGAGGTAGATCGCGTCGAACACGTAGGGTGCGCCGCAGCTGCGACAGTGCTTGGCGTCTGCCGCGTGCGCCATCCCCGCCAGCGCCAGCGAGTCGTCCTGAAGTCCGAAGTAGAGCGCGTCCGCGCGCTCCCGGCCGAGGTCTGCGATCAGCGGGTCATCGGCGTTGAGAACGAGCTGGGAATGACCCTCGCCGAGCACCCGCTCCCAGCTTTCGGCGATCGTCTCGAGCTCGCCGTAGCGGTCGAGCTGGTCGCGGAAGAGGTTTCCGAGCAGGATCGCGCGGGGGTGCAGCTGCTCGGCCACGGATGCCAGCCACAACTCGTCCACCTCGAACAGCCCGAGCTCGCCGGCGATGCCCCCGCCGGGACGGGCGGCCGCCAGCAGGGTCGTGGCGATCCCTCCGGCCATGTTCGCGCCAGCCTGATTGTGGACGAGCGTTACGCCGGCGTGCTCGAAGATGCCTGCGGCCATCGTCGCGGTGGTGGTCTTGCCGTTGGTGGCCGAAACGAGCACGCTGCCGCGCTCGAGGCGGGCGCCGAGTGCCCCGATCGCGTCCGGCTGCAGGCGCATGAGGACCTTCCCGGGCATGCTCGTGGCGCCGCCGCCGCGCATCCGCGACAGCGCGCCCACGGCCCGCGCCAGCGCGAGCTTGGGGGCGAGGGTGTCCGCCATCAGCTGCCCGCCGCGGACTCGTCGGGAGCGCTCGCCGGCGTGACTGGCGGAGGAGACGGCTCGCTGGCGAGGGAGAGGGGGGAGGGCTCGCCGAAGGGCGAATCGGCCGGCGCGGTGGCGGGCGTGAGCATCGTGACCGCGCCGCGCAGGGCGCGAACCCGCACCGGAAGATCGCCGATCGGGTCGCCGTCTGCGTACATCGTGAAGGGGCGCTCCGCGCTGATCGTTATCTCGGCGGCCCGGAAGACATGCACGCACGGCTCCTCCACGTAGCTGCCGCTGAACACCTTCGGAAATACCCTCGTCAGGAACCTGAGCTTGCCCACGCTTTCGCAAACCACCACATCGAGCAGGCCGTCGTCGAGCAGCGCGTCCGGCGCGGCGCGCATCCCGCCGCCGTAGGCCTTCGAGTTGCACGCTCCGATCGAATAGGCGCTGAAGCGGTGGCGCTCACCCGGCGGGTCGAGCTCGAGCTCGAAGCGAGCGGGATGCCAGGCGAGCAGTGCGCGCAGCGCACCGTAGGCGTACACGAGTCCGCCGAGCCATGCGGGAGCCTCGTTTGCGATGCGGTTCGCTTCGCTGTCGAAGCCCACGGAGGCGATACCCACGAAAGCGCGGTCGCGCGCACCGGGGCGCGACTCGCTGACCAGGCCGAGGTCGACGGGCCGTGGAATCCCGTGCGCGATCGTGGCGCACGCCTCCACCGCGTCCTCCGGGATGCCGAGGACGCGCGCCAGATCGTTGCCACGGCCGCCCGGGAGCACGCCCAGGACCGCGCCCGGCACCTCGCGCAGGGCGTCCGCCAGGGCGCCGACCATGCCGTCACCGCTGAGTGCTGCGATCGTCTCGCCGCGCTTAGCCGCCGCGCGGGCCAGCTCGCGTGCGTGGTCGAGATCGCGCGTATCAACGCGGCGCACGGTCAGTCCGTGTCCACGCAGCGTCCGCTGCACCTCCGCCGCGAGGCGGCCTGCCTTGCCGCCGCCGGCGGCGGGGTTGACGATCAGGCAGACGGGTGCGGCCACGGGGCTAGCGTAGTGTCCCGCGGCGCCGGCGAGGCGCCGCGGGCTCTCGCGCCGGCCCGCCGGTGCAGATCAGCTGCGCGCCCGGTCGCGGCGACGCCGCCCGACTGCCGCGATCACGCCCAGGACGGCGACCACCAGGAACAGGCCGAGCAGGATCCCGGGGGCCAGCCCGAGCCCGCCGAACGGCAGCGCGATCAGCTCGACGAGCCCCAGCCCGATCGCCAGCAGCACCAGGATCAGGGCGATGATGAGCAGGACGCCTCGCACGCGTACGAGGATCCCGGCCGATTTCGGGGGAATCAGAAGGCCCATCGCGCGCAGGGCGAGCATCTGCCGGCCGCTCGGCGGCGCCTGGCCGAGCCGCTCGACCGCATCCTTCAGGTCGCCGGCGCGACGTTCGGCCAGCGCGAGCGACGCGTCCGCCATGCGCCGGATCTGCATGCGCTCCTGCGGACGCGCGGCGGCGATGGCGCGCTGGAAGTAGGCCCGTGCCGCCTCCGCGTCGAAGCGCTCGGACGCCCTGGCTCCCAGGATGGCCATCGCGGCGGCCTTATATTTCGTCTCGGCCTCGAGCTCCTCGTCCGAGCGCTGTTCGAGCGCCTGGATTGCCTCAAGGGAGCCGCGCTGCTCGAGGCGGACCTGGCGTTGTTTGGGGGCCATGGCCGGCCATTCTATGGTTTGCGTCGTCGCTGCGCCCGCGCTGGCTGCGCCCCCGGCCGCGCCTGGCATGCGCCCGCGCGTGTGCGCGGCGCGGGGTCTCACAGGCGCTATGCTCGCGGCGTGTCGCGGCCACGTTCAAACTGCTCCGCCCGGCGCGCTGCGGCGTGCTCTCTATGTGTTGCGCTCGCGCTCGCGCTCGCGGCCCTCAGCCCTGCGGCGGCCGTCTCTGCCGGGCTGGGCGGCGGCTCCTTCAGTGAACTGACCCAGGGAGCACCGGAAACCACCACGACGACGCCGACGACATCCACGACGACCTCCACGGAAACGACGACGTCGCCATCCAAAACGAAAACCGTCGTCCTGCTCGCGCTCGTCGCGGCCGTGCTGCTGCTCTCGGGGATCGCGTTCATGATCGTGCGAGACGCGCGCCGGGTGGCGCCCGCCGGCGACCCCGATCTGGTGGAACGCAGCTCGGAGCACGATACGGCCGTCAGGCTGCGCAAGCGACGGGCCAAGGCGAAGGCCGCGCGCCAGCAGCGCAAGCGCAACCGCTAGGCGCCACCGCCGCAACCGCTAGGAGCCGCTACGCGGCCCGGCGAGCCCCCGCTAGTAGACCCGCACGCGCCGCCGCACGCTGCTCACCGGCGTGCGAGCGCGGCGCGGGGCGGGAGGGGCGGGGGAGCCGTGCGGGCCGCGTCGTGGCGTGCGCGGGAGCGGCGTGCGGGGGTGGGGATCGTAGGGGCTGCCGGGCAGCGCCTTGGAGCCGCCGTCCTCTTCGGAGTCAGATGAGTCCGGGATGTCCCGGGACTGCATCGCCTCGTCGTTGCGGAAGGGTATCCACAGCAGCAATCCGGCGAGCGGAAGCTTGATCAGCGTGGCGAACAGCAGGATCCACACCCACAGCGGCATATCTGAGAGCGATGCTACTACTGCGCTGTGCAATCGCAAAGCCCGACCGAGCTGGCGCGGCTGGCGGGGGAGATCGTCGCCTGCCGGCGCTGTCCGCGCCTGGTCGCCTGGCGCGAGCAGGTCGCGCGCGAGCGCCGGGCGGCCTTCACTGGCGAGGAGTACTGGGGACGCCCGCTGCCGGGCTTCGGCGATCCCGCCGCGCGGCTGCTCATCCTCGGTCTCGCGCCGGCCGCGCACGGCGCCAACCGCACGGGGCGCATGTTCACCGGCGACCGCTCGGGCGACTTCCTGTTCGCGGCGCTCGCGCGAACCGGCCTTGCCAACCAGCCGGTCGCGCGCGCGCGTGGCGACGGGCTGGAGCTGAGCGGCGTCTGGATTACCGCGGCGGTTCGCTGCGCGCCGCCCGCCAACCGTCCGACCCCCGCCGAGCGTGACGCCTGTCTGCCCTGGAGCGTGCGCGAACTGGCGCTGATGAGCGACGTGCGGGTGCTGCTCTGCCTGGGCGCCTTTGCCTGGGATGCCGCGCTGCGCCTGCGCGCCGCGCGGGCGGGGGAGGGGGTTGCGCGGCCGCAGCCTCTGCCACGACCGCGGCCGCGCTTCGGCCACGGCGCCGAGCTGGAGGGCGAGCGCTACACGCTGATCGGCTGCTATCACCCGAGCCAGCAGAACACGTTCACCGGCCGGCTCACCGAGCCCATGATCGACGCCGTGCTCGAGCGCGCGCGAGCGCTGGCCGAGCGGGGCGGCTGACGTTCGTCCAGCGCGGGGCATCTGCCTCGGGCGCCGACGGCGCCGGCCGCTACAGTCTCAGTCACTGGCAGCAAAAGCGGCCACGCTCGTTCTTCTCAGTCGGGCGTGAGCCTGGCAGGGAGGACCGATGAAGAGCGTGATCGCAGCGATGGTGGCAGTACTGGCGACGCTCGTGGCCGCCAACATGCTGGGCGTCGCGGCCGCCGAAGCGCCGACGACGGCCACGCCGGCGCGCACTGTCAGCGTCGAGGGCGTGGCCAGCGTGCCGATCGCGCAGGGCTCCACCGCAGCCGCGGCGAACGCGGTCTATCGCCAGGGGATGGCCGCAGCCGTGGCCGACGGGCAGAGCAAGGCGGAATTCCTCGCCGGCAAGGGCGGTGCGACGCTCGGAAGCGTGCAGAGCATCGTCGAGGGCGGCGGCTACATCCAGTGCATCGGCGGCGAAGAATCCGTCGAATACGACGGCGAACAGCCCGACTTCGGCTCGGGGGCCTCGACCTCCTCCGTCGCCCCAGCGCTGGCGGCCCCGGCGATCCACAAACCCGCGCTCAAACACCGAAAGTCCCACCCGGCACCGGCGCCCGTTGCCAAACCGGCCAGCGCGACGAGCTGCACGCTCGGCACGCAGGTCTCGCTCATCTACACGCTCGACTGACCAGATTGCGCGCCGGCAGCCCGTGTCCCGGCGCGGAACCCCGAGGACCGGGTGCGGCGCCCGGCGGACTAACCTAAGGCTTCGATGGCCTACACGACCGCCGACGCCAGGCATCAGCTCCTCGACACGCTCGCGGAGGCCGTCGAGCAGCTCGGCCTGGCGCTGGCGTCGCTGAGCGAGGCCTACGAGCAGCTCGACGAACGCACGGCGGAGAAGCTCGAAGAGGAGCTATTCCGGCCCGTTCAGGTCGCCTACGGGCGGGCCAAGCGCACGCACGCGGAGTTCGCCGACCGCCACGGCCTGAGCGGCCGCGAGTTCCAACCCGCCATCCCGGGCGCTCCCTCGCAGGGCGTCAAGGGCTTTGTGAGCAGCGCCGTCGACGCCGTCAACCGCGCCGACGCGACGCTCGCCACGCTCCAGGACTCGATGCTCCCCGTCGAGGTCGGAGACCCGCAGCTGAGGGCCGGCCTCGAGGACGTGCGTGCGCTGCTCGATCACCTGAGCGTACGTGCCCACGAGCTGGTGCGCACGTTCGGCCGCTAGCTTCGCGCCTCGGCCGCCGGCTTCGCCCTCGGCCGCTAGCCTCGCGCCTCAGCCCACCGGCGCGCCGTTGGCCGTCAGGCCCACCTCGATGTTGCCGCGGGTGGCGTTGGAGTAGGGGCAGACCTCGTGCGCGGCCCGGACGAGATCGACCGCCGTCTCAGTCTCGGCGATGTTGGGAAGGGTGACGTCGAGCTGGACTGCGAGCACGAAGCCGCCTTTGCCGTCCGGCGAGAGCGAGACCTTCGAATCGATCGCCGCGTCCGCGGGGTCGGCCTTGGTGCGGCGCGCCACGACGCCGAGCGCGCCCTCAAAGCACGCCGCGTAGCCGACGGCGAAGAGCTCCTCGGGGTTCGTGCCGCCGCCGGGCCCGCCCATCTCGGCCGGGATGCGCAGGTCGACCTCCAGCGCGCCGTCGTTGCTGCGGCCATGCCCTTCGGCGCGTCCGCCCGTTACGTGTGCCTCTGCCGTGTAGAGCGTGTTCGCCATCGCCATCCCTCTCGTCGCGGTTTTGCGAGCCAGATCCTAGCCGCGGCTTGCATACAGCCGAAGGCGGGCAGCACGATAGCGGCGATCTCCGCGAGCTGTTGACGGCCTCGCCGTTTGTGGTTGACATAACATGCATTATCGAGCGTGCTACGACGCCGGGGGGCCTGCCCTGCAGCGCTCTCGCTCTGCGGCTCACGCCGAGCTGCTGCGCCCGAGATCGCTCGCGGATGCGAGGAGATCCCTCGTGGCCGCGTCCTCGATCCCGGCGAAGTAATCGCTCAGGACGCGGCGGAACACGACGCTGTCGGGCGCGGCGTGCGCGAACAGCGTCATCGACGAGCGCAGCTTCATCGCGTCGGTTGCGCCGAAGATCTCCTGCGCGCCTTGCCCGCTGAGCCCGCACAGGGTGCTCGCGCACTCGATCAGCCGTGGCCCGAGAACGGGATGTTCCAGATAGGCCTTCGCTTCGGCCAGCGAGGAGATCGCGTAGGTCCTCGACATCGAGCTCCGTCCCAGCCCGGCGACTTGGGGGAATATGAACCACATCCAGTGGCCCGTCTTGCGTCCGCCACGCAGCTCGGAGACGGCCTGCTCGTATGTTCCTCCCTCGTCCTGGGCGGTCTCGAAGCGTCTGAGCGAGAAGGGGTCGTGGTTCATCTTTAGGAGAGCGCTCGCCTGGACCCTGCTCAGATGAGCGACGCTCGCCGATGCTCTGTAAAGAGCGCGAGCGCATAGCGTCCGGCGGGGTGCTCGCGTGCGCGCTCGATGAGGGAGGCGGTCTCGGGCGCCAGTATGTCGGGCTGCGGAAGGGCCACGCCGTAGACCGGTGGCAGGATGACCGCGGCCGACAGTGCCGCGAAGGTCAGATCTGCCGCACCGAAACGCTCGCCGCAGAGGTGCGGACGGCCATCTGCCAAGAGCTCTGCCACGTAGTCGAGCTCGCGCCACACCGAGGCCTCGTCCTCGGTCTCGACCCCCGGGCGGATATCGAGCGCGCCGCGGATGAAGCGGGCGACGAGCGGCCATCCGCAGCGCAGCGCGAGATCCTCCCATGCGGGCACGCCCTCGTCGTTGAAGCGCAGCGCGAGCCTGCGCTGGGCGAGCATGTGGACGTACATCAGGCGCCGCGCCTTCGGCCCGAGCTCCTCGTCGAAGCGCCGGCATAGGCGCTCCACCTCCTGCCGCGACGCGGGGTCGGCGGGGAACAGCCGCCTCTCGCAGGGCGTGCGCTCGTCGACCCAGGCGAGGATCGCCTGAGACTCTCCGATCGCGCCCTCGGGCGTCACCAGCACGGGCACCGTCGCCCCGCCCCCCGCGCGTCTGGCGGCCAGGCGATGAATGCCCTGGACGTGGCGCTCCTCGCGATAGCGCATTCCCGCCCGCTCGAGTGCCCACCGCGCCTTTTCGCAGTAATGGCTGATCGGGATCGTCACGAGGCGCAGCAGGGTAGGAAGTATGCCCACCGCGCTCGTCGTGCCGAGGCTGACAGAGCCTGCCGCAGGACGGCGGTGCGCAATAGTCTCGGCAATGGCCGGCCGGCGGTGGGATGCGTTGCTGATCGACATCGACGGGGTTCTGCACGTGGGCGCGGACCCGGTCGCGGGGGCGCGCGAGACGCTGGAGCTGCTGCGCGAGCGGAACCTGCCCTTTCGGCTCGTGACAAACACGACGTCTCGCTCGCGACGGCTCGTCGTGGAGGGGCTCCGCAGCATGGGCTTCGAGATCGAGCAGAGCGACGTGCTCACACCGGCCGCGTTGGCCGTCCGCCACTGCCGCGACCGCGGCTACACGCGGGTCGCCCTGCACGTGGCCCCCGCTCTGCTGGAGGATCTTCGCGAGCTGGACGGCCCGCTGAACGGCGACGCGCAGGCTGTGGTTCTCGGTGACCTCGGCGAGGCGTTCACGTATGCGCGCCTCAACGCGATCTTTGGGCAGCTGCAGGGGGGTGCCGAGCTCGTCGCGCTGCAGCGCAACCGGGTCTGGCAGTCCGAGCACGGGCTCGTGCTCGACGCGGGGCCGTTCGTCGTCGCGCTCGAGTACGCGATCGGGCGCGCGGCGCTCGTCACGGGCAAGCCCTCCGCGACGTTCTTCTCCACCGCTCTCGATGACCTCGGCGCCGAGGCCGCCACTGCGGCGATGATCGGCGACGACATCGAGGCCGACGTCGGGGGCGCGATCGACGCAGGCCTGGACGGCGTGCTGGTCCGAACCGGCAAGTTTCGCGACGACACACTCGCGATGAGCAGTGTCGAGCCAACGCTCGTCTGGGACTCGATCGCCGAGCTGCGCCGCCACCTTTGACCGACGGCGGCGCGTGCGAGTTGACGCTGGCGGGCTCAAGCTATGCGCGCTCGCGCTCGATCAGGTTCTTGGCAGTACGCCAAAGATCAACTCTCTACCCCCCTTGAATTATTTCTTGGCATGCCATATTCTAAACTCATGGCCACCAAGGAACTGCTCCGCACTCCCGCTGTCGAGGACTACACGAAGGCGATCTTCGCGCTCGAGTCGCGTAGCGAGGAGCCGGTACCCACCAACGCACTGGCCGAGCGCCTGGGCATCACGCCCGGCTCGGTTTCGGCGATGCTCAAGAAGCTGGACGAGCTGGGACTGATCACCCACGTCCCCTACAGGGGCGTGCGCCTCACCGAAGACGGCCGCCGCATCGCGCTCGAGGTGATTCGCCATCACCGCCTGCTCGAGAGCTATCTCGCCGATGCGCTCGGGATGCCGTGGGACCGTGTTCATGCCGAGGCGGAGGTCCTCGAGCACGTGCTCTCCGATGATCTCGAGCAGCTGATCGCGGCAAAGCTCGGAAACCCGACCGTCGATCCGCACGGCGATCCGATCCCGAGCGCCGATCTTGAGCTGGAAGAGCGGACCACGCGCCGCATGGACAGCCTGGCCCCGGGCGATGAGGGGCTGTTCGTGCGCGTCTCGGACTCCGACCCCGAGATGCTGCGTTATCTGGCCGATCGCGGCATCTCACCGGGCGAGCGCTTCGCGGTGCGCGACCGCCAGCCCTTCGGTGGCCCGCTGTTCGTCCTCTTCGGCGAGCACGAGCACGCGATCGGCGGCCAGCTCGCGCGCGCGATGCGCGTCGAGCTCGAGCGCAGCGCGCGCCAGCCCGAGGCCCGCGACAGGAAGGCCCGGCGCCGATGAGCGCGACCGAAGCGAGCGCCCCTCCCCTCCTCGTCAGCCCGCTGCTAACCGACGAGGACACCGCCCGCTCACACGATCGCTCACGCGTTCATCACGCTCGCAGGCACGACAAGCGCTGGTATTTGCTGTGGCTGCTGGTGGGCCCGGGCATGCTCGCGATGCTCGGCGAGAACGATGGGCCGAGCATGATCGCCTACGCGGCCGACGGGGCGCAGTACGGGCTGGGGTTCTTCGTGCCCTTCATCCCGATCCTGTTTGCGATGGCGTTCGTCTGCCAGGAGATGTGCATGCGCGTCGGCGCGGTCACGCATCGTGGCTATGGCGAGCTCGTGCTGCAGCGCTACGGACGGGTCTGGGGCTGGTTCGGCGCCGGCGATCTCACCTTCACCAACCTGGTCACCCTCGTCGCGGAGTTCGTTTCCATTCGCGTCGGCCTGGCGTATTTTCACCTCGGCTCCGGTGTTGCGGTCGCGCTCGGCCTGGCGCTCGTCGCGTTCACCCTCAGCGGCGGGCGCTACTGGCGCTGGGAGCGCATCGTGCTCGGCCTGGCTCTGTTCAACGGCCTGTTCCTGCTCGCGGCGATCCTCGTGAAACCCCACCTGGGAAGCGTGGTCGGCGCGCTCGACTTCACTCCCCTGCCGAGCGGCGGATTCAACCCGCTGCTGCTGCTGCTGGCCTCCACGATCGGTGCGACGGTGACGCCGTGGATGATCTTCTTCCAGCAGAGCGCCTCCGCGGATAAGGGAATGACGCCCCGCGACATCAAACACGGCCGCTATGACACCGCCGCCGGCGCGGTCCTTGCTGCGATCTTCGGTGTCGGGGCCCTGATCGCCGGGGCAGCGCTGCTCAGCCACAACGGCACTGGCATTCAGGGTTTCGCCGGCGCAGGGTTTCCCGAGGCGCTAAGGCACGTCGCCGGGGGCGCGGTGGGCACCCTGTTCGCGCTCGGCCTGATCGAGGCCGGGGCGGTCGCGATCCTGACGATCTCCGCCAGCACCGCCTACGCGGCCGGCGAATGCGTCGGCGCCTCCCACAGCTTCAACAGCTCGCCACGCAGCGCCGCGGTCTTCTATGCGGCGAACATCGGCGTCGCGCTGCTCGCGGCCGTCGTGATCCTGATCCCGGGCGCCCCGCTTCTGGCGATCGTCCTCAACGCCAATGTTCTGGCCACCGTGCTCCTGCCGGTGAGCCTCGTCTTCGTGGTGATGCTCGCCAACGACAGGGGCCTGATGGGCCCGTGGGTGAATCGGCGCTCGAACAACGCGATCGGGATCGCCGTGATCGTGTTCGTCGGACTCTGCGGAGCCGCCTACGGCATCGATTCCTTCCTGCAGGCCGTCCACGTGATCGGCTCATGAGCAGCGAGGCACGCACCGAGGCCGCGATCGAGGGCGCCTCTGCGATTCTCGAGCGAGACCTTCAGCGCCAGGAGCGCTTCGAGGACGACCTGATCATGCACCTCGAGCGCGACCAGTTCGTGGCCGAGACCTCAAAGCCGGTGCCGCCGGCCGTGCTGAGCGCGCGCGTCACGGCCGGACTGTGGGCGTTGCGCGTGTTCGTCGTGCTCGTCAGCTTGATGGTGATCTACACGTTCATCGAACGGCTGCACTGACGCCGATCGTGCGCGCCGCGATGCCGCGATCTGCGCGCTGGCGGGCGCGGCGGCCGACTCGCGAGAGCGGCTATTCGGTGAGCAGGCGCACGATCGCAGCGATGCCGACCACCACGATCACCGCCCGCAGCGCCGTCGGAGGCAGACGCCGCCCGTAGCGAGCGCCGAGCTGCGCGCCGAGGATCGAGGTGCACGCGATGATCGCCGCAGGCGCCCACTCGACGTGCGCGGCGAACACGAAGTACACGCCGGCAACGCCGTTGACGAGGCCTGCGAGGACGTTCTTGAGGGCATTGGTGCGCTGCAGGTCCTGCGCGAGCGACACGCCGAGGATGCCCAGCAGCAGGATCCCCTGGGCCGCCCCGAAGTAGCCGCCGTAGACGCCGGCGAGATAGACGGCGAGCGCAGTGAACAGGCTGCCGTTGCGCTCGAGATCGATCTGGCGCTTGACCAGCCACAGGCTCAGGCGCGGCTGCAGCACCGTCAGCACGAGCGCCGCGGCGATGAAGACCGGCACGATCGCCTTGAAGGCTGCCGCCGGCAGCACCAACAGCAGCACCGCGCCGGTGATGCCTCCGAGCACGGACATCGACCCCAGCCGCCGGACGCGCCGACGCTGCCCGCCGAGCTCCCGCCGGTAGCCGATGGCCCCCGAGACCGACCCGGGAACGAGGCCGATCGTGTTCGACACGTTGGCCGTCACCGGCGCGTACCCGAATGCCAGCAGCACCGGGAAGGTGATCAGGGTTCCGCTTCCCACCAGCGTGTTGATCGTGCCCGCCGCCAAACCGGCGAGGGCGATCGAGACGACCTCGCCGAGGCTCAATGCACTTCAACGTTCGGACGTGCGAAGGGTGGGATGGGCCGACACCTCTACTGTTGCGCCATGAACATCGAGAAGGCTATCCGCACGCGCCGGACGCACAAGGCGTTCGGCGCTCGAGCGCTCGAGCCGGAGGAGCTCGAGGGGCTGCTCGAGCTCGCGCGCTGGGCACCGAACCACCATCTGAGCAACCCGTGGCGGTTTCGCGTGCTCGGGCCGAGCACGCGCGCCCGCCTGATGCGCCTGGCCGAGTCCGAGCAGCCCGGCGCGGCCGCGAAGCTGGCGCGCGCGCCCACGCTGATCGCTGTCACGGCGCATCTGACGGGAGACCCGGTGCAGGACCGAGAGGACCTGCACGCAACCGCGGTGGCGGCCTATCTCGTGCTGCTCGCCGCCCACGCCCGCGGACTTGCCGGCTACTGGCGCACGGTGGCGCTGCTCGACGACCCCAGGGGCCGGAAGATGCTCGGCCTGGCGGCGGCGGAGACGCCGGTGGGCCTGCTCTACCTCGGTGAGCCGGTCCAGGAGCAGAGGGTGCCGGAGCGGGCCCCGCTGGCCGAGGTGGTCATCCAGCTCGACTGAGCGAGCCTGCTCTGCCAGGAGGCGGCGGCAGGGCGCGGGCGTGAGGATTCACCGCTTTGGCGGGGTCGGAGATTGCGTTAGCCTCTGCCGGCGTGAGGGGGCTCGTTGACCGTGCCAGGGCGAGAGGCACGCGCTCCGGCGTGATCAGCGCACTGTGCGTGCTGGTGGTTGTGCTCGCCGGAGCGGGAGCCGCGGTGGCGATAACCCGTCACAAGGTCGGCAGCCTCCTCGGCTCGCGTCCGGCGAGCGCAGCGGTGCCGTTGGCCGCGCTCCCCCCCACCCGCCTGCTCGCGCTGCCCGGGCATCGGATCGGGAATGGCACACACCCGCTGGCGGTGACGCTCTCGGCACCTCCCGCCGCGACCTCGCCGCCGCCCACCCTCACGCCCGCGGTCGCGGGCAGCTGGAGGGTGGTGGCCGACTCGGACGTCTTCCTCCCGGCCTCGACGCTCCTGCCCTGCTCGACATATACGCTCACGGTCTGGGCCGACACGACTTCCGCGGGCCACTCGCGCCTCGGCAGGCGGCACACGGTGGGCCTGAACGTCGCGTGCCCGCCGCTTGCCGGCCTGCAGCAGGCTCTCGCGCGCCTAGGCTACATCGGCGCGAGCTTCCGGTCGCTGTACGGCGTTCACATTCCCTCCGGCCCTGAGACGCGCAGCGAAACCGCGATCCATGCCTACCACCCGCCCCGTGGTGTGCTCGCCCCAGACCCCTCCGACGCGCCACGGGTGGCGATGGGCCAACTCGACGAGACCACCAAGGGCGCGCTCGTGCGCTACCAAGCAGACCACGGGCTGGAACCGACCGGCGAACCCGACCGCGCGACCTGGCTGTCGGTGCTCGCATCTGTCACCCACGACCGGCGCGCTCCCGGGCCCTACACGTGGGTGACGGTGTCCGAGTCGATCCCCGAGACGCTCGAGGTGCATCGCGGAGACCGCGTCGTGCTGCAGAGTCCCGTCAACACGGGCGTGCCCGGCGCGGAAACGCCGCAGGGCATCTTCCCGATCTTCGCGCGCTTCGTGTCCACGACGATGAGCGGCACCGACGTCGACGGCACCAAATACGTGGTTCCCGATGTGCCCTGGGTGAACTACTTCAACGGCGGCGACGCCGTGCACGGCTATCCGCGCGCCTCCTACGGCAGCCCGCAGTCCAACGGCTGCGTGGAGCTGCCGATCGAAACGGCGCAGACGGTCTTTGGCATGCTCGCAATCGGCGACGTCGTCGAGGTCACCGGCTGAGCCGGCGCTTTCGCGTCATGCGGGGAGCTACAGCTTGAGCGGCTTGGGCGATGCCGCGCGTACGTCGCGCCAGCGGACGGGCGACCGTTACGGACCGCTGCCGTCGCTGATGGTCGCGCTGACGTTCGTGACCGGCGTGGTCGATGCCGCCAGCTACCTCAAGCTGGGCCACGTGTTCGTGGCGAACATGACCGGCAACGTCGTGTTTCTCGGCTTTGCCCTCGCGGGCGCCAGCGGTCTGTCGAGCATCACCTCGCTGGTGGCGCTGGCTTCCTTCCTCGCGGGTGCCTTTGCCGGAGGTTGGCTGATCGCGCGCACCTCTGCACATCGCGGGCACCTCCTGCGCGGCGCGAGCGCCTGTCAGACGGGCCTGGTGGCGATCGCCGTGATCGTCGCGGCGTCGGCGAGCGAACCGTTGAGCTCAGCTGTCCGGTATTCGCTTCTCGTTCCGCTGGCCCTGGCGATGGGCGTGCAGAACGCCTCCGCGCAGCATCTGGCGATCCCGGAGCTGACGACGACCGTTCTGACGCGAACGCTGACCGGGATCGCCTCCGAAGCGGGCGCTGTCGGGGGACCCGGCTCCAAGCTTGGGCGTCGCAGCGTGGCGGTGGCGGCGATGCTGCTCGGCGCGCTCACGGGAGGCCTGCTGGCGCTGCACGTGTCGGTTGCCTCCGCCCTCGCCGTCGCGCTCGCGATCGTGGTGGCGGTCGGGTTGGCCGTCCATCTCCTGTCGCGCTCGCAGGGCGCCTGGACGCGACCCTGAGCGTCCTCCGTGGCGCCCTGGCCGACTGGACGGACTGCGCTGGCGCGCTCGCCTACTGGACGGTCAGGGTGCCTTCCATGCCGGCCATCCGGTGCCCGGGGACCGAGCAGAAGAACTTGTAGACGCCCGGTTTGAGGGTCAGCGACAGCGTCCGCGAGCCGCCTTGGAAGGTCGGCGTCGCGCCGAGCTTCGCACCGGTCGAGGATTCGACCGTCACATTGTGTGAGAGCGAGGACATGTTCGTGAAGTCGATCGAGACGCTGCCCGCTTTGGCGGTCAGCGAGCTCTTGGTGTATTTGAGCTGGCCTTCCGGGTTGGCTTCGAGGCTGAGCGTCTGTGCGCCGCTCGCCGCGGCCGGGGTCGCGGTGCTCGGCGCGGTGCTCGCCGGCGTGGAGGTGGCGGAGCCGGTGCCACTGGATGAGCTGCCGCAGCCGGCGAGGACGAGAACGCCGACGGCCAGGGCCAGCGTCGAGACCTTCGGCAGGAGAGGCATCTTTGCTTGGAACCTCACGTTCGGATCCTCCATTGGTTGTGGCCATCGGTGGTTAGGACACCGCCCGGCACAGATCCTTCCCGGTCGCCGTGACCGCGAGCGTTCCTCGTGCGACGAGAATAGCCGTCGTTGGCCGGCAGGCGGCGCGTTGCGGACGCTGTTCTGCTCAGTATCCGTACCAGGGGGTTGGCGCGCTGGTTGTGGGCGTCGGGGTGGCGGGCGTCGGCGTGGGCGCGGGCGCGGGCGCCGGGCTCGCGGCGACGTTGGGGGCCGGGTCGCTGGAAGCCGTCACGGCGTGCCACGTGCCGCCGAAGCTTTCGATCCCCTGGCCGTTGGTCTGTCCCTTGGCGTGATCTTTGAGGAAGCGGTAGAGCGGCAGGCCGCGGAGGGTGACCTGCAGGAGCCCGTTGCTGCGGCGCAGGATGCCCAGATGACCGCGCACGCCGGCGCCGTCCTTGAGCTTGGTGCTGCGCGAAGGCACCGTCAGTGGCGGCCAGAAGTGCAGGCATTCGCTGCTCTTGCAGAGCAGATGTCCGGCCGTCTCGGGGCTGAGGGCGTATAGCGTCCGTCCCTGCGCGTTGACGACGATCGTCTCGCCGAGACCCGCGCTGGACTCCGCGCTGACCGTCACGCTGTTGGCGGAGGCGAGCGCGAACGCGGTAAACGACGCGCCCAGCGCGAGCAACGCCGCGAACGCTCCCAGCGCGGAGCGAGATGCTCGCCGGTGCTGCTGCGATCTGGCGCCCTGCCCTTGCTCTGAACCGCTCATCGGACTTCCCTTCGCTCGTGATCTCTTGTGCTCCTGCCTGCTCAGACGCCGCTGGCGCCGTAATCTTCCTGAGCGCGGCTATGGCTCGGTGTGCACGACCACGTCCGCGATGTTGCCGATGCGCTGATGCAGCTCCTCCTCCAGCTCCCCCGCCAGGCGGTGCGCGGCCGACAGCGGCTCGCCCGCCTCCACGCCCAGGGTGAGGAACAGGACGCGCCCAGCGTCGGTTGACAGCAGCTTGACGCTGCGAGGCCTGCTTCCGGTGCGCTCGAGCACGAGCCGCTCGATCTCCCGCCTGGCCTGGAGGTCTGCGCTCTTGTCGGATGGAACCGCGCCGAGCGTGCGCTCGAGCGGCTCGAGATGGGTCTGCACATCGCGCACCCCGGGCCTCTCGCGGATCGCCTGCTCGACGCGCTCCGCGGTCTCGTGCGCGGTTTGCAGGTCGAGATCGGCGGGGAACTTGAGATGCAGCGACACGCTCGTGGCGCCCTGCTGCTCGAACAGCGTGATGTCGTGGGCCTCCTTGACGAGCGGCTCTGCCAGTGCGATCGCGAGCACCCGATCGCGCAGGTCGAGCCCTCGCCGCCGGGGCTCGACGTGCACGACCACATCGCTGCCCGGGAGCGCCTGCTCGACCGCGCCCTCGATCAGGTCGGCGGTCAGGTGACCCTCCACCACGGCCTGTCCCGGCGGCACGCTGACCACCACGTCGGCGAAGTAGCGCCCGGCGGACTCGCGCAGGCGCAGCCGGTCCAGCTCGATGTCGACGCCGAGCTCGGCGATCGCCCGGGCGGCGGCTTCCCGCGCCTGCGCGGGAGTGCGATCCATCAGGATGTTGGCGTGCTCTCCGAGCAGCCGGGAGGCGGCAGCGAAGATGATCGCCGCGACGACCAGGGCCGCCACCGAATCGCCCTGCGGCATGCCTGCGCGGACGGCGAGCAAGCCGACGAGGACCGCGAGGGAGCCCGCCATATCGCCGGCGAAGTGCAGGGCGTTCGAGCGCAGTGCGGGACTGTTGTAGCGCCGCGCGGCGCCCAGCGCGGCATGTGTGCGGCTGAGATCGAGGACCAGCGCGGCTCCGATCACGGCGAACTGATACCAGGCGGTCTGCGGAGGCTTGCCGCCCGCGACGAGGTGCCGGATAGCCTCGACGCTGACGAGCACGCCGCCGACGAGCAGGATCACGGCCTCTCCCAGCGCACCGAGGTTCTCCGCCCGGCGGTGTCCGTAGGGGTGCCCCCAGTCGGCGGGACGCCCGCTCAGCCGCACGGCGAAGAAGGTGAGGATGGCGGCGATGAGGTCGCCGCTCGACTCGAGCCCGGCCGAGATCAGTCCGAGGCTGCCGGTCGCGAGGCCGACGCCGAGCTTCATCGCCACCAGCAGGCCGGCCGCGCCGATCGAGACGAGCGTGGTCCGTCGCTTGATCAGCGCCTGGTCGATCTCGGAGGCCCGCGCCATCGCTGCAGACTATGTACCGCACGGCACGGAAGCGAGAAGCTCGCCGGCGGGCCCGCGGCGGGAGTCATCCATCGATCGCTCGCATCGGGCCGAGCGCCGGACCGCGCCGTATCGTGAACCGATGGCTCACGATCACTCAGGCCACGGCCACGTCCACGCCCACGGCATGGGCGTCGATGGCGACCGCGACAGGCTGGCGGTCGCGCTCGGCCTGATCGTGACGTTCATGGCCGTCGAGATCGTCGCCGGCGTGATCGCGCACTCGCTCGCCCTGCTGTCGGACGCGGGGCACATGCTCACCGACGCCGCGGCGATCGGCTTCTCGCTGTTTGCGCTGTGGCTGGCCGCGCGTCCGGCCCGCGGTGCGATGACTTTCGGCTTCAAGCGCGTCGAGATCCTCTCCGCCCAGGCCAACGGTGTGACGCTGCTGGTCCTGGCGGCCTTCATCGTCTACGACGCCATCCGCCGGCTGTTCGATCCGCCCACCGTCCGCGGCGGCTTGATGCTGGTGGTCGCGCTCGCCGGGATCCTCGTCAACCTGCTCGCGATCTGGACGCTGTCGAAGGCCAATCGCCGCAGCCTGAACGTCGAGGGCAGCTTCCGCCACATCCTCACCGACCTGTACGGCTTCATCGGCACCGCGATCGCCGCCGCGATCATCCTGCTCGCCGGCTTTCAGCGGGCCGACCCGCTCGTCTCGCTGCTGATCGCCGCGCTGATGATCCGCTCGGGCTACGCGCTCGTGAAGGCCTCGGGGCGCGTGTTCCTGGAGGCGGCGCCCGAGGGCTTGGACCCGCAGGCGATCGGCCAGGCACTGGCCGCCCGGGCGGGCGTCGTCGAGGTTCACGACCTGCACGTGTGGGAGGTGACCAGCGGCTTCCCCGCGCTCTCGGCGCACGTGCTCGTCGGCTCCGGCAGCGACTGCCACGCCGTGCGCCGCGAAATGGAGGCGATGCTGCGCGAGCGCTTCGGCCTCGATCACACGACCCTGCAGGTCGACCACGCGCCCACCGAGCTGCTCGAGATCGCGCCGCGCGCGGCGGAGGAGCGGCGTGGCTGAGGCACGCCGATGGCGCTAGCCGACCTGCCCGCTGGGGCGCACGAGCACCTCGTTGACGCTCACGTTCGCCGGCTGACCGATCGCGTAGAGGATCGCCTCGGCGATGTCCTCGGCCGCCAGCGGGGTGACCCCTGCAAAGCGCTTGGCCATCTGCTCGAGCACCTCGGGGCGATTGTGGCCGGCGAGCTCCGTCGCAACGGCCCCGGGCTCGATCAGGGTAACGCGCACGCCCAACGGGACCGCCTCCTGGCGCAGCGACTCCGAGAAGGCGCCGATCCCGAACTTGGTCAGGTTGTAGACCCCCGAGCCGGCTCGCGCGACGCGCCCGGCGACGGAGCTCACGTTGATGATGTGCCCGGAGCCCTGCGCGCGCATCAGCGGAAGGGCGGCGTGGGTGCAGTAGAGCACGCCGAAGACGTTCACGTGGACCATCCGGCGCCACTCCTCCGTGGGGGCGTTCTCGATCGGGCCCAGGAGCATCACGCCGGCATTGTTCACGAGCACATCAAGGCGGCCGAGCTCGGCGTGCGTGCGTTCGATGAACGCCCGCGCCTGCCCCTCCTCCCCCACGTCGCTCGCGACCGCCACGGCGCGGCCGCCCTCGGCGGCGATGCGCTCGGCGAGCGCATCGATTCGCTCGCTGCGGCGGGCGGCCAGCGCGAGCGCCGCGCCCGCGCGTGCGCAGGCCAGCGCGGTGGCCTCGCCGATGCCGGAGGAGGCGCCCGTCACGGCGACCACCCGATCGGCGAGGTCGATGCTCATGTGCCGAGCTTAGCCCGCCCGCCTCACTCACGCCGAACGGCCGGTCGATACTGCTCACGGCAAGGCGAGGCGATCCTTTTCGAGGCCTCGCGGGTTTCTGATGCAGTCGGCGCGGAAACCCTCTTTATGAACCGGCAGGCAGGTGAGCGCGTATCACGCGTCGAACGAGCCTCAAGAGCCCTCCCCCGAGGATGGTTGACAACGCAACTATCGAGGCGTATAATTCCGACTCCAAGCATCGGATTAGAAGGACGCCCATGTCAGATTCCCCCACAAACGCAACCCCCACGCTCGACCCGGTAGGCACCGTGGAGCACGGTGAGATCGAGGCGGACGCCGTCCAGGACGGCGCGTCGGTCGCTACCCCGGAGCGGCTGGACAGCCCGATCGAGCGGACCGACCTCGGCACGCCGGACACGTTCATCCCCGAGTCCGTCGATCAGCTCCTCGCACACTCGCGCCGCTACCCCCTGCTCACGCCTGCCCAGGAGATCGACCTGGCCAAGCGGATCGAGCGCGGCGACCTGCACGCGAAGGAACTGCTGGTCAACTCCAACCTGCGGCTCGTGGCCTCCAACGCACGCCGCTACCAGAACCAGGGGCTGCCGCTCGCCGACCTCGTCCAGGAGGGCATGCTCGGCCTCATTCGCGCCAGCGAGAAGTTCGATTGGCGCAAGGGCTTTCGCTTCTCCACCTACGCCACCCTGTGGATCCGCCAGGCGATTCAGCGCGGCCTCGAGAACTCCGGGCGCACGATCCGGCTGCCCGTGCACGTGGCCCAGCGCTCGCGCAAGGTCGGCCGGGTCGAGCGCGAGCTGTCTGTGCGGCTCGGGCGCGAGCCGACGATCGAGGAGCTCGCCCAGGAGACCGGCCTGCCGATCGAGCAGGTGGAGGAGGTGCGCCACCAGCGGGCGGCGCTCGTGAGCCTCGACCAGCAGATCGGCGAAGACGGCGACACCGCGCTCGGCGACCTGCTGCCCTCGGACGTCGAGGCGCCCGAGGAGACCGCCTGGGACAACGAACGCGAGCGGATCGTGCACCGTGCGATCTCGCAGCTGCCGGAAACCGAGCGCAAGGTGCTCACGCTGCGCTTCGGCACTGGGCGCGAGGAGCCCCAGACGCTGACGGCGATCGGCAAAAGGCTCGGGTTCTCCGCAGAGCGGGCCTCCCAGCTCGAGCAGCGAGCGCTGAAGAAGCTCGCCGAGTCGCCCGAGCTGGCGGCGCTGCGCGAGGCCGCCTAGACAAACCCCATCAGGCGCAAGGCCATCCCGCCCGGGAGGCCTCGCGCCTGCACGGCCTCATTCCCGGCCGTGCGTCCGCTAGTGTGCGCCCGAGGGTCCGTGGGTGGCCCGATGTCAAAGGCAACGCGGGAGCGACGCGACATGTCCAAGTCACTGTGGGAGCGGACCGTCGAATGGACGATCACGGTCGGCGAAGAGGTCTTGGCCCCTGTTGAGCGGTTCATCGGGCGGCGCTCGCTCGTCGGCGACGCCACCTTCTTCCCGCTCGAGCGCTTCCCGTGGGTCGCACACATCGAGCAGAACTGGACGGTGATCCGCGAGGAGGCCGAGCGGCTCGTCGAGGATCGCGAGGCGCTGGCGAACTTCCAGGACATCTCCAAGGACCAGATCGAGATCACCGACGACGACCGCTGGAAGACGTTCTTCCTCTATGGCTACGGCTTCAAGGCCAAGCTCGGCATCGAGATGTGCCCGCGCACGGCCGCCTTGATGGAGCAGATCCCGGGTATGACGACCGCCATGTTCTCGATCCTCTCCCCGCGCAAGCACATCCTCGATCATCGCGGCCCCTACAAGGGGGTCTTGCGCTACCACCTCGGCCTGATCGTGCCGCGCGATGCCGAGGCCTGCCGGATTCGGGTCGGCGAGGACATTCGCCACTGGGAGGAGGGCAAGAGCATGATCTTCGATGACACCTTCAACCACGAGGTCTGGAACGACACCGACGAGACGCGCGTGGTCCTGTTCGTCGACGTCCTGCGGCCCCTCCCCTTCCCCGAGTCGGCGATCAACAGGCTGATCGTCAAGGTGATCGGCTTCTCTCCCTTCGTGCTCGACGCCAAGCGCAACCAGGAAGCCTGGGAAAAGCGCTACCTGCAGCAACGCCGAGACCGCGCCGCCGCGGCGAGTGCAGCACAGACCGTGCCCTGACACCTCCCTGGCGGCCGGCTGTGAGCGTCGCTGGCGTGGCAGTGGCCACGGGGCCTGATTCCTTCTCCGGCTACCGTTGATAACCCAGCGGTTTGGCTGGCCATCCAGTCAGCTGTGACACGCAGCTGGGTTGGCTGGTCATCCAGTCAGCTGTGACACTGCGGCTGGCTGGCCGTCCAGTTAGCCGTGACAGGTAACACTGTCTGGCTGGCTGTCCAGTTAATTGTAATGATTTCGGTCCTCCGAACTTGACGCGAGGAGCGCTTTGTGGAATCCTCGCTCGCGTATGCCGCTCTCTTGGCGTACGCGGAGAATGCAAGGACTGCCTGCGGGGCGCTTCGCGTCCCGGCACGGCTAGGACGCCACTCACCAACCGATGAGGGAAGGAGCAGTGGACGAGATGAAGCGCATGCGGATTGCGGGGTTGTGCCTCGTGGCGATGTTCGCGATCACCGCGCTGAGCGCGATGGCGGCGTCGTCGGCATATGCGGGCGAATATGGGGTATGTGTCAAGGCCCAGAAAGTAGAAAAAAAATACGTCGGCCTGTACACCGATAAGAATTGCCAAACAGCAGCTTCGGAAAAAGAAGTGGAAGAAGGCAAGAAAAACAAGTACGAATGGGTCTCGGCGGCCGGAGAAAAATCGACGACGACGACCAAAACGGCCGTTCTGAGCTCCGCAGCCGGAAAAATCACGTGCAAGAAGAGCAAAGGCACGGCGGAAATCACCGGAGCGAAATCGGACCTCGAGACGGTCGAATTCGAAGAATGCACGCTGAGCGTCACCGGTGGCAAGTGCACCAGCGTCCAGGAAGGCGAGAAAGAAGGGAACATCACCACCTTCCAGCTCGAAACCAAACTGATCGACCACGGCGAAAAAGGGCCCAGCGGTGGCGAACCAGCCGAAGGCGAAGCGTGGACCGAGTTCAATGGCGAGGCCGGCAACGGCGGCCTGCAGGCTGAGTTCGTGTGCGCGCCTGGGGTCATCTTCAGGACCTCCGGCACCCTGAGCGGCGTGACCACGCCGGTCAACCTCATGGAGTCGAAAGACACCACCAGCTTCGGCGAAGGCAAAGGCGAACAGGACCTCGTCACTGAATTCTCCGAGAACGGTGGAATCTCATTCGAAAACACCGGCCCGAACGTCGAGACAGCGGTAGGGACGGCCAAGGGTGTCGTGGCCGGATCCAAAGAAAAAGGCAAGACCGAGGTCAGGACACCAAAGGCGGCTCTGTGCGCAGCGCTAAACGCCGGAATTCACGGCCTGGAAACAGTCCAGAAAAAACTGGCAAATGGGAACGCCAACGAAAAAGCAGCAGCCATAGTGCTCGCGGCCGCGATCAAAGAAGACATCGCCCGGTATGAAAAAATGGGCTGCGGTGTCTACGTGCCGTAGGTAGTAGAGGCAGACCGCAGGAGGAAGTGCGTGACGCGGCGCGTGGCGGGGACGAGTGCCCCCCACGCGCCGCCGAGCGCGCGGCGGCTCTCGCGAGATGACGAGGGTGGCCGATCAGTCCGGCGCGTCGAGCACATTCACCTGACGCACGACCCTCCCGCCGAGGAGCTCGGTGCTCTGGAGGATCGTGTAGTCGAGCTGCTCGTCGGTGGCACCGGAGCGGTGGCGCAGGCGGGCGCGGCGGACGATCCGCCCGGGCGCGGCCTCGGCGATCGAGAGGTTCTCGATCGTGTTGTCCTCGTAAGCTGCCAGGACGCCTCGCCAGAAGTCGAAGACCGCGTCGCGGCCGCGGAGCGCCTCGCCATCATGCAGCGGCGGCGGCGGTGCGTACTCGACGTTCTCGGCGAACAGGGCGAACACGGCATCGAGGTCACCGCGGTTGAAGGCGTCGCGGGCGCGGTCGAATGCCGTCTGAAGGATCCTCCTGCGCAGCGAATCGGGTGCGTGATCCAAGGCGCGCACGGCGAGCGCGGCAACGCCGGGTGCGGCGATCTCGAGGCGGTCGGCGAGGGGGCGGGCACTTGCGGCCGCGGGGCTCATGGCGGCGAGGGTCGGTAGCTGAGGTCGCGCAGCGGAGGGCCTAGACGCCGGAGAGCCCGAGTGAGCTGGTGAGTTCGTTCGTTTTGGCGTTGAGCATCGTGAACTCGCCGGTGAGGATCAGCAGACCGAGCACGATCATGATCGCGCCCCCGATGGCGATGATGACGGGGAAGTGTCGCTTTACGACGTTTAGCGCCAAGGTCATGCGCTCGAAGGCGAGCGCAATCAGCAGGAAGGGGATCGCCAGGCCGGCGGAGTAGAAGGCCAGCAGCAGGGCCCCGTGCGCGGCCGAGCTCGAGACCGCGGCCTGCGTGAGGATCGCGCCGAGGGTGATGCTCGTGCAGGGGGTCCAGGCGATCGCGAACGCGGCCCCGGCGACGATCGGCCCGCCGCGGCCTGCCATGCGCAGCAGCGCCTCGGAGTGCCACTCGCGGTTGAACATGCCGACGAACGGGGTCGACAGGAAGATGAGGCCCATCGCGATGATCACGACCCCCCCGATCTGCTCGAGGGTCTGTTTGTGCGTGTTGAGCGCCGAGCCGAGCGCGGTCGCGCTCAACCCGAGAAGGATGAAGATCGCGGAGAAGCTCGCGATGAACAGCAGGCTGGGCACGAGCACGCGGCGTGCTCCGACGCCCGCTTTCAGGTCCGTCGGCGTGACGCCTATCACCGTCGAGAGATAGCCCGGCACGAGCGGGAGCACGCACGGCGATAGGAAGGAGACCAGGCCGGCGGCGAGCGCGAGCGGGATCCCCACGCCGGTGGCGGCGTCGGAGGATGCGGCGATGATCAGCGTGGCGTGGGTCATGGGCGATGCTCGCTAGAAGGATTGCGCATCACGGCCCGCAACTCGAGCATTTCTCGCTCGAGGCGGGCGACGCGCTCGTGCAGATCGTCACTTGCGGTCATCGGCGTTGGGCCCGCGCCGTCCACCTCCTCCCTCTCCTCCTGCTGCTCGAGCAGCTGCGTATAGCGCTCCTCCTTCTGGCCCGGGCGGCGCTCCAGCCGCGCCACCAGCCCGCGCTCGATCAGCCCGAGCAGCGTCTCGTGCACGCCGGCGAGGTCGGCGAACGCGTGCATGCGCTCGCTGCGCTGCTTGAGCTCGCCCGGAGTCTGTGCGCCGCGCAGGAGGAGCACGCAGATGATCGCCTGCTCGCCCCCGTCCATCGGCAGGGCCTCGGCGAGCAGATGCCTGTACTTCGGCGCTCGGCTGCCCGCGCCGCTGGCCAGGCGCGTCAGGCCGCGGCGCTCGAGACGATGCAGCGCGTCGCGGACGGCCGCGTCGTCGTAGCCGACCACCGGGTCCCTGTTGGTGGACTGGTTGCAGGCCAGGCGCAGAGCGTTGAGGGAGAGCGGGTAGACGTCGGGCGTGGTGCGCTGCTTTTCAAGCAGGCAGCCGAGCACCCTCGCCTCGGGTGCGCTCAGCCCTACGCTGCCGGCAGTTGACGGATTCGCGGACAAGGTCGCGATCCCAGCGTACGCGCTCAGCCTTCCGCCCGGAAGGCCGTGACCCAATCGGAAGCGATCAGTCGCTGCGCCCGCGCGAGCGTGATCGCGCGATCGCAGACACGCCGACGCAGCACGTCCTCCAGGCGATCCTTCGGGTTGCGATAGAACGCTTCCGGGCGGGCGTAGTCGGGCTCCGGCCACAGGTTGCGGGGATCGTTGACGGCGCCGCCGAGCTCGAGCGGCACGAGGTGGTCGTACTCGTAGCTGGACGCGGGGCCGCGCATGCCGTAGGCGGCCATGCTGGCGTACTTCTCCGGCTCGGTGACCGACTCGGGCGGCCGCACGGATGATGTCCAGCCCGGACGGCAGATCGTCGAGCCGATGCTCGCCTGCGTGACCGCCGGATCGACCGCGCCGGGCGTGCACCGCGGGTCCGGGCGCGAGTAGAGCCCGCTGCCGATCGCCCGGCACGAGCCCGCCGGGGGCTGGCGCTGCACGACGGCGGGGCTCGCGGTGGAGTCGACCAGGCCGGACGGCGCGGTCCGGGCCGAGCCGGCGAACGCCAGTGCGAGCGACAGTGCCCACAGCGCAGCGGTGCGTGTGCGAGTCCTCACGCCACAATCATCCTCGTTAAGCCTTTCTCATCGCTTCTTTCGCGCCTCGTTAGGCGCATGCACGAACCTGGTTGCTCGTGAGTGCACGCACACCCGGCGAAAGGACGAAGATGGCACGGATCCTGGTTCAAACCAACGACCGCCGCACGGTCCTCGATGAAGGCGATGTGCAGATCGCCGACATCAACGACCAGGAGTCGGCAGCAGGCCTGCTCGATCGACTCGAACACGCGATCGAGGACGCCGAGAGGCGCCGGCGCCGGCGCAGCCGGCCCGTCAGGCACCTGGCGGCGATCGTGCCGGTCAGCGACTACCGCGATGTGAGCGCATGAGCTGGACGCGCCCCCGCGCAGGCCGGGAGGTCCTGACCGCCCGTCGATAAAGTCATCTGCGTGAGCAGCCAGCCCTTCGCCCAGGGGCGGTCGGGTGGAGGACACCATCTGCCGCCCGCCGAGCTGCGGCCCGAGGACGTCCCCGACCGGCCCGTCTCGCTGCGACGGATTGCGCGCCTGTTCATCCCCTATCGGCTGCGGCTGAGCGTTCTGCTCGCCCTGATCTTCGGCAGCTCGATCCTCAGCGTCATCTCTCCCTTCCTGCTGCGCGAAGTGCTCGATGTGGCGATACCCCAGCACAACGTCGGGCTGCTGTCGGCGCTGGTCGGGGGCATGATTGCCCTGTCGGTGATCACGGGCGTCATCGGCGTGGCGCAGACGTTGATCTCGAACCAGGTCGGCCAGCGGGTGATGCACGACCTGCGTGCAGCGGTCTACGCGCATCTGCAGCGAATGTCGCTGGCCTTCTTCACGCGCACGCGCTCCGGCGAGGTGCAGTCGCGTATCGCATATGACATCGGCGGCATCGACGACGTGGTCACGAGCACGGCGACCTCGACCGTCTCGACGGTCACGACCGTCGCCGCGACGGTCGTGGCGATGTTCGCGCTCAGCTGGGTGCTTGCGGTCTTCTCGCTCGCACTGCTCCCTTTCTTCGTTTGGCTCACACGCCGTGTGGGCAACGAGCGGCGGCGCATCCAGTCGGTGCGCCAGGGCCGCCTGGCGGACATGTCGACGCTGGTCGAGGAGTCGCTGTCGGTCTCCGGGATCCTGCTCGGCAAGACCATGGGTCGCTCCCAGGAGCTGGTCGATCGCTTCAGCGGCGAGTCCGGCGAACTGGCCGACCTGGAGGTGCGCGCGCGCATGGCCGGGCGGTGGCGCATGGCGACCGTGCAGATGAGCTTCGCGATCATGCCGGCGGCCGTCTACTGGTTCGCCGGCTACAACATCGCGCAGGGCAACAACGCGATCTCGATCGGAACGGTCGTCGCCTTCACGACGCTGCAGACGCGGCTGCTGTTCCCGATGCAGCAGCTGCTGTCGGTGGGCCTGGAAGTGCAGACGTCGCTGGCGCTGTTCGGGCGCATCTTCGAGTACCTCGACCTGCCGGTCGACATCGAGGAGCGGCCCAACGCACGTTCGCTCACGGGCGTGCGCGGGGACGTGCGGCTCGAGGACGTGTGGTTCCGCTACAGCGGCGACTCGCCGTGGACGCTGGAAGAGATCAGCGTCGAGGTCCCGGCCGGCTCGCGCACCGCGCTGGTCGGCGAGACGGGCTCGGGCAAGACGACGCTCGCGTATCTGGTCGCGCGCCTGTATGAGCCGGAGCGCGGCCACGTGACGATCGACGGAGTGGATATCCGCGACATGACCATGTCCTCGCTCGCGGCGACCGTGGGGATGGTCTCGCAGGAGACCTACCTGTTCCACGCCTCGATCCGGGAGAACCTGCGCTTCGCCTGCCCGCAGGCGACCGATGAGGAGATCGAAGACGCGGCCCGGGCCGCGCAGATCCACGAGCTGATCTCCTCCCTGCCCGAAGGCTACGACACGCCGGTGGGCGAGCGCGGGTATCGCTTCTCCGGGGGTGAGAAGCAGCGCATGGCAATCGCCCGGACCGTGCTGCGCAACCCGCCCGTCCTGATCCTCGACGAGGCGACCTCCTCGCTGGACAACGAGACCGAGCGTGCGGTCCAGCAGGCGCTCGACGACCTCTCGCGCGGTCGGACCACGATCGCGATCGCCCATCGGCTCTCGACGATCCGCGACGCCGATCAGATCGTCGTGCTCGACGCCGGGCGGATCGTCGAGCGCGGCACGCACGAGGAGCTCGTGCAGATGGGCGGACGCTACGCGGCGCTGCTCAGCGGCGCCGCTGTCGCCGAGGACCGCCCCGCGGCCGGATCCGGTGCCGCGCTCGCCTGAGGGCCGGCCGGATCACGCGTCGGCTCGCCTGTCAGGCGGTAGCGTCGATGTTCAGGCGCACGTAGTCGACGACCACGGGCTCGCCCAGGCGCGCGAGCACATCGTCCATGAACTGCTCGCGCAGCGACTCGGGGAGCTGTTGCACGTGCGGGCCGAGCACGATCGTGGCGAGGAACTCCCGCGGGTGCTCCGGCTCGCGGGGCGCCGGCTGCAGCCAGCAGTCGGCCGCGGCGAAGCCGGCTGCGAGCAGGCGCTCGCGCGTCGGCTCCGCTCCGGCATAGTTCCAGGGCGCCTGCCAACCGGCGAAGTGCTCCGCGTACGGCGCCCGCGAGCGCACCGCGTTGGCCTCGCCGCGCAGGATGTCGATGTTGCCCTCTCCCCCGCACTGCGCCGCGAGCCGGCCGCCGGCGCGCAGGGCGCCGTGTAGGCGTCGAAACAGCCGGTCGTGGTCGGAGATCCAATGGAAGGTGGCCGTCGAGAGGATCGCGTCGACGGGCTCGGAGAGCTGGAGGTCGAGCAGGTCGACGACGCGGAGATCCGCCGCGGGGCCCAGTCGCTCCCTGGCGGCATCGATCATCGAGGCGGACTCGTCCACCGCAATCACCCGCCCTCGCGGCAGGCGTTCGAGCAGCGCCTGCGTGATGCGTGCCGACCCGCAGCCCGCGTCGAGCACCACCTCATCCCCCTCGAGATCCAGCCGCTCCAGCACGTCGCGGCCGAGCGCCTCCATCGTCCCGGAGATGCGGTCGTAGCTTGCTCCGTCCCACTCGCGCACTGGCATACGGCTGTACGTTATCACGGACTAGCTCGCTCCGCCAGCTCGGCGAGCGCCTTCGAGAGCTGTCCGCCCTGCCAGGCGATCGGCGAGCGCGCGGGCGGCCCCGCGTCCTCGACGAGCAGTCGCGCCTTGGGTATCGCCTGCGCGTAGCCTTCGGCGACCGCGAGCGGATGCTCGGGATCGGCCTCGTCGCGGCTCCCCACCACGAGCGTCGGAGCCGCGATCGCGGCCAGCTGCCCCATCTGCTCGAACGGTCGCGAGCGGGGCACGGCCTGCAGGGCGTCGGCCACCGCTTCGGGGTGCTCGTGGGCGGCCATGCGCTGGCGCAGCACCTGCTCGGCCGTGGCGCGCCAGGCCGGCGGAATCCTGTCGAGATCGTATGCGCGCACGAACCCGTTGACTCCGCCCGCGCGCAGCGCCGCCGCGAGCGCGTCCCAGCGGGCGAGCTCGTCGCTCGCGCGCGCCTGCGACGGATCGAACGCGGGCGTGATGATCGCGAGCGCGGCCACCCGCTCGGGGCGCTCGAGGGCGAAGCGCACAGCCGTGTGTGCCCCCATCGACGCGCCCGCGAGGACCGCCCGCTCGATGCCGCTCGCGTCGAGCACGGCGTGAAGATCGAGGGCGAGGCGCTCATAGCCGTAGCCGGTCGACTCCGGCGCCGGCGTGGAGCGGCCGTGCCCCCGGGCGTCATAGGCGAGCACGCGATGGCCCGAGCGCTCGAGCAGGCGGGAGCCCATGACCACGTAGCGGTGCGTGGCGGTGAGCCCATGCAGCAGCACGATCGGCCGCCCGGCGCCGGCCTCCTCTGCTGCCAGGGTGACGCCGTCGCCGGCGATGCTCAGCGTCTGGCCGTCAGGCATGGGTCGCGGCGTGTGCGAGCAGCAGCTCGGCCGAGCGCTGCGGGCGCTCCCAGAAGAAGAGATGGCCGACGCCGTCGAAGAGCTCGAGCCGCGCGCCGGCGATGTGCCCGGCGACCAGCGGGCCGTTCTGCACCGGGAGGATCTGGTCGAGCGTGCCGTGCATGACCAGCGTCGGCAGCGTGATCTCGCCGAGGCGGGCCGAGGTGTCGTGCCCCACGACGGCCTTCGCCTGCTCGGCGATGACCCTGAGCGAGACGGCGCGGCGCAGCCCGATCTCCAGGAAGCGCGCCCAGGCCTGCTCGTCGGCTGCGAACTCGGGAGAGACGTTCACCTCCCATGAGGAGCGGATTGCCGCTACGCGGTCGTTGGACAGGCGGATCGCGGCAAATCGCTGCGCGACCTCCGGCGCCATCAGCGCGCTGCCGGGGCCGCCGCAGTATGTGCAGCCGAGCGCGAGCGTGCGCAGGCGGGCGGGGTGGGCGAGCGCGAGCTCCTGTGCGACCATGCCGCCCATCGAGATGCCGAGGACGTGTGCGGAGTCGATCTCCAGCGCGCCCAGCAGGCCGGCCGCGTCCTCGGCCATCTGGCGGATCGTGATGGGACCCTCCAGCCGGCTGCTCGCGCCGACGCCGCGATGGTCGTAGACGATCACTTCGAATTCGCCGCGCAGAGCCTCGAGGAACGGCTCGCCCCAGTGCAGGGCCGTGCCGCTCATCCCCATGATCAGCAGCAGTGGCGGGCCGGAGCCGCTGCGCTCGAAGTCCAGCTCGACCTCGCCAACGTCTATCAGGGCCATCGCCCGATCGTATACGGGCAGCCACGAGCTGTGAGCGGCGAGCGCCGGCGGTGCGCTGCTAGAGCGGCAGCGCGAGCTGGGCCCTCGAGCGGCTGTCGCTCGCCGTCTGTGCGTTGCTCACGCAGTCCGCAGCGGCGGGTTGCTGGTCTATCGATTGCAGTCCGGCGACCCGCACGCCGAGCAGGCGCACCGGGCGCGCGGGCGCGTAGTCGCGCAGCAGTCCGATCGCGACCTCGCGCACGAGCCGAGCCTCGCAGGTCGGCTCGGCGACGGTGTGAGCGCGGGTCACCGTGGTGAAGTCGTCGAGACGCACCTTGATCGCGATCGTGCGCCCCCGACGCCGGTGGGCGGCGAGCCCCGCACACAGCTCGTCGGCCATCCGGGCGAGCGCGCGGCAGAGATCAGCGGGGTCGCTCAGGTCGGTGTCGAACGTGCGCTCGCGCGACTCGGAGACCACCTTGCGCGCCGCCCCGATCTCGCCGTCGTGTTCGAAGCGCGCCCGCCGCCCCAGCTCGCGCCCGTGGTTGGCCCCGAAGCGCTCGACCAGCAGCGCCTCGGGGGCGGCCGCGACGGCGGCGAGCGTCCGCAGCCCGAGCTCCGCCAGACGCCCCTCGGTCTTCGGCCCGATGCCGGGTACCAGCCCCGGCGAGGCGCCGGCAAAGCGCGCACACGCCTGCTCGCGGGTGAGCACGAGAAACCCGGCGGGCTTCTCCGCGTCGGATGCCACCTTGGCGACGAGCTTGTTCGGCCCGATGCCGACCGAGCAGGTCAGCCCGGTGCTCGCTCTGATCTCCGTCAGGAGCCGGCGCATGGCCGCGCGCGGCGAGTAGAGCCCCGCGAGGTCCAGGTAGGCCTCGTCGAGACCGACCGTCTCGACCGGCTCCACGTGCGAGCGCACGATCTGCATGATCTGCCGGGAGACCGCGCGATAGGTCGCGAAGTCCGGCGCAAGGAACACCGCATCCGGACACAGCCGCCGCGCACGCGCGGCCGGCATCGCCGAGCCGACGCCGTAGCGCCGTGCCTCGTAGCTGGCGGTCGTCACGACGGCGCGCGGGCCGCCTCCGGCCACCACGACCGGCCTGCCGCGCAAGTCGGGACGGCGCAGCAGCTCGACGGAGACATAGAAGGCGTCGGCGTCGAGATGCGCGACCTTCAGCTGGGATTGCTCGGTGGACAGCGTGCAGCGAATCTAGCGGCGCACGCGGCGGGTGGACAGGTGCCGCGGGCCGTCCTCCGCCAGGCGCGACTGCGGCGCGGCCAGCAGCTCGCGGCGCGAGGCGACCCCGAGCTTGCGGTAGATGTTGCGTGCGTGCGTGCGCACGGTCTCGACGCTGATGTGCAGCTCGGCGGCTATCTGTGCGTTTGAGCGCCGCTGCTGGAGTTGGCCCAGCACGTCCGCCTCGCGGGCGGTCAGCAGGCCGGAGCCGTCCCCGAAGGCGCCGTCGGCGCCCGCCGGGGTGAGCTGCAGGCCGCGCGATGCCAGGTGGATCGCGTTCAGGACATCGCGCGCCTCGGTCGCCTTGGACAGGCAGGCGGTGGCGCCGAAGGCGACCAGCTGCCTGCACTCGATGCTCGAGTGCAGGCCGGCGAGCAGCAGAATGTGAGTGGCCGGGTGCTCGCCGGAGAGTCCGCGCACGTCGCTCGGACTTCCCAACGCGTCCGTGTCGAGGATCGCCACCGACGGACGCCGGGCGCGCAGCAGCGCTGCGAGCTGGCCGCGCGGTACGTCAAAGGCAACGAGCTCGAGGCTGGGATCGTCCTCGATCAGGCCACGCAGGCCGCGGGCGAGGAGGTCGTCGAAGCGCCCGAGCGCGACGGTGATCGGAGCTTGCTCAACCATGGCCGGTACCCATTCTACCCGCCAGGCGGCGCTATGGGTGAGTCGAGCATCCCCCCGTCCCTCCCCCTGCGGCTCCCCCCAAGATCACCCGTAAGGGGGATCGGCCGCCGGCGCGAAGAGCGGGACGATATGGGCACACTTATCTTGTTGCTTTTGCGATCGGCTTATCCGAGTCGAGCACCGCGGGGGGCGGCGGAGCAGTATCGCGTGCAACCCAGGGACGGGAGAGGATGGGGATTCGCAATCACCGACAGTCACGTGGGCGCAGGCCCGGCCGGCCCAGCTCGCGCCGAGCGCGCCGTCCCCGCGCCGGACGGCGCGTGTGGGACGGTCGGCTCGGTCTCGCGCTGCCGCTGATGCTCGTCCTGGCCGCATTCCTCGCCCCGAGCGGCCAGGCGCATTCCGCCGCCGCCGGCTCTCAGCAGGAAGGCGCCACCGCCTCCACCAAGGCGACCGAAAAGGCGGAAAGGGTTGCTGAAAGGGCCGCGGCGAAGGAACAGCGGGCGGCCGCCAAGAACGCCGCCAGGGAAGCCCGGCAGGGCTCCGGCTCGACCCAGCAGGGCTCGGGCTCGAGCAAGAAGCCAAAGGAACGAAAGTCCGCCTCGAAGGAAAGGAAATCGATCCAGCTCTCAACTGAACGAGAAGACGGAGCCGTCACCTTCGGATGCAGCGAGGTGACCTACACGTTCCGCCACTTTCCGTCGCTGCTTGGCGATTCGGCGACCGAGAAACTGACGGTCGATGGCAAGGTCGTCGCGATCGTCAAGGCCACGTTCGCGGGGCCGGAAGGATCGAACACGATCCCGATCGTCGGGCCGCCGGGCCGCTACACGATCGACGCGGGTGCGAAATGGAAGCTGTGGGAAGCACCCAAGCAGCCCGGCGAGGCTCCCAACCCGTTCGACGGCGCGTTCGACATCCACAGCAAAGTCGAATGCCCCGCGACACCGGCGTTCACGATCGAAAAGCTGCAGCAGATCGCCGGCGCGGGCGGCTCCTTTACGACCGCGCCGCTGACCGGAGGCGTGGGTCAGACCGTCGACTACGAGATCGTCGTGAAGAACACCGGCAACGTGGATCTCACCTTCAGCGAATTCAGCGACCCGCACTGCGAAGCGGGGACGATCTCCGGCGGCCCCGGGAGCAGCCCGCTGGCCCCCGAAGCCTCGAGCACGTACACCTGCACGCACAAGCTGGACGCAGCAGACGAAGCGCTCGGCTCATACGCGAACACCGCGACGGACACGGGCACTCCGCCCGAGGGCGGTGGCGGGGCGATCACGCACACCTCAAACACGGTGATCGTCGAGCTGGTGAGATCGCCGCCGGAAGAGAAAACGACGCCTCCCCCGTCGAAAACGCCGGGGCCGGCTCCCTCGGGCGCCAACACCTCGGAGGGCGTCGGCACGCTCTCCTCGAGCTCCTCCGCCACGTCCCTGGGCGACCCGCTGCCGCAGGGCGGCGTGCTCGCGTTCGCCGGTCGGGTACCGTCGCTGCGCGGTCCCCAGGGCTGCGTGCGGCGCACCTTCCTGGCGAGCGTGAGATCGAATGGCGTCCAGAGCGTCACGTTCTTCCTGGACGGGCGCAGGCTGAAGACGCTCACCGCCAAGAGCGCTCACAAGGACCTGCTCTCGGTGACGGTCAGCTCCTCCTCGCTGAAGATCGGCGCGCACCGTCTGATCGCGAAGATCACGATGATCCAGCTGGCCTCGGCGGCGAGGGTTCTGCCGGTGTCGCGCACGCTCACCTTCGTGCGCTGCCGCTCGGCGCTGCTGCCACCCCGCTTCACCGGCTAGCGTGCTGAGCAGCTTCAGAGCGCGCACAGCGCGGTGTGCGCCGGTGGGCGTGGGCGCGGGTCTCCTCGCCGCGCTCGCGGCGATGCTGGCCGGCGCCGGGCTCGCCGGCGCCGGGGCCGAAGCGGCGGCTGTGGTCACGCGGCTCTCCGATCAGCGCACGCTCTCGCGCTGGGCCTATCCGATGAGCGAAGCGGTGGCTCGCGCCACGGCGTCCGCCGACGCCCGGCCGGTCGGGCGGTTGCGCTTCCTCACCGGCGATGACCAGGCCCAGCTTTACCTCGCCCTCGCCTCGGCAAGCCTCGCCTCCGGCGCGACGTGGGTCCAGGTCGAGCTCCCGGGCCGGCCCAACGGGCAGACCGGCTGGGTGCCGCGAGCGGCCCTCGGCTCGCTGCACGTCGTGCGCGGATACCTGAGGATCGACCGCGGGAGCCTGCGCGCGACGCTGTTCCGCGATGGCCGGGCCGCGCTCAGCTTCCCGATCGGTGTCGGCAAGCCGAGCACCATCACCCCGCCCGGGCACTTCTACGTGACCGAGAAGCTGATAACGCTGAACGACCCGGCCTACGGGCCCTACGCGGTCGGGACCAGCGCGTACGCGCCCACGCTGAGCGAATGGCCCGGAGGCGGCGTGGTCGGCATCCATGGCACCAACGAACCGCAGCTGATTCCCGGTCGACCATCGCACGGGTGCATCCGCATGCGCAACGCGGACATAGCCAGCCTGTGGAGGGTGATCGCGCTTGGCACGCCGATCGACATCGTCTAGGTCCGACCTCCCCGGCGCGCATTCTTCAGTAGGCTGCCTCCCAGCGCCATGGACCTGACGTTCAGCGACAAGGAGACGGCCTTCCGCGACGAGCTGCGCAGCTGGCTTGCCGAGAACCCGCCCGAGGCGAAACCGCCGGACGGTGCAGGCGAGGAGGCGCAGTTCGCCTGGAGGCGCGATTGGCAGCGGCGCCTCTATGACGCCGGTTGGGCGGCCCCGGCCTGGCCGACGGAGTACGGAGGCCGCGGCGCGACGCAGAGCGAGTCGGCGATCTACTTCGAAGAGCTCGGCCGGGCGCGGGTGCCCTTCGCGGCCAACACGCTCGGCCTGCTGCTCGGCGGCCCGACGCTGATGGTGTGGGGCACACCCGAGCAGAAGGAGCGCTACCTGGCGCCGATCCTCTCGGCCGAGGAGATCTGGTGTCAGGGCTTCTCCGAGCCCGACGCCGGCTCGGATCTCGCCGCGCTGAAGACGCGCGCGGTCAAGGACGGCGACGAATGGGTGGTCACCGGCCAGAAGGTGTGGACGAGCGGAGCCCAGTACGCCAAGTGGTGCATGCTCGTCGCGCGCACCGACTCCGACGTCGCCAAGCACAAGGGCCTGACCTACTTCCTGATGGACATGAAGCAGGACGCCGTGCAGGTCCGCCCACTGCGCCAGATAACCGGCGAGGCGGAGTTCAACGAGCTGTTCATCGAGGAGGCCAGGATCCCCGACGCGAACGTGGTGGGCGGCGTCGGCAACGGCTGGAAGGTGGCGCTGACGACGCTCATGAACGAGCGCGCCGGGCTCGGCTTCGCCCTGCAGATCCGCCTGCGCCAGCTGCTCGACGACGTGATCGTCAGGGCCGCCGAGCGCGGCCTGCTCGATAACCCCCTGTATGCGGACGCGATCGCCGAGCTGCACATGCGCTGCGAGTCGATCCGCCTGCTGGCCTGGAAGGGTCTGACCGACGCCGAGCGCTACGGCCAGCCGGGTCCTGAGGGGTCGCTGGTCAAGTGGCTGTGGTCGGACACCAACCAGCGCCTCACCCAGCTGGCCGTGGACATCGTGGGCCCCGAGGCGCTGAGGGCCGGCACGAGCTGGAGCTACGAGTTGATGCGCGCACGCGGCAACACGATCGAGGGTGGCACCACCGAGGTGCTCAAGAACATCGTCGCCGAGCGCGTGCTCGGGCTGCCGCGCCTGAAGGTGGCCGCGTAGATGAGAGCCTTCGATGAGCTCCGCTGCTGCCGCGGCTCCGCCGGAGGGGTGGCGTAGTCGATGGACTTCGGCCTGACAGACGACCAGCGCGACATCCAGCGCACCGCCCGCGAGCTGCTGGCGGAGCGGGCGCGGCTCGAGCGCGTGCGCGAGCACGCTGAGGCCGGCCGCCTCGACGAGGCGCTGTGGAACGAGCTGTGCGAGCTGGGCTGGCCCGGGATCGCGATCGCCGAGGAGCACGGCGGCCAGGGCCTCGGCTGCATCGAGCTGTCGGTCCTGTGCGAGGAGCTCGGACGCTCCCTCGCCCCAGTGCCGTTCCTGCCGAGCGTGCTGGCCGCGACCCTGATCGAGCACGCCGGCTCCCCGGAGCAGCGCGAACGCTGGCTGCCGGGTCTCGCTGGCGGCGAGATCACCGGTGCGCTCGGCGTGGCCGCGGACGGGACGGCCGAGCTGGTCGGCTGTGCGGCGCAGGCGGCGGTGATCGTGCTCGTCGACGAGGACGGCAACGGGCGTGTGCTGAGCGCCGAGGAGGCCGATGTCAGTCCGGACGCATCGATCGACCCGACCCGCCCGGCGGCGCGCGTGAGCGCGCCGGATGACGCCGGTGAGCCGCTCCCCGGAGACGTGGCGGCCGCCGTCGACCGCGCGCTCGTCGCGGTCAGCTCGGAGCTCGTAGGCGTATGCGATCGGACGCTCGAGATGACCGTCGCCTACGTCAAGGATCGCAAGCAGTTCGGCGTGCCGGTGGGCGCCTACCAGGCCGTCTCGCACCGCTGCGCGCAGATGCTGCTCGAAACCGAGAAGGCCCGCTCGACGGCTGCGTCAGCCGCCTGGAGCGCCGACGCGCACCCGGCGGGACTGGCCGAGGCCGCGGCGATGGCCAAGGCGCTGGCCTCCGATGCCGGCCGCGAGGTGACGGCCAGCGCGATCCAGGCTCACGGCGGGATCGGCTTCACCTGGGAGGCCGACGTCCACTGGTTCTACAAGCGCGCCCAGCTCGACGCGGCGCTCCTGGGCGGCGCAAAGCATCACCGCGCTCGCCTCGCCGCGATCCTCGCGGACCAGGTCGGTGCCTCGGCGACCGCCTGAGGTTTTCGGGGGTGGGCCGCCTCGCCGAGACTCACCCCGCGGCCGAGACGGGACGCCGTGAGCCGGCCTAACGTCTACGAGGAGAGGGTTCGTGATCGCACCGGCGCCCCGCGGGCGCAATCCATTCGATGAGCACGGAGTCGAGCGAGATGCGAACGGCGTCGCGCGCTTCCTGGAGCGTCCGCCGTCGCTCGTGCACCTGCTGCGCGCGAGCGTCGATCGTGACGCGCAGGCGACCGCCCTCGTCGAGATGGGTGGCCCGTCGGTCAGCTATGGCGAGCTGTGGGAGCGGGCCGGCCGGGTGGCGGGAGGCCTGCGTCGCGACGGCGTGCGGCGCGGTGATCGCGTGGCCATCCGCATGCCCAACGGGATCGACTGGGTGCTCGCATTCTTCGGCGCCCAGATGCTCGGAGCGGTGGTCGTTCCCGTCAACACCCGCTTCACCGAGGAGGAGGTGGCCTATGTGGTCGAGGACTCCGGAGCGGCCTTCACGTTCGTCCCCGGCTCGGCCCTGCCCGACGGGGACGCGGCGGTCCTCGACGATCTCGCGCCGGATGATCTGGCGGCGATCTTCTACACCAGCGGTACGACCGGCTTCCCCAAGGGGGCGATGACCTCCCATGGGAACTTCACGACCAACAGCGAGAACGCCTTCAGGTGCCTGTTCACCGACCGCGCCGAGGGTCCCGGCATCGCCACCCTCGTCTCGGTGCCCCTGTTCCACGTCACCGGCTGCAACAGCCAGCTGATCCCGACCCTCGAGCTGGGCGGCCGGGTCGAGATCCTCTCGGGCCCGCTCGATTTCGACGGCTTCTTCACCGCGATCGGCTCGCACGGCGTCAACCACCTCGTCTCGGTGCCGGCGATCTACCACGCGCTGATCGCGCACCCGCAATTCTCCGCGCTCGATGTGAGCAGCGTCAGATGGGTCGCCTACGGCGGCGCCCCGATCGCCACCAGCCTCGTGCGCAGCATCGCGGAGGCCTTCCCGAACGCGCGCGTCGGCAACGGCTTCGGCTTGACAGAGACCTCCTCGCTGACCTCGTTCCTGCCGCACGAGGAGGCCGCCGAGCACGCCGACTCCGTCGGTTTTGCGATGCCCGTTGTCGACGTGGCAGTGGACGGGCCCGACCCGGAGACCGGTGTCGGCGAGCTGCTCGTCCGCGGACCGAACGTGGTGCAGGGCTACTGGAACAAGCCCGCGGCCAGCGCGGAGACGTTCGTGGACGGCTGGCTGCACACCGGCGACGTGGCGCGCATCGACGAGGATGGCCTGCTCTACATCGTCGATCGCATGAAGGACATGATCAACCGCGGCGGGGAGAACGTGTACTCGATCGAGGTGGAAAACGTTCTCGCCGGAGCGCCCGGCGTCGGCGAGGCCGCCGTGGTGGCGGTTCCCGACGAGATGATGGGCGAGAAGGTCGGCGCCGTGATCGTGCCGGCGGCAGGGCGCAAGCTGGACGTCGAGGCCGTTCTGCAGTACTGCCGTGCCCACCTCGCAGACTTCAAGGTTCCCCAGTACATCGCCACCAGCGATGATCCGCTGCCGCGCAATCCCGGCGGGAAGCTGCTCAAGAGGCAGCTGCGCGAGACGCAGTGGGGGAAGCCGCTTCGCTGAGCCAATCCGACGAGAGGAGCCCGATGCCGAGCGTAGAGACCGTTCAGGGAGCCGTTGACGCGGAGGAGCTCGGGCTCGTCCTGGTCCACGAGCACGTCCGCTTTCGCGACGAGGCGGTCGCGGCCGAGTGGCCGAGCCGCTACGACGAGCAGTTGGAGCTCGACGCGGCGCTGGTGGCGGTGAACGCCGCCAAGGCCAGGGCGTGCAGACGATCGTCGACCCGACGGCGATGTTCGGGGGCCGCGACGTGCGCTTCATGAAGCGCGTCGCGGACGAGAGCGGGGTGCGGATCGTCGCGTGCACGGGCATCTACAGCTACGACTACCTCCCCCACTACTTCGAGAACCGCGACGTAGACGTGATGGCCGACCACTTCGTCGAGGACATCGAGCGCGGAGTTCAGGGGACGGAGATCAAGGCGGCGTTCCTGAAGTGCGCGGCGGACGCGGCCGGCGTGACCGAGCACGTCGAGAAGATCCACCGAGCGGTGGCGCGGGCAAGCGTGCAGACGGGCGTGCCGATCATGGCGCACTCGATGCCGGCGGCAGCGACAGGCCCGCGACAGGTCGAGATCTTCAAGGAGGAGGGCGTCGAGATGTCCCGCGTGCAGATCGCCCACTGCGGCGACACCGACGACCTCGAGTACATCGAGGGGCTGATCGACAGCGGCGTCTACGTGGGCCTCGACCGCTACGGCCTGGAGATGTACCTGCCGATCGACAAGCGCAACGCGACCGCCGCCGAGCTGCTGCGACGCGGTCACGCCGAGCGGTTGATGATCTCCCAGGACTTCTGCGCCACGATCGACTGGTTTCCGCCGGAGGCCGCCGAGGTGTTCGAAAGCAGCGGCGCGATCCGCAACTGGTCGATGACGCTGGTCTTCGAGGAGGTCGTGCCCGCGCTGCGCGAGCAGGGCGTGCTCGACGACGACACCTTCGAGACCATCTTCGTGCAGAACCCGCGGCGCTGGCTCACCGCCTGAGCTGGCGGCGGCATCACCCCGGCGCTCGGCCGGGGGCGGTCAGGAGCTCCGGCCCCTCCTCGATCCCGGCCTTGTTGACCGCCGGATTGGCAGCGCGGGCGGAGGTCCGCTCGGTGGGCAGCGCCCCGCACACGGCGAGCGCGTCCTCGGCGCCGAGCGCCGGGTCGAGCCAGGCCCGCTGGGCGTCCGGATCGGCGAGGATCACGGGCATCCGGTCGTGGATCGGGGCGACGATGCGGTTGGGCGCCGAGTCGCAGGTGAGCATCGTGATGCTCTGCACCCAGCGGCCTTCGATCTTGGCGGGTGTCCAGAGCGCGGCGAAGGCGAACGGCGCGCCTGCGTCGACCTGGAAGAAGAACGGCTGGCGCGGCTCGCCTCGCTTCTCGGGCTTCAGCCACTCGAAGTAGCCGTCGGCGATCTGCAGCGCGCGGCGCGATGCCTTGGGGATCAGGCCGCGATAGGCCGGCGTCGAGGCCACGCTCTCGATCCTCGCGTTGATCATCCTGGCAGAGCCCTTCAGGTCCCTCGCCCACGGCGGTATCAGCCCCCAGCGCAGCAGGCGCGCCTCGGGCTTGCCCTTCGGCGCGACGATCGCCAGCACCTCTTCGGTGGGCGCGATGTTGAAGCGCCGCGTTCCCGCCGCGCTCGGGATCGGGACCCTGAAGCGATCGTTCAGTTCTTCGGGGCCGGCGGTGTTCGTGTAGCGCCCGCACACGCCTGCGAGGATATGCGCCAGCGGGCTGCGTCGATGCGGTAGAGGACATGGGCCCGGAGCGGATGACCCTCGGGCAGCAGGGGATGTTCGAAGTCCTCGCCGGGGTCGCGGCGCATCTGCAGGCGCTCCATCACGCGGCGCGAGCGCAGGTTGCTCGCTGCCGTGTAGGAGACGAGCGAAGGGAGCTCGAGCTCCTCGAAGGCGCATCGCATCGTGGCGCGGGCTGCCTCGCTGGCCAGGCCTCTTCCCCAGAACTGCGGCGCCAGGCGCCAGCCGAGCTCGACGGCGGGCGCGAATGCGATCTCGAGCTCGACCGGCGCGAGGCCGACGAAGCCGATCAGCGCGGCCTCGCCGGGGACCTCCGCCGCCCACAGTCCGTAGCCGCGATCCTCGAAGCAGAGCTCGATGCGCTCGAGCAGGGCCGCGCTCTCGACGCTCGAGAGAGGCGCGGGAAAGTACTCCATGACGCGGGGGTCGGCGTTGATCGCGGCGAACGGCGAGAGGTCGGCCGGGCGCCAGCGCCGCAGCAGCAGCCGCTCGGTCTTCAGCTCCAGCCCGCCGTTCACGGCGCAATCGTAGGCCGCGCGCCCCTGCCGGGCGCGACGGCCGCGCCGGTCAGGGCCTCAGGCGGACGGGCAGCGTCTTGAGCTGATTGAGGAACATCGATTCGACGACCATCGGCGAGCCGGCGAGCTCCATCTCGGGGAAGCGCTTGAGCGTCTCCTCGAGCATGATCTTCAGCTCCAGGCGGGCGAGCGCCGTACCGAGGCAGAAGTGCCGCCCGCCGGCGCCGAACGCCTGGTGCTCGGGGTTGCGCCGCGCGTCGAAGTGATTGGGGTCCTCATAGAGGCTCTCATCGCGGTTTGAGGACACGTACCACATGACGACCTTCTCCCCCTCGCGGATGGTCTGTCCGTGGAGCTCGGTGTCACACGTGGCGGTGCGGCGAAAATGGGCGAATGCGGGAAACATCCGCAGCGACTCCTCGACGGCACCGGGGATCAGGGAGGGATCATCGACCAGCAGCCGCATCTGCTCGCGGTCTTCCATCAGCGCGCGCATGCTGCTGCAGTAGGTGGCCTTCGTGCTGTCGTTGCCGGCGGCCATCAGCAGGAAGAACCCCATCACGATCTCATGCTCTTCGAGCTTCTGCCCGTCGACTTCGGCGTGGACGAGCACGCTCGTCAGGTCATCGGTCGGATTCTCCTGGCGCTCGGCGATCAGCCGCCGGCAGCGCGCGAAGATCTCCGGGATGTCTTTCTCCATGATCCCGTCGACGCCGCCGGGGGCGAGATCGACGTCGCCCGCGGCGAGCGATGAGTTCATCAGCCTCGCCCAGATCTCGTCGTCCTCCGCGGGGATGCCCATGAAGCTCCCGATCACCCGCGCGACGATCGGCTGGGCGACCTCGGTCACGAGATCACGCTCCTCGCCCCCGCTCAGCCGATCGAGGACCCTTGCGGCTATCTGCCTGATCGCGTCCTCGTGAGCGGCGATCCGCTTCGGCGTGAAGCCCGCTTGAAACAGCGCCTTCAGGCGATCGTGCTTGGGCGGGTCCATGCCGATGAACATCGCCCTGGCCAGCTCGATCGGAAAGCCGCCGGAGGCCGCGACCACGCCTCCGAGTTCCGAGGAGTAGGTCGCCCAGTCGCGGCTCACCGTGTGGATGTCCTCGGGGGTCGTGACCGACCAGAAGCCGGCCTCCTCGGGAAAGTCTTCAAAGCCGGCCGTCCAGTGCACCGGGCAGTGGCGGCGCAGCTCCGCAAACAGCTCGTGCGGCGGCCCCTTGAGCCACAGCTCACGCTCGGTGACGAGGACAGTCTCGAGATCGCGTCCGGCTGTTGCCATTGTCTGACTCCCTGGTTCGTCCGCGCAGGATTGCCGTTCGATGATACTGGCTGGCCAGCCAGTATGGCGCGCTCCGGGCGCTCGCGCTCAGCCTGCGCGTGCCAGGCCGCGCCCGGCGAAGACGAGCATGCTCGCCAGGTGCGCTTCGACGGTTTCGAGGCTGTGTTCGCCGGGGTAGATCGCGCCCTTGGCGTCCGCCCCCGCGGCTCGCAGTGCGGCCGCGAACGGTGGATCCTCGGCCGGATTGGCGATGTGGTCCTGTTCGGCGCCGTAGACGAAGGCACGCAGCCCGAGCGTCGAGAAGATCGGACGGTCTGCTCGCAGCTGGCCTTCCAGCCCGTTGAAGAACCCGATCCAGCTCTCGACCACGCCGAAGCGGTAGGGGTTGCCGAGCGCGAGGTTCATCGCCCCGTAGCCGCCCATCGAGTCCCCGGCGATGGCGCGCGCGCTCCGCTCGGGCAGCGTGGGCAGCATCCGGTCGATCAGTTCCTGCACTTCGAGGACGTAGCTCTCGTAGTGCAGGCCGGCGACGTTGCGCCAGTTGTTCGCTCCGCGTCCGCCCTGGATCATCACGGCGATCAGCGGCGGTATCGCACGCTGGGCGATCAGACGATCGAGCTCGCCCTGAAGGCCGATCTGCAGGAACGCGGTGGCCGACTGGTCGTTGCCGTGCAGCAGGTAGAGAACCGGGTAGCGGCGGGTGGTGCTGGCGTAGCCGGGAGGCAGGTAGACGAGGAACGATCCGCTTGCGTGCAGCGCGCCCGAGTGATAGCTGGCGGCGTCGATCGAGCTGCCGGCGGCGTCCTGGCTGACCGATGTGAGGGTGGGCAGCGGTGCCGGTGCCGGCGCCGGCCGGAGCACCTCCGCAGCAGCGCTCCCCTGCGCCAGGCCCGCGCGGATCCCGACCAGCCGCTCCAGTCCGAGCGGCCCGTTTACCGCCATCGCCACGCAGATCGAAGCGAGTCCGCTGAGCAGCGCGCCGATGCCGAGCCGGCGCCTGATCGCCCGCTCGGACTGCCACCGCGCGGACGCGGCGGAAGCCTCGGCGAGCGGCTCGAGGCGAGGCGGGAACGCGGGCACCCACGCCGGCGGCAGGAAGTCCGCGCTGGCCGCCCGCTGGCCGGGCCAGCTCCAGTCACCGAGGCTCTCGAGCCACAGCTGGGTGCGCGACGCTTTTCCGCTGACAGACATCCAGGAGATTCAACGGAGCGCCGCAGCGAAAACCAACCTCTGCATGAACCTGCCCACGTGGCGGCTGGATCGCCGCGGCCACGGCCGGCGCCTGGCGAGGGCGCGAGCCGTGACCGCGGTGGCCGCGCCGGCCGTTGCCGACCAGCCCGGTCGGTCAGCTGGTGCTCCACACCTCCCCCACGCCGCCGAACCCGAGCGCCTGCTTGGTGGCTTCGGTGAGGTCGAATTCGCGCCCGGCGACGTACGGTCCGCGGTCGACGACGGGCACCCTGATCGTGTGCGCGCCGTAGCGGAGCGTGACGAGCGTGCCGCAGGGCAACGTCTTGTTGGCCACCCCGAGGGTGTTGCTCGTGAGCGTGCCGCCACAGGCCAGGGTGCCTCCGCCCCCGTACCAGGACGCGAGCGCCAGGCGATAGACGTTCAGGTGGCCGAGGCGGCGGCGGGTGGCGAGTTCTCCGGCGGCGCCGGCGAAGCGCAGCCGGACCCACTCGCTGCCGATCCGGCGCGGCAGGTAGCGGAGCCGAAAGCGGCCCTTGGCGCCGGTGCGCGTCTGTGCCAGCGTGCTCCAGCCGTGGCGGCCGAGCGCCTGAAGCGCGACCACGCGCCCTGGCAGGCCCGCCCGGCGAGGCACGAGCAGCGCTCCGGTGAAGGTCGCCTGATGACCTTCGAGAACGTTCAGTTCGGAGCCGCGCACGTTCAGCGCGGTCCGGATGGGTACGTCATTTGTGGGTGAGGCAGTTGAGAAGATCCCGACCGGGGCCAGGGCCGTCGCAGGCTGCATGATCGCTGCAGGGGCGTACATCAATGGAAACCTCCTTGTAATTCGCCTGCGGGGTTAGCTGTCGGGCTCACGCCCGGCGGCGCACGCGAGAGTGCCGCGTGCCAGCCGGGCGTTACGGCCGCATCAGCGGCCGATTCGCCCCATCCGGACCGCCCTCGAGCGATCCGGCAGTGGTTCCCCCGCTCGCTCCCATCCACGGGAGCGACTCGGCGAGTCGAACAATCGTTCGGATCCTAGAAGATCGTCGCGGCCTATCTGTGACGGGCGTCACACAAGTCCGGGCGGCGCGGGCCCCGACCCCGGAAATCCGGCTTTTGCAGGGCTTTTCTTTAGAAATGTTTTAGCGCCATGGCGTCCGTGGGCGGTGATCGGACGGGTGCGGCGGGCCGCCCACCGTTGGTCGGGCCGGCGCGCTGAGTCGAGCGGGTGGGCAATGGCGCTACGCTCCCCCTGGATGGCTGAGGATCTTCGGCTCGTAACCACGGTCAGCAACGAAGCAGAGGCCCAGATGGTCGGCGAGTGGCTGTCCGAGGCGGGCATCCGCTCGCTGCCCCAGATGAGCAGCGGGAACATCCGGCTCGGCGCCGCCGCTCCACGCGACATCTACGTCGATGCGAAGGACTACGAGAAGGCGCTTGAAGTCGTAAACGCAGAGGTCCCGAGCGAGGACGAGCTGGCGGCCCTGAGCGAAGCGGCCGCGACCCAACCGCCAGCGCCCGATCAAGAGCGCCAAGACTAGGCTCCTCGGCAGGTCGCGCAGAAGTGGCGAATGTGCAGCGACGCCGCGATCGCGCGGTGTACCCCAGGACCCATGGCGCGGCCGTTTCATCGAAGCCGTACGCAGCGATCGTCATCATCTTGGTCTCCGATGCATCGTCACCGTCCCTCCGCCCGGCGGACGCCGATCTCCGCCTACGTGCTCGCGTTCATCCTGATCGTGTCTCTGGCGGGCGGGGTGGTGGGAACCATCGCGCTGATCGACGGCGGCGGCCCGGCTCCCGCTTGCTCTGCCGCTGAAACGCAGCGCGAATGCCAGGCTCGCAGAGGAGCCGAACGACAGCCACGCTAGGCTCCGTCGTCATGGCCGAGGGAGACCAGCGGGAGCGGCCGTCTCAGGCGTTCATCTCGTTCTCGGGCTCGATCCACGTAGGCGAGGCCGAATCGATAATCAACGCAGCGACCGGCGCGCTCGACGCGGGCGTCCACACGGCCGTGCTCTGTCTCGCCTCCTTTGGCGGCAACTTCGCCCGCAGCCTGAGCCTGGGCAACATGCTGCGCGCCCTGCCCTTCCGCTTCGTCACGTTCAACGTGGGGATCACAGCCTCTGCCGCCAACGTGCTGTTCCTGTCCGGCGAAGAACGCTTCGCCGCTCGGCATGCGACCTTCGGCTTTCATCCCAGCTCGGTGACGCTGAACGGCGAGCTCGACCCGAACGAGCTCGAGGAACGCCGGGTGGCGCTCCTCGCCGATGACGAGCGCGAGGAGCGGATCATCGCCGAACGCACGAAGCTGACGAGGGCACAGGCGCGTGGCCTCGTTCGGCGCTCGGGGACGCTGACCGCGCGCGAAGCGCTCGACGCCGGCATCATCCAGGCGGTCAAGGAGCTCGAGATCCCCCCCGGAGCGCTCGTGCTGAGCGCCTAGTGTCCTGAGTCAGAAGTTTGTCTTGAGCTAGGGGTAGACTTGGTGGATGCCAAGTCCGATAGCTGTTGCGGTTTCTCTCAGCGATGAGGAGCGGGATCGGTTGGAGTCGTGGGCGCGGCGGCGGTCGAGCGCTCAGGCGCTCGCGCTGCGCTCGCGGATCGTGTTGGCGGCGGCCGAGGGTCTGAAGAACACCGAGATCGCGCGGCGGCTCGAGGTGCAACACGAAACCGTGCGCAAGTGGCGCTCTCGGTTTGCCAGGGGCGGGCTCGATGGGCTGTTGGATGAGCCGCGGGTGGGGCGTCCTCGCTCGATCGGCGATCAGAAGGTCGAGGAGGTGATCGTCAAGACCCTGGAGAGCACCCCCAAGGACGCGACGCACTGGTCGACGCGGTCGATGGCCGCCGAGGTGGGGCTCTCGCAGAGCGCCGTGTCGCGGATCTGGCGTGCGTTTGGGTTGCAGCCGCACCGCCAAGACACCTGGAAGCTCTCGCGCGATCCGCAGTTTGTGCAGAAGGTGCGCGACGTCGTCGGGCTCTACCTGGACCCGCCCGAGCGCGCGGTCGTGCTGTGCGTCGACGTGAAGTCGCAGATCCAGGCGCTCGACCGCACGGCGCCGATCCTGCCGATGCGTCCGGGCACGCCCGAGCGAGCAACCCACGACTACCGGCGCTCGGGCACGTCCAGCCTCTACGCCGCGTTGAACATCACGACCGGCAAGGTGATCGGCTCGCTGCACGCCCGCCATCGCGCGATCGAGTTCAAGAAGTTCCTTCAGACCCTGGATCGGGAAGTGCCCGACGAGCTCGAGGTGCACCTCATCCTGGACAACGCCTCGACCCACAAGACGCCGGCGATCCAGCGCTGGCTGGTCGCTCACCCGCGGTTCGTCCTGCACTTCACCCCGACGTCGAGCTCATGGCTGAACCTCGTCGAGCGGTGGTTTGCAGAGCTCACCAACAAGAAGCTGCGCCGCGGGACGCATCGCTCCGTCCGCCAGCTCAATGCCGACATCACGGCCTGGATCGAAACCTGGAACGAGGACCCCAAACCCTTCGTCTGGACCAAGACCGCGGACCAGATCCTCGAGTCAATCGCTCGCTACTGCACACGAACTTCTGACTCAGGACACTAGCAGCCCGCCGCCAGCGGCGTCTGCGCTCCTCGCCGCAAACGCCCGCGCCGCGCCCGCGGCGAGGAGCGGGGCGCGGATGCCGCACCAGCACAGGGTTTTCGGGCGGTCGTTGACGTGGACGCCCGCAGGCGCGACAATCGGTGCGCATGGCGAACCCTGACCGCCTGACGGCGCTTGACTCGACGTTCCTCCACCTCGAGGATCACTCGGCCGCACACATGCACGTGGCCTCCGTGATGGTCTTCGAGGGCGAGGCCCCCACACTGGAGGAATTCGTCGAGCACCTGCTCGACCGCCTGCACCTGGTGCCGCGCTACCGCCAGCGTCTTGCCTACGTCCCGCTCGGGCAGGGACGGCCGGTCTGGACCGACGACCCGCACTTCAATCCCTACTACCACATCCGCCACACGGCCCTGCCGAAGCCGGCCGACGACGAGGCGCTCAAGCAGCTCGCCGGACGCGTCTTCTCGCAGCGGCTCGATCGCTCGAAGCCGCTCTGGGAGATGTGGCTCGTGCAGAGCCTCTCCGGAGGGCGCTTCGCACTGATCGCAAAGACCCACCACGCGCTCGTCGACGGGATCTCGGGCGTGGACATAACCACCGTCCTGTTCGACACCGCGCGCGAGCCGGCCGTCCCGCCCGCGCCGGCGACGCCGTGGAGCGCCAAGCCCCTGCCCGGGCCGGCCAAGCTGCTCGGCGAGGCGCTGCTCGAGCGCTCGACCGTCCCCAACGAGATGCTCCGTGGCGCGCGGGCTGTGATGCGAACACCGCGCAGGGCGCTCTCCCAGGTCAAGGACGGGCTGGCCAACATCGGCGCGACGACGCTCGCCGGGATCAACGCCCCGGCGCCCCCGAGCCCGTTCAACGTCGACATCGGCCCACATCGGCGCTACACGTTCCTCGATGCCGACCTCGCCGAGTTCAAAGCGATCAAGGACTCTCTCGGCGGCACCCTCAACGACGTCGTGCTCGCCTCGGTGAGCCTCGCCCTCGGTCGCTATCTGCGCAGGCAGGGCGAACACACCGAGGGCCTGGTCCTGAAGGCGATGGTGCCCGTGTCGGTGCGCACCAAGGAGCAACGCGGCGCGCTCGGCAACAAGGTCACCGCGATGTGGGCGCCGCTGCCCGTCGGTGTGGAGAACCCGGCCGACTGCCTGCGGCGGGTCGCCAAGTCGATGGAGGACCTCAAGCGCTCCGGGCAGGCCGTCGGGGCGCAGGTGCTCACCAACCTCGCCGGGTTCGCACCGCCGACGATCCTCTCTCAGGCCGCCCGGCTGCAGGCTCGCCAGCCCTTCTTCAACCTGGTGGTCACCAACGTCCCGGGGCCGCAGATCCCCCTCTACATGCTCGGACGGCGCCTGCTCGTCCTCTATCCGGTGGTGCCGCTCGCGCAGCGTCAGGCCCTCGGGATCGCGGTGATGAGCTACGACGGCCATCTCGGCTTCGGGCTCCTCGGCGACTACGACGCGCTGCCCGAGCTCGAGACGATCGCGCAGGATCTGAAATGGGCGATCGCCTCACTCGCGCGGGCCGCCGGCGTGCGCACCCGCGCCACGCGCACTGCGCGCAAGGCCGCCGCCCCGCGGCGGGCCGCGGCGAGCGCAAGCAGCAACGGCTCTGCGAGCAGTCGACGCTCGACCGCCAAGGGCTCCTCCGGCAAGCCCGCCGCCCCCAGCTGAGGCTCGCGACCTAGCGCGCCGCGCCTCGCCGAGCCGCGGTGAAGCGGTCGGCGAAGTCGAGGAAGGCGTCGACCAGCGGGTTCTGACGGCTCTGATGCCCGACGAGCACGATGCTCGCCGGCGCGGCATCGCGCAGCGGGATCGCCACCACCCCGGCCGGAAGGCTCATGATCACGCGCGCCACCGAGGCCGGGACGGTCGTGATGGCGGAGCGCACCGCGAGCGAGGCGAGCACCTCGTGGGGGTTGGCCGCGCGATCCGCTGTGAGCCGCCCGGGTGGTCCGCCGCGATGATCGTCCAGGCTCCAGAAGCCGGCCCAGGCCGGCGAGATCGAGGGATGGAAGCCGACGAACGTCTCGTCCAGCACCTCGTCGACCGCGAGCTCGCCGCTCGCGCAGATCGGATGACGCTCCGCCGCGAGCACGACCCGCGGCTCGAAGCGGAGCGCGCGCGTCCAGATCTGGGGGTCGGCCGGCGGGGCGTGGCAGACCGCGACATCGACCTCCGCCAGCCACGCGCTCGTCGATAACGACGGAAACGGGAGCTCCCTGTAGCGAATGTCGATATCGGGGTGCTGCTCGGAGAAGGCTGCCAGCTGCCGGGGGCTGTCGAGGCCCGGCGGGGTACCCACGAACCCGAACTCGATCGTGCCGCGCGCGGCGCGCCCGAGCCACCTCGCGGTCTCCGCTGCATCGGTGTCCGAGGCGACCGCCCGCCGCGCCTTCTCGAGGAACGCCTCGCCGGCGGGTGTGAGCGTCACGCCACGGGGGTGGCGCTCGAGCAGCTGGAAGCCGAGCTCGCACTCGAGCTGAAGCATCGCCTGGGAGAGAGCCGGCTGGGCGATGTCGAGCTTCGCGGCCGCACGCGTGAGCTGGCCCTCGTCGGCAACCGTCACGAAATAGAACAGATGGCCGCGCTTAAACGGCATTGAGCCCCCGCCGGCCGCAGCTGCCCGCCCAGTCGAGGCGACGACCATTGAGCGTGCAACGCACGCGAGGCGCGAGATCGCGCAGATCCGTTGGCCAGTGGTGCGACATCCTCGCCTCAGTATCCCGCAGCGAAGCGGCGCCGGCAGGGAAACGGGAGCGGATGCCACGAGCGACGTGGATACGATCCGGCTGTGGCTCGCTCGGCGATGACAGCCCCGGCCCCAGAGGGGCGATGGCAGCTGATGAGGTCCGTGACGACGGCGAGCAGCCCCGTCGCGCCGGTGGCGGTCTAGGGCCCGATGCGACTGGCCCTCTGCCAGATGAACGCCACGGTCGGCGACATCGCCGGCAACGCGGATCGCATCCGCGAGGGCGTCCGCGGCGCCCGCGGCGCGGGGGCCGACCTCGTGCTGTTCCCTGAGCTCGCCCTCACCGGCTACCCGCCCGAGGACCTCCTGCTGAAGGAGCATTTCCTGGCGGACGCCCGCACGGCGCTGCTCGAGCTCGCCGGCGAGATCCACGGGGTGGTCGCAGTCGTCGGCTTCCCCGAGCGCGCGGAGGACGTCTACAACGCCGCCGCCGTGCTCGCCGAGGGGTCGGTTCACGCGATCTACCGCAAGGTGTACCTGCCCAACTACGGCGTCTTCGACGAGCAGCGCTACTTTCAGGCCGCGGCCTGCGGCGCGGTGGTCGACATCGGCGGGCAACGGATCGGGCTGACCGTGTGCGAGGACATCTGGGAGCCCGGCCCGCCCGCCAGCGAGGAGGCCGTGGCGGGCGCGAGCTTGATCGTCAACATCTCCGCCTCGCCCTACCACGCCGGCAAGGGAGCCGAGCGCGAGCGGATGCTCGCCCAGCGTGCACGCGAGAACCTCGCGTGCGTGGCCTTCTGCGCGCTCGTCGGCGGCCAGGACGAGCTCGTCTTCGACGGGCACTCCTGCGTGGTCGACCACACCGGGCAGACGATCGCCCGGGCCGGTCAGTTTCGCGAGCAGCTGCTGGTGTGCGACGTGGACCTCGAGGCCGCCGCGGCCAGCCGGCTGCGCGACGCCAGCCACCGGCCGGTCGCGCGGCGCTCCGAGCGCCGGGCGGAGGTCCTCGCGCCGCTGGCGGCCGGCGCGCATGCTGCGCGCTCCGGCGCCCTCGCCGCTGCGCTCGCCGAGCCGCTCGCGCCGGTCGAGGCCGAGGTCTACGTGGCGCTGACGCTCGGCCTGCGCGACTACGTCGAGAAGAACGGCTTTCAGCGGGTGGTGCTCGGCCTCTCGGGAGGGATCGACTCGGCCCTGGTGGCCTGTCTGGCGGTGGACGCGCTCGGCTCCGATCGGGTCAGCGTCGCGATCATGCCCTCCCCCTACTCCTCCCCCTCCACCCAGCAGGATGCCCGTGCCCTGGCCGCGGCGCTCGGGGCGCGCGTCCATGAGCTGCCGATCGAGTCCGCGATGGCCGCCTACGAAGACGTCCTGCGCGGGGAGTTCGCGGGCTGCGCGCCGGACCTCACCGAGGAGAACCTGCAGGCTCGCATTCGCGGCAACCTGCTGATGGCGCTCTCCAACAAGTTCGGCTGGCTGGTTCTGGCCACCGGCAACAAGTCGGAGATGTCGGTCGGCTACACGACCCTCTACGGCGATCTCGCCGGCGGCTTCGCCGTCATCAAGGACGTGCCCAAGACGCTCGTCTACCGGCTCTGCGAGTGGCGCAACGCCTCCGTCGAATCCCTGCCGGGCCTCGTCGGCCCCGATCGCGGCCCACCGCCTCACAGCCCGATACCCGCCTCGATCATCGAGCGGGCGCCCTCGGCCGAGCTCCGGCACGAGCAGCGCGACGAGGACTCGCTGCCTCCGTACGAGCTGCTGGACCAGATTCTGCAGGGCTACGTCGAGCTCGACCAGAGTCGCGAGCAGCTGATCGCGCGGGGGCTGCCCGAGCGCGAGGTGGACCGCACGATCCGGCTTGTCGATCTGGCCGAGTACAAGCGCCGCCAGGCGCCGCCCGGCATCAAGATCAGCACGCGCGCGTTCGGCCGGGATCGCCGTATGCCGATCACCAACCGCTACCGGGGCTAGGCGCATCGCCGTGGCGGCTCGGTCCGTCTACGCTGCGGGCGTGCGTCTCGCCGCTGCCTCGCTCGCCGCGCTCTGCGCGCTCGCCTGCGCCGGCTGCGGGAACACGGTGCAGGACCAGCCGATCCCGCACAACATCCTCGAGAGCCTGATCGTGGCGCCGGTGCCCGTGTACTGGCTCGGAGGCTCCTTCCAGGGCCTCGCCGTGACCGAAGCCACGCACGACCCGGGCGGCGCGTACACGGTCCAGTACGGCGACTGCCTGGAAGGGGGCCAGGCGAGCTGCGTGCCGCCTCTGCGCGTGGTCACCTCGCCCGACAACAGCTTCCTGCCCGGCGGCTCGACGCCCCAGAGGACCGCCGATCTGCGCGGCGCCCGGGCCGTCGTGGCCGACGGCGGCAAGGCGATCGAGATCGCCACCGGGGGCGTCGTGGTGGGCATCTACGCCAAGGACCCCTCCCTGGCCGCGGCCGCCGCCCGCACGGCCGTCCCGATCAACCAGGCCGGCGCGCCCGAAGCTGCGCTGCCGGCGCGCCTGCCCGACACGGGCTTCGCGGAGACGCCGCTGCCCTCGCAGGTGCCTTCCCCGGCGCGCTCGGTCCGCTAGCTGCCGTCGCGTGCCGGCTGCGCGTGAGCGTCCCGGCGGGGGCGCACGGCGATCGTCATGCGCGTGACCGCGCATGTCCTGCCGGCGTCGTCGCTGAAGCGCACATCCCACACCCAGGTGCTGCGCCCGCGGTGCAGACGCGAGGCGAGAGCATGGAGGACGCCCTCGGTGATCGGGCGCAGGAAGCTCGTGTAGTTGGACAGCCCCATCGCCATCTCACCCCGCTCCATGACGGCCAGCGCCGTGGCGAGCGAGGCCATCGACTCGGCCACCGCGGCGTACACGCCGCCGTGCAGCAGCCCGGCCGGCTGCTTGAGCTCGTCGCGCACCGTCACCCGGGCGCGCACCTCGGTGTCCGACCAGGCCAGCAGCTCGAGGCCGTAGAGACGGTCGAAACCGCGCTGCGCTCCGTTCAGCTGCTCGGCGCTCGGTGTGACCATGCGGCGCCACGATAGCCTACGGTCGTTCGCCGCGGCCCCGCACGGCCTGATCGCCGGCGGGCACCTATGGTGGCGAACCTCCACAGATCATGAGCCGAACTGACGAGCTCCCTCCAGACCAACGCGCAGCGCTCGCGCTGCTGCTGCGCCAGCGCACGAGCTACGCCCAGCTGGCCACGCTGCTCGGCATCTCCGAGCGCGCAGTGCACGACCGCGCGCAGGCCGCGCTCGCGGTGCTGGCTCCGCGCGAGGCGCGCGGGCTGCCCTCCGCCCGGCGCGAGCAGATCGGCGACTACCTGCTCGGCCAGCAGAGCAGCGTGCCCGAGCGCCTGGCCACGCGCACCTACCTCAACACCTCCGAGCCCGCGCGGGCGTGGGCCGCGGCGATCGTGCGCGAGCTGACGCCGCTGGCGGGCGTCGCGTTTCCCGAGATCCCCGCCGGCGCCGACGCGGGCGGCCTCGCCGAACGCGCCGAATCGCCGCTGCTCGAGGACGCGGGCGGATCGCCCTCGCGCGCGGCGCAGCCGAGCTCCCGGCTCGGCGGCGCGCTGCTGCTCGCAGCGATCATCGCCGCGGTGGTCGTCGCGGTCGTCCTGCTCACCGGCGGCAGCTCCCACACGAGCACGACCGCCAAGACCACGACCGCTGCGAAAACCACAACCGGTCCGACGGTCGACGCGCGGCTCGCGCTGAAACCGGTCGACCCGAAAAGCAGGAGCATCGGCGGGATCGACGTCCTCTCCGAAGGCAGCAAGCGCGCCTTCTACATCGAAGTCGAACACCTGCCGCCATCCCGGGGCTTCTTCTACGCGCTGTGGCTGTACAACTCGCCGCACAGCTTCCTGCCGCTCAGCAAGAGCCCGCCCGTGGGCTCGAACAAGCGCCTCGCCGGCGGCGCGCTGCTGACGGCCGCAGCGGCCAACTACCGCGAAATCCTGCTCACGCGCGAGACCTCCACGCATCCGACCCACCCCGGCCACGTCGTCATGCGCGGCCCGTTCAGCGTCGGGGGCTGAGCGCCAGCAGCTTGCCGGGGTTCATGATCCCGGCGGGGTCCAGCTCGGCCTTGATCGCCCGCAGCGCGGCGAGGCCGCCGTCGCCCACCTCCTGCGCAAGCCACGGCATGTGATCGCGACCGACCGCGTGGTGGTGGGTGATCGTGCCGCCGCCCTGCACGATGGTCCGGCTCGCCGCCTCCTTGACGGCATGCCACTGCCCGATCGCGTCGTCCTCTCGCTGCGGGGCGATGAACGTGAAATACAGCGAGGCCCCCGTCTCGTACAGGTGCGAGACGTGGCAGCTCACGAGCCCCGGCGTGCCGCCGGCGCTCAACGCCTGCGCGATCGCACCGCTCACCTGCGCATGGAGCCTGCGCAGGTTCGACCACTGCGTGGCTGTCTCGAGTGTCTCCACCATCAGTCCGTGCGTGAGCAGCTCGTCGCGCAGGTACGGAGCCGAGAAGCGCGAGCGCAGCCAGGCCTCCCCGGGCGAGCGCCCGAGCGCGAGACCGCCGCAGCCGCGGATCAGCTCGAGCGCCCTGGCGCGCCGCGGGTCGAGCTCGCGGCGCTCGCCCTCGAAGCCGAAGATCGCCAGGCAGCCGTCGCGGTATCCGCGCAGGGCCAGGTAGGCGCGTCCGAGGCGCCCCGTGACCCCGCCGGCGCCCGCGAGCATCAGCGACATCCGTGTCTCCGGCTCGTCCGACAGCCGCGCCACATCGGGCAGCGCATGCTCCTGGGCGAGCTCCCGCAGCGCCCGCACCCCGTCGCCGAAGCTCTCGAAGAAGACGCCCTCATACACACGCTCGCGCGGCGCCGGGCGCACGCGCAGCGCCAGCTCGCTGATCACCCCCAGCGTCCCCTCCGAGCCGACCAGCAGCTGACGCAGCCCCGGACCGGCCGCGCTCGCGGGCATCGCCGGCAGCGCGATGTCCGCCGCCGGGGCCGCGAGACGCAGCCCGAGCACCAGCTTCTCGATGCTGCCGTAGCCCGTCGAGGCCTGTCCGGCCGAGCGTGTGGCCGCGCACCCGCCGAGCGAGACGTACTCGAAGGACTGCGGAAAGTGGCCGAGCGTCAGGCCGTGCGCGGCCAGCTCCCGCTCGAGCGCCTGCGCTCGCATGCCGGCCTGGACGGTGACGGTCAGCGACTCCCGGTCGAGCGACAGCAGCGCGCCCATGCGGCCCATGTCGAGCGACAGCACCCCGGCGTGCTGGCCACGCAGCGGCGCCACGCCGCCGACGACGCTCGTGCCGCCCCCGAACGGCACCACCGCCAGCGATGCGCGGCCGCAGAGCTCGAGCACGTCGCGCACCTGCTCGTGCCCGCTGGGATGGACGACCGCGTCCGGGGCCCCCTCCGGCGCGCCGGCGCGCAGCCGCACGAGGTCCGGGTAGCCCTTGCCCGCCGCATGCAGGACCCGTTCGGCGTGGTCCACGCGCACGTTCTGCGGGCCGACGATCGCCCGCAGCTGCGCCAGCGTCGAGTCCGGCAGGCCGGGCGCAGCCAGCCGCACCCGGCCGAGCGCCACGGGCGCGCGCGGCGGCGCGCGCAGGCCGAGAGTCTCGCGCAGGAAGCCCAATGCGTGCGGTGGCAGCGACGTCGGGTGGGCCGGGTCTCCCCAGCCCCACCAGCGCATCGCCGGGGGATCGGCCGCCTCAGCCACTTATCCGCTCGAGCCCGTCGAGGGCCTGATCGATCGTGGCCGCGGCCGCACGTCTGACCATGTGCCCGCCGAGGCGCGGAAAGAGCCCGTTCAGCGTCTGGCGCAGCTCGATCGTGACCTCTGTCGCCGCCCCGCTCCCCGCAGGGGCGCCGGTGCTCGCGGGGGCGCCGGTGCTCGCGGACTCCCCGGGCACGGCCGCCACGGGCGACAGCCGCACCTCGGTCTCCGCAGACTTGAGCACCCGCGCAAACGGGGTTCCCTCGATCTGCTGCGCCCACCTGAGCGTCCAGCGGCTGCCGTCGACCTCCACCAGCTCGAAGTCCGCGCGCACTACCTTGCCCTTCGCGGTCCGCATCACCTCCGTGAACGCGTGATCCTCGACGTCCTCGACGCGCGTCACCCGCGGCCACCAGCGCGGCAGGTGGTGCGGGTCGCCCACCACCTCCCACAGCGTCTGCACGGAGGCGGCGATCACACGGCTGCGGCGCTCGGTGGGCACGATCGCCAAGCTTAGGAGTCGTAGCTGAGCAGGGCGTGAACCTCGCGTCCGGCGAGCCGCTCGCGTCCGCCCAGGAAGGTCAGCTCGATCAGGAAGCCGCAGCCGACGACCTCGCCTCCGAGCTGCTCGACCAGCTCGCACAGCGCCGCCGCGGTCCCGCCCGTGGCGAGCAGGTCGTCGTGCACCAGAACCCGCCTGCCCCGTGCCACGGCATCGGTATGCAGCTCCAACTGGCTCGCGCCGTACTCGAGCAGATACTCGGCGCTGATCGTCTCGTAGGGGAGCTTGCCGGGCTTGCGCGCGAGCACGAAGCCGGCGCCCAGCTCCAGCGCCAGCGCCGGCCCGAGCAGGAAGCCGCGCGCCTCCGCCGCGACCACGCAGTCGACCCGCAACGGCCGTGCGAGGTCGGCCAGCTGGCGCACGCCCTCGGCGAGCGCGTGGGCGTCGGCCATCAGCGGCGTGACGTCCTTGAAGCCGATCCCCGGAGTCGGGAAATCGGGTATGTCGCGGATGAACGGACGCAGATCCGGGTGGGCGGGCATCTCGTCGCCGAGCGTTGATTCAGCGCACGATCTTGCGCAGATCGCGTATCAGCAGCAGGTGCTTGAGGTGGGTCGCCACCGCCGCGAGGTTCTCGAGCGCCTCGACCGCCTCCTTGCGCCGCTGCGGGTTGCGCGAGCGCAGAGCCGGCGCGAGGATCTGCTGGAGCAGGTTCGCCTCGCGGTCGGCCGAGGAGCGGAACACGCGCAGGTTGCGACCGCCCACGCCATAGCGCGCGAGCTCGGCCACGGCCGCGATGATCTCGCGCTCGGTCTCGTCGAAGTAGCGCACGCCTCCGCGCATCTCCCCCTTCACGACGCCGAACTCTTCCAGCTCGCGCACCAGCTTGGCCTCGGCCTTGGTGTCCTCGAGGACGTCCTCGATCGAGTACAGCGCGCCGGTGGCCTCGCCCACGCTCACGCTCGGGCGCCAGGCACGCTTGCCGTCGCGGGCGACGCGGCCCGGGATCGGCGTCGCCTCGTCGGAGCGTCCCGCCGCCAGCTCCTGGCGGATCACCCGCAGCGGCAGGAACTCGTCGCGCTGCATGCGCAGGATCGTGCGCAGGCGCGCCACGTCGCCCTGCGTGTAGAGGCGGTAGCCGCCCGGCGTGCGCCGCGGCGTGAGCAGCTTCTGGTCCTCCAGGTAGCGGATCTTCGAGATCGAGATGTCGGGGAACTCCTGGGCAAGCGCCTTGCACACCGCGCCGATCGTCAGCGACTTGCGCCGCTTGCCCAGCTCGCCGCCCTCGGCCGGGTCCCCGCCCGCCAGCTCGACCTCGAGCTCCCCCATGCCGGAGGGTGTCGACTGCGCGGCCATCAGCGGGCGTGGAAAGTGAGCTTGTACTTGCCGATCTGCACCTCATCGCCCTCCTCCAGGCGGTGAGACTCGATCCTTGCGCGGTTCACGTAGGTTCCGTTCAACGAGCCGCAGTCGTCGAGGTACCACTGGTCGGCGCGGCGGATCAGCAGCGCGTGGTCGCGCGAGACGGTCACGTCGTCGAGGAACACAGCCGAGTCCGGACGCCGCCCGATGCTCATCCGCTCGCCGTCCACCGGGAAGCTCTCGCCGACGCGCCCGCCCCCGGCGCGGATCACGAGCGCCGGGCCGTGCGCGGTGACCTCCTCGAGCTCCACGGGCACGAGCTCGCCGGCCTCGTCGATCCGGTAGGTGGCCGTCACCGGCTCGCCGCCGCCGCCCTCGGCGCGCGGCAGCAGCGCGCCGCAGCGCTGGCAGTAGTTGGCTCCCTCGCCGTTGACGAAGCCGCACTCGGTGCAGTGCAGGGCCATGCGGGCAGGCGCTCCCGCTAGACGGCCCGTTGCGGCCGTCCCGCGCACGCCCGCGCTGAGCTGCCCGCGTCCGGTCGGGGGTCGCTGGTGGGTGAGCGCCTCACTCGCCGCCCTCCGCGGGGCGCTGAGCGAGGATGTCGGTGAGCTTCTGCACGTCCTCGCCGGTGATCATGATCTCGCCGTCCTCGCGCTTGTGGCGCAGGCGGTTGACCAGCTCGGCGCGGAGGATGTCGATCTTGCCGTGCAGGATGCGCCGCTTGTAGGAGATCTCGGTCTCCTCCTCGGTCAGCTGGCGGATGACGTCTTTCAGTTCGAGATCCGTCAGCGAGCCAAGGTCGGGAAACGTCTCATCCATCGTGGGGTCTTCTCCTCTCGCGGACTTGCGCCGATGTGTGCGCGGGCCGGAAATCGCCGGCGCCACCGGCCAGAAGCCACAGAGTATAGCCCAAAAGGTAAAGCTGAGCTTGAGGCTATGGCTCGGGCGCCCCGCGCAGCTGGCGCAGGCCCGAGCGCACGTACAGCGCGCTCGCCAGCAGCGCCAGCGCGAGGCCCACCAGCAGGAGCGCCTCGCCCAGCGCTTCAAGGCCCGCCATCGCGCAGCAGAACGACGCCAGCAGCGGCGCCACCGCCAGGCGCCCCGGCCAGTTGATGCGCAGCTCGACGCCGCGCCTGAGGCCGTAGCGCCCGAGCGCGAGCATCGCGAGTTCGCGCGCGGCCAGCACCGCGAGGGCCCAGCGCGGGAGCAGGTCAAAGCGCCAGCACACGATCACGCCGGAGATCGCGAGCAGGCGATCGGTGAGCGGGTCCATCAGCGCGCCGAGGCGGCTGTACTGCCCTGTCGCGCGCGCGGCTATGCCGTCGGCGTAGTCCCCGAGCCCGATCACCGCGAACAGGATCACGTTCGGCGCGCCGGTGCCGTCGCTGCTCGACAGGGCCACGACGAGGAACACCGGGATCAGCGCCAGCCGCACGAAGCCGATCGCGTTGGGGATCGTCCACGGCCGCAGCGGCTGCCCGGCCTCGGTCTGCGGCGGTGGTGGGCCGGAGCGATCGAGCCCGAGCAGGCGACGCGCGCCCGGGCGCTCGCGCTCGCGGCCGGCGCCGGCCTGCGCGGCCACGCGTGTCTCGGCCGGAGCCTGCTGCTCGGGCGGCGCCATTTACCAGGAGGGAGGTGTCATCGGTCGATCGAGCGCCCACTTGGGGAGCGGGCGTCGAGCGTATACGGCCGCGGCCGGCAGCGCGCGCCGATTCGGCGCCGCGGCGGGACCGGGCCGCAGCCGCCTCCCCGAGACGGCCGCGCGGGCCGAATCGGGGAGCCGACTGTCGTGTTCCCCCCCGCCGTCGCGGACCGGGAGGAGCGCGGTGCGGCTAGTGGGTCAGGCCGTAGGCGACCCCCTGCAGTCCGACGGCGGGCACGAGGTTGCCGAGCGCCACGTTGACGTCGACCAGGTGCGTGCCCCACAGCGGCCCGAGCGTTTCGAGGATCCGTTCGCGCGGGTCGGTTTCGCTGCCCAGGTTCAGCTGCAGCCAGCTGGCCCCGTTGCGGGCTTCGCACTGAGCCGAGTACTCGCCCGGCGAGGCGACCCACGGTGTGGATGCTTTCGGCGCCTGCACGACCGCCCCGAGCAGACCCGGGAATCTGCCGCCGTAGGCGTTGAGCGTCGGGTAGTAGGAGAGCGTCGGCCCGGAGACCGGCGCCTGCGCGAGCAGGGTCGGGTTCACGCACAGCACCTGCGGGTGTTCGACGCCTTCCGCGCCACCGCCGAGCGCCCCGAGCGGGCTTTCGGGCCGGCCGAAGTTCGACGGGTTGGGCGGTTCCTTGAGGAAGCTCGAGTAGGCGATCACGCACCCCACCTGACCGGCGAACTGGCAGGCGGGCACGTTCTTGAACGAGCCTCCGACGGTCTTGCCTTCGGGCACGATCACCTGGCCGCCGAGCACGATCGCGCCGACCAGCTGCTTGCGCCGCGCCGGGTTGGTGTCGATCTGTTCTTTGATCAGCTGCTCGAGCATCGCGGAGCCCTGCGAGTGCCCGATCAGCTCGAAGCCCCGGCCTTTGTTGTAGCGGGCCAGGTATTCGTCAAAGGCGGTGGCGACGCCGATATAGGCCTTCGCTGCGGCCTCTGGCGTGACCACGCCAGGCGTGTTGATGGCCGGGATCGTCAGCTGCGGGTAGATCGGCGCGTAGACGTTGCAGACCTGGGAGAACCGCGAGGCCTGGCTTTCGGCGATCGCCAGCTCTTCGGGTTCGATCGCTTCCGTGGCGTTGGGGATGAGTTCGCCTTTTTCGTTGAACATCAGCTGGCTGCTGACCGTCGGGTACACGTAGAAGCAGTCGATCGGCGGCTTCTTGGCGGGCTTGGCCTTTTCGATGAAGCTCTTGCCGTTGCCGAGCTCGACCGTCGTTTCCTCGCTGCTGAGGCATGGGTTGCTGGCGATGCCGGGCCGGCACAGCCACGTCGTTTCCGCCGAGGCGGACGCGGCGGTGGCCCCCGCCAGGGCGAATGCCGCAACACTGAGAACGGCCAGCGCGAGCGTGCGCCATCCCGCCGCTCGCCCGGCGCCTGTCTGTAGCTGAACCATCGCTCCTCCTTGCTCGTGCGACGCGCCAGGACGGCGGCGCCGCTCATCACGCGCAATTCTAGTCACGTGTGATGAAATGACGCAAATAGGCCCCGCGTGGCCCGTTGTGCCGCCGGCGCGCGCGGCCGGGCGGCCCACGGGAACGCTACGGAACGCTGCCCAAGAGCTGATCGATCGCCCCGAGCAGCTCCGCGGGCTCGCCCGCCAGCGGCAGCGGCGGGCCCTCGCGCCGGCCGCGCCGCAGCTGCACCTCGATCTCCCCCGACTCCAGCGAGCGGCGCCCAACGGTCAGCCGCAGCGGAGCGCCGAGCAGCTCGGCATCGGCGAACTTCTCGCCCGGGCCCGCGTCGCGGTCGTCGTAGAGCACCTCCACGCCGCCCCGCTGGAGCGTCTCATACACCGCGTCGGCGGCCTCGCGCTCGGACGTGCCGGGCTTGCCGAGCGCGACCAGATGCACGGCGAAGGGCGCCAGCGCCCGGGGCCAGGAGATGCCGTGCTCGTCGGCGAACTGCTCGACCGCCGCCGCGACGATGCGCGCCGGCCCGATGCCGTATGAGGCCATCCACACCGGCAGCTCCGCGCCATGCTCGTCCAGGAAGCGCGCTCCGAGCGGCTCGGAGTAGCGCGTGCCGAGCTTGAAGATGTTGCCGATCTCGATCGCGTTCTCGATCCTGATCGGCTCGCCTTCATAGGTGTCGCTGCTGTGCAGCTCGTCTTTGTTCTGCTGTGCGAGGAAGACCTCCGCGTTGGCCGCGTACCCGGACTCGGTCAGCACGATCTCATCCTCGCCCGCGGCGCAGGGCGCCATGTACTCATGGGCGCCGAGGCCGCCCATCATCCCCACGTCGCCCTCGACGCGGTAGAAGCGCAGCCCGGTGCGCTCCATGATGCGGTCGTAGGCGCCCACGTGCAGCGCGTAGCTCTCCTCGCCCGCCGCCTGGTCGCGGTCGAAGCTGTAGGAGTCCTTCATCACGAACTCGCGAGTGCGCAGGACGCCCGCGCGCGGGCGCGGCTCGTCGCGCTCCTTGACCTGGAAGTGGTAGACGATCAGCGGAAGATCGCGGTAGGAGCGCACGATCTGGGCGATGTGGAAGGTCACCGCCTCCTCGTGGGTCATCGCGAGCACCAGCTCCGAGCCCTTGCGGTCGGTGAGCTTGAACAGCTCCTCGATCTCGAGCCGTCCCGTCTTGCGCCACGGCTCGGCCGGCTGCAGAACCGGCATCAGCATCTCCTGGGCGCCGATCGCGTCCATCTCCTCGCGGATGATCGCCACCACGCGCTGGTGCACGCGCCAGCCTGCGGGCAGCCAGGTCCACATGCCGGCGCCCATCTGCCTGATCAGGCCGGCTCTGACCATCAGCTTGTGCGAGATCGCCTCCGCGTCGGCCGGCGGCTGCTTCTCGGTGGGCAGGAGGTATTCGGAGAGGCGGGTCATCGGTCTGAGGGGCGGGTCATCGCTCCGGCGCGCCGGGCCGGCGCGATGTTCGGCGCGGCGCAGGCACGAGCGTATACGGCCCCGCCACGCCGCGCCTGGACGGGCCCGCCGGCGTCCACGCCGGCGGAGCAGCTGCCGGCGGGGGGCCGGTTCGACCGCCGCTGGGCGGCCTGGCGGCCTTTGATAGAACAGCGGGGAACCGACCGACCTTCGACGCACACCCGCAAAAGGAGCCCCAATGGCCTACTCAGTCCCGCCGCTCCCCTACGCCTACGACGCGCTCGAACCGCACATCGACAAGGCGACGATGGAATTCCATCACGACAAGCACCACCAGGCCTACGTCGACAAGGTCAACGCCGCCCTCGCGGGCAGCGCGCTCGCGGACGCCCCCATCGAGGACGTGCTCAAGGACCTGGGGCAGGTGCCGGAGGACAAGCGCACGGCGGTCAAAAACAACGGCGGCGGCCACTACAACCACACGATGTTCTGGGAGAACATGAGCCCCGACGGCGGCGGCGAGCCCGGCGGCGAGCTGGCCGCTGCGATCGACTCCACGTTCGGCTCCTTCGCGGACTTCCAGGCCAAGCTCAAGGAAACCGGCGTCAACCAGTTCGGCTCGGGCTGGTCGTGGCTCGTGCTCGACGGCTCCGGCCTGGCGATCGTCGGCAGCGCCAACCAGGACAACCCCATCTCGGGCGGCCAGACGCCGCTGCTCGGCGTCGACGTGTGGGAGCACGCCTACTACCTGAAGTACCAGAACCGCCGGCCCGACTACATCGACGCGTGGTGGAACGTCGTCGACTGGTCGCGGGTCAGCGCGCGGTTCGCCGCCGCGGGCTGAGACGTTTGGATGGCGCTCCGCGCTGGCGCGCTGCGCGGCGGCGTTCGCGCCGTCCTGAGCAGCTCAGTTGCGCGAGAAGCGCCTGCCGGCAACCGGCGAGACCGACTCGTCGAGCACGACCGGCCGGTCGTCGAGCACGGCCGGGCCGTCGCCAAGCGGCTGCCCCGCGCCGGCCGCGGGCTTGCCGGCGGGCGCGACCGGGCCGTCGCCGGGAGCCGATCCGGCGCCGCCGAGCATCGACTCCAGGACGGCCTCGGCGGACTGGTCGTTCTGCGCCGCGGCCGCCTCCAGCGCGGCGATTCGCTCGGGCGTCATCGCCGTGGCATCCTCGTTCTCGGCCAGCCACGCGCGCGCCTCCGCGGCGGCGTGCTCGTCGCGCTGCACCGTCTTGCCGGCCGCGTAGTAGCGGTCGATCTCCTTGAAGAGCTCATCCACGAGCTGCTCGGTGGGGACCTTCTTCAGCGGCTCGCCCTTGGAGTAGATCATGCCCATGTCCTTGGCGCCCGTGATCCCGAAGTCCGCGTGGCGCGCCTCGCCGATGCCGTTGACCGCGCAGCCGAGCACCGAGACCTCGATCGGGTCCTCGTAGGCTTCCAGGCGCCGCTCGACGTCTGCCACGACGGTGTCCATGTCGAACTGCAGGCGCCCGCAGGTCGGGCAGGCGATCAGATCGGGACCGCGCTCTCGCAGCTTCAGCGCCTTGAGGATCTCCCAGGCGACCTTCACCTCCTCCTCGGCGTGGAACGTGGACAGCGAGATCCTGATCGTGTCGCCGATCCCGTCGGCGAGCAGCGTGCCCAGTCCGACCGCCGACTTCAGCGAGCCCGACCACTTGGTGCCGGCCTCGGTCACCCCGAGGTGCAGCGGATAGGGGATCCGCTCGGCGAGCAGCCGGTTGGAGGCGATCGTGTTGGGCACCGAGGTCGACTTCATCGAGACCTTGAAGTTCGTGAAGTCCAGGCCCTCCATCAGCTCGACGGTCTCGATCGCGGCCGTGACGAGCGCCTCGACGGGGTTGTCGTACTCGAGCTGGCGCAGGTGCTTCGGCAGCGAGCCGGAGTTCACCCCCACCCGCAGCGGCGTGCCGCGCAGCTTCGCCAGCGCGATCACCTCGGCCACCTTCTCGGGGCCGCCGATGTTGCCCGGGTTCAGGCGCACGCAGTGGGCGCCCGCTTCGATCGCCTTCAGCGCGAGCGTGTGGTTGAAGTGGATGTCGGCGATCACCGGGATCGGCGACTGCGCGACGATGCTCTTGAGTGCCTCCGCATCCTGCACGCGCGGGACGGCCACGCGCACGATGTCCGCGCCGGCGTCCGCCACCGTGCGGATCTGCTCCATCGTCGCCGCCAGGTTGGCGGTCTCGGTCTTGGTCATCGTCTGCACCGCCACGGGCGCGCCGCCCCCAACCGGGACCGCGCCCACGTGGATCTGATGCCTGGAGGCCATAGGCTGATTCTACGATGCCCGAGGTCTATGCCACCGCGCGCGGGCCGCTCGCGCGCCTCGCCTCTCCGCTGGCCGCCCGTGCGCGCGCTCGCCGCCACGAGCGCTTCTTCGCGCTCACGCGCCTGGAAGAGGGGGCGCGCGTGCTCGACGTCGGCTGCGGCAGCCTCGGACTGCGAGCGTTCGAGCCCGACCTCGACATCACCGGCGTGGACCTGCGCGAGCGCCCCGGCTATCCGGGCCCGTTCGTGGCGGCCGACGCGGCCGCCGGGCTGCCGTTCGCCGACGCGCAGTTCGACCTCGTGTACTGCTCGAGCGTGATCGAGCACGTCCCGCCGGCGCGGCGGGCCGCCTTCGCCGCCGAGATCCGCCGCGTGGGCAGGGGCTGGTTCGTGCAGACTCCCGCCTTCTCGTTCCCGCTCGAGCCGCACTCGCTGCTACCCGGCGCGCACTGGCTGCCGGCGCGCCTGCGCAGGCCCTACTGGCGCCTCGGCGCCGCCGGGGAGTGGGAGCAGATCTCGCTGCTCACGCGGGCCGAGATGGAAGCGCTGTTCGGCCCGGCCCACGCCGAGCGCGTCGGGCCGCTCGCCAAGAGCTGGGTGTGCGTGCGCCCGCCGGCGCCACTCGGCGCCGCCGCCCCGCTCAGCCGGTCAGGCGGCTGATGTCGTTGCTGACCCCGTTGAGCACCAGGAACAGCATCAGGAAGATCCCCACCGAGCTGTAGCGGTACATGCTCGCAAGCGAGATCCGCCTGCCGCGCAGCTTCTCGGCGAGCGACCACATCACGTGCCCGCCGTCCAGCGGCAGGAACGGGAACAGGTTGATGACCGCGAGGATCAACGAGAGGAATCCGAGGAAGGCCAGCGCGTAGCCGGCCCCCGCCACGACCGTTTCGTGCGCGTCCTGGGTGATGCCGACGATGCTCGAGACCTGGCTGCGCGCCTTCGAGCTCGTGAGCGCGTGCGCGAAGCCGGTAAGCGTCTGCGTGGTCACGTGCCACATCTCGCCCACGGAGGCCCCGGCCGCGGCGAGCACGCCGAAGGATTTGGCCGCGGGAGCGAAGTCGAAGCCGATCAGCATCCGCCCGACTTCCTTGTTGTAGCGCGGGTAGACCGACACGTCGAGGAGTCGGCCGCCGCGTCGCAGCGTCAGCAGCACCGGCGTGGCCGCGCGGCAGCCGTTGCTCTGGGCGCCCGCGCAGCGGTGCGCGCCGATCGCGTGCATCGCCGATGCGACCGTCGCCGGATGGCCGTCGACCGCGACGATGCGATCGCCCTTGCGCAGCACGCCGTCGGCCGGCTCGTTGCGCCCGACTGCTCCGACCGAGGTCGTCGCCACGAGCGTCTGCACCGAGGGGTCGAGGTTGCCCAGCGCCACCGCCCCGTTGAGGTTGCCCGTGAACAGCACCGCCCAGAACAGCACGAAGGCGATCAGCACGTTCACGCCCGGCCCCGCGAGGATCACCGCGATGCGCTTCCACGGGACCTGGTTGTAGTACGCGCGCCTGGCCACCTCAGGGTCGAGCTCCCCGATCTCTTCGGGGTTCATCCCCGTGATCTTCACGTAGCCGCCCGCCGGGATCGCGCCGAGCGCGTACTCGGTCTCCCCCCGGCGCACGCGCAGCAGGGTCGGCGGGAAGAACAGCGAGAAGCGCTCCACGCGCATGCCCACAGCCTTGGCCATGGCGAAGTGGCCGAGCTCGTGCAGCACGATCAGCAGCACGATGCCGAGGATGGTCAGGACCCAGCTCATCGCCTCAGTGTGGCAGGCACGCGCGCTGCTTCCCGCCGCCTCCCGACGTCCGCCGGCGGACACGACGTACCCTGCTCGCTTTCGAAAGCGCCCCTCAGCGCGCACGCGCCGGGGACGGACACGCCCTCCCCTGCCGCCGCCCGCGGGGGCTCGCCCTCACGCCAGCTCCGCCACGGCCTCCCCGGCGAGCACCCGTGCTCGCCGGTCGGCCTCGTACAGCGTCTCGAACGCGCGCACGGGCTCGCCGGGAAGCTCTGACAGCGTGCGCTCGATCACCTCGGGGATCTCGACGAAGCGCAGGCGGCCCTCGAGGAAGGCATGCACGGCGATCTCGTTGGCGGCGTTGAGCACGCACGGCGCCGTGCCCCCCGCGCGTGCGGCCTCGCCGGCCAGGCGCAGGCACGGGAAGGCCTCCAGATCGACGGCTTCGAAGGTCAGCTCGCCGACCGCGGGGAGGTCCAGTGGAGCTATCGGCAGATGCACGCTCTCGCCACCGTGCAGGGCGTAGGAGATCGCGATGCGCATGTCGGGGGGGCCGAGGTGGGCGAGCATCGCCCCGTCGGCCAGCTGCACGAGCCCGTGGACCAGCGACTGCGGGTGCACGACCACGTCGATGCGGTCGTAGGGGGTGCCGAACAGGTGGTGGGCCTCCATCACCTCGAGGCCCTTGTTCATCAGCGTCGCCGAGTCGATCGTGATCTTGCCCCCCATCGCCCAGGTCGGGTGGGCCAGCGCCTGCTTGACGGTCACGTCCTCGAGCTGCTCGCGCGCCCGTCCCCTGAAAGGGCCGCCGCTCGCGGTGATCGTCAGACGCTGGACCGCCCCCGGCGGCTGACCGGCGATCAGCTGGTGAAGCGCCGTGTGCTCGGAGTCCACCGGCACGATCTGCGCGCCCGTCGCCTCCGCCAGCGCGCTCACCAGCTCGCCCCCCACCACCAGCGACTCCTTGTTGGCGAGCGCCAGGTCGATGCCCTCCCCCAGCGTTGCCACCGTCGGCCCGAGCCCCGCCGAGCCCACCAGGGCGTTCAGCACGAGGTCCGCTTCGGACTCGACCACCAGGCGCACCAGGCCCTCGGCGCCCGCGAGCACCTGGCCGTCGGTCCACGCCTCGGCCGCCTGCGCCGCCGCGTGCTCGTCGGCGAGCGCGATCCTCGAGACCCCCTCCGCCCGTGCCTGCGCGACGAGCGCCTCCCACGAGCGCTCGGCCGACAGGCCCACGATCTCGAGCTCGCCGCTGTGGCCGCACACGTCGAGCGCCTGGGTGCCGATCGACCCGGTCGAGCCGAGGATCAGCAGGCGCTTACGCGTGGGCATGCGCCGGCCTATGTTGCGCGACGCGCGGGGGAGCCATTTTCGGCAGTCTAGAGCGAGCACCGCGCTCGGGAGCCCGCACGCAGCACTCTCGAGCGGCAGGTCCGGGGTGAGGCCGAGCTCGGCGAGGAAGGATACGGCGTCATCGAAGAGCAGATCTAGCCGAACAGGGGTAGGGCCCGGACGAATAGTGGCCTGTGCGTTACAGCACGGGCCACTAACGGCATGCCTGCCCAGCCAAGCGGTGCTATCCCTTCCTGCAAGCTCTTAGGGCCTCGTCAACCAACCTGTAGGCTCGCCGCATGTGGCGGGTGTACGGGGGCGCGCTCATGATTCATCGCGGGGATCGCCGCGTTCATCGAGGCGAGCGCCCACAGCCCCCAATACGGGCATAACGGGTCTACCGGGCTTTTCGTCATTCAAGGCACGTCACAGGAACTGCTCCACGGCCACCTATCCCGCACGCAATACGACCTGCTGCTGATCGTCGCGTGGGCGCTGGTGATCCTCGGGGCGGTGACCGTGGCGCTTGGGCTCGTCGCCTCCTGGAGAGGCGACTAGGCGCGCGCGTGTACCTGGCTCGCCGCCGTCACGACGGTCGGAACGCCCCCGCCGGTGTCGCGTAGTTTGCCCCTTCGCCTTTGTGGTCCGTCACGGAAGCGCGCCTCGCTCGGTGGTAGGACCCTCCCACTACCTAGCGCCGCAATTGTTCGTAGTCGGGTCGGGAACGACCTTTTTGCCGCGGCAGGGAGATTCGACCAGAGATGGGCATCATGACTACGTCGCAAACAGGCCTCCACGATCGGCCGGTTCAGCGGATTGCGCTCCAGCCAAGTGTAAGCGCGACCTTTCGTACGCTACTTATTGCTGCCTTGCTCTCGCTCGGCCTCGCCGCGCTAAATAGCGCCGTAGGCTCAGCGTATGGAGACCGGCCTGCCCTGACAGGCTTATCGCCTACCAGTGGTCCTGTAGACGGTGGCACCGCCGTAACGATCACCGGCACCGCCTTCAACGAAGCGACTGCGGTCAACTTCGGCTCCACCCCAGCCACCAGCTTCACGGTCCATTCAGCGACTTCGATCACCGCCATCTCACCGCAAGAGGTGCCGGGAACGGTGCACGTGACGGTGACCACCCCGGGGGGCACCAGCCGCCTACCTCATAGCCACTTCAAGTTCACGCCCACTATCACAGCTCTCAGCGCGAACACCGGATACACAACGGGCGGTGCGACGGTGACCGTTACCGGCACCGGGTTCGCCCCCGGCACAGCCACGGTCTTCGAGTTCGGAGCAAAGGCCGCAAGCTCGGTCAAATGCACCTCGTCCACGGAATGCACGGTCGTCGCCCCAACACACAAATATGAATATGTGAACGTCACGGCAACCGTCAACAAGGCGACTAGCCCAGTGACGTTCGCCGACCACTTCCGCTACATCTTCGCGGAACCCCACGTGTATATCACGGGCGTGGTACATGGGGAACGGGTCCGGCTTCCGGCAGGGACGCAAATCGAAATGAGGGAGGTCATCGCTGGCGCCAGCGATTGCTTCGCGTATATCTTCGCGACAATAGCCGTAAATGGCGAACCCACCGACCAGATTAGGGCCGAGTCTGTCGCAGAATACGCCAGCTGCGATCCTCGCGAATGGTCCGGCGTACTGCCCAGCAGGTTCACGTTGAACCTCAACTACAGCGGAACGGCGACCATCGACGGACCGATAGAAGAGAGCACAGAATATGGATGTGTCTACGACGCCGACAAGATGTCCGGCTCGTTCGGCGAAGGCGGGGCGCACGTAGAAGAAACGTTGCCGTTAGTAGGAAATCCGGCACAAGAACGCCTCGAGAGCGAACTCGAAGAAGTCCTCGGCGAAATTAAGAGCCTGGAAGAAACAGCGGAAAGAACGATCCAACAAGAAGAAGAACTGGCAGAACTGCGAGAACGCAAGCTCGTGCTCGAACACGAACTCGCAGCAGCGGAACGAGCATGCGCCGAGACACAACGCGTCAGCCTGTCTGTCGAGGGCGAACAACTAGGGTTCGAAACTCTCCCCTGAGTGGCAACGGCGTACGGACACATTAGCGGCAGCTTCCTAGGACGTGCATGGCCGAGCAGCGCTCGGCCGCCCACATTGTGCCGCTGATCAGACGGCGTCTGCCACCCCGCGCGTCGGCCGCCCGACCGGAGAAACGCCGCGTCCGGGGTGAAGCTCATGCCGCTACTGCCGCGTTGACGGTGCCCCAGAGGATTTGTTCCGCGAGCGTGTCCACGAACTGGGTGAACCCCGGGGATTTCCTCGGCCTCGAACGTGCAGAGCAAGTCCATGGTGCGCAGGTGATTGACTGCTCGGCGATTATTCGTTCCGCGCTGCCCGCTGCGGAACTACAGAGCGCTAGTGCACGTACGCGGCCCAGATGTAGTACCCGGCGACCGCCGCGAACAGCACCCCGTCGAGGCGGTCCAGCGCGCCGCCGTGGGGTCCGAACAGCGTTCCCGAGTCCTTGGTGTGGGCCTCGCGCTTGACGAACGACTCGAACAGGTCTCCCGCGGGTGCCGCGATCGCCACGCCGACGCCGAGCACGAGCGCGTGCGTGCCCGGCAGCCATTCCTGGTAGCGCCCGGCGATCCACACGCCGAGGACCGCGCACGCCATGCCGATCAGCAGCCCCTCGACGGTCTTGTTCGGGGAGATGTGCGGCGCGAGCGGCCGGCGCCCGAACATGCTGCCGCCGAGATACGCGCCGGTGTCGCCGAGGAACACGCCCACGAGCACGTCGATCACGATGCCCTGACCGTGGGGCAGGTCGCGCAGCAGCACCGCGTGCGCGAGCGCGAAGCCGATCCAGTAGATCCCGAGCAGCGTCACCGCCAGCCCCCCCACGCTCGGCCGGCGCTGAAGCAGCGTCAGCCCAAACAGCAGCGGCAGCGCCGCCGCCGCCACCAGCAGCACCTGGAACTGGTTGCCGTAGTAGGCGGCCAGCAGCAGGCCCGCGAGCGCCAGGTAGCCCGCGAGGCGGACCGGGTGCGCGCGATCGTACATCCCGTAGAGCTCGTGCATGCAGACCGCCCCGAGCACGAACACCCCGGCGACGAACACCAGCCCCCCCTCGATCACGAGGAACAGCGCGAGCGCGATCGCGGGCACCGCCGCCCACACCCGCGCGCTCAGCTCGGAGCGCTCGCGGCGAGGCGCCCGCCTGCGTCGGGTGCGCGGCCGCCGGGAGCGCCCGGCCTGCGCGTCCCGCCGCGGTCCCGCCCTCGGGCCGGCGTGCTCGGGCATCCGCTGGCCGGTCTCCGATTCCTCGCTGGCCATCAGCCGCCCATCATCGCCGACCGAACCGGCGCCTGCGCTCGGCGAACTCGGCCAGCGACTCCTCGAGCGCCGCGCGGGTGAAGTCCGGCCACAGCTCGTCGCGGAACACGAGCTCCGAGTACGCCGACTGCCACAGCAGGTAGTTCGACAGGCGCCGCTCGCCGCTCGTGCGGATGATCAGGTCGGGGTCGTGCATCTCGGGCGCATACAGGCAGGCGCGGAACTCCTCTTCGCTGCTGCCCGTGAAGCGGCGCGCCGCGTCGACGATCTCCGCGCGCCCGCCGTAGTTGAACGCGACGAACAGCGTGATCCGCCGATTCTCCGCGGTCAGCGCTTCGGCCCAGCCCATCTGCTCGCGCAGCTCTTCGCCCACGCCCTCGCGTCGCCCGATGAAGCGCATGCGCACCCCCTCCTCGTGGAGCTCGGGCGTCTCGCCGGCGATCCGCCTGGAGAACATCTCCATCAGGCCCTGGACCTCCTCCGCCGGGCGCGACCAGTTCTCGGTCGAGAACGAGTACACGGTCAGCTCCTCGATGCCGAGCTCGGCCGCGTCGCGCAGGCGCGCCTTGACGGTGTCGGCGCCCGCGCTGTGGCCCTCGTTCACGGGCAGGCCGCGGGCCTGCGCCCAGCGCCCGTTGCCGTCGGTGATGATCGCGACGTAGCGGGCCGTCCGAGCTGACGTGTGCGGATCGGTGTCCGACGGGCCACCCGATCGCAGATCGGTCGCCGACGCCCGGTCCCCGGCGGCGTCCATCAGACGGAGAGTATCTCCTCTTCCTTGGCCTTGAGCACGGCGTCCAGGTCGCCGATCCGGCCGTCGGTGAGCTTCTGCAGCTCGACCTCGGCGCGGTGCTCGTCATCGGAGGACGCCTCCCCCTCGGCCTTCAGCTCGCGCAGCTGGTGCATCGTGTCGCGGCGGACGTTGCGGATCGCCACGCGCCCCTCCTCGGCGAGGTTGCGCACCACCTTGACCAGCTCGCGGCGGCGCTCTTCGGTCAGCTCGGGGACCGCCAGGCGCACCACGTTGCCGTCGTTGGACGGGTTCAGGCCGACATCGGACTCGTTGATCGCCTTCTCGATCGCCTTGATCGAGGACTTGTCATACGGCTGGATCGTGATCAGCCGCGCTTCGGGCACCGAGATCGTCGAGAGCTGGTTGAGCGGGGTCATCGCGCCGTAGTAGTCGACCACCACGCGGTCCAGCAGCGACGGGCTGGCCCGCCCTGTGCGCACCGTCGAGAACTCGTGCTGCGCGGACTCGACCGACTTGACCATCCGCTCGGCCGCGTCCTCGAGTAGTTCGTCGATCAGGTTCTCAGCCGCCATCGTTCTCTCCCTTGGGCGTCGACACGAGTGTGCCCACGCGCTCGCCTGAGATTATCCGCGCGAGGCTCGTGTCGTCGTCCATGTTGAACACGTTCAGCGGCATGCTGTTCTCCATGCACAGCGCCAGCGCGGTCGAGTCCATCACCCGCAGGCGCCGCTCGATCGCCTCCATGTGCGTGATCTCCGGGATGAACTCCGCGTTCGGGTCGAGCGCCGGATCGGCGCTGTAGACGCCTTCGACGCCGTTCTTGGCCATCAGGATGATCTCCGCGTGGATCTCCGCCGCGCGCAGCGCCGCCGCCGTGTCGGTCGTGAAGAACGGGTTGCCGGTGCCGGCGGCGAAGATCACGACGCGGCCCTTCTCCAGGTGGCGCATGGCGCGCCGGCGGATGTAGGGCTCGGCCACCTCCGAGACGCCCAGCGCGGACTGCACGCGCGTGTTGGTGCCCATCTTCTCGAGCGCGTCCTGCAACGGCAGCGCGTTGAGCACGGTCGCGAGCATGCCCATGTAGTCCGCGGTCGCCCGGTCCATCCCCGCGGCCGCGCCCTTCATCCCGCGGTAGATGTTTCCGGCGCCCACGACGATCGCCACCTCCACGCCCTGATCGCGCGTGGCCGTCACCTGGCGGGCCACCGCCACCACGCGCTGCGGATCGGTTCCGTACGGCAGATCGCCCATCAGCGCCTCGCCGGAGAGCTTCAGCAGAATCCGTTTGAACGCGGGAGCCATCGCCGCCAGAGCCTATCCCGTCGCGCGGGACGCCAGGCGCGGCGTCCACGTCGCCTGGCCTACTGGCCCACGGCAAAGCGGGCAAAGCGGCGAATGACCACGTTCTCGCCCGTCGTGGCCGCCAGCTCGTCGCGCAGCTGCTGGACCGTCTTGCCGTCGAACTTCGGGTTGTGCATCGCCTGCTCGAGCAGCACGATCGTCTCAAACCACGAGTCCAGCTTGCCCTTCACGATCCGCTCGCGCACGTTCTCCGGCTTGTCCGCGGCCTCCTGCTCGTATATGCGCGCCTCGGCCTCCTGCACGTCGGCCGGGACCTCCTCGCGGCTGACATATCTGACCGTCGGGGTCGCCGCGATCTGCATCGCCACCTCGCGCGTAAAGGAGGCGAAGTCCTCGTTCTTGGCCACGAAGTCCGTATTGCAGTCGACCTCGATCAGCACCCCGACCTTGGCACCCGCGTGCACGTACGCCTGCACGGTGCCCTCCGTCGCCGCGCGCTCGCCCAGATCCTGGATCTTCTTGCCCTGCTTGACCCGCAGGATCTCGATCGCCTTCTCCACGTCGCCCTGAGCCTCGGTCAGGGCTTTCTTGCAGTCCATCATGCCCGCGCCCGTGCGCTCGCGCAGCGCCTTTACGTCCTTTGCTCCGATCTCCACCGTGTTCATGACGCGCTTGCCTCCGCTTTCGTCTGCTCGCTGTCCTTGCCCTCAGCCCCCTCCGCCGCCTCGGCCGCCGCCGGCTCCTGCTCCGCGGCCGCAGTCGCCGCGGGCGTCGCAGCCTCGGGCTCCGCAGCGGCGGGCTCGGCAGCGGCGGGCTCCGCGCTCTCGGGCTCGGCCACGGCGGGCGCGGGCTCCGCGGCCTCGGCGAGGGCCGCCTGCGGGGCCTCGGCGGGCGCGGTCGCCGGAGCGGGCGCAGGCGGCGCGGCCTCGGCTGCCTCGGGGGCCGGTGGGCTCGGCGCGGCCTGGGCGGAGGCGGCGGCGGCACGAGCGGCGGCCTCGCGCTCGGCGGCCTCGCGCGCGGCCTGTTCCTGTGCCTCGCGTGCGGCCTGTTCCTCGGCCTCGCGGCGCGCCCGTGCCTCGGCCTCGATGCGGGCCTTCTCCTCGGCTTCCTTGCGCGCGCGCTCCTCCTCGGCGCGGAACACCGAGTGTCCCTCGGCGACGACCTGGCCGATCGCCTGCGTGATCAGCGCACACGAGCGGATCGCGTCGTCGTTGCCCGGGATCACGAAGTCGATCCCGTCGGGGTCGCAGTTGGTGTCAACCAGGCCGATGATCGGTATGCGCAGGCGCTGAGCCTCTTTGACGGCGATGACCTCGGTTTTCAGATCGATCACGAACATCGCGTCGGGGACGCGCTGCATGTTCTTCACGCCGCCGAGGTTCGCCCGCAGCTTGGCGAGATCCGCCTGGGCGGCCATGCGCTCGCGCGTCGGCAGCAGTGCGAGTTGACCCTCGGCCTCGAAGCGTTCGAGGTCGTGCAGGCGCCGGATGCGCTGGCTGATCGTCTCGAAGTTCGTGAGCAGGCCGCCGAGCCAGCGGTGGTTCACGTACGGCATGTCGGCCGCGGAGGCAACGTCCCGGATCGTGTCGCGCGCCTGCTTCTTGGTGCCCACGAACAGGACCGTCCCGCCGCGATGTGCGAGATCTCCGACGAACTGCTGCGCCTGCGCGAGCAGCGCGGCGGTCTTGAGCAGGTCGATGATGTAGATGCCGCCGCGCTCGCCATGAATGAAGCGGCGCATCTTTGGGTTCCAGCGGCGCGTCTGATGGCCGAAGTGAACGCCGGCCTCCAGCAGCTCCGCGATTCCTACGTCAGCCACGGGCTACTCCCTTTGTGTATGCGATTTGTTTCCGCGCGGACGGAGCGGACCCGGAGGCCGTGACTGTGACGTCGTCCTCCGGGCAGGGCCGCGATCCGTTGCCGCACGGGTCGAGATTCCGTTGACCGCTCAGGATAGCCCCTCGGCCCGTGCAAGCGCGCTCTGGAGGTCGGGCGGCAGCGGCGACGCCACCTCGACGCGCTCCCCCGTGAGCGGATGCTCGAACGCCAGGCGCGTGGCATGCAGGAACTGGCGCTGCAGGCCGAGCGCGCCGGGCGTGCCGTACTCGGGGTCGCCGCAGACCGGATGTCCGATCGCCTGTAGATGAACGCGGATCTGGTGCGTGCGCCCGGTCTCCAGGCGCAGGCGCAGCAGCGAGGTGCCCGCGAGCGCGCGCTCGAGCGTGAAGTGCGTGCGCGCCTCGCGCTGGCCGACGCCGCCCACGCTCATGCGCGTGCGCACCCGCGGGTCGCGCCCGATCGGCGCCTCGATCGTCCCCGCCCGCGCGGGCGGGCGTCCTTCGACGAGCGCGAGATACTCGCGCTCTATGCGCCTGTCTGCGAGCGCGGCCTGCAGCCGCCGGTGGGCCTCATCGGAGCGCGCGACCACCATCAGCCCCGAGGTGTCGCGGTCGAGGCGGTGCACGATCCCGGCGCGCTCGGGCTCACCGCCGGCGAGCAGCGGCGCCAGCTGCTGGGCGAGCGTGTGCTCGCGGTGTCCGCGCGCGGGGTGCACGACCACCCCCGGACCCTTGTCGACAACGATCAGGTGCTCGTCTCTCGAAGACGATCGTGAACGGCTTCTCGCCCGTCACGGGCCGCCCTGCCGCGCGTGCCGCTGGCCCTCGATCAACAGGAACAGGATCACGATCCCGAGCGTGATCGAGGCATCGGCGAGGTTGAACGGCGGCCAGCCGAGCGGCAGCTTGATGAAGTCGGTGACCCACCCCTCGCGCACGCGATCGATGATGTTGCCGAGCGCGCCCCCCAGCAGCATGCCAGTGGGCAGCCACATCAGCCTGTCTTCGGCGTGAAGCGCGAAGTAGACGAGCAGGACGATCAGGGCGAGGGCGATGAGGATCGTGACCCCGAGATGGCTGCCGGGCAGGAAGCCGAACGCCACGCCGCGATTGTGCGTGTCGACGAGCTGGATGCCCGGCAGCAGCCGGCGCTGTTCGCCGGGGACGATCGAGTGGCGGACCGCGCGCTTGGCGAGCTGATCGACGCCCACCACCGCGAGCATCACGAGCAACGCGAGCAGCCACACGGTCAGCCTTCGCGACAGGCGCCCCGCGCCGATGCCCGCGGCCGTGGAGCTCCCGGCGCCGTTGGGGCGCTCTGCCTGGCCGTGGCGCCCCCGATCTGCGACCCCTTGCATCGAACTCTCAGCCGTGGATGAGACGTGCGACAACGACGCTGTTGATGACCTGCAGGGTGATGATCGCCAGCAGCGGGCTGAAGTCGAGACCGCCAAGCGAGGGCATCACGCGCCGGAAGATGCGCAGGAACGGCTCGCAGACGTCGCGCAGGAACCCGAGCACCGAGTCGGTCGTGCGCGAGTAGGGAGGTCGCAGACCGACCGAGAACAGCAGCTGGATGACGATGTAGAGGATGATCAGCAGCGTGTAGACGTAGATCAGCGTCGAGAGGAAGTCGGCGATCTGCGTGCGTGCGCTCGCGAGCATCATCGGCGCTCGTCCTCCAGGACCGCGTCGAGCGCATCGCTGAATGCCGCCCGCAGACCCCCGCGCTCGAGGGCGTCGAGACCGCGCGCGGTCACGCCGCCCGGCGAGGTGACCTCGCGGCGGACGGCCGTGGTGTCGTAGCCGCGGCGGCGCAGCAGCTCGGCTGTGCCGGCGAGCGTCTGCACCACGAGCTCGGCGCCCTGCGCGGCGGGAATGCCCCTGCGCACGCCCGCATCCACCTGCGCCTCAGCCACGAGCGCCACGTACGCCGGCCCGCAGGACATCAGTCCCATCGCCACGTCCACCAGGCGGTCATCGAGCACGACGAGCGTGCCGAGCTCCGCGAACAGCCCTCGCACCGCATCGTCGAGGGCCGCGTCACGAGTGGCGCCCGCCTCCTCGGCGCCCTCCTCGGCGCCCTGCACGACGGCGCCCTGGCGCACCTCGACGGGCAGCGAGGGGATGAAGCGGTACACGGGCCTGCCGGGATAGGCCTCGCGGAGCGCCCGCAGGGGCGTCGCCGCGAGGATCGAGGCGACCACGCGCGCATGCGGGGCGAGCTCCTGCGCAACCGCCCCCAGCTGGGCCGGCTTGTGGCAGAGGACGATCAGCTCTGCGCGCTGGGCGACCTCGGCGTTGCTCGCGAGCGCCTCCCCCCCGACCTCCGCGGCCAGGCTGCGCGCGCGCTCGGCCACCGGGTCGGCGCACAGCAGCGGGCGACCCCAGCCGCGAGCCAGCGCGCGGGCCATGTTGCCGCAGCCGATCAGACCTACTTGCATAACAGGGTGAGGCTAGCGTGGCGCATCTCGGGCGGACCGCTGCGGGCTGTCGGGGTCAGGTCTGGCCAGGACGCGGAGAGCGCAGCGCGCCGAGCGCGGATCGCCCGGCAGGCGAGCGATGAAGGACGCCGCCAGACGCCGATCATGACCCCTCAGGACTGGTTGAAGAAGCCCTTCTCGATCAGGCGCGCGCGCTCCTCGGCGGAGATCTCGACGTTGCGCGGGGTCAGCATGAACACCTTGTCGGCGATCCGCTGCATGCCGCCGTCGAGCGCGTAGGTCAGCCCCGAGGCGAAATCGATCAGGCGCTTGGCGAGGTCGCTGTCGGAGCTCTGGAGGTTGAGGATCACCGGGATCGAGTCCTTGAACTTGTCGGCGATCTGCTGCGCGTCGTTGAAGGACTTGGGCACGACCAGGTGCACGCGCACGTCGCCGTTGCCGCGGCCGCCGACCGGCTTGAGCACGGTGGTGGAGCGACCGCGACCGGCGCGTCCGCTCGCGGTGGGGGCCTCGGCGCTCTCGTCCTCGGCGAAGATGTCGTCGAACTCGTCGCGGCGGCGGCGCAGGCGGCGGACGTTCGGGCGCTCGCGGTAGCGATCCTCGATCTCCGCCTCGGGCGCTGCCTCCTCGTCGTAGTCGTCGTGATACTCCTCGGCGAGGCCGAAGTACACGAGCGCGCTGTGCCAGGAGTCGCGGAAGGCCATTGGTATAGGTGCGTGTTCGCCCGGCGAACCGGTTTCCCTGCTGATGCTAGTGCTTCGGGGTTTCGGAAGGTCCGCGGCCGGGCTCCCGATCATATAGCCTCGTGCCGATTCGCACGATCGTCGCGCCCTCCTCGGCGGCCACGACGTAGTCCTGGGAGGTGCCCATCGACAGGTGCTCGAGGCCACGCTCGGCCGCCAGCTCGCGCAGCGCGGCAAACCAGCGGCGGCTGTCGGCGGGATCGTCGGCCAGCGGAGGCATCGTCATCAGCCCGGCCACCGGCAGCGGCGAGCGGGCGATGAACTGGTCGAGCTGCTGCGGCGAGACCCCCGCCTTGCCGGCCTCCCCGGCGACGTTGACCTCGACCAGGATGCGCAGACCCGGGCGGGCGAGCTCGCGATGGCGCCCCAGCTCGCGCAGCGCCGACTCGGATGCGACCGAGTGGATCAGGCGCACGTGGGGCACGATCAGGCGGACCCGTCGGCTCTGGAGCTGGCCGATGAAGTCCCACTCGAAGAGATCGCCGTGCGCCGCCACCTTCTCCTGGAGGTCCTGCGCGCGGTTCTCGCCGACCAGGCGGATGCCGGCTGCGGCCAGGATCGGCAGGTCCTGCTTGGCCACATACTTGGTCGCGGCCAGCACCTCGATCTCGCGCCGCGCGCCTCGCGGAGCGGAGGCCGTGGCAGTGCGAGCCACGGCAGCGGCCAGCTCGTCGCGTATGTCGGCGAGGTTGGCGCGGATGCTCTCCGCGCGCAGGTCGGAGATCAGCTCAACCACGCAAGCCCCGCCTGGCGGCCCGCGCGCGCGCCTTCGCGCCGGTATGAGAAGAAGCGCCGATCGCAGATCGTGCACGCCGGCAGGTCGTGGACCTGCGCCACGCCGGCTGCAAGCAGCTGTTCGTGGGCGATCGCGCGCAGGTCGATGTGGCGGCCGCGGCTGTGGGCGCCGGCGAAGACCGAATGGACCTCGGCCCCGACCTCATAGCAGCAGACCCCCGCGCAGGGCCCGACCACGGCCAGCACCTGCTCGCCCGGGGCGAGCTCCTCGAGCGCGCGCACGCCCTGCTCGAGCACCCCCGCGGCCAGGCCGCGCCAGCCGGCGTGGACCATCGCGACGGCGCCGGTGCAGCCGAGCGCCACGGGCAGGCAGTCGGCCACCAGGACGGTCATCGCGACCCGGGGCAGAGCGGTCGCCTGGCCGTCGGCCTGTTCGCTCGCGCCGGCGCCCCGATCCTCGGGCGCCGTCTCGCTCACCCGCGCCACGACGTTGCCGTGGACCTGGTAGCCGCGAGCGAGCCGCTCGACGCCGATCTGGGTGCGCAGGCGCTCGCGCGCCTCCTCTGCCCGCCCGGCTTCCTCGCCGCCCACACTCGACATGTTGCCCTGAGCGCGTGCGGTGAACAGCGCGTGCCCGCCGCCGGGGAGCGCAAACGCGAGTTCGCCGGCGCTCACGGCGCCGCCTCGAGCGCCGCGCTCAGCTCGGCCTCGCGGCCGTGCTGCAGCTCGCCATCGAGCTTCCGGCGCAGCGTGACCGCGAGGCGGCGGCCGATCTCCGGGCCCGCGGGCACACCTGCCGCAAGCAGGTCCTCGCCGCTGATCGCAAGGCGTACGTGACGCCAGCTCGCGAACCATTCGCGGACCGCGTCCTGGGTGCCGGCCGAGCGCTCGCGGTCGAGCGCGCCTGCGAGCGCGACCGCCTCGGGGGTGGCCGCCGCCGCCGCCTCGGCGACATCGGAGGGCATCCGTGCGGCGCGCAGCTCCGCGAGCAGCTCCGGTGCACGCCGGGCCGTGCTGATCGCCCGCTGCCGGTCGCCGGCGGTGAACTCGAGACGGTCCAGCAGGTCGAACATGACCGGCTCGGGGTCGCCCTCGGCATCCTTCGCGATCGGCAGCAGCAGCAGCGCGAGCAGCAGCAGATCGGCGCGGGCGTCCGGTGGCAGAGCAGCCAGGGCGCGGCGGGCGAGACCCTCCTCGAAGCCGAGCCGCGGATCGAGCGCGGCGAGCACGCCGAGCGCGCGCATGGCCGTGATCGCCGCCACTACGTCCTCTTCTGCCAGGGCGAGGCGCAGCTCGGCGCCGACGCGCGCGCCCGACACGCTCGCCAGGGCCCCGCCGGCGAGCGCCGCGGCGGCCAGCTCGGCGGTGCGCTGCTCGGGCGCGAAGCCCAGCCGGGCTGAGTAGCGCGCCAGGCGCAACAGGCGCGTCGGGTCGTCGATGAAGCTGCGCTCGTGCAGCACGCGCAGGCGACCGGCCGAGAGGTCCTCGAGCGCGTGCTCGGCGCACTGCAGATCGCCCCTGCGCGCCCCGCCGAGCGGGACGGCGATCGCGTTGACGGTGAAGTCCCTGCGGCGCAGGTCCTCCGCGGTGCTCCCCGGGCGGACCTCGGGGAGGGCGCCGGGTGTGGGATAGCTCTCCGCGCGTCGCTCGGCTATGTCGACGCGGGCGCCGTCCCACTCGACCGCGGCGGTGCCGAAGCGCCCGTGAACGGTGACGTGCGCGGCAGCGCCGACGCGGCCGGCGAGCTCGCGCGCGAAGGTCGCCGCGGCGCCTGCCACGACCACGTCGAGCTCGCGGGGCGTGCGCCCCAGCAGCAGATCGCGCGCCGCCCCGCCGACCAGCGCGAGGTCCTCGCGGCCGGCCACGAGGTCGAGCAGCTCGGGCCCTCCGGGCTGTTCGCCGAGTGCTCCGAGCACGTCCCCTGCGTCCGGCGCGGGCGCTGCCGAGGCGGACTCGCTCACGCTGACCCCCCCGATCCCACCGGCCCTCCCGATCCCATCAGTCCTCCCGATCCCATCAGTCCTCGCGGACCGGCACTCCGGCTGCACGCAGGTAGGACTTTGCCTCGGCGATCGTGTAGCGCCCGTAGTGGAAGATCGACGCGCACAGGACCGCGTCGGCGCCCGCCTGCAAAGCCTGCACGAGGTGATCGAGCTCGCCGGCGCCGCCGGAGGCGATCACCGGCACGCTGACCGCCTCGCTCACCGCGCTCGTCAGCCCCAGGTCGTAGCCGTCGCTGGTGCCGTCGCGGTCCATGCTCGTGAGCAGGATCTCGCCCGCTCCGCGCGCGACCGCCTCCTGCGCCCAGGCGACCACGTCGCGCCCTGTCGGCGAGCGCCCGCCCGCGAGGTAGGCCTCCCAGCCCGCAGACCCGTTGCGCGGGCCGGGCGCCGCGCGGGCCTTCGCGTCGATCGCGAGCACCACGCACTGGGCGCCGAACTCGCGGGCCAGCTCGTCGATCAGCTCCGGGCGCTCGAGCGCGGCGGAGTTGACCGACACCTTGTCGGCGCCGGCGTCGAGGACCGCCTGCGCGTCGGCTGCCGAGCGGATTCCGCCGCCGATGGTGAACGGCACGAACACCTCATCGGCCGTGCTGCGCGCGAGCCTTGCGATCGTGTCGCGCTTCTCGTGGGTGGCGGTGATGTCGAGGAAGACGAGCTCGTCGGCGCCCTCGCGGTCGTAGTGCGCGGCCAGCTCGACCGGATCGCCGGCATCGCGGATGTCGACGAATTCCACGCCCTTGACGACGCGGCCGCCGTCGACGTCGAGGCAGGGGATGACGCGCTTGAAGTGCACCCGCTCACCGTATCGAGCGGGGCGCGCGCGGCCGGCGCGCGGCGCGCGGCCGCGGGCTCAACCGTCGAGCGCTGCGAGCGCGTCGGCGATCGTGAAGCGCCCCTCATACAGAGCCTTGCCGACGATCACGCCCTCGAGCCCGTCGAGCTCGAGCTCCTCGCGCAGGCCGGCGAGCGCGCGCAGGTCGGACGAGCTCGCCGATGCCGCCCGAGAAGATCACGCTGCCCTCCCCGGCCGCCTCGGCGACGCGGACGACCTCGTCGCGGTTGGCGCCGTCGAGCATGCCGTCGTGGTTGATGTTGGTGAAGACGAAGCTGCTCACGCCGCGCTCGCGCAGCTCGGCGAATGCGTCGCTCGCGGGCGTGTCGGTGCTCTGCAGCCAGCCGTGCGTGGCGACGATGCCGTCGCGCACGTCGACGCGAGACGAGCAGCCGCTCGGGCCCGTGCGTGGCGAGCACCTCGCTCGAGCAGGGCGGGGTCGGTGAAGGCGGCGGTGCCGAGGATCACGCGCGCGGCGCCCGCGGCGAGCGCGCGGCGACGGCGCGCGGCCGAGCGCAGGCCGCCGCCGTACTGCACCGGGACACCCGCCTCGCCGCGCGATGCGCCGCAGGTGCTCCAGGTTGACCGGCTCGCCCGCGCTTGGCGCCGTCGAGATCGACCACGTGCAGGAAGCGCGGCGCCCGCCTGCACCCAGCCGCGCGCGGCGGACAGCGGATCGCTGTCGTAGACCGTGCTGGCGTCGAAGTCGCCCTTGACGAGGCGCACGGCGTTGCCGCCGAGGATGTCGATCGCCGGGTAGAGGTTCACCGGGCGATCGGCGCCTGCGCGGCGGCGATGCAGATGCGCGCGAAGTTGGCCAGCAGGCGCAGGCCGGCCGCGGAGGACTTCTCTGGGTGAAACTGCACGCCGTAGAAGGAGCCGCTCTGCACGGCGGTCACGAACGGCTCGCCGTACTCGGCGGTGCCGAGCACGTCCTCCGCGCGCGCGGGCACGGGCGCGTAGGAGTGCACGTGGTAGAAGGCGCAGCGGCTGCGGCAGATCGGCCAGCAGCGGCGAGTCCGGGCGCGTGAAGCTGACCTCGTTCCAGCCGATGTGCGGGAGCTTCAGGGCTCGCGGCGCGAGCGCGCGAACATCGCCCGGGCACGATGCCCAGGCCGGCGGCCCCGCCGAGCTCGGTGGAGCGAGTCGAAGGCCAGCTGCATGCCCAGGCAGATGCCCAGCACGGGCGTGCCGGCGTGCACGCGCTCGCGCAGCAGATCGTCCAGGCCGAGCTCGCGCAGCCTGTCCATCGCGCGCGGGAAGGCGCCCACGCCGGGCACCACCAGGCCGGAGGCGGCCTGGAGGGTGGCGTGATCGCTGCTGATGCTCGCGCCGCGCGCCGATGTGCTCGAGCGCCTTCTCGACGGAACGGCGATTGCCCATCCCGTAGTCGACGATCGCCAGGTCCACGGGCTCTTCGATCAGCGGGCTCATCAGCTCAATGTACCCTTCGTGCTCGGCACGCCGGTCTCGGTGGGGTCGATCGCGACGGCCTCACGCAGCGCGCGGGCGAAGGCCTTGAAGGCCGCCTCGATCATGTGGTGGGCGTTGCTGCCGGCTTCCACGCGCAGGTGCAGCGTGAGCTTGGCGCTGTTGGCCAGCGCGCGGAAGAACTCCTCGGTCAGCTCGTGCTCGAAGCCGCCGGTCGACCCGGTGGGGAGCTCGGCTGCGAACAGCGTGAACGGGCGCCCGGAGATGTCGATCGCCGCGCTCGCGCGCGCCTCGTCCATCGGCACGGTCGCCCACCCGTAGCGCACGATGCCGACGCGCTCGCCGAGCGCCGCGTCGAGCGCCTGGCCGAGCACGATCGCGGTGTCCTCGGCGGTGTGGTGAGCGCCTGTCTGGAGGTCGCCGCTGACGCTCACGTCGAGGTCCATGCGCCCGTGGCGTGCGAGCAGGTCGAGCATGTGGTCGAGGAAGCCCACGCCGGTGCTGCGCGTGCCCTCGCCCGAGCCTTCGAGGGACAGCGTCAGGCGCACGTCGGTCTCGCCGGTCCTGCGCTCGATCGTTGCAGTGCGGGTCATCGCTCGGGATTCTCGCGCACGCGCGCCTCCATCGACTCGGCGTGCACCTCGAAGCCCTCCGCGCGGGCGATCGGCGCGCCGGCGGCCGCGAGGCGCGCTGCCGCAGCGCCGACCCGCACCTCGGCCATGCGGCGGCGGAAGTGGCGCGGCGAGAGCGCCGGAGGCGAAGCGGGCGGCCCCCGCCGTCGGCAGCACGTGGTTTGAGCCGGCCACGTAGTCACCGAACGCGGTCGCGCTGTCGGCGCCGACGAACACGCATCCGGCCGCGCGGATCGCCGGCGCGAGCGCCTCCATCTCCGCACCGAGCAGCTGCAGGTGCTCGGGGGCGAGCTCGTTCGCGAGCGCGCCGGCCGCGCGCGCGTCGCCGGCCTCGACGATCGCGAACGCCGCCTCGCCGACCGTCGGGCGTTCGAGCACCAAGCGCTCGAGCGTCGCCGCGAGGCCGTCGCACACCGCGGCTGCGGGCGAGACGGCGACGACGAGGCTTCCCTCGCCGTGCTCGCCCTGGGCGAGCATGTCCAGCGCGGCGAGCCTCAGCTCGCGCTCGCCGGTGTCCGCGCCGAGCAGCACCAGCAGGTCGCTGGGGCCGGCGAAGCCGTCGATGCCGACGGTCGCCGAGAGCTGGCGCTTGGCCTCCTGGACGTAGAGATTGCCCGGGCCGACGATCACGTCCACGGGCTGCACGGTCTCGGTGCCGTAGGCGAGCGCCGCGATCGCCTGCGCCCCGCCCATGCGATAGACGCGCTCGACGCCGCACAGCCTGCAGGTCCCGAGGATCACGGGGTCGACCTGTCCATCCAGGCCCGGCGGAGCGCACACGCAGACGTCGATCACGCCCGCAGAGCGGGCGGTCACGACCCCCATGACCACCGTGCTCGGGTACGGCGCGCGCCCGCCCGGCACATACACCGCGGCGGACCCGACCGGCAGCTCGCGCAGGACAATCCGCTGCCCCTGGGGCAGCTCGACGGCGACCTCGTCGCCGATGCCGGCCTGCGCCACGAGCGCGACGTTGGTGATCGCCACCTGCAGCCCCGCGACCAGCTCGAGCGGAAGCTGCTTGATCGCCTGATCGAGCTCCTCGCCGGGCACGAGCAGCGGCTTGGGCTCGCTCCCTCCCGTGTCGAATCGGCGCGTGAGCTCGGCGACGGCCCGGTCGCCTCCGCTGCGCACGGCGGTGAGGATCTCACGCACGTCCGCCTCGACGGAGGCGCCACCCGCCACGAGCAGGCGCAGGTGGGCCGCCACGCCGCGCACGCCGCCGAGGCGCGCGAGCTCGGCCTCGTCGAGACGCTCGAGCCGCACGTCAGCCGCCGACCGCGGTCAGCCCGCGCAGCTGCTCGAGCAGATCGTCGATCGGCGCGGCCTTGAGCTTGTGGGCGACCGGGTTGGCGATCAGCCTGGCGGTGCAGACGACGATCTCCTCGCGCACCACCAGGTTGTTCTCGCGCAGCGTGGTGCCGGTGGCGGTCAGATCGACGATCGCCTCGACCACGCCGGTGAGCGGCGCCAGCTCGACGGAGCCCTTGACCTCGACGATCTCCGCCTGCCTGCCGGTCTCCTCCAGGTGGCGCGCGGCGATGCGCGGATACTTGGTGGCCACCCGCATCACGCCCAGGCGCCGCAGCGCCTCGCGCGCGGGGTCCGGGCCGGCCTTGCTCGCCAGCACCATCGTGCAGCGCCCATAGCCGAGGTCGAGGAGCTCGTAGACCTCGCGGCCGCCCTCGCCGGGCCGCTGCGCGGCCTGCTCGAGCAGCACGTCCTTGCCGGTGATCCCGAGGTCGGCGGCCCCCGCCTCGACGTAGGTGGGCACGTCGGACGGGCGCATGGTGATCACGCCGATCTCCTCGAAGAGCAGCTTGCGGTCGTTCGAGCGCAGCTCCTCGGTGTCGAGCCCGAGGCCCGCGAGCAGGTCGACGGTCCCTTCGAAGAGGGCCCCCGGGGAACCGCGATCGTGAGGCCGTTGGTCGGGGTCATCGCGGCGTATCGCCCGTCGTGCTCGTCACCTCGGCCGCGGGCGCGCCCTCGCTCGCGGGGTCGCTGCCGTCGGGCGACCTCGCCTCGGCGCCGGCGAGCAGCGTCCCGGTCCCGCGCTCCTCGCCGGCGAGGGCGATGTGCAGGCGGTCCACGCCGAGCGCGAAGCCGACGGCGGGCAGCTTGCGCCCGAAGCGCCCGAGCAGGTCGTCGTAGCGTCCGCCCCCGCCGATCGGCGAGCCGAGCGCCGGGTCGTAGACGTCGAAGACCGCGCCGGTGTAGTAGCCGATGTTGCGCACCAGGCCGAGGTCGAAGATCACGCGCCCGGCCACGCGGGGCTCCAGCAGCTCGTGCACGCGGCGCAGGCCCGTCACGGCCTCGTCGGCGGGCGCGGGGGCGTCGGCGAGCACGTCGGGGCCGCCGCGACGCTGGGGAACCTCCAGCAGCAGCTCGGCCGCCTCGCCGGAGATCCCCGACTCGACGAGCGTGTGCTCGAGCCCCACGAAGTCGCGCAGCACGAGCGCATCGAGCAGTCCCGGGCGCGTCTGCTCGGGCACGTCGAGGCTGGCCATCAGGGCTGGGAACAGGGAGGCGTCGCCGAGGCCGATCCGGTAGTCCTTCAGGCCGGTCGCGTCGAGGGCGTGGCACAGCACGGTCAGCGCCTCCGCCGTGCCCTGCGGCGCCGGGGAGCCGATCAGCTCGATCCCGGCCTGCAGCAGCTCGCGCGGCTGTCCGCGCTGGGGGCGCACCCCGCGATAGCAGTGTGCGAAGTAGCAGAAGCGCAGGGGCGGCTCGCTGGCGGAGTAGCGGGTGGCCACCACGCGCGCGATCGGCACGGTCATGTCCGAGCGCAGCACGAGCACGGCGCCCGACTCGTCGAACACGCGGTAGGCGGGTCGCGCTTCGGCCATGTCGGCGCGTGCGAGCACCGACTCGTACTCGAGCGCGGGCGTGTACACCTCGCCGTAGCCGTGGCGCTCGAACACGCCGCGCAGGGTGTCGGTGATCGCGCGCACCTCGCGCGTCTCGTCGGGAAGCACGTCGCGCGTGCCGCTGGGGATCGGATGGATCATTACGACCCGAGATTATGCGTGGACGGGCTCCGTGGCCACGCGCTCGATGCGGGCGCCGAGGTCGCGCAGGCGCTCGTCGATGCGCTCATAGCCACGGTCGATCTGGCGGATGTTGCCGATCTCGCTGCGGCCCTCTGCGCACAGGGCCGCGAGCAGCATCGCCATGCCGGCGCGGATGTCGGGCGACTCGACGCGCTCGCCGCGCAGCCGGCGCGGGCCGGTGACGATCGCCCGGTGCGGGTCGCACATGACGATGTCGGCCCCCATCAGGATCAGCTTGTCCGTGAAGATCAGGCGGTTCTCGAACATCCACTCGTGCACCAGGATCGAGCCCTCGGCCTGTGTCGCCAGGGCGACGGCGATCGAGGTCAGATCGGCCGGAAAGGCCGGCCACGGGCCATCCTGGATCTTGCTCTTGTACTCGCCGACGTCCGCCTGCACGACGAGCCGCTGCCCGCCGGGCACGAGCACGTCGTTGCCGTCGAGCTCGGAGTGCAACCCGACGCGCTCGAACACCAGACGGATCATGCGCAGATCGCCGGGAACGGTGTCCTTGATGCGCAGTTCGCCTCCCGTGACGCCCGCGAGGGCCATGAAGCTGCCTATCTCGATGTGGTCCGGGGCGACATCGTGCTCGCAGCCGTGGAGACGCTCGGCGCCGTTGACGGTGATCAGGTTCGAGCCGATGCCCTGGATGTCCGCGCCCATCTTCACGAGCATCCGCGCGAGATCCTGCACGTGGGGCTCGCAGGCGGCGTTGCCGATGACCGTCGTGCCGGGGGTCAGCGCCGCGGCCATCAGTGCGTTCTCGCTCGCCATCACCGAGGGCTCGTCCATGAACACGTCGGTCGGGCGCAGCCCGCGCGGGGCGCTGAGCACGATCTCGCGCCCGCATTCGCTGACCGCGCCCATCGCGCGGAAGGCATCCAGATGCGGGTCAAGGCGCCGCCGGCCGATCACATCGCCACCCGGCGGCGACATCACCGCGCGGTGAAAGCGCGCGAGCAGCGGGCCCGCGAGCAGAAACGACGCGCGGATCAGTTCGGCGAGCTCGCGCTCGATCTCGACCTCGTGGACGGAGGCGGCGCACAGCACGAGCTCGTTGGGTCCCCGCCAGCTCACCTCGACGCCGATCGCGCCCAGGATCGCGAGCATCGCCTCGACGTCGCGGATACGAGGCACGTTGCGCACGACCACCTCGTCCTCGGTGAGGACGGTCGCGGCGAGGATCGGCAGAGCCCCGTTCTTGTTCCCAGCCGGAACCATCGTGCCGGAAAGGGGGACGCCGCCTTCGATGACGAACTTCTCCATGAGCTTTGGGCGCCGACCTCGCCGCCACTCCGGCGCGTCGGTACGACGCCTGGCAAGCGTAACAGCCATCTCACAGGGGCAGTTCGAGCCGTCGGGCATTCACCCTGCACGTGCCAGCCTGCGCCCGCCGGGCAGCGCCACCGACCACAGAGGATGCAACGCGCGTTGCAGTCCGCAGCTCCAGAAACGGCTCTGCCAAGCGGTTTCTCTCGGCCGCGGCGCGTGCGTACACATGTTCGCCGCGGTCCGTCCGGAGGCACTCGTATCTTGCGAACACATGTTCCCGTCATCGCGAACATCAACGCTCACACAGCGCGCGCTCGGTGCCCTCCGCCTGACCCGCTCGTTCCTGCTGCTCGAGGACGACCACGACGTCGACTGGGAGGTCGGCCAGGACGAGCGGACATCGGCGGCCCATCCGCACCGGGCGCCGCTGCGCGGGCGGCGCGCGCCACGGCGCCACGGCGCACCACCCGCGCCCGCGCAGGCATGCCTGTCCCCCACCGGCCGCCAATCTGCCTGCTCCGCCCAGTCGGCGGCGCGCGAGGCGACGGCCGGCGCGAGCCTCGATCCGGCGGGTCGGCGGCTTCGCTGATGGCGGTCGATGCGCGTAGCACGCATTGATCCAACCTCTCGAACTATACTTCCGGGCGGCGGCCGGTGTTCCTACCGCACTGCGGGCCCGCACCGGCTGCTCGGCCGCTCAGACAGGCAATCGGGAAGCGAGGAGCAACGAGACATGACCCGCATCAGGAGCCTGGCCCTCCCCCTTATCGTCGCCCTCGGGGCGAGCGCCCTCGTCTCAGCCGCCGCTCAGGCCGCTGAACCCGCGCCGCCGGAATTCATCCGCTGCGAAAAAGTGGCCAAAGGCAAAGAAGCCCAATACACCGACAGCTCCTGCACGGACAAAGGCCCGAAAGGCCGGTTTGAAGCGACCCCGGTCCCCGCGGGCACCGCGTACTCGGCACTCGGCGGCAAGGCCGTCCTGGAAACGGAAGGCGGGACCACGGTCTCGTGCAAAGCGACGAGCGACAGCGGCGAAATCACCGGCCCCAAGACCGTCATCGACACGGTGACCTTCTCAGGCTGCGAAAGCGCCTCGCTCAAAGAGATGTGCCAGAACGCCGGATCCAAGGAAGGCGAAATAAGGACCGCCCCGCTCGAAGTGACCCTCGGGTTCATCGACAAAGCCAGAGAAGAAGTCGGCGAGGACAGCAGGCCGATCGCGCCCAACACCGTGATCGCGTCCTTCGAATGCGGCGGAGAAGGCCTCGGGCCCAACTTCATCTCGATCACCGGCGCCTCGATCGGCACGATCGCAGCTGTCGACAAAATGACGACGTCGTTCAAAGCCACGCTCAAGGGATCCAAGGGCAAACAGGAAGTCGAAGCCCTCGAAGGTCAGCCCAAAGAAACCCCCGTCGCGACCGTCTGCACCGGCGAATGCAGCTCCATGGGCGCCGCCGAGACGGCGACGGACACCGTCACGACCAAAGAAAAAATCGAGGTGCGAGGCGGAGTGAGCGAATGTCGGCACGTCTCCTTCGAGCTCGGCACGCAGTTCTACGCCACCGAAGCCGAATGCGAGAGCGCCGAAAAAGCCGGCGCCGGGGAATGGGAACTGGCGGTCTTTCCCTGAGCCGCTCGATCCCGGCCGCGCCGCGCGGCGCGGGGGCGCGGTGCTCCATGTTGCGGCTCGTGCACGGCACGCAACGACAGCCGGCCGCCCGAAGGCGGCCGTGATGTCAAAAGAACCGGCGGCGTCCTACTCTCCCAGGCCCTTGCGAGCCAAGTACCATCGGCGCTGAGGGGCTTAACTGCTCTGTTCGGAATGGGAAGAGGTGTTTCCCCCTCGCTAAAGCCACCGGAAAAGGGCGAGAGACCACGCCCTCCAGGTCCTTCAAAACTGCACAGCGCCACAGCGAGCATCAAAAAATCCGTCAAGCCCTCGACCCATTAGTACCGGTCTCCTTCAGACGTTGCCGTCCTTCCAGATCCGGCCTATCAACCTGGTGGTCTACCAGGGGTCTTACTCCCTCTAGGGGATGGGAGAGCTCATCTTGAGGCCGGCTTCCCGCTTAGATGCTTTCAGCGGTTATCCGATCCACACGTAGCTAGCCTGCTATGCCCTTGGCAGGACAACAGATACACCAGAGGTGCGTTCATCCCGGTCCTCTCGTACTAGGGACAAATCCTCTCAACTCTCCAACGCCCACGGCAGATAGGGACCGAACTGTCTCACGACGTTCTGAACCCAGCTCGCGTACCGCTTTAATGGGCGAACAGCCCAACCCTTGGGAGCAACTCCACCCCCAGGATGCGACGAGCCGACATCGAGGTGCCAAACCGGGCCGTCGATGTGGACTCTTGGGCCCGATAAGCCTGTTATCCCCGGAGTACCTTTTATCCGTTGAGCGACGGCACTTCCACTTGCTACCGCCGGATCACTAAGACCTGCTTTCGCACCTGCTCGACTTGTCAGTCTCGCAGTCAAGCTCCCTTACTACCTTTACGCTCTACACACGATTTCCAACCGTGATGAGGGAACCTTTGTGCGCCTCCGTTACATTTTGGGAGGCGACCGCCCCAGTCAAACTACCCGCCTGGAACTGTCCAGCGCCCGGATTCACGGAACGCTGTTAGAAATCCAATACACCAAGGGTGGTATCTCAAGGTTGGCTCCACGCCGGCCGCAACCAGCGCTTCAAAGCCTCCCACCTATCCTGAGCGAGATGCACCGAACTCCAATACCAAGTTGTAGTAAAGGTTCACGGGGTCTTTCCGTCTAGCCGCGGGTACTCGGCATCTTCACCGAGACTGCAATTTCACCGAGCCCCTCGTTGAGACAGCGCTGAAGTCGTTACGCCA
>CAWDNA010000003.1:0-449993 GCA_963803565.1 uncultured Solirubrobacteraceae bacterium
GTGGCGAGCTTGGTTTCGATCATTCTTCGTGCTCCAGCCCGGGACGTTTTCGTAGTCGACTCCCGTGAAGCCGGCGGGGAAGAGGACGTCGACCTTCGTGACGTAGGCATCTTCCTGCTCACCAGGCACCCGCACGTCGAGCGTCGCATACGCTCCCGCCGGGATCGTGTTCGGGTGCAGGCTGATGTGCGCCTGCGCGGCGGCCGGAGCCAGCAGTCCGCAGCAGACGGCGATCGCGAGTGCCCGTCCGGACCTGGTCCTCCTGTTGCGATGTTCCCGCTCTTTCTTGATCACCGGTGGCTCCTGTCTGTTCGGATGTTCATGTGATGGGCACCTTCACCGTGCGGCTGTACTCTTCGAATTCGGAGACGCGGTCGTGATCTCGATTTACCAGGTGCCGCCGGGGCTCAGCTCGGCGGAGCTGAGGATGTAGTGGCCGGGCCCCGCCAGGGGGTACGTGCAGCGGCAGCGGGCCGATTCCCTTCGCCGGCAGAGCGGCCGTGGCCGACAGTTCCTTCGTGGCGGTGAACTGGGTGCCGGTGTCGGCGTTGATCAGGTATATGTGGATCGTGTTCAGCCCGACTTTCGCCGGTTCGACCGTCATCTCGAGCTTGGCGGGCCCGAGGGTCGTATTCGTCGAGAACGGACCCGAGGCGGCGTCGATCGGGGGGGGTAGCTGATGAGCGCGGCGGTCACACCGAAGACGATCAGCATCAGGGCGAGCTCGCTGCGCATCGTGCGCCGCGCGAGGACGCCCGGCCGCCGGGGCGTCTCCGTCGCCCGCCGCGCCGCAGCCCGGGGATCACCCGCTCGCGGTTCACCCAGCCCAGGCCGATCAGGCGAGCAGGAGCGGGATCTTGACGATGATCAGCGCGCCGTAGGTGGTGCGGCAGAGGGCGTGGACGCTGCGAACGTCGATGTAGGCCTGCACCACGCCGGTGACGGCGATCACGATCACCGCCGTCAGCGCCATCGGCGAGAAGCGCGCGAGCATCGCCAGCAGCAGCCGGCTGCGCTGCGGGGCCGGCAAGCTGCGCGGGTGGCGGCCGGTAGCGCGAGCAGCAGACACGCGATGCCGCCGACCCACACGCTGCGCGGCGAGCACGTGCAGGACATCGGAGGGAAGAACACGCGCGGTCGGGCTCTGGATGCTCGCGTGGCCGGCACAGCGCCGGGGTGAGTCGCGCAGATACGGCGACCGCAGACGAGCAAGCAGCGCCGGCGGCGCGCACGGCGGCGGACCGGCGGTCCGCGGCGGAGCGTCACCGGCGTCGGCGAGCCGGTCGCGGGCTGTGCGGGCAGCGCGCGTCCCTGCGCAGCGCCCGCAGAATGCGACGCAGCCCAAGCAGCAGCCAGTCGAGCGCGCGCAGGCCCCACACCTTGCCGAAGCGGCTTTCGAGCGTGTTTTCGATGATCGAGTTTTTCAGCGAGGACCACAGCGAAACTCCGGCCGCGCTTGCGCCCTGCAGCAGGACCCCGAGCACGCTCACCACTAAGCCGAGCACGATCGCTACCGCGAACAGCCGCCCGCAGGCGCACGCGAACCTGCGCGCCGCGAGCGACCAGCGCTCCTCGGCGCCCGCGACCGCCGCCAGCGCCCGGTATCCACGCGAAGAACAGAAAGGCCAGGCCGCCCACCATCAGCGCGAGCGTCAGGTAGTCGAGCCCACGCACCACTCCGAACGCGACCTCGGTGACCTTGCCGCTCTCGTTGTGGCCGATTAGGCCGGCGACAGTGAACCGTCGGCGCCGCCCCGGCATGGCCGATGTTGAAGACCAGCGCCGCCATAGACGATGTGCGTGTCGGCCGAGATCACGCGGTAGGTCGCCGTGTAGGTGCCGTCCGGCAGGTGCGGCTTCAGTCCGACGCCCATCCAGTGCTCGTTGCCGTCGGGATGGGAGACGTTCAGGTTGTCGACCTCTTGCCCCTGGGCGTCGTACACGCGCACGGCGCCGAGCGTCCCGCCGACGTTCTGGTTGAACTCGAAGATCACCTCCGCCGGCTGGACTGCGACCGTCGAGCCGGACTGCGGCGAGGTGCCGAGCAGCTGGGCGTGCGCGAGCGCTGCGGGCGCGGCGGCGCCCAGCGCGACCGCGCACACGGCCAGCGCCGCCAGCAATGCTGGCGCTCGCGTATGTGCGTCCCGGGCCCGCAGCGCGGGGCGCTCGGCGGCTCTTCGGTTGTCCGAGCCTGCTGGGCGCGGCGCCAGGCCAAGCGCGCCGAGCCCACGAGCAGGCTGTTGAAACTGCATGTCGGTCTCCTCGCAATGACCGCGTGGATCGGGGGACTCGGACTACGAGCCGCCGTCCGCGCGGTGTGCGAGGCGGCTAGCTCGTGGTGCGGGCGAGCGGCGGCGGGCGAACCGCCAGCTCGAAGGCGATCAGCAGCCCTCCGCGGGGTACGTGCCTGCTCGGCCCGGCGGGCGGGCGCAGGCCCGCAGGCGGGCGCGGTCTGCGAGCTCTCGCGCGGGCGGAGAGCCCCAGCAGCAGACGCTCGCCGGGGTAGCGACGCGCGAGCAGCGCGCCCGACAGCAGCAACGCCGGCGCCAGGCAGAGCACGCCATCCACGCTCGCACCGAGCGCCGCGCAGAGGAGCGCCGCCACGGTTATCGCCAGCGCCGCAGCCTGCCATGAGCGAGGCATGGATCTGAGGCTCACTGCTGCCGAAGTCTAAAGGAATAGTCTTCGCGACCGCAAATGGGCACGATCGCAGGCCGGAGCATGACTCGAGGAGGTGCTCGCAGGTGAGGCGCGAGGGGCGCTGGAGCGTGATCGTCGCTTTCGCGCTGGTGTGCGCCGGCACGCAGGTTCTGTGGCTGACCTACGCCACGATCACGACCGAGACCGCCCGGCACTACGGCGTGTCGGCGAGCGCCGTCGGCTGGCTCGCGGAGATCTTCCCGCTGCTGTACGTCGTGCTGGCGATCCCCGCCGGGATCCTGCTCGATCGCTGGTTTCGCCCGGTGCTGGCCTCGGGCGGCGGGCTGGTCGCGCTCGGCGGCCTGATCCGGCTCGGCGGCCAGACCTTCGCCTGGGCGATGGCCGGCCAGGTCGTCGTGGCGGTCGCGCAGCCGGTCGTGCTGAGCGCGGTCAGCAAGCTCTCCGGCGAGTACCTGCCGGCCGATCAGTCGCGCCGCCGGCATCGCGGTCGGCTCGGCCGGCACGTTCGTCGGGATCCTGCTCGCCCTGCTGCTCGGTCCGACGCTCGGCGGGCACGGGCATCTGCAGCGGCTGCTCGTCGTCGAGGCGATTCTCGCCACGATCCCGGCGCTGGCGCTCGCGTTCACGCTGCGCGCTCCCGGGCATGCGAGCAGCGAGCACGCCGCGATCGCCGGCAGTGCGGCCCGCCGGCTGTGGGCGTTGGCGCCGATCCGGATCCTCTGCGGGCTGGTGTTCGTCGGCTTTGGCATCTTCGTTGCGCTCGCGACGTGGCTGCAGACGCTGCTGGCGCCCGAAGGCGTCTCTGAAACGGCCGCCGGCGGGCTGCTCGTCGGGATGGTGAGCGCCGGGATTCTCGGCTGCGCCCTGCTGCCGCCGCTCGTCGCCCGCGGGGCCGCCGAGCGCAGCTTCCTGCGCGCCGCGGCGCTCGTCAGCTGCCTGGGCTGCGTCGCGCTCGGCCTGCTCCCGTGGATCGGCGCGCGCGCCGCGGTGATCGTGCTGATGGGCCTGTTTTTGCTGCCGGCGCTGCCGATCGTCCTCACCTCCGCCGAGCGCCTGGCCGGCCCCGCCGCCGGCACCGCCGGCGCGATCGTGTGGATGGCCGGCAACCTCGGCGGGCTGGTCGTGGCGCTGCTCGTGCAGGTCCTGGTGGACGAGCCGCTCGCAGCCTTCCTGGCGATGGGCGCGGTGTCCCTGCTCGGGCTGCCGCTCGTCGCCCGCCTGGTCTCGCCGCTGGCCGCGCCGGAGATCGTCACCGCAGCGGCGTGACCGGGCCATGCGCGGTGACGCTCACCGGCGTGCCGATCGGAAGCGCCTGCTCGCCGTGTACACGCGCGAGCAGCGCCTCGCCGCCGCCGGGCTGCTCCGGACGGATGTGCAGCAGCGCATCGTGGCCGTAGTAGCGGCACTGCTCGATGCGGCCGTGCAGACGCCCGCCGCCGGGCTCGGCGCTCCGCGCTCCCGGCTCGCCGTCGCCGTCGCCTCCCCGCGGGCGCACCTCCAGCTGCTCGGGGCGCACCATCACAACTCCCGCGCGCGCGCCGTGCAGCGGATGATCGGAGCGCAGCAGCAGCGTTCCCAGCGGCGTTTGCGCCGTCCCGTTCTCAAAGCTCGCATCGATCAGGTTGACGGCGCCGAGGAAGGACGCGAGCCGCGCGTCGCTCGGCTGCTCGTAGAGCTCGGCCGGCGTCCCGCACTGCACGATCGCCCCATCGCGCAGGACCGCCACCGTGTCCGCCAGCGACAGCGCCTCCTCCTGGTCGTGCGTGACGAGCACCGTGGTCACGCCCTGGCGGCGCAGCAGCTCGTGGACCTCCTCGCGCACGTGCGTGCGCAGCGAGGCGTCGAGCGAGGAGAACGGCTCATCCAGGAGCAGCGCGTGCGGCCTTCGCGCCAGGGCTCGGGCGAGGGCCACCCGCTGCTGCTCGCCGCCGGAGAGCTCGTGCGGCAGGCGCCGGGCGAGCGGCGCTATCCCCACCATCTCGAGCAGCTGCCTCACGCCGTCGCCGCGACGCTCGCGCCGGCTCAGGCCGAAGCCGACGTTGGCCTCGACGCTGAGATGCGGGAACAACGCACCCTCCTGGGGCACGTAGCCGATGCCGCGCTTCTCCGGCGGCACGTACGTGCGCCCGTCGTCGAGCGTCCGGCCGGCGAGCGACACGCTGCCGCGTTCGGCGCGCTCGAATCCGGCGATCACCCGCAGCAGCGTGGTCTTGCCGCAACCGGACAGCCCGAGCACGGCGGTCAGCGAGCCCGGCTGCACCTCGAGCTCCACGCCCCGCAGCACCTGCGTCCCCGCGTAGCCCTTCCACAGCTCGCTCACCGCCAGGCGGCTCATCGGGCCTCTTCGGCGCGTGCGATCGCCGTCATACGGCGCGTGAGCAGGTAGGCGGGCACGGCCGAGATCGCGACCATCAGCGCCGCGTACGGTGCTGCCGCCCCGTAGGAGAAATCGCTCGTGTAGGCCCAGAACTGCGTGGCCAGCGTGTTCACGCCGGTCGGCCGCAGCAGCAGCGTGGCCGTGAGCTCGGTGGCCGCGGAGATGAACACAAGCGCGAATGCCGCCCGATCCCCGGTGCGATCAGCGGCAGCGTCACCCGCCGCCAGACCGTCGCCGGGCGAGCGCCCAGCGAGCGGCCCACCTCCTCCAGCCGCGGCGGGGCCTGCCCCATCGCCGAGCGCACGCCGACGAGCGCCAGCGGCAGGAACAGGATCGAGTAGGCAACGATCAGCTCGAGCGCGCTCTGATAGAGGGCGAAGGCGTAGCGCACCGAGAAGGCCACCAGACCCAGCGCGATCACCAGGCCGGGCAGCGCCATCGGCAGGTATGCAAGACGCTCGATCAGCAGCGTGAGGCGGTTGCGGTGGCGGATCGCCAGCGCGCTCACGGGGACTGCCAGGAGCGTGGAGAGCGCCGCCGCGGCGGCGCTGTACTCGGCCGTGTGCGCCAGCGCGCCGAGGATCGAAGCAGAAGGCAGGGTGCTGGAGCTCCCCCGCAGCATCCAGTACGCGAGCGAGCCCAGCGGCACGCCCAGCGCGAGTCCCGCCAGCGCGCTCAGCCCCGCCAGCACCGCAGCCAGCCAGCGCCCGAGGGCCACCCTCGGGGCGATCCGGCGGGCGCCCGGTCCCGCTCGCCAGGACCGGCCGCGTCCGGCCAGGGCGAGCTCGCCGCCGAGCACGGCGACGCTGAGCAGGACCAGCACCAGCGACAGGGCACACGCGCTCACCGTGTCGAATCCGAGCTTGAACTCGGTGAAGATGGCCACCGTGAACGTGCGGTACTGGACGATTTCGAACGCTCCGTACTCGGCCAGCAGGGCGAGCGTGACCAGCAGGCAGCCACCCAGCACCGCGGGTGAGATCTGACGCAATGTGACCCTCCAGAACGCCTGCCACGGCCCCAGGCCGAGGCTGCGAGCGGCCTCCTCGAGGCTTCCGTCGAGGTTGGCCAGCGCGGCGGCCACCGGCAGATAGACCAGGGGGTACAGCGACAGCGTCATGATCATGACCGCGGCCAGGTAGCCGTGCAGCGCCGGGTCGATCGACACCCAGCCGAAGCCGACCACGAAGTCGGGGATCCCCAGCGGCAGCACCAGCACCACCGCCCACAGCCTGCGGGCCGGCAGGTTGGTGCGCTGCACGCACCACGCCGCTGCCACCCCGAGCACCGCGCAGAGCGCCGTGCAGGCCAGCGTCAGGCGCACGGTGTTCCACAGCAGCACGGCCACCGTGTGGCGGAAGATCAGGTGCTCGACTTCGCTCCAGCCCGCCTGCTGGGCCTCGACCACGAGGAACGTCAGCGGCAGCAGCACGAGCCCGGCGGCGATCGCGCCGCCGGCGGCGCTCACCAGCGGCCAGCGACGCCGGCCCGACCAGGTGCGCTCCCATCTGCTGGCGAGCTGCTCGGTGGGCGCGAAGGTGCTCATTCGTCCACGCCTACAGCAGTCCGAGCTTCTGCTCCAGCGCGAGCGCCGTGCTGCCGTCGCCGAGTTCCGCCGGCGTCAGCGACACCGGATGCAGGGTGGCCAGCGCGGGCAGGCCCGCCGCCGGGCTCACGCCGGGGCGCAGGGGGTACTCGTAGCTGTGGCTGTGCGCGATCGTCTCCTGGCCGCTCGGGCTGACCAGGAAAGCGAGGAACGCCTGCGCGCCTGCCGCGTGTGAGCTCGACTTCAGCACGGCCGCGCCCGACACGTCCACAGGTTCCCGGGGTCGCCCGGAGCGTAGTAGTGCAGCGCCGAGTGAACCGCCCCGGCGCCGAGCTCGTCGCGCAGCCGGTACCAGTAGTAGTGGTTGATCGGCCCGATCGCGCTCTCGCCGTTGTTGACCTGCGCGACGACCGTCTCGTTGTCGGGGTAGACCGTCCCGTTGGCCTGCATGCCCTTCAGCCAGCGTTCGGCGGCGGCGGCGCCGTCGAGCTTGGCGATCGAGGCGATCAGGGGCTGGAAGTCGGTCTCCGAGGGGGCGAAGCCGAGCTTCCCCTTCCAGCTCGGTTGCGCCAGTTCGAGGATCGAGCTGGGCAGCTGGGCCGAGCGCACGCGGGAGGTGTTGTACACGAGCACCGACACGCGGGCCGACACGCCCACCCAGTCGCCCTCGGCGGAGCTGTAGCGGCTGGGGACCTGCGCGAGCGTCGCAGGGGCCACTGGGGCGAGCAGGCCCTTCTCGCGCAGCACTTCAAGCACCGGCGTGTTCTCGCTGTAGAAGACGTCCGCCGGTGAGTTCTCGCCCTCCTGCAGGATCTGGTTGCCGAGCGTGGCCTCGTCGGCCGAGCGCACGTTGACCTTGATGCCCGTCTGCTTTTCGAAGCCGGCGACCAGCAGCGCCGTCGTCTGTTCGTGCTGGCCGTTGTACAGCGTGATCTCGCCGTTAGGGCCCGAGGAGCCGCCGCAGGCCGTCAGCAGCAGCGCGACGGCGGCCACGAGCGAGCTGAGGGTGAGAGGCATGCAGCGGCGCAAACAAATCCGATCTACGCGGTCGGGATGACCTGAGCAAGGTAGCACAGGGTTAGGGTTGCCTAACACGGTCGCCGCACGACCGTACGCCGCCGTTTCGGGGAGAATCACGCGATGCACGTGACCGCCAAGGCCGACTACGCTGTACGCGCGGTCGTCGAGCTCGCGCAGACCAGCCACGAGTCGCCCCGCAAGGTGGACGAAGTCGCGCGGGCGCAGGGCATTCCCGTGTCCTTCCTCGAGAACATCCTCACGCAGCTGCGCTCCTCGGGCATCGTGCGCAGCCAGCGCGGCCCCGAGGGGGGCTACTGGCTCGCGCGGCCGGCCGACCAGGTCAACCTCGCGGACATCATCCGTGCGGTCGAGGGTCCGCTGGTCGGCGTGCGCGGGCAGCGCCCCGAGGAGCTCGAGTACGCGGGCTCGGCCGAGGCCCTGAAGCAGGTGTGGATCGCCCTGCGCGCCAACCTGCGCAAAGTGCTCGAGCACGTGACCGTCGCCGACGTCGCCGAGGGCAAGATCCCCAAGGATGTGCTCGCGCTGACTCGCCAAGAGGAGGCCTGGCACACCCGCTGAGGCCCCTGCCTCGGGCCTCGACCTCGGCTTGAGACTACTTCGGCAGACGGGCTAGTTCCGCAGACGGGCTACTTCCGCAGACAAGCTGCCTCCGGAGACAGGCCACGCGCGAGCGGGGTCCCCGGCCGGGAAGATCACGGTCCGGTCGCGTCCGCCGCGCTTGGCGTGATAGAGCGCCGAGTCGGCGTCCTGCAGCAGCACATCGATGTCCGTCGGCGCGACCGCGGCCACGACTCCCGCGCTCACCCGGACGGTCGGCAGTCCGGAGGCGTCGCTGCGCCCGAGCGCCGCACGGACGCGCTCCGTGAAGGCCTCGGCCTCGGCGCTGCCACAGCCCGGGAGCAGGACGACGAACTCCTCGCCCCCGAATCGAGCGAGCACGTCGATGGTCCTCGTGTGGGCGGCCATCAGCTCCCCCGTGCGGGCGAGGACGCGGTCGCCGATCTCGTGGCCCCACTCGTCGTTGATGCGCTTGAAGTGGTCGACGTCGAAGACCGCCACTGCCATCGACTGCTCCTCGCGGCGCGCGCGCGCGAGCTCGAGCGAGGCGCGCTCTTCGAAGCCGCGCCGGTTGAGGAGGCCGGTGAGCGCATCGGTGCGCGCTTCATCGGCCAGGCGGGTGAGCAGCAGATCGTTGTGGTGGACGAGCGTCAGCACCACCAGCGCCACGATCGACACGGAGATCATCACGTCCACCCACCTGCCCGGGTAGCTGCTCGCCGCCGGCAGCGCCAGCAGCGTGACGGCGTGGGCTACGCCGACGCACGCGACGATCGACACGGCGCCACGCCGCCCGAAGAAGAAGGTGCTCCACAGGACCGGCCACATGTACAGGACCGCGCCATCGCCGGCACCGGTCGTGGCGGCCAGCGCATAGGCGATCAGGACGACGCCGATCGGTCCGAGCGGCGCGAGCCCCCAGCGCGGAAGACGCGGGCCGAACAGCGCGAGCACCGCTGCGATCGCCATGGCGACGAACACGGGGGCGATCGCAAAGGCGGGATCGCCGGGCAGAAACCCCTCGATCGAGCCATCGAAGGCGGCGCCCCCGTACATGGCGGCGGCGGTGTACGCCATGAGCCTTTTGTTCAGGCGGAGCTTGTCCAGGGAAGGACTCACACCGAAGTATCGGCTCTCAGCGCGTCCGGCAAGAGCGCCGGCGCCGCGGCTCAACGCCCGGCCGGCAATGTCTTCTGCAAGCGCCAGCGGATCGCTGCGGCGGCAGCTACCAGGCCTGCCCGGTGCCGCAGTGAGGGCACTGCACGCTCGTCGATACGGCCGCCACGAACAGGTAGCCGCACGAGCACGTGTAGGAGGCGCAGTCGACCGGGCCGCCGGCCTGCTGCACGCGCTGCACCGCCGGATCGGCCGCCACGCGGGCCACGCTCGGCGATGGCGCCTCGGCGCGGGCCTGGGCCTCGGCCGGAGCATGCGAGCGACGGCCGCGCCACGCCGCTCGCCTGTTGCGCCGCCGACGCGGATGGCGGCGTTCGCCGAGGTGGTGCAGGAGGCTCGCTCTCATATCGTCCTACCCCATACAACGTCAGCCACGCCAGAAGGTTTCGCTGTGCAAGCCCGATTTCCTCGCGCCGGTCAGCAGCAGCGGCCGGTGGCCCCGGCCGCTGCCGGCCTGCGCAGCCGTAAAAGGGGTTTGAGATACTTGCTCACGATGAACCCCGCGCGCAAGCGAACGGTGCGCCTCGTCGTGGCGTTGAGCGCGGCCGTCGTGCTGGCCAGCGCGCTCATCTACACGAGCTTCAGCGCTGCCAGTCCGGCTCTCAGCCCCAGTCAGCTCCTGCGCCAGGCCCAGCCGGGCCGCACCTATCTGCTCACCGGCACCGTCGCCCGCGGATCGGTGCGACGCGAAGGTGGAGTGCTCGACTTCAGCGTCGAGGACCGCACCGGCGGGACGGCGGTCGGGCTGGCATACACCGGGACCGTCCCCGACCCCTTCCAGGAAGGACGCGAGGTCATCGTCACGGTCGAGAAGCAGGGCAGCCGCTTCGTCGGCGAACGCAACTCGCTGATCACGAAGTGCCCCTCCAAGTACAAGACCGCTCCTCCCAGCGAGAAGCAGAACTACTGAGTGCCCGCTCTCGCGCAGCACACGCGCTCGGAGGCTAGGCGCTGATGGCCGGTCTCGGGCAGGCATGCCTGCTGCTGGCGCTCGCCGTCTGCATCTACGGGATCGGCGCGTCTCTCTACGGCGTGCGCAGCGGGCGCGTGGAGTTCTCGGAGTCCGGGCGCCGCGCGGTGTACGCCCTCGCCGGCATCCTGACCGTCGCCTTCGCCGTGCTCGAGGTCGCCTTCCTGCGCAATGACTTCGCCTTCAACACCGTGGCCGACACCTCGAGCCACACGACTCCCGAGTTCTACCGGGCCGCGGCGGTGTGGTCCTCCCAGGAAGGCTCGCTGCTGCTGTGGGCGTGGCTTCTGTCGCTGTGGTCGAGCCTCGCTCTGTTCCTGACGCGCAAGCACCTGCGCGACATCGCCGCCTACGCGACGGCGATCCTGCTCGGCTTCGGCGGCTTCTTCATATCGCTGATGATCTTCTACGCCAACCCGTTCGACACCACCAGCCCGGCGCCGGTCGAAGGGGCGGGGCTGGATCCGCTGCTGCGTTTCCCGACGATGATGATCCACCCGCCGATGCTCTACTCGGGCTACACGCTGTGCACGATCCCGCTCGCGTTCGGCATGGGCGCGCTGCTGGCGCGCCGGGTCGACGCCGACTGGATCAAATCCGTCCGCCGCTTCGCGTTCGCCGCCTGGCTGTTCCTCGGCGTGGGCATCCTGCTGGGCGCCCGCTGGTCCTACTCGGAGCTCGGCTGGGGCGGCTACTGGGGCTGGGACGCCGTCGAGAACGCGTCGCTGATGCCGTGGCTCACCGGCACGGCCTTCCTGCATTCGCTGATGATCCAGGAGAAGCGGGGGATGCTCAAGGTGTGGAACGTCTCGCTGGTGCTCGCCACGGGCACGCTGGCGATCATGGGCACGTTCCTCGTGCGCAGCGGCGTGCTCAACTCGATCCATGCCTTCGGCGGACAGACTCTTGGCGTGCCGTTCGTCGCTCTGATCGCGGTGCTGATCGCCGGCTCGATCTACCTGGTCGTCTCGCGTCGGGACCTGCTGCGCTCGGAGCACCGCCTCGATTCGCTGCTCTCGCGCGAGTCGATCTTCCTGGCCAACAACCTGGTCCTCGTGGCGCTCTGCTTCGTGATCTTCTGGGGGACCTACTTCCCGCTCATATCCGAGGCGCTCACCGGCCAGGAAGCGTCGGTCGGGCCGCCCTGGTTCGACCGCTACACGGTGCCGCTCGCGCTGATCCTCGTGCTGCTCAGCGGCATCGGGCCGGTGATCACGTGGCGGCGGGCGACGCTGGCCAACGCCCGGCGCAACTTCCTGGCGCCGGCCGCCGCCGCGCTGCTCACCCTGGTCGCGCTGCTCGCCGCGGGCGTGGCACACAAGCCGTTTGCGATCGCGATGTTCTGCTGTGCGGGGTTCGTGTTCGCCAGCATCGGACAGGAGTTCTTCCGCGGGGTGCGGGCGCGGCGCGCGATCGCGGGCGAGGCCGCGCCGACTGCGCTGGTGGCGCTCGTGCGACGCAACCGCAGGCGCTACGGCGGCTACATCGTCCACGTCGGTATCGCCGTGCTGTTCGTGGGGGTGGCCGCCTCCTCGTCCTTCCAGCACGCCTCGGAGCTGGGTCTCTCCCCCGGCCAGTCAACGCGCGTCGGCGCCTACACGGTGCGCTATGTGCGCCCGACAGCGACGATCACACCGAAGTACGACGCCGCGCACACCGGCTCGACGCTCAGCCTCGGGGCGCTGATCGACGTGGCCAAGGGCGGGCGCCACGTCGCCACGTTGAACCCCAGCGAGGGCTTCTATGCATCGCAGGAAGCAAGCCAGGGCTCGGTCGGCAGCCTGATCGGCGGCCAGCCGGTGAGTCACGTGGCGATGGATGCAGGGATCACGCGCGATGTGTGGAGTGCCGTCGAGCCCGACATCGAAGCGCCCGCCCTGCAGCGGATCGTCAAGGTCGGCAATCGGACGCTGCCGCCGGAAGAGGCGATCGTGGCGATCGGCTATCTGGCCCGCTCCTACCTGCAGCACCCCCCGCCGGCGCAGTTCCACATCATCGTCTCGCCGCTTGTGATGTGGATCTGGATCGGCGGCCTGATCGTGTTCGGCGGGGGCCTGATCGCGATCTGGCCGGCGCCGAGCGCGGTGCGCAGGCGGGTCGCTTCGCGGGCGCGCGCGCGCAGCGTGCGCGGGCTCGCCCGCGCCTGACGCTCGCCCGCCCTGTGATCCTCTCCGTGTGAGCTTCCTCGTCGCGATCCTCGTGCTCGTGCTGATCGCCGGTGTGATCCTCGTGGTGGGCGCGCCGCTGCGCTCCGCGCGCGCGCGCCGGCAGGCGGGTCACGGCGGCTCCGCTTACGGCGGCTCCGCAAACGCGGCAGCCGCGGCGCCCGGCGGCGGGCCCGATCAGGGCTCGCGCCTGGGTCGCGAGGAGCTGGAGGCGGCGCGCGAGGCGAAGTACCGCGAGATCCGCGACGCCGAGCTGGATTACCACACGGGAAAGCTCGCGCGCGAGGACTTCGAGGCGATCGACCGTGAGCTGCGCGCGGAGGCGCTTGAGATACTCAACCGGCTGGAGCAGTCCCCCGACTCCGACCTGGCCCGGGCGGACGCCGCCGAGCCCGGCGATGCGGCCGCGCGCGGCGGCACGGCCGCGCAAGGCGACGGCGCCGGGGAGGATGCAGCCGGGTAGCGCTCAGGCCGAGGGCCGCTTGAGCGCTCAGGCCGAGGGCCGCTTGAGCAGCTCAGGCCCCAGGGCCGCTTGAGCAGCTCAGGCCCAGGGCCGCTTGAGCAGCACGATCGCGTTCACGAAGAACAGGATCGCGAAGAAGATGGTCCAGCGGTTGAGGTTGCGCTCGACCAGCGACCCGCCACCGAGCGGGCCCGTTCCGCTGCCCACCCCGAACGCACCGGAGAGGCCGGAGTCCTTGCCGGAGTGCATCAGCACGAGAAAGATCACGATCACCGCGATCGCCACCTGCAGGACCGAGAGCACCGTTTCCATGGCGCTCAGGGTATCGCCTCGGCGGCGCGCGATGCGCCACGAGGCGTCTGCAACGGCCGTTGCATCGCTGTTCGGCCCTGCAAACCGGGAAAAATGGCTGGAAACCCGACAATTCGGCCAACCGGTAGCATTGCGCCTCGGGTACCGCTACCGTCTCGTCGCTCCACCAACCATGGCGAGCCATCGGTCGACGCGTAGCGGACGCGATTACGAATCCTTTACGGATTTGTGGTTGCGTGCCGATATGAATTCCGGTGGGCGCGCCCAACGTTTGTGGGGCTGCTGCGCCGACCACGACCATGGGACGAGCCCGAGATGAGCGACTTCAGCCGATGCAGCCTCTGAGCGGGGCACGACGCCGTGCCTGGCGCGCACTGGTCTCGGTCGTGGCAGGCGGCGGGCTGACCGCTGCCGGCCTCAGCGGGCCCATGACCGGCGCCGCGCTCGGGTCGGAAACGGCGACGGGCACCGCGGGCGCCTCCGGCGCCCCTCAGGAAGCCGGCATGCCCCAGCCCTCGACCCAGGAAACCGGAGCGCCGCGCTCCTCGGGCCAGGAAGCGGGCATGCCCCAGTCTTCGACGCCGACGACGAAGACGACCACGCAGCCCGCGAGCACCACCACCGGCCCCCAGCCGGCCACGCCCGCCCCCGCGGCCCCCAAAGCCCCCAAGGCTCCCAAGTCTCCCAAGGTCCTCCTCCGGCGCAAGCAGCAGAGCACCAGCGGCGGCAAGACGGCTCCGAGCGTGACGAGCACCAAGCAGGGCGCGAGCAAGAACGCCGCCAGCGCGTCGGGCCCGAACAACGTGGCGGCCTCGCCGCAGATCGTCGCCAGCCAGGCGGCGCTCGACGCCGCCCTCGCGACCTCGGCGGCATCGCTGCAGGCGCTCGACTTCTACCGCATCCCGCTGTTCTTGCTGCCGATCTACAAGGCCGCCGCCGTGCAGTACGGCGTGCCGTGGCAGATCCTCGCCGCGATCAACGAAATCGAGACCGACTACGGCAGCGACCAGTCGGTGTCGACCGCCGGGGCCGTGGGCTGGATGCAGTTCATGCCGGCCACCTGGCTGCAGTACGGCGTCGATGCGCTGGACGCGGGCTACGCGGACCCCTACAACCCGGTCGATGCGATCTTCGCCGCGGCCCGCTACCTGCGCGCGGCCGGCGCCGCGACCGACCTCAGCGCGGCGATCCTCGCCTACAACCACTCTCAGGAATACGTCAACTCGGTTCTGCTGCGCGCCAAGCTGATCTCCACCTATCCGAAGGACGTGATCGCGACCCTCACCGGCCTCGTCGACGGTCGCCTGCCGGTGACCGGGACGCAGGTCGCCTGGAGCGCTATCGCGCCCTCGCCGTCGAGCGCGACCGGGAACGCAACGGCCGTGCCGGGCGAAGCCGCCTCCGGGTCCCCCGCGGCGGCCGGCACCGCCGCGGCGGCGGGCGCCCCGGCGCAGGCGGGCACCCCGGGCTCCACCGCGCCGCTGACACCGGCCGGAGCGGCCGCCGCGGCGACCGCCAAGACCGCCGCTGCCGACCCGCTGCAGTTCGACGAACTGACGAGCGCTGCCAACGCGTCCGTGGTGGCCGTGCAGGACGGGCGCATCGTCAGGCTCGGGCACTCCGCGCAGCTCGGCAAGTTCCTCGTCCTGCGCGACGTCTACGGCGATCTCTTCACCTATGCCGGACTCGGCAGCATCGCCCCCAGCTACGCGGCGCCGAAGGCGCCGCGCTCGCAGGCCAAGTCCCCGGTGGTCGAAATCGCGAGTACCCCCGATCCCGCGCCCTCCCAGCCCGCCAGCGCCGGACGCCAGCCTCCGCTCACCCTCCAGGTCAAGACCCCGGCCAAGAAGCAGCCGGCGGCCAAGAAGCCCGGCGGCGGAGTGGCCGTGCAGGCCGGCGCCGGTGAATCGCCGCCGGCAGGAGCGGGCAAGATCCGACTGTTCGCCCACCCCGGCAACCCGGACGCGGTCGCGGCGGCCGCGAGCGCCTCGGCGCGCAGTCCGCGCAACAGCGCGCCGCAGCGGCTGCCGCTGCGCAAGGGATCGGTCGTTGCGACCGGCACAGTGCTCGGCCATGTGCGCCAGCCGCCCGGAGCCCAGGACGGCCACCTGCGCTTCGCGATCCGGCCGGCCGGCGATGCGAGCACGATCGATCCCGGCCCGATCCTCGCCAACTGGGCGCAGCTGGACGCGGCCCTGCACCCCCAGGGCGCGAAGGCGCAGGACCCGCTGCTCGGCGCCACCGCAAGCGACGTGCTGCTGATGTCAAAGGCTCAGCTCGAGCGGGCCGTGCTCTCAGACCCCGGCATCACGATCTACGCCTGCGGGCGCCAGGACATCGCAGCGGGCCGGATCGACCGGCGAGTGCTGGCCGTGCTGGCCTTCCTGTCGCGCAGCGGGCTCAAGCCGAGCGTGAGCGCGCTGCGCTGCGGTCAGAGCCAGTACACCGCCAGCGGCTCGCCCACGGCCGAGCACCTCGGAGACGCGGTCGACCTCACGGCGATCAACGGTCTGACGATCGCGGGGCACCAGGGCGCCGGCACGATCACCGACCTCACGATACGCACGCTGCTGACCCTGCCGGGCGAATTCGTGCCTCAAGCGATCACAAGCCTCATGCGCTACCCGGGCGCGCCGAACACGCACGCCGTGGCCACCTACTCGAGCCGCATCCATCTCGACTTCGCGCCCGCGGTTGCCGCAGTCGCGCCCACAGCGGCTGCGGCCGCGGCGGGGGCCCACTCCGCCCGCACGGGCGCGGCCGCACCGCCGCCGGTCGTCAGCACGAGCAACCTGAACGCCACGCAGTGGGACCAGCTGATCACCCAGATCGCAACGCTGCCGGCGCCGCACGTGGCCAGGAAGCCGACCTCCTCGGCCATCCCCGACCCCAAGCACGGCTAGGCTAGGCAGCCCGCCGGCGTCCCCCAGGGCGCCGCTTCCGCGGCGGCCCTGAGGGTGGTTGCGTGCCGTGTCGGCGCTCGCGCGCGCTATCCCGCGGCCGGAGGAGCGCCCGGTTCTTGCGTGCCGCCGCCGGCACCCGGCGCGGCGCGGAAGCTCGATGTGAGGACGCTCCGGCACTTCGTCTCGGCCGCTTTGAACTGGGCGCTGCTCGTGTTCAGGCCGCTGGCGTTGAAGATCGGGCCTTTGCCCGAGGTGTTGGGCGCCGGCAGCTTGATCCCGTTTTCGTTCATGCACGCCGCGAACTTGGCGAGCGCTTCTTTGAAGTGAGGGCTGGCGACGCGTGCGCCGCCACCGAAGCCTCCGCGTGCGAAGCCGCCGCACTTCTTCACGGCAGCTTCGTACTGCGCGCGCGTCACGCCCTGGGGCAGCGTTGGACCGGTGCCACCGCCGCCGAGGAAGCCGCCGCCGGGGGGGCGCGCCTGGCCGGGGGTGCGTTTCGGCAGCGTGATGCCGTTCTTCTGCAGGCATTCGCGCAGCGCGGCGAAGCGGCCGGCGAGCGTCCCGGGCGCAGTGGTGCCCGAGGGCGCCGGGGCCGTCGAGGTCGCTGCGGCGGCGCTCGCGCTCGTGGTGGAGCTGTTCGAGGAGCCTCCGCACGCGCCGAGCGCGATGCTGGCGAGGAGGAGTACGAGGAGGAGCACCGCTGTCACGGGCTTGCTGCTGTGTCTGTCGATTTGAGGCATCTAGTTCCTTTGTCGGTGATGGTGCTGTCGGACGCGCGCTCCGCCTGGCGGCGATCGTCTGTCCACAATATTGTCGCTAGCCCGAGCCGAACAGAGCGGCACCGCCGCTGCTGCTCCTGCTGCTCCCGCTCGAGCCGCTGGTGCCCGAGCCGCCGAACAACGAGCCAAGACCGCCGGCGGTGGCGCCCGAGCCGACGCGGATCGATTCGGCGCTGACGGTGCCGTTTGCGGCCTTGCCGCCGGTCACGGCCACCGTTTCGCCGGGGTGGATGTCCTTGACGCTCGATTTCACGGTCTTCGTCACGGTCGAGCCGGGGGACGTGGTCACCTTGACGGTGTTTCCTTCGGCTGTGGTCACATACAGAGTGTCGCCCTGGATGAAGGTGACTTCGCCGGTAGTCGCTGAGCCCGCGCCTCCGAACGCCCCGGCCGGTGCGCCGGCGCCGCTCGGGCTGGTGCGCGAGCTGCCCGAGGCGCCGGCAGCGCCTCGCAGCGCCGCGAACCTCGCGGCCAGGCCCGCGCCCGCGGCCGCGGAGCTCGTGGAGGAGCTCTGGCCCTTCTCGACGAGCACCCCGCCGATGAACCCGCAGGCGGTCAGGAACACGAGCAGGAGCGCAACGGGGATCGGGGCGAGCAGGCGTCGGCGGGGCCGGCGGGGAAGCTCCTCATCGGGCTCCTCCACCCAGCCGTCCTCCTCATCGAGCGGCTCGTAGGTGGCCGTCTCGGGCGGCTGGACGGCCGTGTCCTCGGCGGCCGTCTGATGGATGGCGGATTCCTCGTTGGGCATCACTGGCTCCTGATTGGGGAAGGGTGGCTCACTCAAAGCGCAGCGCCTCGATCGGCCGGAGGGTGGCGGCGCGCGCGGCGGGATAGGTGCCGAAGAACAGGCCCGAGAGGGCTGCTGCGCCGAAGGCGAGGAAGATCGAGTATGTCGCGACCTGCGGTTGCACGCCGGCGATCTTGAACTGGCTGCCGACGACCCCCACCAAGACCCCGGTCAGCCCGCCGATCAGCGAGACGAGCAGCGCCTCGGTGAGGAACTGGGTGAGGATGTCGCTGCGGCGGGCGCCGATCGCCTTGCGGATGCCGATCTCGCGCGTGCGCTCGGTCACGGACACGAGCATGATGTTCATCACGCCGATTCCGCCCACGAGCAGCGAGATCGCGGCGACCTCGCCGAGGAGCGTGGTGAACACGCTGCTGGTCGAGCTCGATGCTTCGAGCAGCGACCCCTGGTTGAGGATCTCGAAGCCCGGTTCGCTGGTGTCCTTGACTTTGTGGCGTTCCTCGAGGATCTGCGAGACCTCCGATTCGGCCGAGTTGAGCGTCGAGGAGGATGTGCCCTCGACGGTGATCGAGCTGATCGGCCCATAGCCGGCGAGCGTGTCCTCGACGGTGGTGATGGGCGCCATCACGACGTCGTCCTCGTTGGTCGCCCCGTTGGATCCCTTGGCGGCGAGGACGCCGACCACCTCGAAGTTGTTGCCGTTGACCTTGATGTTCTGACCGACGGCGCTCTGCCCGGCGAAGAGTTCCTGCAGCACCGTCTGCCCGATCACGGCCACGCGGCGGTGCTTGTTGACGTCTTCGGCCGTGAACGAGGCGCCTTCGGCGAGCTTGTAGCTGTGGGCGCTCAGGTAGGAGGGCGTGGTGCCGACGAACGAGGACGGTTCGTAGCTCGTGCTGCCGTAGATCAGTTTGACGCTCGCAGCGTTGACGACCGGAGCGGCGCTCTTGACGTCCGGGGCGAGGCTCTTGCTCTGCAGCGCTTCGGCGTCCTGCTTGGTCAGCGAGATGCTCGTCGAGGTGTTCGCCCGCGCGCCGCCGCGAAAGCCGTTGGTCATGACCACCAGCACGTTCGTGCCGAGGCTGTTGATGCTCGCCTGCACGGCCTTGGAGGAGCCGTTGCCAACGGCGATCAGGATGATCACCGAGGCGACTCCGATCGTCATCCCGAGGATCGTCAGACCGGAGCGCAGCTTGTGCGTGACGATTCCGCCCCAGGCGATGCGAAATGTCTCGACGCCGATCATCACTCGACCTCGGCGATCTGCGCGGCGGCGCTCGAGTGCGCCGACTTCATGCCGCGTGAGCTCGGGAGCGGATCGTGCAGGCCGAGCAGACGCCGATCTTCGATTATTCTCCCGTCGCTGAGCCTGATCACCCGCCTGGCCTGTCCCGCCACATCCGGCTCGTGGGTTATCAGCACCACCGTGCGGCCTTCGGCGTTGAGGCGCGCGAAGATCGCAAGGACGTCCGCGGTGGCGCGCGAGTCGAGGTTTCCGGTGGGCTCGTCGGCGAGGATCAACGAGGGGTTGGTCACGGTCGCCCTGGCCACCGCCACGCGCTGCTGCTGGCCACCGGAGAGCTCCGATGGCTGATGATCCATGCGATCCTTCATCCCCACCGAGGCGAGCGCTGCAACGGCCCGGGTGCGGCGCTCATCGCGGCCGACGCCGGCATAGGCGAGGGGCAGTTCGACGTTCGCGACCGCGCTGGTGCGGGCGACGAGGTTGAAGCTCTGGAAGACGAAGCCGATCTTGCGGTTGCGCAGGTCGGAGAGGTCGTCCTCGTCCATCTCGCTGACGTCTGTGCCGTCGATCTCATAGCGCCCGCTCGTGGGGATGTCGAGGCACCCGAGGATGTTCATCAGCGTGCTCTTGCCGCTGCCCGACCTGCCCATGATCGCAACGAAGTCGCCGCGCTCGATTCGCAGCGAGACCTCGCGCAACGCCCGCACCTTGACCTGGCCGAGGTCAAAGGTCTTGCTCACGTCGTGCACCTGGATCACGGCGGGCGCGGGGCGTCGCGCGCGGCCGGGGCCCGAGCGGACCTGCGCTGGGAGGCGGGGGATCAGGGGCCGCTCGCGCGGGGTGCGCACCCGGCCGCCACGGCCGACCGATCCCAGGCGCCGTCTCGAGCTGCTCATCCGCCGCCCCGGAAGAACGCTCCGCCACCGGCTGGGAAGCCGCCGCCGCCGAGCGCGCCGCTGCTCAGGCTCCCGCCCGTCCCCGTGCGGCTACCCAGTCTGGAGGTGAGGCTGGTGGAGCTGCTGCTGCTCGTTATCGGCAGCAGCACCTGTTCGCCGGCCTTCAGGCCGCTGAGGATGATCGTCGAGCTGTTGCCCGCCAGCCCCGTGACGACCCGCTGGCGCACGTCCTTGCCGTTGCGCACGACCGTGACGGTGTCGGCGGAGATGGCCGTCGTGGGCACGTTGACGCCTTCTTCCTGCTTGACCACCACTTCGGCCGCTGCGCTCATACCCGGCTTGACCTCCGATGAGGCCTGGTTGAGCTGGAAGGTCACGTCGTAGCTGACCACACCGCTGTTGCTCGTCGCCAGAGTCGCGACGTTGACGACTTCGGCCGCCAGCTTGAGCCCTTCGAGGGCTTCGATCGTCACGGTGGCGGGCTGCCCGACGTGGACGTGGATTATTTCGGACTCGCTCAGCGGCACCACTAGCTGCATCGTGGTGAGATCGCTGAGCACGGCGAAGGCCGATGAGCTGGAGGAGCCGCCGGAGCCCGAGGAGCTACTGCTTGCAGTGCTCGAGGAGCGCGCGGCGGCAGCGCTGGCGCCCGTCGCGCCCGTGCCCGTTCCGGAGGAGCTCGAGGCGCTCGAGGCCGTGGACGCCTTGCTCGTGCCACTGCCCGAGACGGCTTCGCCGACTTCGCCGGAGAGCGAGACGATCGTGCCGCTGTCGGGCGCGAGCAGCTTGGTGTCGGCCACGGCCTGCTCGGCGCTCTGCACCGCCAGCGTGTCGCTCTTCACCGCCGCTCGCGCCGAGGCGAGGTTCGCTTCGCGCGTGGCCAGGCTCTGTTTGGTTTTTTCAGAGCTGCTCGACGTGCTTGTCGTCGTGGTCGCGCTCGGCGTGGTACTGGTGCTCGTAGGGGTGGTCCTGGTCGTGCCCGTAGGCCGGGTGGTGCTCGGCGTCGTCGTCGTGGGCGTTGTCGTCGTGGGCGTCGTTTTCGCGGGAGTCGTGCTCGCGGGAGTCGTGCTCGCGGGCGTGGTGGTGCTCGCCGTCGTGGTCGGTGCTCCGGTGCCGGGCCCTGTGCCCGTGGGAGTCACATAGCTGGCGAGCACCTGATGAGCGGCGGTCGAAGAGACGGCGCTGCGGGCAACGGCGGAGGAGCTCGCGGCGATCGAGGCGGTCTTGCCGGTCGCGCCCGAGCCTGCGCTGCCTCCTGCGGAGGACGTTTCGCCGCCGTTTTCTTCGAGCTGGACCAGCGTGGCTTCGGCGGCCTGGAGGGTCGCCTTCGCCTGTTCGAGCGTCACTTCGGCGCTCTGCGGGTTCAGGTCAGCCAGCAGCTGGCCCGTGGCGACCTGCTCACCCTCGCTGACATAGATGTGCTGCACCACGCCGGCGGTCTTGAAGCCGAGGTTGAGCTGTGTGGCCGGCTGGATGTTGCCGCTGCCGGACACCGTCGATTGGACCACCCCCTGCTGGGCCGTGACGACGCGACTCTGCGCCGTGGCCGACTGCGAGGGCGGTCCGACTACGAGGAAGGCCACGATGATCGCGCCGGCGCAAAGAGCCCCCAGTGCGTACACGAGCCAGGATGCTCTTGGACGATCGGTCATCTACCTTTCTACGATCATCGGCCGCGCCCGTAAGAGGCAGCGAAGAAAGCCTGCAAGCGGGGATAAATTCGCATAAAGGCACGACCTTCCTCCACTTTAGGTTTCGGTGCGCGGCGCGTCCGGCGGCGCCCGGCGGTCTGCCATCATCAGCCCTGATGGCGACCTACGGCGGGATCGACCTCGGCGGGACCAAGATCCAGGCCGTTGTCGTCGACGAGGACAACAGCGTGCTCGGCTCCTCGCGCCGACCGACTCCGACCAGCGGCGGCCCGCCCGAGGTGGCGGAGGAGATGGCGACCGCGCTGCGCGACGCCGCCAACGGAGCCGAGACCGAGCCGGCGGCGCTGGCGGGCATCGGCGTCGGATCGCCGGGCACGATCGAGGGCGGCAAGGTCACCAGCGCCCGCAACCTGCCCGGCTGGCAGGGCACCTTCCCGCTGGCCGAGACCCTGCAGCGCGCGCTCGGCCCCGAGGTCAAGGTCGGCAACGACGTGCAGGTGGCAACCGACGCCGAGTTCAAGCTGGGAGCCGGACGGCTGTACAGATCGCTGCTGGGCGTCTTCTGGGGTACGGGGGTGGGCGGCGGCCTGATCCTCGGCGGGCGACCCTGGACCGGACGCGGCGGGGCGGGTGAGATCGGCCACGTGGTGGTGGTGGTCGACGGCGCCCGCTGCACCTGCGGGCGGCGCGGCTGCATGGAGGCCTACGCCGGCCGCGCGGCGATGGAAGAGCACGCCCAGCGGCTCGTCGAGAAGGGTCGCAAGACCAGCCTTTTCAAGCTCATGAAGGAACGTGAGCGCACGCGACTGACGAGCGGCGTGTGGGCGCGCGCGCTCGAGCAGCACGACAAGCTGGCCCATCAGATCATCGATCGCGCGGTCGTCGCGCTCGGGGCCGGCATCGGCTCGGCGATCAACCTGCTCGACGTCGAGGGAGTGATCGTCGGCGGCGGGCTCGGCGTCCGCCTCGGCCACCCCTATGTCAAGCGCATCGCCGAGTCGATGCAGCCGCATCTGTTCCACGACGGCCAGCCGCCGCACGTCCACGTGGCGGCCCTCGGCGATCTCGGCGGGGCGATCGGCGCTTCGCTGCTGGTCCGGGCCGAGGCGTAACGTAGGAGGTGCTTTGCCACAGCCGGTAGTGCACCTCTCCTCTGTCCTGCGCAGCCCGCTGCTCGATCGAGCGGGCGATCGTCTCGGCCGGGTGGAAGACCTGATCGTGCGCCTCGCCGACGGCGGCTATCCGCCGGTGACGGGCCTGAAGGCGCGCATCGGCGGGCGCGAGCTGTTCGTCCCGGTCGACCGGATCGCGCTGCTCGCGCCCGGAGCGGTGCGGCTCGCCGGCGAGAAGCTGAGCCTCGGGCGCTTCGAGCGGCGGCCTGGAGAGGTGCTGCTGGGCGGCGACGTGCTCGGACGCAAGCTGGTCGCCGTCGAGGCCGATCCGCCCCGGCTCGTCACGGCGCACGAGATCGAGCTGGCCTGCATCGACGGCTGGTGGCGGGTGGTGGGCGTGGACCCGAGCGCGCGCGCACGGCTGCGGCGCGCCCTGCCGCGCCGGCTGCGCGGGCTCGCGGCCGATCGGCCGTTTCTCGACTGGGCCGACATGGAGCCGTTCGTCGGGCACATCCCGAGCGCGCGCCTGCGCTTCTCCCACCGCAAGCTCGCCAACCTCCACCCGGCCGAGATCGCCGACCTGGTCGAGGCCGCCTCGCACGATGAGGGTGAGGAGATCATCGAGGCGGTCGGATACGATCGCGAGCTCGAGGCCGACGTCTTCGAGGAGCTCGACGAGCACCACCAGCTCGAGTTCATCCGCGAGCGTCCCGACGCGCAGGTCGCGGCGGTGATCGCGCGCATGGCCCCCGACGATGCGGCCGATCTGATCGTCGAGATCGACCAGGACCGCCGCGGGCGCATTCTCGCGCTGCTGCCGCCGTCGCACCGTCGCCAGATCGAAGCGCTGCTCGGCTACAACCCGTCCACCGCGGGCGGGCTGATGAGCCCCGAGTTCATCGGCCTGCCTGCCGGGGCCTCGATCGCGCGCGCGATCGAGAGCGTGCGCGCGAGCGAGCTCGCGCCCGGCACGCTCACGACCGTGTATCTGCTCGACGGCGACGGGCGCCTGTCCGGCTCGGTGCTCGTCGTGAGCCTGCTGCGGGCCGATCCCCACGCGCCGGCGCAGGACATCGCCGAGCACGAGCCCGTGTCGGTGCAGACCGGCGCGGACCTGCCCGAGGTGGCACGGACGATGACCGACTACAACCTGGTGATGCTTCCGGTGCTCGACGAGGAGGAGCGGATGGTGGGGGTCGTGACGGTCGATGACGTGCTCGAGCAGACGTTGCCCGCGGGCTGGCGGCGGCGCTTCGGGGTGGCCAGCGACTGACGGGCCGCAGCGGCCCGGGCGTTGCTAGGCTGAGCCCTTGATGAGCCCGCACAACGCGCGTAGAGAGGAGGCCGGCATGGACCGAGAACAGCCGCGAAGTACCCAGCCGGCCGCACGCGTGTCGGGCTCGTCCCTCCTGGCCTAGCTGCCTCCATCGGGGATGCCGTCGCGTCGGCGTGCGCCGCGACGTGAGCTGCAGTTCCGCGATCAGCTGAAAGGAGGCAGGCCGAGATGTCCGAGGACCAGACGACGCTGGAGACCGCCGTGCAGCGGTCCGAGGGTGTGCCCCCGGTCCTCGACGAGGCGCACATCGGCGACATCCGCGGCGCGCTCGGGACGATCAGCATGCACGACAGCGGCGAGCGCCACGGATGGCGCTCGCGCGCGATGGCGCTGCTGGCGATCATGGGCCCGGGGCTGATCGTGATGGTCGGCGACAACGACGCCGGCGGGGTCTCGACGTATGCCCAGGCCGGCCAGAACTACGGCACGAGCCTGCTGTGGGTGCTGCTGCTGCTGATCCCGGTGCTGATCGTCAACCAGGAGATGGTCATCCGCCTCGGGGCGGTGACCGGTGTCGGCCACGCGCGCCTGATCTTCGAGCGCTTCGGCAGGTTCTGGGGCGCGTTCTCGGTCGGCGACCTGTTCCTCCTGAACTTCCTCACGATCGTCACCGAGTTCATCGGCGTGAGCCTGGCTCTCGGCTACTTCGGGGTGAGCAAGTACGTGGCGGTGCCGGTCGCCGCGGCGGCGCTGATCGCGATCACCTCGACCGGGAGCTTCCGCAGCTGGGAGCGGTTCATGTACGTGTTCGTGGTGGCCAACTTCCTCGTCATCCCGCTGCTCGTGTTCGCCCACCCGAGCGTCGGGGACATCGTGCACCACTCGCTCGTCCCCTCGATCGCCGGCGGCGCCAACTCGACCGCGGTGCTGCTGATCATCGCGATCGTGGGCACGACGGTGGCGCCCTGGCAGCTGTTCTTCCAGCAGTCGAACATCATCGACAAGCGGATCACGCCGCGCTGGATCAACTACGAGCGCGCGGACACGGTGATCGGCGCGTTCGTGGTGGTCGTCGGCGCGGGCGCGCTGGTCGTTGTGACCGCGTTCGCCTTCATCGGCACGCCGGCGTTCGGTCACTTCACCAACGCCGGCGCGGTGGCCTCGGAACTCGACCACTATCTCGGGTCCGCGGCGGGAACGTGCTTTGCGATCGTGCTGCTCAACGCCTCGCTGATCGGCGCGGCGGCCGTCACGCTCGCCACCTCCTATGCCTTCGGCGACGTGTTCGGGGCCAAGCACTCGCTCAACCGCGGTCCGCTGGACGCGAAGTTGTTCTACGCGAGCTTTGCGCTGATGGTGGGCGCGGCGGCCGGCATCGTGCTGATCCCCGGTGCGCCGCTCGGGCTGATCACGACCTCGGTGCAGGCGCTCGCGGGGGTGCTGCTGCCGAGCGCGACGGTCTTCCTGCTGCTGCTCTGCAACGACCGCGAAGTGCTCGGTCCGTGGTCGAATGCACCGTGGCTCAACGTCCTCGCCAGCGTGATCATCGGTGTGCTCGTCGAGCTCTCGCTGATCCTGATGGCCAGCACGCTGTTCCCGAGCGTCGACGTGACGAAGCTGTTCGTCTATCTCTCGCTGGCCCTGCTGGCGATCTTCGTCGTGGCCGCGCTCTACGCGCTGCGCAATCGCCCGGGCGCGGCGGTCGAGGTCGAAAAGGTCTCGGCGGAGCGGCGCAGCACGTGGACGATGCCGCCGCTGGCGCTGCTGGAGCGCCCCGTCTGGTCGCCGGGGCGCAGGGCCGGCATGCTCCTCCTGCGCGGCTATCTCGTCGTGGCCGTGCTGCTGCTGATCGTCAAGACGGTGCAGCTCGGGCACTGAGCCGCGGCGCAGAGGCGCCCGGGGATCTATGTTGACTGGCGGTGCTGCCCTTCTGGCTGTCGATCGCGCTGCTGTCTCTCGCCCAGGGTGCTGTGGTGGCGCTCCCGCGCTCGCTCGCAGGCGAACGGCTCGCGCGGCTGCGCGGCCGCCGTTGGGCGTTGATCCCGCCGCTGTCGGTCATCGCGTTCGTGTTCGTGGCCCGCGCGGCCGAACACGCAAGCGCCCAGGGTCTGACCTATCTCGCCCTGGTGGCCGTGCCGCTGCTCGCCGCGCTCGCCCTCGGCTGGCTGGCACAGGGGGCGCGCCCGCCGGCGGCGCTGCTCGTGCTGCCGCTGTTCGCGCTGGCCTGGCTCGATCGCGGCGGCCTGGCCGGGGAGGCTGCCGCGCTGGCGCTCACGGCGCTCAGCTGTGCCGCGCTCGGCGTGCTGCTGGCGGCGGTCACGCCGCCCCGCTGGCTTGCCGCGGGAATCGTCGCGATGGCCTTGGCCGACACCGCGCTGGTGGTCTCCGACCTGCTTCAGCGACCCAACAACGCGCTCAACGCGGCCCGCCCCGCGGCCGGCCTGCCGCGGCTTCAGAGCGCGGTGTTCGGCTCGGCCGTGATGGGCTATGGAGACCTGTTCATCGCCGCCGCGCTCGGCGGCCTGCTGGCGATCGGCGTCGGGCGATCGCTGCAGCTGCGCGGCGCCGCGCTGACCGCGATGTTCGCGCTCGCCTTCGACCTGCTGTTCTTCGCCGTCGACGAGCTGCCGGCCACCGTGCCGGTGGCGCTGGCGCTGATCGTCGTGGTCCTCACGCGCCGGTGGCGAGCCGCTCCGTCTCGGCGAGCGCCTGCCGCAGCCCCGCTGGCATCGCCTCGGACTCGGGCTGGGCGGACTCCGGCCGCGCGGTGATCGCGCGCGCGGTGATCTCCACCGCTGCGGGCGCGAGCGCCTCGCGCCCGGAGGATGCGCCCGCGGACTCGATCCGCCGCAGCTGGGGGATGACGCGATGGTCGAAGGAGCCGACCGCCTCGTTGTAGGCCGACACGGCCGAGTCGAGCTGACGGCCGATCTTGCCGAGCGGCTCGACGAAGCGGCCGAGCCGCCGGTGCAGCTCTCGCGCGGAGTCTGCGATCTCGCGCGCGGACTCGGCGATCAGCTCCTGGCGCCAGCCGTAGTGGACCGCCCACAGCAGCCCGATCAACGTGGTCGGGGTGGCCATCAGCACCTGCTGCTGGACGCCGTATTCGATCAGCGACGGGTCCTGCGCGAGCGCCGCCTGGTAGATCCCGTCGGAGGGGACGAACATGACGACGAACTCGGGCGTCGAGTCGAACTGCCGCTGATAGCCCTTGGAGGCCAGCTTCGTGATGTGCTCGCGCGTCTGGCGCGCATGGCGCGCGCTGTGCAGCTCGCGCTCGCCCTCCGCGGAGGCCTCGAGCGCGGAGAGGTAAGCATCGAGCGGAACCTTGGAGTCGACTACCACCAGCTTTCCGCCCGGCAGGCGCACGAGCATGTCCGGGCGCAGCTGCCCCTCCGCGGTCTCGATCGTGCTCTGCTCGACGAAGTCGCAGTGGGAGACCATCCCGGCCATCTCGACCACGTTGCGCAGCTGGATCTCGCCCCAGGCGCCGCGGGTCGCGGGTCGCTTCAGCGCCGAGACGAGGTTGCCGGTCTCCTGGCGCAGCGTTCCCACGCCGTCACCCAGCTGACGGACCATCTGCGCGAGCTCGCCCTGCGCCTGCCTGCGCTCGCGCTCCAGGCGCCCGATCTCGCTCTCCATCCTGCCGAGCTTCTCCTGCACGGGCGCGACGATCCCCTTGATCTCCTCCGCGCGCCTGGCCATCTCGCCGGCGGCGCGCTCCTCCTCGGCCCGGCGGGCCTCGGCGAGTCGCGCCGCCAGCGAGTCGCCGGTCTGGCTCAGCACGTCGACCGAGATCGACTTCAGCTCGTCGCGCATCCGCTCCCCGCCGGCGCGTGCGAACACGCGGGCGCACAGAGCACCGAGCAGGACTCCGACGATCAGCAGCAGGAGGGCAAGGACTGTCATCACGCACGACCCTTCTCAGATGGTTTGACTGACAGGCTCGCATCCCCCTCGGACGCGACTCGCGGGCGCGCACTCGGGCGCACGATAAAGGCAACATTCTGAGTCTTATGTTGCTCTTGGGCCTACCTGCTCGCTTGACATTTGAGACACGCGTGGGTATCGTCGCCGTTGCTCTCCATAGATGGGCTGCTCTTGGGCCGCTTTGGGGGGGCTACCTGAGAGGGAAAGCAAATCCACAGAGGGGCTGTGCCGTGGTTGTTGTCATCTCCGGGCAGGTCCCGCACGCATAGGAGGATGTGAGATGCAAGCCATGAACGGCTCTGCAGTTTCGTTCCGCACGCGTGGGCGTCTGATCGGGTGCGCGATGGCGCTCGCGCTGGCGCTCTCGGCGCTGGTGTTCGCGCCGGCCGCCGCCAACGCGCAGGCGCCGACAACCACGACCTACGTCGCCCTCGGCGACTCGATCTCCTTCGGCTACACGGAGGAAAGATTCAACATCCACTTCCCGACTGAGTCACCGTCCTACTTCGAAGAAGGGGTGGCCAACGACTTCGGCAAAGACCTCGCCAAGGCCACGGAGATCGGGAAGAGCATCAGGGTGGTCAACGACGCCTGCCCCGGCGAGACCTCGAACGGGCTGATCGGCGAAAACCCGGCGGTCCTCGGAGAAACATCGACCGAGTCAATCGAAGAAGTGGAAGGCAAACCGGCTGAAGACTTCCCCGCCGGCGGCTACCAGGGACTCGGCGACTGGCACCCGTGCAAATACACCTACGTGAACCACCTGCCGCTGCACAACGGCGGGTACGTCAGCGGAGGCAAAGAAGTCTCCCAGCTCGAAGAGGCGCTCGGCAGCATTGCTTCGAAAACGAGCAAAGTCGAAGCGATCACGCTGAACATCGGCTCCAACGACGAGCTCGCGGCGATCACCCAGTGCAAGGACGAAGTAGCCCTTGAATTCGCGAAAACCGGTGAAAGCAAATACGGCGGCAAAAACCCCGAACTCTCGGTTCTGGTGTGCATCAAAAACACCGCAGGCTCGGTGACGGTGCCGCACATCATCAAAAACCTCGATGACATCCTCGGCGTGATCGACGGCTCGGGATACAAAGGTCCGATCATCCTGCTCGGCTTCTACAACCCGGACGCGATCGTGCTGCCGGGCAGCGACGAACTCCAGGAGGGCCTGAACGCGGCGGTTGAAGCCTACGTGCTTCCGCTCTACGCGAACGTGGCGCTCGCCAACCCGTTCCCGGTGTTCAACAAGGGCGCGGAAACCAAAACCGAACCGCAGAACGTCGTGAAGGAGCAGAAATCGATCTGCAAGTTCACGGAAATGTGCAACCCGAACGACCCGGGCGGCAAAGAAGACAATGGCGACATCCACCCGACGATCTCCGGGTACAAGGAGCTCGCCAAGCTGGTCAACGCGGCGTTCCTGGGCCTGAAAGAAAAAGGCATCTGAAGCTCGCACCGACCAGTAGTCAGTAAGACGCGCACGGAGGGCGCCCGGCCGCTAGGCCGGGCGCCCTCGCTGTGTCTCATGGCGCCTGGCGGCCTCCTGCAGGACGCCGAGCATCGCCGGCGCGGCCGCGACCAGGCGGGCGCTGGCGGGCGCCGCGGCGATCACCTGGCGCACCGGGGGCGCGGGGGAGAGGGCGCGGATGACGATGTCCTCGCGCACGACCGACAGCGCGAGCTCGGGGATCAGCGCGACCCCGACGCCGGCCGCGACCAGGCCCTGCACGGTCTGGTAGTCGTCGCTCTCAAACGACACGCTGGGCTCAAAGCCGGCCGCGTGGCAGCTGCGCACGATGTGGCGCGCGCACGGGCTCGAGCTCGAGGTCTGCACCCACGAGTCCGCGCGCAGGTCCTCCAGGCGTAGACGCTCCTTGGCGACCAGGCGATGCTCGCGCGGCAGCGCCAGGTAGAGCGGGTCCTCGAGCAGCTCGGTGCGCGTGAGCTCCTCCTGCAGCGGGGTCTCGCCGGCGAACTCGAACAACAGCGCCAGATCGAGCTCGCCCGCGCGCAGCCGCGGCACGATCTCCTCGGGCTCGCCCTCGGCGAGCGTGAGCTCGACGTCCGGGTAGGAGGTGCGGAAGATGGTGATGGCCAGCGGCATGAGCGCCGCCCCGGCGGTCGGGAAGGAGGCCATGCGCAGCCGCCCGCTGCGCAGGCCGGCGATCGCCGCGAGCGCCGCGTCGGCCGCCTCCAGGCGCGCGAGGATGCCCTCGGCGTGCCCGAGGAGCGTCTGGCCCGCCGCCGTCAGGCTGACGCCGCGCGGGTGGCGCTCGAGCAGGGCCATGCCGGTTTCGGCCTCGAGCGCGGCGATCTGCTGGGAGACCGCTGACTGCGTGTAGGAGAGCGCGTCGGCTGCGCCCGAGAAGGAGCCGCGGTATGCGACCTCCTTCAGGACCCTCAGGCGAGCGACGTTGAGCATAAGTGGAGCTTATACCAGCGATCAGAAGGATCATTGGGACTGATGGCAGGAGCTTGTCAGGATGAGGCGAAGCCAACTTCGAGGCAGATCAACTTACAGACCATTCGGCCGCCGACAGGCCGCCCACACGACAGGAGCATTGCCATGCCCGCCAAGATCATCGTTTCCTATGACGGCACCGCCAACGAGGACGACGCGATCGCCCTCGGACGGCTGTTCGCCGGCGCCGGCGCGGAGGTCGCGCTGGCCTACGTGCGCCACACCCACGAGCCCGAGCCAGAGCGCGAGAAGCTCGCCGAAGACGAGGCGCGCGAGCTGCTCGCGCGCGGCGCAGAGCTGCTCGGCAACCCCGGCGCCGCCCGTCACGTGGTGACCGACCGCTCGACACCCGAGGGCCTGGCCGCGCTCGCCCAGAGCGAGGGAGCCGACGTGATCGTCTTCTGCTCGGACTCGCACACCGCCAAGGGTCACGTGTCGGTCGGCAACTCGGCCGAGCGGCTGCTCGAAGGCGGCAGGACGGCCGTCGCGATCGCGCCGGTCGATCTCGGCGAGGGCAGCCCGAGCATCCAGCGGATCGTCGCGGTCGGCGACGGCGAGGGCGGGGCCCGGCAGACGGCCGACGCCCTGGCCGCAGCGCTCGGCGCGGAGGTGGCGCCGGTCGTCAACGAGCAGGCCGGCCTGCTGATCTTCGACTCGCGCGCGGAGGCCGCGCCGGGCCGGGTCACGCTGAGCTCCTCGGCAGAGCACCTGATCGAGATCGCGACCTGCCCTGTGCTGGTGCTGCCGCGCGGCGCCACGCTCGCCTTCGGCCGGACGGCCGCCGGCGCGGCGGCGTAGCGCAGGAGCGCCGCGCGGGCGCGGGGCCGGAGCTCAGCCGGCCCTCCGGCCCCGCACTCGCGTGAGCGCGTAGCGCGCGAGCGCGGCGAGGAGGTCCAGCGTGCCGCCGATCAGGTGGCCGGCCGGGCCGGTCCACAGCCACGCCTCGGCACGCCGGGCGGCGGAGTGTGCACGCCGAGCGCTCACCGGCGGCACGGTATCGTGGCGGGGGTGCCAGTTGCGGTCAAGACCACCGTCACCGAGCTCGGGGACTCGCGCGTGCGTCTGCAGGTGCAGGTGCCGCCGGGCGAGCTGGAGGGCCGGCTGGAGCGCAAGGCCCAGCAGCTGGGGCGCGAGCTGAAGCTCCCGGGCTTTCGCCGCGGGAAGGTGCCCGCGCCGCTGGTCATCCAGCGAATCGGCAGGGAGGTGGTGCTGGAGGAGGCGGTGCGCGACACGCTCTCCAGCTGGTACTCCGACGCGATCGAGACCGCTGGGATCGTGCCGGTGGGCGATCCGCGGGTAGATCTCGGCGAGCTGCCGCCGCAGGGCGAGGCGCTCGAGTTCTCGATCGAGATCGGGGTGCTCCCGAAGGCCGAGCTCGGCGATTACAAGGGGCTCGAGGTCGCGCGCCGCGAGCCGCAGGTCGGCGAGGAGCAGCTGCAGCAGGAGATCGAGGCCATGCGCGAGCGCCTCGCGCGCCTGCAGACCGCGGAGCGGCCGGCCGCGCAGGGAGACTTCGTCGTGATCGACTACCGCGGCTCGCTGGCCGCCGCGGACTCCTCGCCCGAGCAACCGCGCTGGGAGCCGTTCGCAGGCGGCGAAGGCCGCGACCAGCTGGTCGAGCTCGGCGGCGGCAACCTGATCCCGGGCTTCGAGGAGAGCCTGCTCGGGGCCGGCGCGGGCGAGACGCGCACCGTCGAGCTGACGTTTCCGGCCGACTATCCCCAGCAGGAGCTCGCCGGTCGCGAGGCATCCTTCGAGGTGACGGTCAAGGAGGTCAAGCTCAAGCAGCTGCCCGCGGTTGACGAGGACTTCGCGATCGATGCGGGCTTCGACGATCTCGACGAGCTGCGCGAGGACATTCGCAGCCGGCTGACCGAGGTCGAGGAAGGGCAGATCGAGGGGGAGTTCCGCCAGGCGGCACTCGACGCGGCCGTCGCCCGCGCGCAGGTGGGCGTGACCCCCGAGCTGATCGCATCGAGGGCGCGCGAGATGTGGGAGCGGATGCTGCACTCGCTCTCCCACCGCGGGATCTCGCGCGAGGCCTACCTGCAGATCGTCGGGCGCGAGGAGCCGGCGATCCTCGCCGAGATGGAGCCCGAAGCCGAACTGGCGCTACGCCGCGAGGCCGTGATCACCGCCATCGTCGCCGCCGAGGAGATCAGACCGTCCGAGCAGGAGCTGCTGGAGGCGCTGGCGCCGAGCGCCGAGCGCGAGGGCATCGAGCCCCAGAAGCTGCTCGACGATCTGCGCGCCGCCGGGCGCCTGGAGGAGGTTCGCGAGGACCTGGCCGCGCGCAAGGCGATCGAGCTGATCGCGGCCGCCGCGACGCCGATCCCGCCCGCCCAGGCGCAGGCGCGAGAGCAGCTGTGGACGCCCGAGAAGGCCGCGGCGGAGAGCGGTGAGGCGGCGGGAGCAGCGGCGTCGCCCGGGCGCCTGTGGACACCGACCGATCAAAGATCGACCAGCTAGCCTTCTAGAGGAATCCGGCCGGCGAAGCGAAACAGATGCGAGGACTATGAGCCCACTTGTCCCAATGGTCGTCGAGCAGACCTCGCGAGGAGAGCGAGCTTTCGACATCTACAGCCGCCTGCTCAACGAGCGGATCATCTTCCTGGGCACGCCGGTCGACGATCAGATCGCGAACCTGATCGTCGCCCAGCTTCTGCATCTGGAGTCCGAGGATCCCGAGAAGGACGTCTCGCTGTACATCAACTCGCCGGGCGGCTCGGTGTATGCAGGACTGGCGATCTACGACACGATGCAGTTCATCAAGCCCGACGTGCAGACGATCTGCGTGGGCATAGCGATGTCGATGGGGGCGCTGCTGCTGGCGGGAGGGGCGGCGGGCAAGCGCATGGCGCTGCCGAACGCGAAGATCCTGATCCACCAGGTCTCCTCGAGCTTCCAGGGCCAGGCGACCGACATCGAGATCCACGCCAAGGAGATCATCGACGTGCGCCGGCGCCTGGACGAGATCATCGCCAAGCACACGGGCAAGGACCTCGAGCAGGTGCGCCAGGACACCGAGCGCGACTACTTCATGAGCTCGGAGGAGGCGCGGGAGTACGGCATCATCGATCGCGTGATCTCGGAGCACTAGCTCCGGGCTTTTCAGTGACAGGCGTCTGACTCCAGGAGATCAAGGGATATGGCCAGACCGACCGATTCCAACGAGCAGCTCCTCTGCAGCTTCTGCGGCAAGTCCCAGCGGCAGGTCAAGAAGCTGATCGCCGGCCCCGGGGTCTACATCTGCGACGAGTGCATCGATCTCTGCAACGAGATCATCGACGAGGAGCTCTCGGCGCCGCCGGCCTTCGACATCGAGAACCTGCCCAAGCCGCGCGAAATCTACGACGTCCTGGACGAGTACGTCGTCGGGCAGGACCCGTCCAAGCGCACGCTGTCGGTGGCCGTTTACAACCACTACAAGCGCGTCCAGATGATGATGTCCGGCGACTCGGACATCGAGCTGCAGAAGTCGAACATCCTGCTGCTGGGCCCCACCGGCTGCGGCAAGACGCTGCTCGCGCAGACGCTCGCGCGCATCCTCAACGTGCCGTTCGCGATCGCCGACGCGACGGCGCTGACCGAGGCGGGGTATGTCGGCGAGGACGTCGAGAACATCCTGCTGAAGCTGATCCAGGCCGCCGACTACGACGTCAAGAAGGCCGAGACGGGGATCATCTACATCGACGAGGTCGACAAGATCGCGCGCAAGGCCGACAACCCGTCGATCACGCGCGACGTCTCCGGCGAGGGCGTCCAGCAGGCGCTGTTGAAGATCCTCGAGGGCACCCAGGCTTCGGTGCCGCCGCAGGGGGGCCGCAAGCACCCCCATCAGGAGTTCCTTACGATCGACACGACCAACGTGCTGTTCATCTGCGGCGGGGCGTTCGCCAACCTCGACAAGGTGATCGAGCGGCGCATCGGGCACAAAGGCGTGGGCTTCGCGGCCGCGATCGAGGCCAAGGCCGAGCGCGACGCAGGCGAGGTCTTCGAGCACTGCCTGCCCGAGGACCTGATCGAGTACGGGCTGATCCCCGAGTTCATCGGCCGCCTGCCGGTGATGTCGGCGGTTCACCAGCTCACCCGCGACGATCTCGTCTCGATCCTGATCGAGCCGCGCAACGCGCTGGTCAAGCAGTTCCAGCGCTTCTTCGCCTTCGACGGGATCGAGCTGGTGTTCTCCGAGGACTCGCTCACGGCCGTGGCCGAGAAGGGCCTGGAGCGCGAAACGGGCGCGCGCGGGCTGCGCTCGATCATCGAGGAGATCCTGCTGGAGGTGCAGTTCGAGCTGCCCTCCCGGCGCGACGTCAAGAAGTGCGTGGTCACCAAGGAGACCGTCGAGAAGGGTCTCACGCCGACGCTCGTGACCGAAGCCGCGCCAGAAGACGCCGACGATGCTCGGCTGCGGGAGGAGTCGGCCTGAGCCGGCTCTGCAGCGGCGGCGCGGATCGCCGCCGCGGCGTCGCCGGTGTCCCGGCGCTACCATCGCGGACATGCCCAGGTCCGCCGCCGCCGCTCCGAAGTCGAGGCTCGACCGCATCAAGGCCCTGCCGTGGGCGGTGGTGCTGCAGGTGGGCGCCGTCCTCGGCACTCGCTGGTGGGCGCTGCCCGAGGGCGACCGCGCCCGCATCGGCCAGCTCCTGCGCGAGTCGCGCGGCTGGCCGCCCAACCTCAGCGCCAAGCAGCGCAAGGAGCTGCGCGGCATCCTCGACAGGTTCGACCTCAGGGGCGTGGGCAGCGAACTGCTGCCGCTCGCGCGCCGCGGAGGAGCTCGGCACAAGCGCCGCTGAGGCGTCGCGGGCCGTGTTCATCGACAGCCCGCGCGGCAAGGCCTAGCGGCCGGCGCAGCGGGCGCCCGCGGCCGACAGACATGGACACCTCCAGGCGCAGCAGCTGGACCGAGGCGCAGGCCGAGCGCCAGCTGCGCTCGCTGGAGCTGTTCGGGATGCGCTTCGGCCTGGACCGGATGCGGCGGATGATGACCGTGCTCGGCTCGCCGGAGCGCCGCTACCGGTCGATCCACGTGCTCGGGACGAACGGTAAGTCCTCGACCACGCGGATGACCGCGGCGATCCTCGCGCGTCATGGCCTGCGCACCGGCACCTACCTCTCGCCCCACCTCGTCTCATATCGCGAACGCGTGCGGATCGAGGAGCGCCCGCTGGACGGCGGCGCCTTCGCGGCGGCGATCGCGCGGGCGGCCTGGGCGGCGGAGCGCGTCAACCGCACGCTCGCCGAGGACGATCACGTGACCCAGTTCGAACTGCTCACCGCGGCCGCGCTGTGGGAGATGGCCGAGCAGGGGGTGGAGGTGGCGGTCATCGAGGCGGGCCTCGGCGGTCGCTACGACGCGACCAGCGTGATCGACGCGGAGGTGACGGCGCTCACCAACGTCGGGCTCGAGCACACCCGCTGGCTGGGCCCCACGCTGAAGGACATCGCCGAGGAGAAGCTCGCCGTCGTGCGCCCGCACGCCACGCTCGTGCTCGGCGATCAGCTGGCGGCGCCGGCGCTCGCGGTCGCCGAAAGGGTGGCGCGCGAGCGCGAGGCGCGGATCGTGCGCGCCCAGCCCGCGGGCGCCCCCGCGCCGCTGCTCGCACGCGGCGCCTTTCAGCGGCGCAACTTCTCACTCGCGCGCGCCGCCGCCGAGGCTTATCTGCAGCGCGCCGGCGTGGCGCTGCGCGAGGAGGCGGTGGCCGCGGCCGCCGCCGCGACCGCGGTTCCCGGGCGCCTGCAGCGCCTCGACGGCGACCCGCCGACCGTGCTCGACGGCGCGCACAACCCCGACGCGGTGCTCGCGCTGGTCGAGTCGCTGCCGGAGGTCCTGCCCGCCGGGCCGCTGGCGCTGGTGCTCGGCGTGCTCGAGGACAAGGACGCGGCGGGCATGCTCGAGGCCCTGCTGCCGCTGTGCGCGCACGCCTGGTTCACCGCTCCTCCCAGCAGCCGCGCGCTGCCGCCGGCGGCCCTGCAGTCGCTCGCGCGCCAGCTCGGCTTCGATGCCAGCACCTGCGAGCCGCGGCCGCCGCGGGCGCTGGCCGCGGCGCGGAGCTGGGCGCAGGAGCGGGGGGGCACGGTGCTGGCCACCGGCTCTGTCTATCTGGTCGGAGACCTGCTCGGCCGGCTCGAGGGCTCCGATAATGTCCGCGAGCCGGGGGCTCGATCGCGGAGCTCCACGCCCACCAGATGAACGACGAGGGTCCATCCGTGCTCGCCATGATCGGCGCCGTGGCGCTGATCGTGGCGTTGGTGATCCTCGTATTCTTCGCTGCTGGCTACGGATTCGGCCGTCTGTTTCTCTAAACTCAGCCGGCCGATGCTACCCATCGCGTACTTCGGAATCGAAAGCAGTGGCCTGAGCCTCGCGGTCGACCTGCTGATTCTGTTCGTCGTCGTCCTGTACTTCTCGCTGATCTACTGGACCTACGCCGACGCCCGTCGCAGGATCGTCGACCCGATGCTCGTCGGCTGCGCCACGGCGGCCTCGCTGTTCCCGTTCGTGGGCACGATCGTGTACATGATCCTGCGCCCGCCGGAGTACCTGGAGGACGTGCGCGAGCGCGAACTGGAGGTGCAGGCCGCCGAGGCGCGCCTGGCGCAGCTCGACCAGACGCTCTGCCCGCACTGCGACTATCGCGTGGAGAGCGACTTCGTCCGCTGCCCCAGCTGCCTGCGCAAGCTGAAGGAGCGCTGCACGAACTGCGCGCGCCCGCTGGACCAGGCGTGGACGATCTGCCCCTACTGCGAGGCCGACGTCCCCGGGATCGCCGCTCCGCGCTCGCGCCGCCGCCGCCGCGCGGCCGCGGTGATCGAGAGCGAGCTGGCCGAACCCGTGGAGGACGTCGCCGCGCTCGACGGAGCCGACGGCGCGGAGCCCGCGCCCGCGGTGGCCGCGGAGCTGCCCGCCAGGCCGCGCGGCAAGGAGCGCGCCGCCCGCGCCGAGGGCGCGGAGGCTCCCCCGGCGGTGGCCGCGGAGTCGCCCACCAGGCCGCGCGGCACCGGACGGGCCAGCCGTCCCGGCGGTCGGCCGCGCCCGACCTCCTGAAGATCCTCCAACCAAGCAAAGGAACCCATGGACCGAACGCTGATCCTCGTAAAGCCCGACGCCTTCGCCCGGGGCCTCAGCGGCGAGATCATCGCCCGCTTCGAGCGCAAGGGGCTGAAGATCGCTCGCACTGCGACACATGACGGTCACGAGGGAGCTCGCGCGAGCGCCACTACGCCGAGCACGCCGAGCGCCCGTTCTTCGGCGAGCTGGTCGACTTCATCACCTCGGGCCCGATCGTGGCGATGGTGCTCGAGGGCTGCGACGCGGTGAGGGCCGCGCGGCAGGTGATCGGCGCGACCGATCCGCTTGAGGCGGCGCCCGGCTCGATCCGGGGCGACTTCGCGATCGAGCTGGGCGCCAACATGGTCCACGGCTCGGACTCCCCGGAGTCCGCCGCGCGTGAGGCGGCGCTGTTCTTCGGAGACCTGGCGCCGTAGCCGCCCCGCTCTCCCTCGTGCTCGCCTCGCGCTCGCCCCAGCGGCGGGCCCTGCTCGAGCGCCTGGACGTGCCGTTCACGATCAGAGCCCCCGACGCGAGCGAGCTCGAGCAGGGTGGGGATCCGGAGCGGGTGGCGGTCGAGAACGCGCTGCGCAAGGCCCGGGCGGCCCGCCGCGCGGGGGCGCAGGAGGCGGTGCTCGGATGCGACACGATCGTGGTGCTCGACGGCGTGATCTACGGCAAGCCGCCCAATGCGGCGGCGGCCCGAACGACGCTGATGGCGCTGGGCGGGCGCACGCACGAGGTGATCAGCGGGCTGGCGCTGCTGCTTCCCGACGAGCTGCGAACGGCCGTGGCGCGCACGCGGGTCACGTTTCGAGCGATCGACGGCGAGCTGCTCGAGTGGTACGTGGGCACCGAGGAGTGGCGCGGACGCTCGGGCGGCTATGCCATCCAGGGTGCCGGCGCGACGCTGGCGCTGGCGATCGAGGGCGAAGAGGAGAACGTCGTCGGCCTGCCGCTGGCGACCGCTGCTCGATCTCTACCCGGAGCTCCTGAGCCGATGATGAGGGCGCCTGCGGCGCCGGCGTGCGTGCGCGGTGAGGAGGCCGCGCGCCCCTCCGGCGCGGCGTTTTGCCCGCAAATCGGCTGGCAGGGCGGGCTGGCCGGCGATGCCCGTTCGCTACACTGCGCGCGGGTACGCCGCGGTACGCCAGGGACGCAGAGCGCGTCGCATTGGAGCGGCGCTAGACCGAGTCCGAGCGTGCCCCCTCTCTCCCTATGGGCATCTTCAGCTATCTGACAGGGTTCGGCGGCCGCGACATGGCGGTCGACCTCGGGACCGCCAACACGCTCGTGTACGTGCGCGGGCGCGGGATCGTGCTGTCGGAGCCGAGCGTCGTGGCGATCGACTCGCGCAGCGGCGAAGTGCACGCCGTGGGCATCGAGGCCAAGCGCATGCTCGGCCGCACGCCGGGCACGATCCAGGCGATCCGGCCCCTGAAGGACGGCGTGATCGCCGACTTCGACGTCACCGAGCAGATGCTCAGGCACTTCATCCAGAAGGTCCACCAGAACCGCTGGGCGCACCCGCGGGTGGTCGTGTGCGTGCCCTCCGGGGTGACCGGGGTCGAGAAGCGGGCCGTCGAGGAGGCGTGCCTGTCCGCGGGCGCGCGCACCGCCTACCTGATCGAGGAGCCGATGGCCGCGGCGATCGGAGCCGGGCTGCCCGTCGGCGAGCCGACGGGCTCGATGGTGGTCGACATCGGCGGCGGCACCTCCGAGGTGGCGGTCATCTCCCTCGGCGGGATCGTCGTCTCGCAGTCGATCCGCGTGGGCGGCGACGAGATGGACGAGGCGATCATCAACTACGCCAAGAAGGAGTACAAGCTGCTGATCGGGCAGCAGACCGCCGAGGAGCTCAAGCTCGAGATCGGCTCGGCCTGTCCGATGTCCGAGGAGCTGCAGGCGGAGATCCGCGGACGCGACATGGTCGCCGGCCTGCCCAAGACGGTCGTGCTCACGAGCGAGGAGATCCGCCAGGCGCTCGAGGAACCGCTGAGCCAGATCATCGACGCGGTCAAGGAGACGCTCGACCGCACCCCGCCGGAGCTGGCCTCGGACATCATGGACCGGGGCATCATGCTCGCCGGCGGTGGCTCGCTGCTGCAGGGCCTCGACGAGCGCCTGCGCGAGGAGACGCAGATGCCGGCGCACCTGGCGGAGTCGCCGCTGACCTGCGTCGCCGTCGGCTCGGGACGGTCACTCGAGGAGTTCGAGGCGATCCATCGCTCGAACCGTACGACGCGCAACCGCCGCCGCCGGTGACGGCCCGCCTGTCCCGGGGGTACTCTGTCCGAGAATGCTGTTCTGAACGCTTCGGAAGGTAGTCATCCGTGTACGACAAGACGGTCCGGCGTCGGCGCGCGGTGCTTGTGCTGCTCGTCGTGCTCTCCCTGCTGCTCCTGACCGCCTACTTCGGTGAGGCGCCCAACGGCCGGCTGCACGCCGTGCAGCGGGACTTCCTGACGGTCGTCTCGCCGATCCAGAACGGCGCCAACAAGGCCCTCAAGCCCGTGCGCGACCTGTTCGGCTGGTTCGGCGACACCCTGCACGCGAAAAGCCAGCGCGACGAACTGCTCAAGCAGGTCGACAAACTGCGCGGCGAACTGGTCGCCGACCAGGCCGAAAAACGCACCTACCACGAGCTGCTGGGCGTGTTCCACCTCGACCAGCTCAGCGTGAACAACTACCGGCCCGTGACCGCGACGGTCGTGGCCAAGTCGCCGAACATCTGGTATTCGACCGTCACGATCGACAAGGGCGAATCGGCGGGCGTGCGCGACAACGACCCGGTGGTCAACGGCGAAGGCCTCGTCGGCAAGGTCGCCCAGACCGCCTCCGACGGGGCGGTCGTGGACCTCATCACCGACAGCACGATGGGCGTCTCGGCGAGGATCGGCAAGGCCAATGCCACCGGCATCGTCCAGCCCAAGGTCGGCGATCCCAACGACCTGCTGCTGCAGTACCTGCCGGCCACGGCGCCGGCGGTGGCGGGCGAATACGTGGTCACCTCCGGGACCGTCGCGAGCCCGGACGACTCGCTCTACCCGCCCGGCCTCCTGATCGGGCAGGTGACCTCGGTCAACGAAGAAAGCGCCTACAAGTCGGTCAACGTGCATCCGGTGGTCAACCTGCACGACCTCGACGTCGTGCAGGTGCTCACGGCGGGAGCGGGGACGCGGGCGACGAACATCGCCAGCCTCGCCGCGAGCCTGCCCGCGGGCCAGAGCCGCCCCAGCGGCGAACAGCTCGCCTCGACGGGGGCCGAAGGATGACGGGCCTGGGGATCTCCGGCTCGCTGCTCGCGCGCGTGGCGGCGCTCGCGGTGGTCGTCGTGTTCTTCCAGATCGGCGTCGTCTCGGAGGTGCCCGTGTTCGGCGTGAACGTCGATCTCTCGCCGCTGCTGGTCGTCTTCGTCGGCCTGCTCTGCGGCTCGACGATCGGAGCCGTCGCCGGGTTCGCGGTCGGCCTGCTCGTCGACCTCGCGCTCGTGCAGACGCTGGGCGTGACGCTCGTTGATCTTCACGCTCATCGGCTACTGGTCCGGGCGCCTGCGCGAGCTGCGCGACCCCCAGGCGGCGCTCACGCCGCTGCTGGTCGGCGCCGCCGCCGCGGCGCGTCTCGCTGGTCGGCTACTCGCTGATGGAGTTCATGCTCGGCGTGGACGCGCCCGTGAGCCTCGAGCTGCTGCGCCAGATCGTGCTGGGCGATCGTCGTCGACACGATCGTCGCGCTGCCGATGTGGGCTGATCGTGCGCCGCGCTCTGGAGGGCGCCTGCCCGAGGATCCGCGCCGGCGCCGGCGCCGGCGCGCGTACACGACCGGCGGTTTGAGCCCGCTCTCGCGCCCATGAGCGCGATCGAGCCGGCGCGGCGCAGCGATCCGCGCGATCCCCGTCTCCCCGCAGCTGGCCCTGCGCGTGGCGATCATCGGCGGCATCGCGATGGTGATGTTCGGGGTGATCTTCTTCCGCCTCTGGTACCTGCAGGTGCTCTCCGGCGAACAGTACGTCCAGCAGGCCGACGCCAACCGCGTGCGCGACCTGCCGATCGCGGCGCCGCGCGGGCAGATCCTCGACCGCGAAGGCCAGCCGATCGTGACCAGCCGCACGACCAACGCGGTGCAGATCGTGCCCTCCGCGCTGCCGCCGCGCGGGCGCGCCGCGCCTGGCCCTCTACCGGCGCCTCGGCGCGCTGCTGGGGATGAGCCCCGCGCGCATCGAGGCGCTCGTCGTGCGCGGGCGCACGGCCGTGCCCTATGCGCCGGTGACGATCAAGACCGACGCCGGACCGGGCGTGCTGACCGTGCTCGGCGAGCGCCAGAACGAATTCCCGGGCGTCGTCCAGCAGCCGGTCTCGATCCGCGCCTACCCGTACGGCGAGATGGCCGCGCAGGTGCTCGGCTACGTCGGCCAGGTCTCCGAAGGCGAGCTCAAGCTGCGCGCCTTCCGCGGCGTGCAGCAGGGGACGGTGGTCGGCCAGGAAGGGCTCGAGTACTACTACGACCGCTACCTGCGCGGCGCACCGGGCGTGCAGCGCGTGGAGGTCAACGCCGCCGGCTATCCGGTCCCGAGCAGGCTCGCGCCGACCCCGCCGCTGGCCGGGCTACAGCCTCAAGGTGACGCTCGACCTCGGCCTGCAGCAGGAGGCCGAAAAGGCGCTGCTGGAAGGGCATCGAACGGGCGCGCGCGGGCGGCAAACCGGCCGTCGCGGGCGCGTTCGTCGCGCTCGACCCGCGCAACGGCGAAGTGCTCGCGATCGGCTCCTACCCGACCTTCGACCCGAACAAGTTCGCCAAACCGCTGACCAAGCGCCGAATACGCGGCGCTCGAGGGCAGCGGCATCGGCCGAAGCGCCGGCGCCGCTCACCGACCGCGCCGTCAACGGCACCTATCCGACCGGCTCGACGTTCAAGCCGATCACCGCGATGGGCGGCGCTCGAAGCGGGCGTGATCAACGCCGACGGAGGGCCTCGGCGCGGGCCAGTGCATCTACGTCTCGACCGAGCAGTTCTGCAACGCCGGCAAGGCCGACTACGGGCCGGTCGGGCTGGTCGAAGCGCTGAAGGTCTCCTCGGACACCTACTTCTTCGAAGTCGGCGAGCGCGCCAACAGCTACGGCAACGTGATCCAGAACATGGCGCACAAGCTGGGCATCGGCGAGCACGACCGGAATCGACCTGCCGAGCGAGATCGAAGGCGTGGTCCCCGACCGCGCGTGGCGCGGCCAAACAGAACCAGGCCGAACTCGCATGCGGCGCAGCGCGCCACGTCGCCTCGCTGCGGGCATCGTCGCCGAAGTCCGGCCGTGGAGCGTGGGCGACAACATGGACCTCGCCGTCGGCCAGGGCGATCTGCTGACCGACCCGCTGCAGATGGCGGTCGCCTACTCGACGCTCGCGAACGCGTACATGAACGGCGGCTACGGGACGGTCGTGACGCCCGCACCTCGGGCATGCGAGATCGACGACTCCAGCGGCGGTCTCGTGCAGACGCCTGAGCGTTCCCGGCCGAACGGCACGTGCACCTCAACTACGAAGACCTGAGCCTCGTGATGGAAGGCATCCACGAGGCCGCCAGCCAGCCGGGCGGCACCTCCGCGGACGTGTGGAGCGGCTGGGACCAGGGCAGCACCCCGTCTACGGCAAGACGGGCACCGCCGAACACACCGGCAAGGAAGACCAGTCGTGGTACATGTGCTACATCGGCGATCCCAAGCACCCGATCGTGATCGCCGTGACCGTCGAGCAGGGCGGCTTCGGCGCCGAAACGGCGGCGCCGATCGCCCGCCTGATGGCCTCGCAGTGGTTCGGCAAGCCCGAGCGCTTCGTGGCCGGGAGCTCGAAGACGCTTTGAGATCCCGGCCGACCCGCACGCCGGCCTTCGAGCCCGTCGCGGCGCCTGCCGTGCGACGCAGAGTGGAGGATCGGCGCGCTGATGCCGCTCAGCCCGATCCATCCCAGCGAAGAGGCGCCGGTCGCCGCGCCGCGCGCGATGCGCCTGCCGCTGGACCCGCTGATCACGCTCGCGGTGATCGGGCTTGGGGATCTGCTCGCTGCTGACGCTGCAGTCGGCGACGAGGAACCTGATCCCCGGCCAGCCGCACTACTACGTCGACCGGCAGGCGATCTACCTGGTCCTGGGCTTCGCGTTCATGCTCGTGCTCTCGCGCGTGGACTACGCTCGGCTGCGACGCTACAAAAACGTCATCTACGGCGCCCTGATGCTCAGCATCCTGGCCGTGCTCGGCGTCGGACACGCCGCACAGGGCTCAACGCGGGCGATCAGCTTCTCGTTCTTCTCCTTCCAGGCCTCCGAGCTCGGCAAGGTGCTCCTGATCCTCGCGCTGTCGGCCTTCGTGGTGGAGCGCTCCCGGCGCCTGCGTGAGCGCGACACCACCGCGCGCGTGATGATCGCGGCGCTCGTGCCGGCGATGTTCGTGATCGCCCAGCCCGACCTCGGCTCGGGCATGGTCTACATGGTGATCGCCTACACGCTCCTGTTCGTGGCAGGCAGCTCCTGGCGGCATCTGGCGGGCGCTCGCGGCGCTCGTCGCCGTCGCCGGCACGTTCGTGCTGGTCGCGGCCCCCGCGGCGGGCGTGCACGTGCTCAAGCAGTACCAGGTGGCGCGGCTGACCGCCTTCCTGCACCCCTCCTCCAACCCCCAGAAGGAAGGCTACCAACAGGAGGAGTCCAAGATCGCGATCGGCGCCGGGCAGAAGACCGGGCGGGGCGCGAACGCCAGCCAGATCCCGAACGGGTTCGTGCCCGAGAGCCACACCGACTTCATCTTCGCCGCGGTCGGCGAGCAGTACGGCTTCGTGGGGGCGGGGCTCGTGCTGCTGCTGTACGCGCTGCTGATATCGCGTGCGCTACGCGTGCTGGTGATGTCCAAGGATCTCTTCGGATCCCTGATCGCCGCCGGTGTAGCGGCTATGCTCATGTTCCAGGTCTTCGTCAACGTGGGGATGACGATTGGGATCATGCCCATTACCGGCGTAACGCTTCCGCTCATGAGCTATGGGGGCTCGTCGGTGATCACCACCCTGTTGGCCGTAGGCCTGTTGCAATCGATTTATGTCCAGGCGCGCGCCTCGGCGGCGCTGAAGGACCGCGTACTGCGCTACTAAGGAACAAATGTTCGCCGAGCACCCCCCGACAGCCCGCCAGCGCCCGAGCATCCGGCGCCGGCCGATCGAGCGCGCCCACCTCGTGCGCCCGCGCGAGCGGTGCCCGGCGCCTTTCCATACCGAAAGACTGGATCAAATTGAAAAAGCAAGTGCTAGTCAGCGTCGACCGCGCGGAGACGCGCGTGGCGCTCCTGGAGGCGAGCGGAACGCCCGCCGCCTCGCGTTCGTCCTCGACCGCCCGACGGGCGGCCAGCGCCCGCAAACGCGCCAGCGGGGCTCCGGAGGCCGGCTATCGCATAGCTGAGCTCTACATCGAGCGCCGCGGCGGGCGCTCGATCGTCGGCAACATCTACAAGGGCAAGGTCGACAACGTCCTCCCCGGCTTGGAGGCCGCGTTCGTCGACATCGGCCTCGAGAAGAACGGCTTCCTGCACGTCGATGAGATCGTGCTGCCGGGGGTCGAGACGCCCAAGCGCGGGCGCGGAGGGGGCGGCGGGCGCAAGATCGCCGACCTGCTCTCGCCCGGCCAGGAGATCGTCGTGCAGGTCGTCAAGGATCCCCTCAAGACCAAGGGCGCGCGCCTGTCGATGGAGCTGACGATCGCCGGGCGCTACATGGTCTACGCGCCTACGGGCGAGGGCGTCGGCGTCTCGCGGCGTCTTGAGGACCGCGAGCGCGAACGCCTGCGCCGCCAGACGGCGAACCTCAAGCTCGATGGAGGCGGGGTGATCGTCAGGACGGCCGCCCACGGCGCCAAGCGCGAGGACTTCGAACGCGAGCTGAAATACCTGCACAAGCTCCACGAGGTGCTCGTCAAGCGCGTCGAGGAGACGACCGCCCCGGATCTCGTCTTCCAGGAGGCCGACCTGTCCGTGCGCGTCGTGCGCGACATCTTCTCCGCGCACTTCGAGCGGGCGATCGTCGACGACGAGCAGCAGTATCACCGCCTCGTCTCCTTCTTCACGCGCACCGCGCCCGAGCTGGTCGAGCGCGTCGAGCTGTGGGAGCAGCCGGAGCCGCTGTTCGAGGCCTATGGCGTGGACAAGGCGATCGACGGGCTGCTCTCGCGCCGGGTGGATCTGCCCAGCGGGGGCTACCTGATCATCGACTACGCCGAGGCGCTGACCGTGATCGACGTCAACTCCGGCAGCTTCATCGGCCGCGGCAAGGGCGCAGCGCTCGAGGACACGATCACCAGGACCAACCTCGAGGCGGCCGAGGAGGTCGTCAACCAGCTGCGCCTGCGCGACATCGGCGGCATCATCGTGATCGACTTCATCGACATGGCCCGCGCGCGCAACCGCGACGCGGTCATGAAGACGCTGCGCAAGACGCTCGATGAGGATCGGACGAAGACGTTCACCGCCGAGATCTCAAAGCTCGGCCTGGTCGAGATGACCCGCCAGAACGTGACCGAGGGCGTGCGCGAGATCATGAGCCGGCCGTGCCCGACCTGCGACGGCGAGGGGGTCATCCGCTCGGAGGAGACGATCGCGATCGAATTCGAGCGCAGGCTGCGCGACGTCGCCGCCGAGCACCCCGAGGCGGAGGCGTTCCTCGTGCAGATCAACCCGCGCGTGAGCACCCAGTTCACGGGTCACGGCTCGCGGGTGCTGCATGCGCTCGAGGCCCAGACCGGCAAATCGTTCCTGTTCGAGGGCTCCGAAGGGCTGGCGCTCGATCACTTCGCAATCACCTTCACGGGCACGCGCGCGGAGGTCGAGGAGCGGGCGCTGCCGTTCCGCCAGGGCGATGAGGTGCTGGTGGAGATCGTCGAGCCGCACATGTACGACGTCGACGACGCGGTGGCGAAAATCGACGGATACATCATCTCGATCGCGGGCGCAGCCAAGCACGTGGGCGAGAAGCGGATGGTGCGCATCGACCAGGTCGGGCGCACGGCGGCGAGCGCGCTGCTGCTCGACGAGTCCGGCGAGGTGGTCGACGCCCCGGCGCGCAGCGGCGGCGGGAGCGAGCGGGCCGGGCGCAGGGGTGGCGCTTCGTCATCCTCCGGCGATGGCGGCCGCCCGTCGGGACGCGCGAGGACGCGCGCGCGCGGACGGCGCGCGCCGGCCGACAGCGAGGACGCCGAGGCGCGTCGCGAAGCCGGTCTGAGCGAGACGCCGACCGGCATCGACGCCGAGCCCGTGCAGGAGCCGGCGCCCGGCGAGGGCGCCTCGCCCGGCGAGGGCGCAGAGGATGGCCTACAATCCAAGCCTCGGCGTCGTGGCCGCAGAGGCGGGCGGCGCCGTTCGGCTGCCAAGGCCGAGGCAGCTCCCGAGTAGGCGCCGGCCGTCCGGCAGGCGCCCTCCCAAGTCCCCGTCGAAGCCAAGGAATCGAGACCGAGCAGACATGTACGCGATCGTGAAGACCGGCGGCAAGCAGTACCGCGTCGAGCGCGGGCAGCGGCTGCTCGTCGAGCGCCTCGCGGTCGAGGAGGGAGCCGACGTGGCGCTGGAGCCGATTCTCTATCGCTCCGAGGAGGCCGTCTTCGACGAGGCCGGCCTGCGCAACGTCAAGGTCACCGCGAAGGTCCTGGCGCACGTCCGCGGCGAGCGTCTGCGCGTGTTCAAGTTCAAGCCCAAGCGCGGCTACAAGCGGCGCACCGGCCACCGCCAGGACCTCACCCAGATCGAGGTCACCGACATCACACGCGCGAGCGCCAAACCGGCCGCCAAAGCCGCCAAAGCCAAAGCGCCCGCCAAAGCCGCCAAAGCCAAAGCTGCGAGCGCGAAGGAGAAGACAGATGGCTCATAAGAAGGGGCTCGGCTCGAGCCGCAACGGGCGAGACTCCAACGCGCAGCGGCTGGGCGTAAAGACGTTCGCCGGGCAGGCCGTAAGCGGCGGGGAGATCATCGTGCGCCAGCGCGGCACGCGCTTCAAGCCCGGTGCGGGCGTGGGCATAGGCAAGGACGACACGCTGTACGCACGCGCCGCCGGGACGGTGCAGTTCACCACCGGACGGCGCGGGCGCGTGGTCAACGTGCTCCCCGCCGAGGCCGAGCGCGCCTGACGGGCCCGCGCGCCTGAGTGGCCCGCGCGCCCCTCGGGCCCGGGCGCACGCCGGCGCATCGCCGGCCGCGGCGCCGAACTATCCCTGCTGGGCGGTCGGGCGGACGAGGATCTCGTTGACATCGACATGCGCCGGCTGGGAGATCGCGAAGATCACCGCCCGGGCGATGTCCTCGTCCTGCAGCGCGTGCATCGGCGGCTGATCGAAGAACGGGGTGTCGGTCATCCCCGGCTCGATCACGCCGACGCGGACGCCCGTGCCGTGCAGGTCCTGCCTGGCGGCCTCGCCCATGGCGGTCACGGCGTGCTTGGTGCAGGAGTACAGCGAGCCGGGCAGCGGCCGCCGCCCGGCCACGCTCGAGGTCAAGAGCAGGTGCCCGCGCGACTCGGTCAGCGCGGGGATGCACGCACGGATAGTCAGGGCTGCGCCGTAGACGTTCGTGAGCACCATCGCGCGCCAGTGCTCGGGAGTGTCCCGCAGGAAGCCGCGCGGCCCGCCGAAGCCGGCGTTGGCGAAGGCGGCGTCGATGCGCCCGAACCTCGCGAGCGTCGTCTCGACGATCGCCTGCTGCTGCTCCCACTCGGTCACGTCGCAGCGCAGCGCCAGCGCACGCTCCGATCCGCCGAGCTCCTCCGCGAGCGCCTCGAGGCGCTGCAATGAGCGGGCGGCAAGCGCCACGCGCCATCCGGCTGCGGCTGCGTGGCGCGCGGTGGCGGCGCCGATCCCGGAGGAGGCGCCCGTGATCAGGAGAACGCGCTCGCCTGGCGTGCTGCTGTGGGCAGTCATTCGACCTTCGCTCCCTTCACTCGCTGGTTGACGTCCACCATCTATCCACATCCGCGCCGCGGCCGTCGGCGACGCGCGCTGCTGTCACGATGGTCGGCATGCTCCACGATCGTGCTCGCATCCAGGTGCTGGCCGGCGCCGGCGGCGACGGCTGCATGAGCTTCCGCCGCGAAGCCCACGTGCCGCGCGGCGGCCCCGATGGCGGAGACGGCGGGCGGGGGGGAGACGTGGTCGTCGTGTGCGAGGACTCGCTGCGCGACCTGCAGAGCTTCCGGCGCAGGAGCGTCTACCGCGCCGGGCGCGGCGGCCACGGGGAGGGGGCGCTGCGCCACGGCGCCGATGGGCAGACGCTGACCCTGCGGGTGCCACCGGGCACGCTGATCACGTCCCCCGAGGGCGAGGCGGGCGATCTCGCCGGGCGCCGCTGGGAGTTGCTCGCCGCAGGCCAGCGCGCGACCATTGCGCGCGGGGGCTCCGGCGGCAAGGGCAACAAGCGCTTCGCCACGCCCACCCGCCAGGCGCCCCGCTTCGCCGAGCGGGGCCTCGCGGGAGAGGAAGGCTGGCTCGAGCTCAGGCTGAAGCTGCTCGCCGACGTGGGCCTCGTGGGGTTGCCCAATGCGGGCAAGTCCTCGCTGCTGGCGCGGCTGACGCGCGCGACGCCGAAGGTGGCCGAGTACCCCTTCACGACGCTCTCGCCGGTGCTCGGGGTGCTCGCGGGCGATGAGCGCCAGCTGGTCGTGGCGGACATCCCGGGCCTGATCGAGGGCGCCAGCGACGGCGCCGGCCTGGGCCACGACTTCCTCGCGCACGTCGAGCGCACGCGCCTGCTCGTGCACGTCCTGGACATCGCCCCCGAGCTCAGCGGGGGCGAGCGGGCCGACGCGGTGCGCAACCACGCGACGATCGAGCGGGAGCTCGCGGCGCACGATCCGCGGCTCGCGCAGCTGCCGCGCGTGCTCGCCCTCTCCAAGTCGGATCTGCTGCCGCCTGAGCGCGTACGCGAGGCGGTGGCCGAATGGGAGCGGCGCCTCGGCGACGGCGTGCCCGTGATCGCAACCTCGAGCGCGACCGGGCACGGGCTGGCCGAGCTGGCGAGCGAGCTGCTGGCGCGCGTGCCGCCCGCGGGCGCCGGCGCCGGGCCGGACGGGCGCCCGGCGCAGGCGAGCGCCGGCGATCGAGCGGGCGGCGAGGAGCAGCTGGCGGAGCACATCGTCTTCCGCCCGGGCGCCGCCTCGGGCTTCGAGGTCGAGCGCCTGGGGCCGCGCTCGTTCGTCGTCCGCGGCAGAGGCATCGAGCGGCTGCTTGCGCGATACGACATCGAGAACGAGGACGCGATGGCCTACCTCGAGGGCAGGCTGCGGCGGATCGGCGTGCTCGGGGCGCTCGAGGCCGAGGGCTTTCAGCCGGGCGATGAGATCGAGATCGCCGGGGTGAGCTTCGAGCTGGATCCGGCCAAATAAGCTCAGGGCATGAGACGCGTCGTGGTCAAGCTCGGCTCGAGTGTCGTCGCCGACGGCGACGGCACGCCGCGCATGGACGTGCTCGCACGGCTGTGCGAGCAGCTGGCCCGCGAGCACGCGCAGGAAACCGAGCTGATCATCGTGACGAGCGGCGCGATCGCGCGGGGCATGCGCGTGATGGAGCTGCCCCAGCGTCCGACAACGATCGGCGCGCTGCAGGCGGCGAGCGCCGTCGGCCAGGGCAAGCTCTACCGGATCTACGACGAGCTCCTGCGCGAGCGCGGGGTGACGAGCGCGCAGGTGCTGCTGACGTTCTTCGACATGAGCGCCCGCACCCACTACCTGAACGCGCGTCAGACGCTCTCAACGCTGCTGGAGTGGCGGGTGCTGCCGGTGATCAACGAGAACGACACCACCGCCACCGATGAGATCTCCTTCGGCGACAACGACTTCCTGGCCGCACAGGTCGCTGTGCTGATCGGCGCCGACGAGCTGATCCTGCTGACGGACATCGACGGGCTGTTCACCGCCGACCCGCGGCTGCACGCGGACGCGCGGATCGTGACCGAGGTCAGCGACTTCGCCGAGCTCGAGAAGCTCGAGATCGGCCACACCACCTCGGCGCTGGGCTCGGGCGGGATGCGCTCGAAGGTCGTGGCCGCGGAGATGGCCACCGCCGCCGGGATACCCACCGTGATCTGCAACGGCCTGCGCGCCGAGGCCCTCGCGGCCGTGCTCGCGGGCGAGCGCGAGGGCACGCGCTTCGCAGCCCGCGAGGCGCGCTACAGCTCCTTCAAGCTCTGGCTGAAGTACGCCAAGCCCTCGCGCGGGACGCTCGTGATCGACGCCGGCGCGGCGCGCGCGGTGCGCGAGGGGAGCGCCAGCCTGCTGCCGGTCGGCGTGGTCGAGGTGGTCGGCGACTTCGACGCCGGCGACGCCGTCGAGATCGCCGAGCGCGCCGACGCCGACGCGGCAACCGGGCGGACGCTGGCCAAGGGGATCTGCAACTACTCCGCAGCGGAGCTCGCGCGCGTGATGGGGCTCAAGTCCGCTGCCGTGCGGGAGATCCTTCCCCGCGCGACCGACGAGGCGGTGCACCGCGACTACCTCGTGCTGGATTGAGCGCCACCCTCCCTCTACCCTGTAGAGCCATGGCAGTCATCACCCCCTCCGTCGCCGGCGTCTGCCGCGACGCCCGGCACGCCGCGCGCACGCTCGCCCAACTCGACAGCGCCGTCAAGGACGCCGCGCTGGAGGCGATCGCTGCGGCGCTGCTGGAGCGCACGGACGCGATCCTCGCCGCCAACGGCCGCGACATGGAGCTCGGGCGCGAGGCGGATATCGGCGCGGCGCTGCTCGACCGCCTGTGCCTCGACCAGACGCGCATCGCCGGGATCGCACGGGCCGTCCGGCAGATCGCCCAGCTGGCCGACCCGGTCGGCGAGCTGATCGACGGGCATCGCCTGCCCAACGGCCTCGACGTGCGTAAGGTGCGCGTGCCGCTGGGCGTCGTGGCGGTCGTCTATGAGGCGCGCCCGAACGTCACGATCGACGCCGCGGCGCTGTGTCTGAAGTCCGGCAACGCGATCGTCCTGCGAGGATCCTCATCGGCGACGCACTCCAACGGCGTGCTCGCCCAGATCGCGGCTGAGACCGCCGTCGCCGCTGGGCTGCCCGAGGGCTGCGTCGGGCTCGTGGCCGGCGGCGGACGCGAGGAGCTCGCCGAGCTCGCCACCCAGACGGACACGGTCGACCTGATCATCCCCCGCGGCGGCGAGAGCCTGAAGGCGGCGCTGCAGTCGCTCGCCACCGTGCCGGTGATCTATGCCGCGTCGGGCAACTGCCACGTCTACGTCGACGCCAGCGCCGACCTCGACCAGGCGGAGGCGATCGTGATCAACTCCAAGACCGACCGCCCGGGCGTGTGCAATGCCGCCGAGACGCTGCTGATCCACGAGCGCGTCGCGCCCGAGTTCGTGCCGCGCGTGCTGCGCGCGCTCGGCGCCGCCGGAGTGCTGGTGCGCGCGGACGAGCGCACGCGGGCGCTGGCGGGCACGCTCCATGCGCCGGCCGCCGACGGCGGGCGGAGCCCGCAGGTGGTGCTCGAGCCGGCGGGCGAGGAGGACTGGGAGAGCGAGTATCTGGCTCCGATCATCGCCGTCGGGGTGCTCGACTCGGTGCAGGCTGCGATCGAGCACATCGGCCGTTACGGCAGCGGGCACTCCGAGGCGATCGTCACCCGCGATACGGCCGCCGCGCGCGCCTTCCAGCTCGGCGTGGACGCCGCGTGCGTGTATGTCAACGCCTCCACGCGCTTCACCGACGGAGGGGAGTTCGGAATGGGGGCCGAGATCGGCAACTCCACGCAGAAGCTGCACGCGCGCGGACCTATCGGCCTGCGCGAGCTGTGCACGTTCAAGTACCTCATCGAGGGCGACGGGCACGTCCGCGTTTGACCAGCCCGCGGCGCCGGAGGAGGTGCGATCGCTCGGCATCCTCGGCGGCACCTTCAACCCGCCGCACGTCGGGCATCTCGCGCTCGCGCGCCACGCGCTCGACGAGCTCGCGCTCGAGCGGGTTCTGCTGATGCCGGCGCACATCCCCCCGCACAAGCGCGGCGAGGACGATCCCGGCCCCGCCCACCGCCTGGCCATGTGCCGCCTGGCAGTCGCCGATGCCGCGGGGCTGGGCGTCAGCGCGCTGGAGCTCGAGCGCGCAGGGCCGTCCTACACGGCGGATACGTTGAAGGCGCTGCATGCCAGCCAACCGGATGCTGAGCTGACGTTCATCATGGGCGCGGACACCGCCGCGACCCTGCCCTCGTGGCGCGAGCCGCGGGAGGTCCTGCGCCTGGCGCGGCTGGCGGTCGCCGCGCGCACGGGCACGGCGCGCCGGCAGGTGCTCGACGTGCTCACAGGCCTCGGCGCGGGCGTCGGCGCGGCCGTGAGCTTCCTGGAGATGCCAGCTGTCGAGGTGTCCTCCTCGATGGCGCGCGGGCGCGTGCTCCGTGGCGAGGCGATCGATGACCTCGTGGGGGCGGCCGTGGCGGCATACATCGCCGAGCACGGCCTCTACCGCGCACGCGCGCAGGCGGCGATCGCATGATCGGCGAGGAGCTGGTTGCCGAGATCGCCCGCTATGCGGCCGACAAGAAGGCGCACGACGTGGTCGAGCTCGATCTGCGCGGCGTGCTCGGCTACACCGACTACTTCCTGGTCTGCTCGGGCAACACCGGCAGGCAGGCCAAGGCGATCCACGACGGCATCCTCGAGGGACTCAAGCGCGAGCACGACACCCTGCCGCGCCGCGTCGAGGGATCGGCGCAGGGCGGCTGGATCCTGATGGACTACCTCGATGTCGTGGTGCACATCTTCACGCCCGAGACGCGCGAGTTCTACCGCCTGGAGCAGCTCTGGGGTGAGGCGCCGGCGCGACTCGCCGGCGAGGGTTGACCCGGGCTCGGCGCACCCGCTAGGGTCGCGCCGACAGCGTCGCGGGACGCGCGACGCGCGGAGAGGGAAAGGCAATAGATGAACTACTCGATCTCAGATCGCAGATGGTCGCTGCTCGCGCTCATGGGCGGTGCGCTGGCAGCGGCGGCGTTGGCGTTTGCGGGCCTGGGCGCGGTGGCGCCCCCGGCGCACGCCGAAGGCGCTCCGTGGACGGTCACTCTCGGTGACTCCTACATCTCCGGCGAGGCCGGTCGTTGGGCGGGCAACACGAACGAAAGCTCCTCGTGGATCGACGCGCTCGGCTCCACGGCCTACGACGACAACGCGAACGGCACCGGCGAACTGATCGAAGGCTGCCACCGCTCCAAGTCCGCCGAGGTGTACATCGGCGGCGGTGTCAGCGGCGAGAACCTCGCCTGCTCGGGCGCCAAGACCTCGAGCTTCACGACCGAAGGGCTGTTCAAGCCGGGCCTGGACTTCTACAACTCCGGCGGGCACGAAGGCCAGGCGCTGATGCTCCAGCACTTCGCCGCCTCGCACAGCGTGAAGCTGATCGCGATCTCGATCGGCGGCAACAACTTCAACTTCGCGAGCATCGTGCAGACCTGCGTCGAGGACTGGCTGCTCTCGCCGGAATGGTGGCCGGACTACTGCAGCGAAGAAGGCTCGGTGACCAACAACTTCAGCTCGAGCAACGTCTCCAAGGTGAAGGGCGAAATCGAGACGGCGATCAAGAACGTCGCCACGGCGATGACCAACGCGGGCTACAGCAGCTCCCAGTACGCGATCCTCGTCCAGGACTACCCATCGCCGATCCCGAACGGGTCGGGCTTCCGCTACTCCCAGGGCGGCTACACGCGCCAGACGGTCGGCGGGTGCGGCTTCTGGAACAAAGACGCCAACTACGCCAACTCGACGATGCTGCCGACGATCGACAACACCGTCCTCGGCGCTGCCGCGGCGACGGGCCTGTCGAACGTCAAGACGATGGACCTGTCCGCGGCCTTCAACGGCCGCCGGCTGTGCGAGAAGGGCGTGGGCCTGCTGGAGGAAGAGGGCCTTTCCTCGTGGAAGGCCGCCGAAGCGGTCAACAAGACCGAGTGGATCAACCAGATTCGCACGATCACGGCGATCTTCCCGCCGTATGAGATCCAGGAAGACCTGCACCCGAACTACTGGGCGCAGCTGGCCCTGCGCAACTGCCTGACGCAGGCCTACGACGGCGGGACGCCCAAGGGCGGCACCTGCGCGATCTCCGGATCGGGGCTCAACTCCGCGGGCGAGCCCAACATGTCGCTGCACTGATCGATCGCGGCGCGAGAGCCCGCCGCGGCGCCGCCGCGGCGGGCTCGAGCCCGTGCTCGCCGCCCGCGTGGCGGTGAGCGCCGCTCGCCGCGGGGCCGCGGCGCCGGTGGGAGGCGCCCGGCGCCGAGTTGCGAAGATTGAGCGGTGAGCGTCGCCGCCTCGAGCCGAGTCCCGCGCCTGAGCGCCGTGCTGCGCGACGGCGAGCGCGTCACCTCGCTGGAGCTGTTCTTCGACCTCGTGTTCGTGTATGCGCTCACGCAGTGCACCGCGCTGATGGCCGCCACCCCCACCTGGGAGGGCCTGCTCCGGGCGATGCTGATCCTCGGCGTGCTGTGGTGGGCGTGGGTCGGCTACGCGTGGCTGACGAGCGTCGTAGACCCCGAGGAGGGGTCGGTGCGGCTGGTGATGTTCGCGGCGATGGCGGCGCTGCTGGTGGCGGCGCTGTGCGTGCCGCGGACCTTCGGCGAGGACGCCCTGCTGTTCGCCTGCGCCTACGGGGTGGTGCGCGCCGCGCACATCGCGCTGTTCCTGCTGGCCAGCGAGGAGGACGCCGCCCTGCGCGCCTCAGTGGTCGGCCTGGCGGGGAGCACGGCGGTCGGCGTGGGCCTGCTCGTGGCCGCGGCGTTCACCGCCGGCGGGCTGCAGCTCGGCCTGTGGGGCCTGGCGCTGCTGCTGGACATGGGGGGTCCCTACGTGTTCGGCGCCGAGGGCTGGAAGCTCGTGCCGGGGCACTTCGCCGAGCGCCACGGGGCGATCATCATCATCGCGCTCGGCGAGTCGATCGCGGCGATCGGGGCCGGCAGCGCCGGCATCGACGCGGGCGTGGTTCTCGCCGCCGTGCTCGGCACGATCGTGGCCGGCGCGCTGTGGTGGCTGTACTTCGACGTCGTCGCGATCGTCGCCGAGCGACGCCTCGCTAAAGCCAAGGAGGGCCGCGAACGCAACGAAATCGCGCGCGACTCCTACTCCTACCTGCACTACCCGATGGTCGCGGGCATCGCGCTGGTCGCGCTCGGTCTGAAAAAGACGCTCGGCCACGTCGGCGATCCGCTCGGCGTGGTGGCGGCGGCGGCGATGCTCGGCGGCGCCGCGCTCTACCTCTTCGCGCACGTGGCCTTCAGGTGGCGCAACATCCACACGCTGAACGTGCAGCGCCTGCTGTGCGCGCTGCTGCTGCTCGCGCTGGTGGCGCTGGAGGCGGTGCTGAGGCCGCCGTCGCTCGCGACGCTCGCAGCGCTCGCGGCGCTACTGAGCGCGCTGATCGCCTACGAGGCGATGCATTTCGCCGAGCTGCGCGATCGCATCCGCCATCAGCTCGCGCGCGAGGGCCTGCCGACGTAGCTCTCGCCGCGCGCAACGGCGAGCATCCCGCCCTGCGTGAACAGCGCGAGCGTCGTGGCCAGCGCGAAGGCCGACGCGGTGTCGAGGCGGTGCAGGGAGATCGCCAGCGTGAAGCAGAACAGGGCGAACGCGCCGAAGCCGCTGATCAGACCGCGCAGCAGCCGCACGACCTCGTCCGGGCCGCGCTGGGCGTGCGTGAAGGTGGCCAGCACGGTCGCGATGATCGGGAACGGCGCGAGCAGTCCGCTCAGCTGCGGGCCGAGCCAGCCGGCCACCGCCGTCAGCGTCAGCACGAGCGCGAGCGCGCATCCCGCGCGCACGGGCAGGTCCCAGCTCGGCGGGGCGACGTGAACGCGCGACTCGCGGTCGGGGCGCGGGAGTGAGGCGAGCCCGAGCAGCAGCGCGGCCGCCGCCAGCCCGAGCGCTGCGCCGGTGGGGATCGACACGGCGGCGAACACGACGGTCGCCGCCGCGAAGGCGAGCCAGCCCGCGAGCATGCTCGTGCCCCAGGACAGGCGCCCGGCGAGGCGCCCGTAGACGACGACGAAGGCGACCAGCGAGACCAGCCCGAGCAGCGTTCCGGCCGCCGCCCCGGCGGCGAAGGCACGCCCGTGGGCGAGCGCGTAGGCGAGCAGGATCGGGCCGGCCACGACCGGCAGGCCGGCGATCAGCCCGCCGATGCGCACGCCGAAGCGCCGCGCCGCCAGCGACGCGCCGACGACGAAGGTGGGGGCCAGCAGGACCTTGACCGCGATCAGCGCCACGCAGGGATGATTGCGCACCGGCCCCGTCCGGTGCCGGGCCGGCGTCGCTCCGCTCGCTACGGCGCCAGCGCCGGCGCCTGGCCATACGCCTGTCCCGAGGCGCCACGAGCACGGATCGGGGCAGCGGGCGCGACCTCGGTTTGCGACAGGCGCTCTCGCGGGTGAGCCGCCAGCCAGCGGGCGTAGCGGCCCACGAGCGGAGCGGCCGATATGCCGTGCGCGAACGTCGACAGACCCACGGTGATGTAGGTGGTCAGGACGATCGTCGAGCCCTGCGGCAGGTTTGCCTCCTGCACGACGATCAGTGCGAACACGATCGAGGCGAGGCCACGGGGGCCGAACCAGCCGATGAACGCGACCGTCTGGCGGCGCGCGTGGGTTCCGATCATCGCCAAGGCGACCGGAAGCATGCGTACGAGCGTGAGGCTCAGCAGCGCGTAGAGCACGATGCTCCAGCTGAGTTCGCCCAGCGCGGGACCGAGCAGCACGGCGCCAAAGACGAAGAACGTGACACCGTTGAGGAGATCGCCGAGCTCCTCGTTGAAGCGACCGATCTCGGCGGTGTCGCCGTGCAACAGCCACCCGAAGCAGACCCCCGCGGTGAATGCTGCGATGAAGCCCGAGCCGCCGAGGCCGACCGCGAGGCCGTACGCGAGTGTCGCGCCGGCGACCGGGGCAACCTGGCGCCAGGCCGGCGCGATCAGCTTGCGACGGCCGGCGATCAGCACGATCGCACCGGTGAGCACGCCGGCCGCGACCCCTGCGAGCAGCCCATACCCGATCTCCTCGGCCGCGACGGTGATGGCGCTGTGGCCTGAGGTGAGCGTGGACTCGACGTCGGCGATGCCAATCGCGATGTAGAGCAGCGGGACGCAGATCCCGTCGTTGAGCCCGCTCTCCACGTTCAGGCCCTGACGCACGCGCAGCGGAAGCCGCGAGTCGGTGACGACCGCCTGACCGAGCGCCGCATCGGTCGGCGCCAGCACGATCGCGAGGATGATCGCCTCGGCTGCCGTGAAGGCGCCGAACAGCGCGGCCGCGATCAGCGCACCGGCCACGATCGTCAGCGGCAGCCCGACTCCCAGCAGACGCAGGGGAACGGAGCGCTCGCTGCGCAGCGAGCGCAGGTCGATCCGCGACGCATCGGCGAACAGCACGACCGCGAGCGTCGCTTCCGCAAGCGTGCGAACCGGTCCGTTGGCGGACGAGACTTCGAAGACGCCGAGGACCTCCGAGCCGATCAGCACACCGATGGCGAGGAACACCATCTGCGCCGTGAGCGAGGTCCCCGACAGGCGTCGCGACACCGCCACCACGACGAGGACCGTGAGCGCGATCGCGGCGAGATCCCACTTCATGCGCGAGTAGCGTCGCCGGGAGCGGCCCGCCGGAACATCCGCCAAGGCTACGGTCGCGCAGACACTCTCGCCTCATCCTCTTTGGTTGAAGTCGGCGCGCGCGAGGCCGGCATTCTCCACGCCCGAGGCCTGCCAGATCAGCGACGAGGCGGCCGAGGCGGCGGAAGCGGCGGCGGTGGCAACCTGATCGGCGACGCGTCCGCCTCGGCGGCCGGCATTCAACCGAATCGGACGAGGCGCGAGCGAGCGCACGGCCCTAGAGTGGCCCCACGATCGCAAGCAGCACCCGAAGATCATCGGCGCGTGAGAGCGTCGGCAACCGAAAGGACCACAATGCCCAAAATAACCTCCGAAGCTCCCGTCCTCGACACGCTCGTCGCGATGAACGCGGAGTCCCTCGCGCGCTGCGGACTTGACGAGAACTCGCTCCTCACGGCGCGAATCGCGGCCCTGGTCGCATCCGACGCGCCTGCGGCGTCATATCTCATGCACGTCGGCCCGGCGATCGATGCCGGCGTCACCGCCAAGCAGGTCCAGGACATCCTGATCGCCGTCGCGCCGATCGTCGGCGCGCCGCGGACCGCGTCGGCCGCTGCCAGGATCACCGAAGCCCTCGGGATCGTCATCGTCGCGCTCGAGGAGGTGGCCGAAGCCGAGGAACAGGCGTAGCCCACCGTCATCCTCTCAAGCCCGCCCTCGCCTGCTTCGAGCCGGCCCTCAGCGTCCTCGGGGACGCCTGGTCAACAACGACAGCCGCTCACCGCTCGCTGTGCGCGGCGAGGAGGAATGGAGCTAGTCGGGCTCGAACCGACGACCTTCGCGCTGCCAGCGCGACGCTCTCCCAGCTGAGCTATAGCCCCATGGTAAGGAGCAGAAAGTTTAGCCGCCGCGGGCGCGAAGCGCCCGTGGCGGACTCTCCGCTGTCCCGCCGCCCCGCGCTCGCGGCGCCGCGCGCGGGGTCCCGGGCCGCGGGCGCTCACGTGCGCGGGATGAACTCCGGCACGTCGAGGTCCTCGCGGCCGTCGGAGTTGCGCGCCGGCCGGCGCCTCTGCGAGCCGGCGCCCTGGTCGCGCTCCTGCGCTTCGCTGCTGACCACCTGGTCCAGGCGGGCCGTCATCCCGCCGTGGGTCAGGCCCACGTCGCGCAGCAGCCGCTCGGCGTTGTTGCGCAGCGACACCGACAGCTCGCGCAGATTGCGCGAGACCTCGGTGCCTTCCTGGAGGACTTCGTGGGCGACCACGTGAGCCGCGCTCGTGATCTCGCGGCCTTCCTCGCGCGCCTGCGCTCGCGTGTCCTTTGCCTGCTGCTCGGCCTCCTCCTGCAGGCGCGTCAGCTCCTCGCGGCGCGCGAGCACGAGACGCTCGGTCTCCTGCTGGGTCTCCGCTGAGATCCGCTTGGCCTCCGCCCGCGCCTGTTCCAGCAGCGCCTCGGACTCCCGCGCGGCCTGCGCGCGCAGCTGGTCGGCCTCCTCCCTGGCAAGCGTGACCATCTGCTGCGCTTCGCGCGTGGCCTCGGCCCGCATCACCGACGCCTCCTCAGCGGCCTCCGCGCGCATCTGCGCCCATTCCGTGCTCGCCTCCGCGCGCACCCGGTCGGCCTCCGCGCGGCCGTCGGTGAGCAGACGGTCGGCCTCCTCGTGCGCTCCTGCCAGGATCTGGGCGGCCTCCTCACGGTCCCGCCCGGCCTCGCTGCGAAGCGCCGCCGCCGCCGAGTTGGCCTCGCTCCTCGTGGACTCGGCCTCGCTGCGGGCCGCCTGGAGGATCTCCTCGGCCTCCTCTTCGGCCGCCAGCACGCGATTGTCGGCCGCGCGATCCGCCTCCTCGATTCGCTCGCTCGCGCGCGCCTCGGCCTGCTCGCGCAGTTCGCTCGCCGCGCGTTCGGCCGCCCCGACGATGCTGGCGACGCGGCCGGCCGCGGCGTCGAGGGCGTCGGGATGGGTGTCGTCCGCCAATCCGGACGCCTGCGGCTCGTGCTCCACCGCGCAATCGTAAACGGCTGCGCTGCTGAGCGCCGGGCGCCCCGTGCGCGGCCACCATGCACAGCCGGGGCGGGCGCTCGTCTGCCGCGGCGGGCGCGCCCGTCCACCGCGGCGGCCGCGCCCGTCTGCCGGGGAGGGAACGCTTGTCTGCCGGGGGAGGGAACGCCCGTCTGCCCGGGAGGGAACGCCCGATGGCAGAAAAAGTGGGAAATCTGTCCTTGCGGACAGGCTCGGCTTCGACCATGATCGAGGCATGCACAGCGCCGCCGCCCCCCGCCGGATGGCTCTGCTCGCCTATCCCGGCGTGCAGAGCCTCGACCTGACCGGCCCGCTCGAGGTGTTCGCCGGCGCTCAGCAGCTGATCGAGGCCGGCGGACGCCACGAGCGCGGCTATGAGCTGCTGGTGCTCGGCCGCGACGGCGGCGCCCTGCGCACCTCCAGCGGGCTCGCCCTGACCCCGGACCTCGCCCTGCGCGACGCGCCGCTGCCGCTGGACACGCTGATCGTCGCCGGCGGGTCGGGCCACCGCCGCGCGGGCGAGGATCGCGTGCTGCTCGAGTGGATCGCCGAGGCCTCGGCCGGCGCCAGGCGCACGGCCTCGGTCTGCACCGGGGCCTTCCTGCTCGCGCGCGCGGGCCTGCTCGACGGCCGTCGCGCAACCACCCACTGGGCGGCAGCCGCCGAGCTCGCGCGCCAGCACCCCGCCGTGAAGGTCGACCCCGATCCGATCTTCGTGCGCGACGGGCCGATCTGGACCTCGGCGGGGGTCACCGCCGGCATGGATCTCGCGCTCGCGCTCGTCGAGGAGGACCTCGATCGCGAGGCCGCCCTGACCATCGCCCGTCATCTCGTGCTGTTCCTGCGCCGCCCGGGCAACCAGTCGCAGTTCAGCGCAGCGCTGGCCGCCCAGCAGCCCGAGCGCGAACCGCTGCGCGACGCCGTCGCGCTCGTCGCGGAGCACCTCGCCGAGGATCACTCCGTCGAGGCGATGGCCGCTCGGGCGCACATGAGCCCGCGCCATTTCGCCCGCGCCTTTCGCGCCGAAACCGGAATCACCCCGGCCCGCTACGTCGAGCGGGTGCGCCTCGAGGCCGCGCGGCGGGAGCTCGAGGACAGCTCGGCGCCGATCGCCGCCGTCGCAGCAGCATGCGGCTTCGGCACCGTCGAGACGATGCGCCGTGTCTTCCAGCGCGCGCTCGAGGTGGGCCCCGCCGAGTACCGCCGCCGCTTCCAGGCTCGCCCGGGGGGCTCCTCGCTCGCCGCCTGAGCGCCGCCGTTCGTCCGCTCCCACGCCGCGCCGGCGCCCACCCAGCCATCCACGCATCAATCAATCAATCAATCAATTCACCCACCGAGCGAACGACAAGGAGACCAGTTGATGGACATCGCGATCCTCCTCTACGACCGCTTCACCGCGCTCGATGCGGTCGGCCCCTACGAGGTGCTCTCGCGCCTGCCCGGCGCGGAGGTGAGCTTCCTCGCCGCCGAGCCCGGGCCGGTTCGCACCGACAACGGCATGCTCACGCTCCTGGCCGAGCGCTCGCTCGCCGAGGTCGAGCATCCCGACATCGTGCTCGTGCCCGGCGGACCCGGCGAGGTCGCGGCGCGCGCCGGGGGCGCGGCGCTGGGGTGGCTCAGGGCCGCCGACCAGACGAGCACATGGACGACTTCCGTCTGCACCGGCTCGCTGATCCTCGCCGCCGCCGGACTGCTCGACGGCAGGCGCGCGACCACGCACTGGCTGGCGCTCGAGCAGCTCGGCCAGCTGGGAGCCGAGCCGGTCTCCGAGCGGGTCGTCTTCGACGGCAGGCTCGTGACCGCCGCCGGGGTCTCCGCCGGGATCGACATGGCCCTGGCCCTCGCCGCGCGGGTCGCGGGCCCGCAGGTGGCGCAGGCGATCCAGCTCGGGATCGAGTACGACCCGCAGCCGCCCTTCGACGCCGGCTCGCCCGCGAGCGCGCCCGAGGAGATCGTCCAGGCGCTGCGCTCGCGCTCGCGCTTCAGCTGAGGTCCGGCGTTGGCAGGGCCGGGCGCTAACCTGCCACTGCCGATGGCAGAGCCCCGCTACGACCCCCACGAGATAGAGCCCCGCTGGCAGGCGGTGTGGGCGCGGGAGCGCACCTGGGAGGTCGCCAACGAGGCGGGCGCGCAGGGGCGCGGGGACGGGCGCGCCGGGCCGGTCAGGCCCGAAGCGCAGACGCCGAAGTCCTACGTGCTCGAGATGCTCCCCTATCCCAGCGGCGAGCCCCACATCGGCCACCTGAAGTGCTACTCGGTCGGCGACGCGATCGCGCATTTCCATCGCCGGCTCGGCCGGCGCGTGCTGCACCCGATGGGCTACGACTCCTTCGGCCTGCCCGCCGAGAACCACGCGATCAAGACGGGCGTGCATCCGCGCGTGTCAACCGCCGAGTCGATCGCTTCCTTCCAGCGCCAGTTCCACTCCTGGGGGATCTCGATCGACTGGTCGCGCGAGCTCGCCACCCACGAACCCAACTACTACCGCTGGACGCAGTGGATCTTCCTCGAGCTGTTCCGCGCCGGGCTGGCCTACCGCAAGGAGGCCGCCGTCAAGTGGTGTCCCAAAGACCAGACCGTGCTCGCCAACGAGCAGGTCGACGCCGAAGGCCGCTGCGAGCGCTGCGGGTCGCTGGTCGAAGTCCGCCAGCTCGAGCAATGGTTCCTGCGCATCACCGACTACGCCGAGCGGCTGCTCTCCGACCTCGAGGAGATCGAGTGGCCCGAGCACGTCAAGACGATGCAGCGCAACTGGATCGGGCGCAGCGAGGGCGCCGAGGTGACCTTCCGCTGCCAGGCGCTCGCGATCGACTATCCCGTGTTCACGACCCGCCCGGACACGCTGTTCGGCGCGACCTTCTTCGTGATGGCCCCCGAGCATCCCGACGTGATGCGCCTCGCCCAGGGCACCGAGCACGAGCACGCCGTGCGCGACTACGTCAACCACGCGCTGACCGAGCCCAACGAGGAGCGCGGCAACGCCGAGAGACCCAAGACCGGCGTGCCGCTCGGACGTACCGTCACCAATCCCGTCAACGGCGAGGAGCTCCCGATGTACGTGGCCGACTACGTGCTGATGGAGTACGGCACCGGCGCGATCATGGCGGTGCCGGCCCACGACGAGCGCGACCACGCCTTCGCCCGCGCCTTCGGCCTGCCGATCCGGCGCGTGATCGCGCCGCGCGACGCCGGCGAGCCGCCGCCGGCGGGCGCCGATGAGCAGGGTCTGCCGTATACCGGCGACGGGTTGCTCGTCAACTCCAACGCGGACTTCGACGGGCTCGGCAACCGCGAGGCGCTGACCGCGATCGTCGCCTGGCTGGACCGCGAGGGCAAGGGCCATGCCTCGGTCAACTACCGCCTGCGCGACTGGCTCGTTTCCAGGCAGCGCTACTGGGGCGCGCCGATCCCGATCCTCTACTGCGAGCGCTGCGGGATGGTGCCCGTCCCCGCCGAGCAGCTGCCCGTCGAGCTGCCCGACATCGACGACTACACCCCCAAGGGCCGCTCGCCGCTGGCCGCCGCCGAGGACTGGCTCAACACCAGCTGCCCGGTCTGCGGCGGGAGCGCGAGGAGGGAGACCGACACGATGGACACCTTCGTGGACTCCTCGTGGTACTTCCTGCGCTACTGCGACCCCCACAACCCTCGCGCCGCCTGGGATCCGGCGGCCCTGCGCGAGTGGATGCCCGTCGATCAGTACATCGGCGGGGTCGAGCACGCGATCCTGCACCTGATGTACGCGCGCTTCTTCACCAAGGCGCTTGCCGATCTCGGCCACCTCGACTTCCAGGAGCCCTTCCAGGCGCTGTTCACGCAGGGGATGGTGACCAACGACGGCGCCAAGATGAGCAAGTCCAAGGGCAACGTCGTCTCACCGGCCGCCATCGTCGAGCGCGTCGGCGCCGACACCGCCCGCTGCTACATCCTGTTCGTCGGCCCGCCCGATCAGGACGCCGACTGGTCCGACGACGGCGTCGAGGGGGTCCACCGCTTCCTCTCGCGACTGTGGCGCCTGGCCGCCGAGACGGCCGCGCGCCCCGGCGCGCAGGCGCCCCCGCCGGCCGTCGCCGAGGGCGACGATCTCGCGCTGCTGCGCAAGACCCACTGGGCGATCGACAAGGTCAGCGGCGATCTGCGGCGCTTTGCATTCAACACGGCCATCGCCGCCGTCATGGAGCTGCTCAACGACTGCTCGCGCCTGCGCGAGTCGGTGGCGGTTGACACCCTGCGCTTCGGCCTGGGCACGGCCGCCTCGCTGCTGTTTCCATTCGCACCGCACGTCTGCGCCGACATCTACGAGCTCCTCACCGGCGAGCGCGTGTGGGAGCAGCCCTGGCCCCAGGCCGAGGAGGCGCTGCTCGAGAGCGAGGTCTACGAGCTCGTCTGCCAGGTCAATGGCAAGGTCCGCGATCGCGTGCAGGCGAGCGCCGACAGCGGCCCGGAGGTGCTCAAGGGCCTCTGCCGCGCCGCCCCCAACGTGCAGGCCCACATCGACGGCCGCGAGATCGTCAAGGAGATCGTCGTGCCGGGCAAGCTCGTCAACCTCGTCGTGCGCTAGCTGTAAGACCTGAGAATCTGCACGCTCAAGCGGGGCGCGGCTCGCGCCCGGCTACGGCGCCGCCGGGACGACCACGAGCGGGCCGTCAGCGTCGTGGACCGTGAAGGTGCGAGCAGCGTCAGCGAGCTCGCGAGCGCCGAGCGCGTGCGGCCGCAGTCGATGGCACAGACGGTCGGAGACCTCGAAGCGGACGGCCTGCTCGCGCGCCGTCCCGATCCGCACGACAGGCGCCGCGCGCTGGTCGAGCTCACCGAGCGCGGGCGTGGCACCCTGGCCGCCGAGCGGGGCCAGCGCGAGGGATGGCTCGCGCAGACGATCGGCGAGACCCTCTCGACCGAGGAGCAGACGGCGCTCAGGGAAGCTGTCGCGGTGCTGCGGACGCTCGCCGAGAGCTGAGCGCCTCGCGCTCGCCTACACTCGCCCGATGGCAGCGCTCAAGCCCGCCTACCTGATCCACGGCGACGACCACGGCGCCGTCGCCGAGCGCCGGGCCGGCCTGCGCGCGCTCGCCGAAGCCCGGCACGGGGGCACGGCGAGCGTCGAGCTGCTCGAGGGCGAGGCCGCCACGCCGGCCGGTGTCGCCGCGGCGCTCGCGGTGATGACGCTCGCGATCGGTGGCACGGACGCAGAGTCCGCAGGGCCCCGCCGCGTGATCATCGTCGAAGGCGTAGAGCGCTGGCGGCAGGCCGAGGTGGAGGTGCATCTGCTGCCGGCGATGAGCGACATGCCGCCCGACACCACCGTCGCGCTGTTCGCGCGCGAGGAGGTCCGCGCCAAGGCGCCCGCGGCCGTCCACCAGGCCGTCAAGCGCGCCGGCGGGCAGGTGGTCGCGCAGGAGACGGTCAAGCGCTGGGAGCTGCCGCGGTGGGTGCGCGAGCAGGCCGCGCGCATGGGCCTGGCGCTCGACGCCGCCGCGGCCAAGGCGCTCGTGGCCCAGGTGGGGGAGCGCCAGCAGCGGCTGCTGCGCGAGCTCGAGAAGCTCGCGCTCGAAGGCGAGCCCGCACAGGCCGGCCCCGCGGGCGCCGCCGACCCGGCTGCACCGCCGCGGCGGGTGGCCGTCGAGGAGATCGAGCGTCGCGCCGCGCACTCGGCCGAGTGGGCCGCGTACGGCCTGGCCGACGCGCTCGTCGCAGCCGACCGGCGCGAGGCCGCCGTGAGCTACCTGCGCCTGCGCCAGCAGGGCGAGCGGCTGTCCGGCCTGACCTACCTGATGGCCCAGCGGCTGCGTGACGCGCTCGCGGTCTCCCTGCGGCTGCGTGCCGGCGAGTCCGTCGCCGAGGTCAAGCGCGGCCTGCGCATGCCCGCGCGCGCGGCCGAGCGGTTCGTGGCCGACGTCGCCCGCAGCGACCCCGAGCGGCTGCGCGCCGCACTGGGGGCGCTGGCCGACCTGGAGCTCGACGCGCGCGGAGGCGCGCCGCTGCTCGCCAGCCGCACGCCGCTCGCCGGGCTCGAGGAAGACACGCTCGCCCTGCGTACGATCGAAGCGATCACCGGCTAGCAGCGCCGCGCGCGGGAGTGCCGTCGCCGCGGGCGGGAACGCCGCAGCGGTCGGGCGTCGCAGCGGGGGCGGGCGGCTAGGAGCCGGCGAGGGTGCGGGCCGCGCGTGACTTCTTGCGGGCGCCGGTGTTGCGATGCATGGCGCCGCGCTTGACCGCCTTGTCGATCGTCGAGACGAGCTCGCGGTGCGTGCTCTCGGCGTCGGCCTGCTCGCCGCCGGCCACGAGCGACTCGAGACGGCGGAAGTAGGTCTTGATGGTCGAGGTGTAGCGACGGTTCTCCAGACGCTCGCGCTCGGAGCGCAGGATCCGCTTCTTCTGGGAATGGATGTTGGCCATCGTTGGAGCGCCGTACTATAGCGGCCTTGTCCGTGATCTCAGGAGCCGACGAACCGCCCGGAGGGCCCCGGCCAGATCCCCCCGGCGAAGTCATCGGCATCCCCGACGCGAGCTTCGGGGAGGAATACGGCGGCCTGACCCGTCCCGAACGCGCCGCGGGCGACAGCCGCGCCGGCGGGAGCTCGGGGGCCGGCGGTGGACGAGAACGCGTCGCGCGCAACACCGCGATCGTCTCGCTCGCGACGGGCGTATCGCGCGTGCTCGGCCTCGCGCGCGAAGTCGTGGCGGCGAGCTTCTTCGGCACCTCGGGCCCCGCGTCGGCGTTCACTATCGCCTTTCAGATACCGAACCTCGTGAGCAACCTGTTCGCCAACGCGGCGCTCTCGGCGGCGTTCGTGCCGGTGTTCACGGACCTGCTCCAGCAGGGGCGCAAGCGCGAGGCGTTCCGGCTCGCCTCGACCCTGTTCTGGATCATGCTGATCGCGCTCGGCGCGGTCACCGCGCTGTTCGTGCTCGCTGCGGGCCTGATCATGCCGCTGCTGACCGGGCCCACGTTCAACGCGCCGCTCGACGCTCTCACCGTCGGCCTCTCCCAGGTGCTGTTCCCGGTGGTGCTGCTGATCGGGCTGATCGGCCTGTTCGTCGGGGTGCTGCAGTCATACGAACACTTCACGATCCCGGCGATCTCGCCCGCGGTCTGGAACCTCGTGATCATCGTGCTGCTGGTGGTCCTGCGCCCGCATTTTCAGGGCGGCTATGAGAACGGCGATCAGCTCTACGCGTACGCGATCGCGATCCTGGCCGCGACGTTCGTGCAGCTGCTGATGGTCTTCGGGGCGCTCGGGCGGATCGACTTCCGCCTGCAGTTCTCGATCGACTGGCACGACCCGCGCATCCGGCAGGTGTTCGGCCTGATGCTGCCGGTGACGATCGGCCTCGGCATTGTCAACCTCGACCAGCTGATCAACTCGGTCTTCGGCACGCTCGTCTCCGACGAAGCGCCGCGTGCGATCGACAACGCGTTCCGCATCTACATGCTGCCGCAGGGCCTGTTCAGCGTGGCGGTCGCGACGGTGCTGTTCCCGACCCTCAGCCGCATGGCGGCGCGGCGCGACGTGAACGACATGCGGCGCACGATCGGCGTGGGCATGCGCCAGATCAACCTGCTGCTGATCCCCTCGGCGATGTTCATGCTCGTGCTCAGCACCCCGATCGTGCGGCTCGTGTTCGAACGCGGCCATTTCAACGCCACCTCGACGCAGCTGGTCTCCGAAGCGCTGTTCTGGTTCGCCTTCAGCCTGCCCTTCGGCGGGCTCAACCTGCTGCTCACGCGCGTGTTCTTCGCGGTGCAGCGGCCGTGGATCCCCACGCGGCTGGCGGCCCTGAACATCATCGTCGACATCGTCGTCTCGATCGGCCTGTACAAGCCGCTCGGGATCGCGGGGCTGATCATCGGCACGGTCGCGGCCAACGCCGTGATGACCGCGCTTCAGTATCACCGGCTGCGGATCGGCTTCGACGGCCGTCTGGAGGGCGGGCAGACGACCATGATCACCGCGCGCATCGTTCTCGCCTCGGCGCTGCTGGCCGGCGTCTCCTGGGGGGTGTGGCGCGTGCTCGACACCGCGCTCGGCGTGTCACTGGCGGCGCAGATAGTCAGCGTCGGCGGCGCGGCGGCGGCCGGCCTGCTGGTGTACGCCCGGGCCGTGCTGGCGATGCGCATCCCGGAGGCCCATCAGGTCAGCCGCCTGATCCGCGCGCAGCTCGGCAGGGCCTAGTAGCCGCCGGCGGCAGCGCAGAAGAGCGTGGCTCGATGGCGAGGCCGGGCGGCCTGCTTCAGTGGCGCACCTGTGAGCCAGGGCATGCGTCCGGACGAGCCGTGGCCCGTCCGGTGCACCCGATCAGAGATCGCCGCTTACTACTTACGTCCCAGGACTTTGTGTCTTGCCTGGGCGGCGTGACACTCCCGACACCTGGACAGGCCGCCGACCCGAGGGCCGGCGCGTTGCCGCGGCTTGACCCCGCCGCTCCCGAAGGGCGAGGGATCCGCGTCGAGTTGGCGATCCGCCGGACCACCAAGGCTATCGCGTCCGGGCATCTACGCTGTAGCCCCACCATGGACCAGGCCCATATCCGCAACTTCTCGATCATCGCCCACATCGACCACGGCAAGTCGACGCTGGCCGATCGCATCCTCGAGCTGACCCACACGGTCGCGCCGCGCGAGATGCGCGCCCAGCTGCTCGACTCGATGGACCTCGAGCGCGAGCGGGGCATCACGATCAAGGCGCAGGCGGTGCGCGTGTTCTTCACCGCGCGCGACGGCGAGACCTACCAGCTGCATCTGATCGACACGCCCGGCCACGTCGACTTCACCTACGAGGTCTCGCGTTCGCTGGCGGCCTGCGAGGGCGCGCTGCTGGTCGTCGACGCGGCGCAGGGAGTCGAGGCGCAGACCGTCGCCAACACCTACCTCGCGATCGACGCCGGCCTCGAGCTGATCCCCTGCCTGAACAAGATCGACCTGCCCGGCGCCGAGCCAGAGCGGGTGGCGGGCGAAGTGAGCGAGCTGATCGGCGAGCCGCCCGAGTCGATCCTCAAGATCAGCGGCAAGACCGGCGAGGGCGTGGCGGAGGTGCTCGAGGAGCTGATCGCGCGCGTGCCGCCGCCGTCGGGCGACCCGGACGGTCCGCCGCGCGCGCTGATCTTCGACTCCGAGTTCGACCAGTACCGCGGCGTGATCGCCTACATCAGGGTCGTGGACGGCGTCTTTCGCAAGGGCGAGGCGATCCGCGCGATGGCCGCGGGAACCGAGGCGGACATCGACGACATCGGCTTCTTCAGCCCGCAGATGATGCCCACCGACCAGCTGGCCGCGGGCGAGGTGGGCTATCTGATCACGGGTCTGAAGGACGTGACGCTGCTGCGCGTGGGCGACACGCTGACGACGCGCGCGAGATCCGGCGCCCAGGCATCCGCCGCGGGGCGTCCCGGCGGCGGTCAGGCCACCGAGCCGCTGCCGGGCTACCGCGAGGTCAAGCCGATGGTCTTCTGCGGGCTGTTCCCGATCGACTCCGACGACTACCCCGACCTGCGCGACGCGCTGGAGAAGCTGACCCTCAACGACGCGGCCCTGGCCTGGGAGCCGGAGACCTCCGACGCGCTCGGCTTCGGCTTTCGCTGCGGATTTCTCGGCCTGCTGCACATGGACATCGTGCGCGAGCGCCTGGAGCGGGAGTACGACCTGGAGCTGCTGGCGACGATGCCCTCGGTGGAGTTCGACGTCACGCTCACGAGCGGCGAGGAGGTCGTCGTGCACAACCCCTCGGACATGCCCGACCCGGGAACCATCGCCGAGATCCGCGAGCCGTTCATCAGGGCATCGGTGATCGCGCCAAAAGGGTTCGTCGGCGCCGTGATGGAGCTCTGCCAGGAGCGCCGCGGCGAGCACGTGGGGATGCACTACCTCTCGCCGGAGCGGGTGCAGCTGACCTACGACCTGCCGCTCGCTGAAATCGTGCTCGACTTCTTCGACCAGCTGAAGTCGCGCACGCGCGGCTACGCCTCGCTCGACTACGAGCTCAGCGGCATGAAGCCCTCGGACCTGGTCAAGCTGGACGTGCTGCTGGCGGGCGACCCGGTGGATGCGCTGTCGATGGTCGTCCACCGCGAGAAGGCGTATGAGATGGGTCGCACGCTCACGGAGAAGCTGCGCAAGCGGATCCCGCGCCAGCAGTACGACGTTCCGATCCAGGCGGCGATCGGCTCGCACGTGATCGCCCGCGAGACCGTCAAGGCCTACCGCAAGGACGTGATCGCCAAGTGCTACGGCGGCGACATAACGCGCAAGAAAAAGCTGCTCGAGAAGCAGAAGGAGGGCAAGCGGCGGATGAAGCAGGTGGGCCGCGTGGAGGTACCCCAAGAGGCCTTCCTTGCGGTCCTCGAGCTGGGCGAGGAATAGCGTGCGGCTGCTGTTCGTCTGCCTGGGCAACATCTGTCGCTCGCCGACCGCCGAGGGCGTGATGCGCGCGCTGGTCGCGCAGGCGGGGCTGCAGGAGGAGATCGAGCTCGAATCCGCCGGCACGGGCAGCTGGCACGTGGGCAGCCCGCCCGACGCGCGGGCGGCCGCGACGGCCGGCTCACGCGGGGTCGTGCTGGATGGCTCGGCGCGCCAGGTCTCCCGCGAGGACTTCCTGGATTTTGATCTGCTGCTCGCGATGGATCGCTCGAACATGGACGAGCTCCGGCGACTGGCGCCCGGCGTGCAGGAGCGCGAGAAGGTGAGGCTGCTGCGGGAGTTCGACGCGGCCAGCGCGGCCGCGGGCGACCTGGACGTGCCCGACCCCTACTACGGCGCGGCGGGCGGCTTCGAGGAGGTCTTCGAGCTCGTGCAGGACGCCTGCGAGGGCCTGCTCGCGCAGATCCGCGCCGGCCGGGCGCCGTGAGCCTTCCGCCCGGCGCGAGCGACGTCAGGCGCATCGGCGGCGGGGACATCAACGAGGCCTTCCACGTCGTGCTCGACGACGGGCGCGAGGCGTTCGTCAAGACGCGACCCGACGCGGCCCCGGGCGAGTACGCGGCCGAGGCCGCGGCTTTGCAGTGGCTGGCCGAGCCGGGGGCGCTGCGCACGCCGCGCGCGCTCGCGGTGGATGAGGGCTATCTGGCGCTCGAGTGGATAGCACCCGGGCGCCTCGACGCCGGCGGCGCGGATGAGCTCGGAGCGGGGCTCGCTGCGACGCACGCCGCGGGCGCGCCCGCCTTTGGGGACCCGGGCTTCGGCGGGCCCGCGGGCTTCGGCTCGCTGCGGCTGCCGAACGAGCCCACCGAGGACTGGCCGACGTTCTACGCGGAGCGGCGGCTGCGCCCGCTGGCGCGCATCGCGCGCGAGCGCGGCGCGCTCTCGCCGCAGGGGATCGACGCGGTCGAGCGGGTGTGCGCGCGCCTCGGCCGGCTGTGCGGCCCGGCGGAGCCGCCCGCGCGGCTGCACGGGGACCTGTGGTCGGGCAACGTGATGGCCGACGCGGACGGGCGGCCGTGGCTGATCGACCCCTCCGCCTACGGCGGGCACCGCGAGATCGACCTGGCGATGCTGCGGCTGTTCGGAGCCCCCTCCGAGCGCGTGTTCGCAGCCTACGAGGAGCGCGCGCCGTTGAGCGACGGCTGGCCCGAGCGGGTCGAGCTCTACCAGCTGCTGCCCCTGCTCGTGCACGCCCTGCTGTTCGGCGGCTCCTACCGCGGTGCCGCCGAACGCGTCGCCCGACGCTATGCGGGCTGAGGGCGGGCCGCCGGGCGCCCGAGAGCCCGCTGTGCTGCGCCCGCTTCCGTAGCCGCCGGCCTGCTGTGCCCCGCCGACGGACTCGCTTGAGCCAGTCGGCGGGGCTCGTAGGGCGAGGGCCGCCCCTGATTGACGTCGCACCGGCGATCGGCGATGCTGGCGCGCGATGGCCTCGCTCGAGATGACCGGCCTGCGCGACGGCTACGCCGAGCTCGAGGACGCGCGGCTGCACTACGTCGAGGCGGGCGAGGGGCCGCTCGTCGTGCTGCTCCACGGCTTCCCCGAGTTCTGGTTTGCATGGCGGGCCCAGATCCCGGCGCTCGCGGCCGCCGGCTTTCGCGTGGTCGCGCCCGACATGCGTGGCTACAACCGCTCCTCGCGCCCGGCGAGCGTCGCGGCCTACGACGTCGATCGGCTGGCGCGCGACATCCGCGATCTGATCCACGAGCGCGGAGCGGAGTCCGCGTTCCTGGCCGCTCACGACTGGGGCGCGGCGGTGGGGTGGGGCACGGCGATGAAACATCCCGAGGTCGTCGAGCGGCTGGCGATCCTCAACGGACCCCATCCGCGACGGCTGTTGCATGGCCTACGACGGCCTCGCCAGCTCTTGAAGTCCTGGTACATGTTCTACTTCCAGCTGCCGTGGCTGCCCGAGCGGCTGGAGCGCGCCTCAGGCTGGCGGTCCTTCCGCTACGGCTTCGAACACGACGCCCGCCCGGGCGCGTTCACGCCGAAGGACATCGCTGCCTACGTGGAGGCGTGGTCACAGCCCGGGACGGCGCGGGCGATGATCAACTACTACCGGGCCGCGTTCCGCCAGACCCCGCGCCGGGCCGAGGCGCGGATCACTCCGGTCGTCGCGCCTGCGCTCGTCGTCTGGGGCGAGCACGACCGCTACGTCGGCTCTTGGCTCGCCGAGCCGGAGCGAGCCGATGTCCCCAACCTGGAGCGGGTCGTGCACCTGCCGGGCGCCTCCCACTGGGTCCAGCACGACGAGCCCGAGCGCGTCAGCGAGCTGCTCGTCGAGTTCTTCACCGCCGCGCTCGCGGCGGCGCCCTCGGCCACGTAGCGCACGAGCGGCCCCGTCCAGCGCCGGCGAGCCGGTCGGAGTGGGGGAGGTGCACCCCGACACGCTCCTCGCGCGGCGGCGCCTCTACCTGCTGGCGCGCGTGCTGGTCGCGCGCCACTACCGCCGGCGGCTGACCCTCGCGCTCGTCGCGCGCGCCCTGGCGAGCTCGCCGCGCCAGCTGCAGCGCGCCTACGCCCAGTTCGGCGATCTCAGCTTCAGCGAGGACCTGCTGGCACAGCGCCTGACGGCCGCGGCCGAGCTGCTGGCGACGCAGCGCTCGCTCTCCGTGCGCGAGGTGGCGCGCCTGGTCGGCTACCGCCAGGCGCCTCACTTTGCGCGCGCGTTTCGCCGTCGCTACGGGCTCTCTCCGGCGCGCTTTCGCGAGCAGGCCCGCCGAGCGAGCGGGCGATAGCGCGGGGCCGGCTGCTCAGGGCGCGCCGACGCGATCGAGCGCGAGCGCGCTCGCGGCGGGCTGCTCGCCGAGCGCCTCCGCGCCGGGCAGGCGCACGCGCATCAGCGTGCCGCCGCCGGGGGCGGGCTCCGCCGCCACGCTGCCGCCCTGCTGGGTGACGACCTGGCGCACGATCGCCAGTCCCAGCCCCGAGCCGGGGCGCCGGCGCGCCTCCGCCCCGCGGTAGAAGCGGTCGAAGATGTGGGGGAGGTCCTCGCTCGAGATGCCTGGTCCGTGATCGCGCACGGTCAGCTCGTGCTCGTGCAGGCGGATCTCGACCGGCTGCCCGGGCGGGCCGTACTTGATGGCGTTGTCGATCAGGTTGCCCACAGCCCGCTCGAGGCGCGCGGGCACCCCGGTGATGATCGTCGGATCGAGCTGCGCGTCGAGCGCGGTCGCGGGAGCGTGTCTGCGGGCCCGCTCGAGAACCTCGCCGATCAGGAGATCGAGGCGCAGCTCCTCGGTGTCGGCGCGCGGCTCCTCGCCGCGGGCGAGATCGATCAGGTCGTTGATCAGCTGCGTGAGCTCCTCGATCTGCTCGACCACCTCCGCGAGCAGCGTGCGCTGCTCGAGCGGATCGATGCCAGCCCCCTGCTGCTGGAGGATCTCGATGTTCGTGCGCAGGCTGGTGACGGGGGTGCGCAGCTCGTGCGAGGCGTCGGCCACGAGCTGGCGCTGCGCATGCACGGAGGCGTCGAGCGCGCTGATCGACTCGGCGAGCGCGTCGAGCATGGCGTTGAAGCTGGTGGCCAGGCGCCCGATCTCATCCTCGCCGGAGAGCTCTATTCGGCGGCTCAGATCGCGCGTCAGGGCGACGTGCTCGGTGGCCTGCGTGAGGCGCTTCAGCGGCTGCACCGCGGCTCCCGCCACTAGGCGCCCGAGCAGGGCCGCGAGGGCGATGCCGCCGATGTCCACGAGCACCAGGATCAGGCGCAGGCGGGCGAGCAGGCTGTCGACTTCGGTCAGGGGCTGGGCCACCTGGATCGCGCGCGCGGGGGCGATGTGCTCGGCGAGGATGCGCAGGTGGATGCCGTTGACATAGGCGTCGCGGAAGAAGCGATCGCCGTTGCCCGCCGCCAGCGCGCGCGTACGGGCATCGACGGGCAGCGTGACGTTGGCCGAGCGGAACAGCACGTGCCCGCTGGAGTCGATCAGCTGCTGGTAGCCGCGCACCTGGTTGGGCCGCGCCTGGAGGTTGCGCAGCTGGTTGCCCGCCGCTCCGGGCGCGGCAGCGCGGTTTTTGAACAGTTCGAGCAGGGCGCGGCGGGTGCGGCCCGTGGGCTCGTACGGGGCCAGCCGCAGGCTGTCGGCGCGATTGCTCAGCTGCGTGTTGACCTGGCGGTGCAGCTGGTCGGAGGTGAGCACGTAGATCAACAGCGATGCGAGCACGACCGCGACCGCGACCGCGGCGGCCGAGACGATCGTGATGCGCCGCCGGAAGCTCATCGCTGGCTGCGCAGCACGTAGCCGACGCCGCGCACCGTGTGCAGCAGGCGCGGCTCCGCGCCGACCTCGGTCTTGCGCCGCAGGTAGCCCATGTACACGCCGAGCGAGTTGGAGCTCGAGCCGAAGTCATAGCCCCACACGTGCTCGAAGATCGCCGAGCGGGTGAGCACCTGTCGCGGGTGGCGCATGAACATCTCCAGCAGCAGGAACTCGGTGCGCGTGAGCGCGAGCATCCGCTCGCCCCGCCACGCCTCGTGGGCCAGGAGGTCGATGCGCAGGTCCTCGAAGGAGATCATGTTCTCCTCCTGGCCCTCCTCTCCCGCGCGGCGTAGCAGCGCGCGCACGCGGGCGAGCAGCTCGCGCAGCGCGAACGGCTTGACGAGGTAGTCGTCGGCGCCGACATCGAGCCCGGCGACGCGGTCGTCGACCTCGCCTCGGGCGGTCAGCATCAGCACCGGCGTGCTGTCGCCGCCTTCGCGCAGGCGCCGGCAGACCTCCAGGCCGTCCACGTGGGGCATCGAGATGTCGAGGATCACCGCCTCGTAGGCGGCGCTGCCGAGCCGGGCCAGCGCCTCGCGCCCGTCGATCGCGTGCGCGACGTCGTAGTGCTCCAGCGTCAGCGCCCGCGACAGCGCATTCTGGACGGCGGGCTCGTCGTCGACGACCAGTATGCGTGCTCGCTCGGCCATGTTTGCTGCGTCTCCGGCGTCGTGCCCTGTACGGTCGTCCAGGCGGCGCGCGGGGAAGTTGCAGTTCTGAGGCTAGCGTGACGGGTACCGCGGGGGTGTGCCTAAGGAAAAGCGAAGAGAATGCGAAGAATCGCCACGGGAGCAGATGCGGAGCAGGGGGACCCCCCCGAGCGGGAGGAGGTGTTCGGGCAGGCGGAGGCCTCCGGCGCGGCCGCCCGCGCGGCGGGCGCCGCGCTGGCCGACCAGTCGCGGACGCTTCGCAACAGCATCATCAGCCTGGCGGTGTTCTTCGCGCTCGTCGCCGCGCTGCTGTTCGGCGTCCCCGGCCTGCGCTCGGCCGGCGAGCTGATCACCGATGCAAACCCCGCGTGGGTCGCCGCGGGCATCGTCTTCGAGATCCTCTCCTGTGCCGGCTACGTGGTGCTCTTCGACCTGGTCTTCGGCAGGATCGGACGGCGGCTGTCCTCGCGCCTGTCGCTGGCGGAGCTGGCGGTCAACTCGGTCGTCTCGGTCAGCGGCCTCGCGGGCATCGCGCTCGGCGCATGGGTGCTGCGCAGCAAGGGCATCTCGATGGAGCGGATCGCCAAGCGTTCGGTGCTCATCTTCGTGCTCACGAGCGCCGTGAACGTCGTGGCCGTGATCGTGATCGGCGTGCCGATGTGGCTCGGGCTGCTGCCGGGCTCGCGCAATCCGCTCCTGACACTGCTGCCGGCGATGGCGGCGCTCGCGACGATCGTGGGCGTGCTCGCGCTCGCCGCGTGGGCCCGCCGCGCGGCTGCCCGCCAGCGCCTGGAGAGCGGTCGCGCCGCGGTTGCCCTGACGGCGTTGAGCGGCGGCGTCGCGGACGCCCTGATCATGCTCCGCCGCCATGACTGGCGGCTGCTGGGCGCGGTCGCCTACTGGCTGTTCGACAACATGGTGCTGTGGGCGTGCCTGGCCAGCTTCGGCCACGGAGCATCCTTCTGGGCGGTGGCGATGGCCTACCTGGTCGGCATGCTGGCAAACTCGCTCCCCGTCCCCGGAGGCTTCGTCGCGGTCGAAGGAGGGCTCGTGGGGATGCTGCTGCTGTTCGGGGTTCGCCCCGCCTCGCAGGTGCTTGCGGCCGTGGTGATCTACCGCGCGATCTCGCTGTGGATCCCCGCGGTGATCGGCTCGCTGGCGTTCCTCAGCCTGCGCCGCGAAATCGGCACGCCGCTCGCCCCCGCCGCCCCGGGGTAGCTGTAGAACCTGAGCAGGTTGTTCATCCGGGCGTGACCCTGGTGCGCCTCGCGCGGCGGGGAGCGGCGGTTAGCCGGCGAGCGCTTTCGCGTAGGCCGCCGCGGCGGCGTCGCGCTGGCAGGAGTGCCCCGGGAGGTTGGCCATCACCCGGGCCACCCTCGCCCCGAGCGCGCCGGAGAGGCCGGGGCAGTAGATCGGCGAGGGCAGGGGCCCGGCGCTCGAGCCGGGGGCGTTCAGCGGCTCCAGCTCGGCGGCGGCCTGCAGCGTGTGCGCGAGGGTGTCGGAGAAGATGTCGATCGCCACCCGGCCGCTGTAGACCTCGATCGAGCGGCCTTCGTCGTACACGGTCGCCGGCACGCCGCGCACGACGATGTTGCGCTGCGGGCCGAGCGTGGCGTTGGAGTGCAGGCGGTAGATGACGGTCGTGACCTGCAGCGGCAGCAGGCAGCTGCCGCCGCCGAAGATGCCCTTGCTCTGAACGCAGTCGCCGTAGTAGACGCTGTCACCGACGGTGTTGATGTAGCCCTTCAGCCCGTCCGCGGCGGCGAGCGGATGGCCGTCGAAGGTCGGGCCGACCCAGTAGATGCGGTAGTAGGGGAACGTCTTCGCTTCCGCGAGCTCGACCGCCGGGATCGGCCGGGGATGCTCGGTCGAGCACCCGCCGGCGGCGGCCGCGAGGCACAGCAGCGCCGCGGCCAGGCCCGCACGAGCCGCCCCGGAGAGCCGATGTCTGCCCATGGCGGCGCTCATCGTCGTCATTATCGTGGCGTGCCGATGCGAACCACAGCTACTTCCGGGCCTCTCATCGGTTCACACCGGTACGGATCCGCCACCGAGGTGGCGGATGTGTCGGGGTCCGGTGGGGTAGCACACCGGACCCCGGTCGATCTTCGCACTCCCAGGCCGCGCCCGATGCCGCCGCTGGGCCTGGCGCTCGCCGCGGCCCTGGCGGTGGCGTGGCTGATCGTCGACCCGCACACCCCCGATCTCGCCGCCCAGGTCTATCGCGTCGGGCTGTTTCGCCAGCTCGGCTTCGCCGTCTGGGACGAGCACTGGTACGCCGGGCATCACCTCCCCGCCTACAGCCTGCTGTTCCCGCCGCTCGGATCGCTGCTCGGGCTGCGGCTCGTCGGCGTGCTCTCGGTGCTGGCCTCGGCGGTGCTGTTCGAGCGTCTCGCGCGGTCGCTGTCCGGCCCGGCGGCGCGCCGCGGCGCCGCGCTGTTCGCGGTTGCCGCCGTCGGGGACATCTGGATCGGGCGCCTGACCTTTGCGCTCGGCGTGCCGCTCGCGCTGGCGGCCGTGCTGGCGCTCGTGCGCGGGCGCCACATCTCGGCGGGCGTGCTCGCGGCGCTGTGCGCCGCCGCCAGTCCGGTTGCGGGTGTCCTGCTCGCCCTCGCCGGCCTCACCGGTGCGCTCGACCGCCGCTCGCCACGCATCGCGCTCACGCTCGCGGGCCCCGCGGCGGCGGTGATCCTGGTGCTCGCGCTGCTGTTTCCGGAAGGCGGATTCGAGCCCTACCCGTGGCGTTCGTTCGCGGCGACGATGCTCGTGGTGCTCGCGTTCCTGTGGGCGCTCGGGCCGGCGCAGCCGCTGCTGCGCCTGGGTGGCGTGATCTACCTGGCGGCGTGCCTGCTGTGCCTGCTCATCCACTCGCCGGTGGGCAGCAACATCGAGCGCTACGGCGTGCTGCTCGCCGGTCCGCTGCTGCTGTGCGCGCGTCCCCGCCTGACCCCCGCGGTGGCTGTGGCCCTGTCGGTGTGGGCGGTGTGGGCAGCATGGGGACCGGTGCGCGAGACGCTCGCGGTCGCGGGCAGCGAATCCACGAACGCGGCCTACTACGCGCCCGTCGAGCGCTTCCTGGCCGAGCACGTGCGCGGACCCGTGCGCCTGGAGGTGCCGCTCACGCGCTCGCACTGGGAGGCGGCGCTGCTCGCGCCCACGGTCTCGCTCGCGCGCGGCTGGGACAAGCAGCTGGAGGAGCGCTACGACCGCGCTCTGCTGGCGCCGGGCCTGAGCGCAGCGGCCTACGAGCGCTGGCTGCACGAACAGGCGGTGGGGTACGTGGCGCTTCCGGATGCTCAGCTCGATCCCTCGAGCGCCGCCGAGGGGCGCCTGATCGCCCGCGGGCTGCCGTATCTGAGGGAGGTTTCCGCGAGCAGGCACTGGCGCATCTATGAAGTGCTCGCGGCGAGCCCGCTGGCCGCCGGACCCGGACGGCTGACCTCGCTCGGCCACGACTCGTTCACGTTGAGCGCGCGCGCGGCGGGCAGCTTCCTGGTGCGCGTGCACTTCACCCGCTACTGGACTCTCACGCGAGGAGGCGGCTGCGTGAGGCCGGCGCCGGGCGGCTGGACAGAGGTGAGCGTCGGCGCGCCCGGCAGCTTCCTCGTCGCCGCTCGCTTCTCGCTGGCGCGTGCGTTCGCCGCAGGCGGCTCGTGCAGCCGGCGGCCGACGCCGTGAGGGCGCGGGGGCCTCATCCCGTGCCGGCGCGAGCTGCCGCCCGGCGTCTGCCGGCGGTGTGCGCGAGCGTCCTCTGCATGGTGTTGGCGGCGTCCTGCGGAGGCGGCGCGGGCGCCACGAGCGGAGCCGGCAGCTCGCAGCAGCCGGGCGGCGCAAGCCCGCCGGGGGCGCCCTATCGCTGGCTGGTGCGCACCCAGGGCGCGCCTCCGTCGATCGCCACCGAGAACCAGGCAGCGGGCACGAGCGCCTGGCGCCTGCCCGGCCCCGCGAGCCTGATCGGCGGAGAAGCGCGCGGAGCGATCGCCGGCTACGTGGCCGAGCAGGGAATCGCGCCGGGGGAAACACAGAGCGTGTACGTGAGCGCCCCCGGCGCGCGCTCGCTGACGCTGCAGGTCTTCCGGATGGGCTGGTATGGCGGAAGGGGCGGGAGGCTCGTGCTGCAGAGCAGACCGCTGCCCGCGCTCAGCCAGCCGCCGTGCGCGCATCGCCTCGAGACCGGCCTGACCGAGTGCCGCTGGCATGCAACGCTCAGCTTCGCGATACCGCCGGCGCTGAGCAGCGGCGTGTACATCGTCAAGCTCCACGCCTCGACAGGAGCGCAGAGCGACTGCCTGTTCGTGGTGCGCCCAGCGCGCGCGGCCCCCCTGCTGGTCGAGATCCCGACCGCCTCCTACGAGGCGTACAACGCCTGGGGGGGTGACAGCCTGTATCTCGGCGGGAGCACGCCGGTCGGCGTCACCGGCACCGACCAGGGCGTTGAAGTCTCCTACGACCGCCCGTACGCGAGCCAGACCGGCGCCGGGCAGTTCTTCATCCGCGAGGTCGCGATGGTGCGCTTCCTCGAGCGCTACGGCTACCCCGTCGGCTACACCACGATCGAGTCGATCGACCGCGATCCCGCCCAGGTGCAGGGCGCGCGTGCGCTGATCGACGTGGGGCACTCCGAGTACTGGTCGACCGGGGACGAGCAGGCGTTCACCCGCGCGCGCACGCAGGGCACGAGCCTGCTCTTCATCAGCTCGGACACGATGGCCTGGCGCGTGCGCTTTGCGGCGGCCACCGCCGCCTCCAGTCAGGCCGGCGAGCCCGACCATCGGATCGTCGCCTACAAGGAGTTCGCCGGCCTGGACCCCGACCGCAGCGAACCCACGGGGCTGTTCCCGCTCGGCGGCGCGCCGCTCGTGGGCAGCGCCTACAACGGCTGCATCACCCCGCGCGTGGCGCAGCCCGGGCCGCCGGTCTACCGCTACTACGCCTGGACCCCCGCGCCGGGGCTCAAGCCCGGCTGGCTGTTCGCCGGCACCGGCATCGGCGCCGCCACGAGCATCCCGGGGATCGTCGGCTACGAGCTCGACCAGCGCACCTCGGCATCGCCGCCGGGCACGCAGCTGGTGGGCGCTGGCACCGACGCGGTCTGCATGGCCGAGAACGAGCCCTCGCCCGTGCGGGGAAACGCGGCGGAGACGACGCTCTACACCGCGCCCTCGGGTGCGGTGGTGTTCGCCACCGGCACGCTCGGCTGGGAGTACGCGCTCTCGCCCGTCCCGCAGGCCTCCCCGGATGCGCCGCCCGCACCGGATCCGCGGGTGGTGGCGATGACGCGAAACCTGCTCGCGCACGTGCTCTCGAGCGGCGGCTAGGGCTTCCGCACGGGCCGCGTCGAGGAGCCGGCCGCCGCCGCCGCTGCTGGTGCTGCTGCCGCCGCCGCCGCGGCCGCGCTGCGCCGGGCGGCCCCCTGGCGGGCCGTCCGCGATCGTGTGGAGGGCTGCAGCGGCGCGAGCCCGTAGAGGGCGCTGTAGCCGGTCAGATATATGTGCACGCCGTCGCTGATCACCGGGTCGAAGGAGCCCGTGTCCATTTCGAAGAGCACCCTGCCGGTGGAGACGCCCAGGCCGTAGGTGCGGTGCTGGCCGAGGTCGGCGAAGTACACGATCCGTCCGATGATGGTCGCCGATCCCGAGATCCGCCCGTGTGCGTTGAACGTCCAGCTGATCTGGCCCGAGCGGGCGTTGACGGCGTAGAAGGTGCCGCTGTAGGAGCCGAGATAGACCGTTGGGCCGAGGCCGGGAGCGTTGGTGACGGCCGGCGAGGCGTAGACGTAGGCGCCGGTCTGCACCGCCCAGTCGAGCCTGCCCGAGGAGGCGTCGTAGGCGTAGATGCGCCCGTCGGTGTTGCCGAGGAACACGCGACCGTAGACGACCGCGGGGGTCGAGTAGAAGGTGCCGCTGCCGAACAGGGCGCCTTCGGAGCCGCTCAGCCACAGCCTGCGCCCGGTCTGCTCCGAGACCGCTTGCACATGGCCGGAGTAGTCGCCGAAGTAGAGAACGCCGCCCGAGAGCGTGGGGCTGGCCTTGACCGCGCCGGGGGCGTGATAGACCCACAGGACACGTCCGTTGCGGGCGTCCAGCGCATAGACGATCCCGCTCTGGGAGCCGAAGAACAGGCGGCCGCCGTCGAGCATCGGGGAGGACTCGCTCGGGCTCGGCAGGGGGCGCAACCAGCGGATCGCGCCCGTGCTGGAGTTGAGCGCCACGACACGGCCCGGCTTGTCGGGGTGCCCGCTCGCGAGAATCGTCACGTAGACGGTGTTGGCGCTGACCGCCGGCGTGGACGCCGAGAGCTGGCCCAGGCTGCGCGTCCAGAACGTGTGGCCGTCGCGCTTGTCGATGGCGCTGAGCACGCCGTCGTCGGCGAGCTGGAAGATGTGGTCGCCGTAGATCACCGGCGGGAACTCGAGCAGCGAATGGCTGTTGTGCACCCACAGGTGCCCGAACGGGGGACGCAGCCTCACGGGCGCGGGGAAGAAGCGCGTGTGTTCCCGGTTGTAGCCGTACAGGGGCCAGGCGAAGCGCTGCGGGCCGCGGGTGGGCAGCTTCGGCGTCGGCTGGGGCACGAAGCGGGCGTGGGGGTGGTAGATGTTGCCGGTGCGGTGGCGCTCGTACAGATAGCCCCCCAGCGCGGCTGCCGCGAGCAGGAGCACGAGCGCTGCCAGGCCCATGCGAAGACGTTTGGACGGGGGCAACAGGCGCCTGTTGCGGTCGCTCACGGATTCGGGGGTGGCATCCTCAAGCGGCGAGCTTGCCGGAGGACCGGCCCGCGGAGGCAGTCGAGGTGGAGGCCTCCTCGGGCGGCGCGGCGGTTGCGGTCGAGCGAGGTCGTCCGCCGCCGCGGCCGCCGACGTCCCGGCGCGCGGAGCGGTCGGCACGACGCCGGGTTGAGCGGGCGATCAGGCGGGCGACGTTCAGCGCGAGCAGCCACAGGCAGGCGATCACCAAGGGCGGCAGTGTCAGTCCCGAGACGAGCGCGAGGACGTCGTGATTGCTGCTCAGCGACCAGTTCCAGAGCAGGTAGTCGCCGACGGTCAATCCGGACACAACGACCAGCGGCCTAGGGGACACAGGCAAACCCTAGTCGGGTTCGAGGACGGACGGCGCCCGGTTGAAGCGGGCGGCGCGCGAGGGGGCCTATGATCGCCGGCAATGACCGCCGCGGACGGAGGATCGACGATCTTTGTACCCGGGCTGCTCAGAGGCCGGGTGGTGCTCGTGACGGGTGGAGGCACGGGGCTCGGACGGGCCACGGCGCACGAGCTGGCGCGCTGCGGCGCCGAGGTGACGATCACGGGGCGCCGCGCGGAGGTGCTCGCGCAGACGGCAGCCGAGATCGGTTCGGCCTCGGACGCTCATGACCTGGACTGGGTCGCGGGAGACGTGCGCGAGCGTGAGGACGCGGAGATGCTCGTGCGCACGGTGCTCGAGCGGCGCGGGCGCCTCGACCTGCTCGTGAACAACGCGGGCGGTCAGTACTTCACGCCGGCAGAGCTGATCGCGCTCAAGGGCTGGCGGGCGGTCTGGCGGCTGAACGTCGAGGGCACGCTGAACATGGCCGAGGCGGCCTTCGAGCTGGCGATGCGGGCGGCCGGCGAGGGCACGATCGTGAACGTGACCCTCTCGCCGCATCACGGCATGCCCGGCATGGCGCACTCGGGCTCGGCGCGGGCGACGGTGGAGGCGCTCACGCGGGAGCTGGCCGAGCGGTGGTCCGGGTGGGGGGTGGCGGTGATGGCGGTCGCCGCGGGGATCTTCGAGACGGAAGTGCTCGGCAAGTACCCGGCGAGCGTCCGCGCCGGGGCCGCCCGCGCGGTCCCGCTGGGGCGCCTGGGCGATGTTGCCGAGCACGCCTGGCTGCTGGCCCTGCTCGCCTCCCCGCTCGGCCGCGCGTTCAGCGGCTCAACCGTCACGCTCGACGGCGCCCGCGACAACTTCATGGGCCCCTGGCCGCCCGAGGGCCTCGCCGACGAGTCGGGCGCGGTGCCGACCGAGGAGCGCCGGTAAGATGGGACGCGGGCGTGCGGGCGAAGTGTTGTGGCTGCACAGAAGCCTTCCAAGCTTCTAGGGCGGGTTCGATTCCCGTCGCCCGCTTGAATGCCACGGGGAGTGGCGCAGTCTGGTAGCGCACCCGGCTGGGGGCCGGGCGGTCGCAGGTTCAAATCCTGTCTCCCCGACTAGAGAAATCACCTGCAAACCAGCATCTTTTTGGTTTGCCGGGACCAGGCTCGATCGGCTCTTGTGTTCTATCTGTGTTCTATTTAGACCACGCCGCGCCCAGTCGCCCGACGCCGCGCTGGCACCCGATAGGCCCGTATGAAGGCGCAACCGCGATCGGCCCATGTGTCGATCCCAGTCCAGGCACCGCGCGCGCCTCGACGTCTGGACCCTCACCATCCAAGACCACGACTGCCTCCCCTCCAAGAGCGTCAGCGGCGCCCCCGCTGCGCGCGCGGATGCGCCGCGTCCGCCTTTGCGCAGGTCTTGCGGCATCCCTGCGGCTCGTGCCGTCGGCCTGATCGCTGGCAACCCCGGGTCAGCTGCGTAGCTCGTTGACGATCGCGATGGGCTGCCGCTTGGCGGCCGCGCTGATGCCGACGCCCCTGGCGGGCGTCAGCCCGAAGCGCTCGGAGGTTGCAGGGTTGCCTCGATTCGTGCGAGTACGTCACGGGTCGCGGCGGTCGCTTGCTCATTGCGGGCGAGCACGGCGTGTGTTGCGGCGTTCGCGCGGTCGATCTGCTCGAGGTGGGCGACGCACGGCGAGCAGCTCGTCCAGGACGGCGGTCTCGAAGGTCTCACCGCTCAGTCGCCCCGCCGTGCGTAGGAAATCGCGGGGGTCCGCGTCGAGCGCGCGGGCGATCTGGATGATGGTCTCGTCCGGTGGGACGCCTTGGCTGGCCCGCTCGTACCGGCTGATGGAGGTTTGCCCGATTGGCACCGCCTGCGCGAGATCGCGCTGTGTCCAGTGCTTTGCGCGTCGGCCTTGGCGGATCAGACCGGCGAGCGCGAGGGCCCGCTTGGCTTCCATGTTCCCCCGGGATGCTGGCATCGAGGGCAGGCTATGACCCGCAGAGATGACTATATAGTCCTGAGCCGCATCACGGCTGATAGGGTCGACCTAGTGCTCTGGGTGGCGTCTGCAGGCATTCGCAGTGGGCGGTAGCGGGGTGAGCTACACATGGTCAGAGAGGCAGCGATACTCAAATCCAGACGAGGCCAAGCGGCCGAGCGATTTCGTGAGAGCTCCTCGTGGACTCGGGAGCAGCCGCGCTCAGGACCGGCTGTCTCCAGGTTCGCCGCGAACCCGTCGGGCGGGCTCCTCGCTGTGCAGCCTGCGGCCAGCAGCCGCAGCGGTCAACAGACCCGGGCGAGCAGAAGCCCTCGGCCTGAACCGGTGCGTGAGCGTCAGCTACTGTAACGTGTAAGGCATGACCGCGTCGGCTGCCCAGGCGATCGTGCGGTGGCAGGACCAGCACGCGGCGCTGATGGAGCTGTTGGCGAGCCCTGAGCCGCCGGAAGAGGCGTCCCTGCAGGCGTTCGGCGAGACGATCGCCGCCTACACGCGTGTCAATGAGCTGCTGAGCGCGGAGCGCGGCTATCCGACCGCCGCCGAGGATTTCTCATATCGGCTGCATCCCGGGAGCATCGACGATGACGAAGTCATATTCGCGGTCGACGTGCACGGCGTCCCCGTGGCTGAACTGTTGATCTGGATCGCGCGGGGCCTGGAGGGCCGGAAGGGCTGGAGCTTTCTCCCCGTCGAGCCGCTGATCGTGACACCGATGCACACCCTCGATGACGACGGGTTCGTGCCGGTCGGACCTCAGTCGCACAGCGGTGTGCTGCTCGACTGGCTACAGGCCATGGTCGGCCCGCAGGCGATCACGGAAGTCCAAAGCCAAGCCGCGGAGCTCTGCCTGGATCGTCTCCGACGGCGTGTGGAGATCGGCGTCTCGGACTGGATCACGATGGCCTCGCAGTCAGAGCCCCCGTCCTAGGCGTCCTTCAGGTCTTCGTGCGCAGCTCGTAAAGCACGCCGATGAGCTGGCGCTTGGCGGTGGCGGTGATCCCCGCTCCGCGCGGCTAGCGCCGGTCGCGTCGAGTGCCGTCTGTGGACGGATTGGCCATTGGGAGCCGGTCCGGGTCGTCGTACTATTCCGATTGCCACACTGTGCGGGCGCGCGCAGCGCCGTCGTCGCAGCCGAGCGTCCGTGAGTCCCTCGGCTGCCGTAAGGGGCGGCGACGCGATTGCCCATGTCGATGAGATCCGAGCACGAGCGCCCTCCGCGGGACGGGGAGGGGTTCCTGCGGCTGCTGGCCGACGAGCGCATGCTCGCGCTGCTGCGCGCGCTGAATGACGGCCCGCTGGAGCGCGCGGAGCTTGGCCGGCGCCTCGGCGTCCCCGAGCGCACGCTCGACCACCGGCTGGAGGCGCTCGCTGAGATGGGCATCGCCGCGCGCCGGCCGTCGGCGCGCAATCAGCGGCGCGTGGAGTGCGCGCTGACCAAGGCCGGTGGCGAGTTGCTGCTCCTCGCCGAGGAGATGGAGGCCGCGTTGCTGCGGGCGCCCGCGCCGCGCCGAGCGTCCATCTCGCTGCTGCTGAAGCTGATCGCGGACCGCGTCAACCGCCTGATCTTGCGGGCGCTGCTCGGCGGGCCGCAGCCGTTCAGAGAGCTGCTGCGGCTCGTGCCGGAGCTCAGGAGGGGCACGCTGCGGCGCCACCTGGAGGAGCTGGTCGCGGGCGGCCTGGCGCGGGCGCTGCCCGGCGAGCATCGGGGCGCGCGTCGCTACGAGCTGACCGAGTTCGTGCCGCTGCTGGCGCGCGTGGCCGTGCTGGCCGCGTGCTGGCGCCTGCGCTGGACGCCGCGCAGCGTGCCGCGGATGGCCGGCGACCTCGCCGGCCTGGTTCGCGTGATCGCCTCGCGCGTGCGCCTGCCGCCAGGCGTGCGGGGGACCTGCCTGCTGCACGTGCAGCCGCCGCCCGGCGTGGAAGGCTGGCCCGACGTGGAGCTGTCGCTCGCCGGCGGGCGCATCTCCGTGCTCGCCTTCGACCCCGCGCGGGCGCCCGGCGCGCGGGCGCAGGCGCCGCCGCTGGCCTGGTGCGAGGCGCTGCTGAGCGGCGAGCCGTCGGGCATCGAGATCGACGGCGAGCGCGCGCTGGCAGAGGCACTCCTCGGTGTCCTGGCCGCCGCGCTGCGCCCCTGAACGACGCTGAAAAACCCGAGAACGGATCGCCCCGATCCAAACCAGCCGCAATTTGCGGGAAACACAGATAGTCGCCACTCGGTGGACCGTTCCGGGAAGGCCCGCAAAGTGCGCGATCGGCGCCGCATGGCTCAAGCGGCCGAAATAGTCGCCACTCGGTGGACCAAACGCGCGGTTTCAGCAGTTTTCCTCAACGGAGCGCTCTTGTGCGCGCCCCTCGAACGTGCTGACATGTTCTCTTGTCCCCGTCGCCGGGGCCAGCAGCTGCCCCGCCCGACGAGATCATCGAAGTCGACCGCGAGGAGGGCAGCAACCGAGATCAGAAGCTTTCTCATGGCAAACTCGCCCCGCCGTTTGCCGCGGCGGAACGCGGCGGGTTCCCGAGGCCCCCTCCCGCAGCCGACGTCGCCGAGGTAGCGACGGCGCCAGCCACGATGGGGACCACAACCAGTCTTTCCGCGTGCCAAAGCATGGGAACGGAAAGGATCGCAGAACGAAGGCCTCGGAGCGGCCAGATTCTTCAACAGAGCCACCCCGAGGCCACCTTCAATACAGCAAAGGAATGATACCCCATGAAGAAGCTCCTCATCAGTCTCGCGCCGCTGCTCGCGGTAGTCGCCTTCGCGGTGATGCCGGCGATGGCGCAGGCCGAAACCAGGTCATACGGTACCTGCGCTACAGGCACCCCAGAAACGAAACCACCATGCAAAACAGGTGAACATTTCACGCCCTTCGCAGAAGGCGTACGGATACCAGTCGTCAGCACAATAGTGAGCGCTAACTTCGTCCTCGAGAATGAAGCGGAAACCGCAGGTATCACATGCACCACGTTCGAAAACGCCGGCTTTGTTTGGAACACAGCAGGCGATATTGGCCATAGCCACCTCATTCTCGTTTTCGACGGGTGCACAGGCAGCGGCACGCTCGCAACAGTATGTAAAGCCCCAAACATCCCTAATGGTAACGGGATCATAGAAGGTGTGGTAACTGACGAAGTCATCAGCGAAACCGAAGTCGAAGTCACCATCGAAAGCGGCTTCAACGTAAAATGCGGCACAACGGAACTGGGCGACGTGACCGGTAAAGTCAAGGGAACTGTCGTCGCTAGCAAAGGTTACGAGCTAGAATTCGTAAAAGCAAAAGGCCTCCTATTCGCCGGTGAAAAATCGACTATCACCGGCACCGACGCAACCGAAACCACATCAGGCAAAAAGGTCTACATCAACTAGGATCACTGCAAGGATCACTGGTGCTCGGTACTGGCCAGTCGATACGGACAAGCAGGGTGGGGCCACGAGTGATCGTGGCCCCACCCATGGTTGCTTGCAGCCGAAAGCCCGTACCCCGGCCCGTGGCCGGCTGCGCCGCGGGGTCATCAGCGCAGGGACCCTTCTCGGCCGGTTACGGCGCTCTTCAGCCGGCGGCGTGTGCCGCGGCGCGAGCGCCGATGAATGGTGTGAGGGTGATGTAGGTGAGCTCTGGCGTGAGCTGGGGCAGCTGGTGTGAGCGTCCGTAGGCGACCTCGCGTTGGATGATGTTCCAGAGGCCGCCGATGATCGCCTCGCCGACGACGGCGGGGACGTGGGGGTGCTGCTGGAAGCCGGGGGCGAGCATGCTGGCGAAGGTGTCCAGGCTTTGCTCGGCGCGGTCGCTGCCGGCTGCTCCTGCGGTGACGATGTCAAAGAACGCCAGGCGCGTGTACACGTGGTCGCTGACGATGTACTCCAGCAGCGTGCCGAGCGCGGCGTGGACCGCGGCCGGCCAGTTGGGGGCGGACTGGAAGGCTTGGGCGGTGGGTATGGTCGCGCGGCGGGCGGCCTCGTCGAATGCGGTCAGGAACGCGTCCTGCTTGTCGGTGAAGTGCTTGTAGAACGCTTCGTTTGAGGTGCCGGCTCGGGTGGAGATCGCGGGGATCGACAGCGCCTGGTAGCCGCCTTCGCTGGCGAGGCTGGCGACGGCGTGCAGGATGCGTTCGCGGTGGGTGAGTTTGCCGCGTGCCTGGGCGGGGTTCAGCGGTGCGATCGTGGATTCCTGGAGTGTCTGGTGCAGGCTGGGCGTGGTCCTGGGAGCGGGGAACGGGGGGCGCACGGGAGGCACGACGCCGGGCGCGTGGTAGTGAAGCGCCCAGTCGAGAAGCTCGCCGATGACCTCGCCCAGCTGCTCGGGTTCGCCTGCCAGCAGCCGCCGGTAGGCGACGCGGCGGGTGCCCGTCACGATCGCGTGGATCGTGGTGGGCGAGACGAGCGCGTGCTCGGGCGCGCGCTCGAAGCTCTGGGCGAGCATCAGCTCGAACTCGCTGACGACGCGCTCGCGGTGCTCGAGCACGCGGTGCCCGACGCCGAGGGCGTCGACGAGCACCAGGTGCGAGGCCGCGGGCTGTTCGCCGAGGATCTCAGCGAAGCACTCGAACGCGGCGCGCAGCTGCTCGCGCCAGTCGTGCTGTTCGCGGTAGGCGCGGGAGATGCGTTCTGAGGCCATCGCGGCGATCAGGTCGTAGGTCGCCAGGAAGCACTGTTCCTTATCGGCGAACAGCTTGTAGAAGGTGCGCTTCGAGACGCCGGCGAGGGAGACGAGCTGCTTGATCGTGGTGTTGGCGTACCCGTTCTGTGCTACGGCGGCGACCATCGCGCCCTGCAGGCGTGAGCGCTGGTGAAGGGCGATCTGCTGCGCGCTCATGTCCTGGGCCCCGGGGGGCAGCACGCGGTAGAGCGCCCTGCCGCTGGGCGCGGGAACCCGTCTGCTCATGACGCCGAGGGTAGCCCCACGGAGGGAACCCGCCTTGACGGCCGCGTCGGATTGGGTGTATAGTCCGCCATGTCGGGTCACGCACCGTCGGCGCGCAGCCAGTAGCGCCGCTGTGCTGGACAACACAGGAACAGCGGGTTGCAAGGAGCGAGGAGCGAGGAGCACAGCGATGGGAGCGGGGACGAGAGGATGGCAGGGCATGATCGTCGGGCGTGACGACGCCGGGGGCCACACCCCCAGCGGGTTCCTGCTCGACGCCGGCTTCTCTCTCTCTCTCTCTCTCTCTCTCTCTCTCTCTCTCTCTCTCTCTCTCTCTCTCTCTCTCTCTGCTAGAGCCCTAGCTCCGGCTCGCAGCTGCACGGGCTTTCGGCGTGACCGCGGCGCCCGTGCGGGCGCCGCTCAACACGGTCCCGCGGCCGGACCCGGGGCGGCCGGTGTGCTGTGTGGGCGAGGGGGCGCTCTCGTGGGAGCGCATCGCTGTCTGAGCGCCGCTGGGCTTCGCCGGCGCTCGGGGGTTTCGCGTCTCATACCTGCAGGGGTCTGTCCGAGCCTCACCGGTCCCTCTCCGGTGGCGCTCGCAGAGGCCCCGCAGGAAGCTCCCTCTACCCTGCTCCTTCACGGGGCCGCGGCGGACTCCTGCCGCGGCCCCCGTGAAGAGCGGCGCGGGGGGGGGGGGGGGGGGGGGGGCAGCACAGACCTCGTAGCGCGGCTCACCGCGCCCTCTACTGCGAGCGTGCGCCGCTGCGGAAGCCGCCGGCACCCGAGCGCTGGCGTCTCGACGTCCTACCGAGCTTGACCTTGACAGGAGAGATGTCTTCCCTGCCAAGGCCGGGAGTACAGCAGCACCGCCGGCTCAGATACAGCCGGCGGCTAACGGCCGGCCCCGGGGCGTCTCTGTCCCGAAGAGGGGATTTTTTTCCGGGTCGGTCGATCTAATCCAAGAAGGGAAATGGAGGAGTGGAGAACATGAAACGCATCAGGATGATAGGGCTGTGCCTCGTCGCCGTCTTCGCGTTCAGCGCGGTCGCAGCGGCGAGCGCCTTGGCAGCGCCGGAATTTGTAAAGTGCGTGAAGGCGTCACCAAAGAACACCGGCGAATTCACCGAAAAGAACTGCACGACAAAAGCGAGTCCTGCGAAAACGGGTAAGTACGAAGCGGCCTCAGCAGTAGGCACGACCTTCACGGGTAAGATAAAGGCAAGCACGTTCGACATGCGCAATGGATCAAACGCCATAGAATACACGGTGGCATGCAAAAAGGGCAAAGACACTGGCACAATCGAGGCCAGCAATTACGCGTTCATAACCTTCGAATTCGAAGACAAATGCACGGCCACCCATGGCGCTGTAAAAGAAGCATGCCCCACTATCACGACGGGCTTGATCGTGGGCCTGTTGGTGCCCTCTGCCATGCAACTGGAGGAAAGCGGGCCGTGGCCCGGGTACGTATGTGGCTCTCTTGGTGAATTTAGGATGGGCTTCGGAGGCTACGAAGTGGACTCCGAAGCCGTGGTGGCCGGCGGAAAGGCCTTCACGTTCACCGTCAACGGCGCAGGTGAACAGACACCTGTAGCGCCTGAAGAAATGCGGACACGGACGGAAGAAGGTCGGGAGCTTACAGGCTTGTCGTTCACCGCGACGCAGAAGTTCGCCAAGGGCGTGGTGATCGCCGGCTAGGACCAGAGCAATAGGCAGTGGGCGGTATGTGTGTGCGGCCCGACGGGCCGCACACACGCTGCACACGGGTCTTGGCGGCGAGCACGCGATGCGCCTAGCGGCGCGGATCGAATCCAGACGCCCAGGACATCCAACCGAAAAGCAGGCGGCGAGGGAGCGAGGATGGGCATGGGTCCAAAGCAAGCGACATCAACCAAGAAAGGCGTGAGCGCGAGCGTCTCGACACGGTCCGCCCGCGGCCGCTGCGAGGATGTGCCCAGCACGCCGGGCCCCGGGGGTGACGGGAGACGTGAGCAACGCCCCCGCGGCCGCCGCTTCCTTCTCGGCCTGCCAGCCCTCGCTCTCGCCTTCTTCGCTTTCGCGTTCACCGGCTCGGCTCTCGCGGCCCCGGTCTGGAATGTCGAGTCCGAGGCGCTGCCGACGGCGTTTCAGCCGAGCGATGGCGTGGGCAATGACTTGTATCGGGTCGAGGTCGAGAATCTCGGCAGCGCCTCCAGTGGTCTGATCACGGTGGTGGATCATCTCCCGGCGGGGGTCAGCACGATGGCCACGCCCGTGGAAGAAGGCAACTACCCTCACAGCGACTGGAGCTGCAGCGCGGGTGCGGGCCAGAAGGTCGTGGAATGCACCTCGACGGTCGCTGTGGAACCTGCAGGCGCTGCATTCAACCACTCCGACCCCAGTAGCACCAAGAGTGCTGTGGTGCCGATCGTCATTCCGGTCACGGTGGCCGGCGGGACGCCCGCGGAGAGCGGCACGAACACGGTCACCGTGTCCGGCGGCGGCGCGCTGAGCGCCGCAGTGTCGAGCAACACGAATCCAATCAACGAGGGTCCGGCCACGGCGTTTGGGATGTCGTTCTTGCACTTTCGCGTGGTCGGGGCCGGCGGTGAACCGTTCACGCAGGCGGGCGGCCACCCGTGGGCCGTAACGACCGACTTCGAGTTCAACCAGGAACTCGAACCGGGTGCGACGGATGCATACAAGACGCTCGAGTACAGGAATGTCGCCGCGAGTGAAGAAGCCAAGACGGTCGTGGCGGAACTGCCGCTGGGGCTGATCGGGGATCCCGAGGCGACGCCGCGCTGCACCCAGCGCGAGTTCACGGAAGCCTCGCCCGGTGGGTCTACGGGTGACAACTTGAATGGCTGTCCGTCCGATACGCGTGTTGGTGTCATCTACGTGGAGAAGCCTGGCCTTGTGGGTCCCTACCAGGTGTTCAATCTGGTGCCCGGTTCGGGGCATGCGGCGGAGTTCGGCTTCACTTACGTGGGCGTCGGGATCGTGCTCTTCGGGGATGTCGTGCACAGCGACCGGGGCTATGTGGTGCGTGTAACTACGCTGGCTCCGCAGGTGTTTCTGCATGCGGCTTCGCTGACGTTCTTCGGTGACCCGGCCGCCGCGTTCGCCACCGGCGGGAAGGAAACGGCGTTCCTGACCGATCCGGTGGATTGCGCCGCGAGTGAAGAAGCGCGGACGCTGAGCCTGCACATGGATACGTGGACTGATCCGGGGGTCGGGGACCCGTTCGAACCGGACTTCGCGGACCCGGCCTGGCTGCCCGCGAGCGTGATGCTGGCGGGCGTGGAAGGTTGCGGGGCGCTGGCGTTTGACGACCCGTCGCTGAGCTTCCAGCCGGCGTCTGTCGGTGAAGGCGGCACGACCCAGACGGACGAGCCGTCGGGCTATGACGTCAACCTGGAAGTCCCGCAGACCGAAGCGTTCTCCGAACTGGCCACGCCGGAGCTGAGGACCGCGACGGTGGCGTTGCCGGAAGGCCTGTCGGTGTCTCCGTCGGCTGCGAATGGGCTGCAGGCGTGCAGCGATGCGCAGATCGCACTTGAATCAAACCAGCCGGGGTCGTGTCCGCTGGCGTCGCAGATCGCGACCGTGAAGGTCACGACCCCGCTGCTGGAAAGCCCGCTCGAAGGGCAGGTGTTTTTGGGTGAACCGGAATGCTCGCCGTGCAGCGAAGCGGACGCGAGTGAAGGGCGCATCTTCCGCCTGTTCATCCAGGTGCACTCGCAGACGCTGGGGGTCACGATCAAGCTGCCCGGCGTCGTGAGGGCCAACCCAGCGACGGGGCAGCTCACCGCGGAATTCAAGGAAAACCCGCAGCTTCCGTTTAGCGACCTGGAAGTGAAGTTCAAGGACGGCCCGAGGGCGCCGCTGGCGAACCCGCAGAGCTGCGCGACGTTCACGACGCTCAGCGATCTGGAGCCGTGGAGCGCGCCGGAAACGCCGACGAAGAGTTCGGAATCGTCGTTTGCGATCACGGGCTGCGGCTCCTCGATGTCATTCGGGCCGGTGTTCACCGCGGGCACGGTCTCCCCGGCTGCGGGTGCGTACAGCCCGCTCTCGGTGAGCTTCTCCCGTCAGGATGGCGAACAGGATCTGGGTGGTGTCACGGTGCAGACACCCCCGGGTCTGCTCGGCAAGATCGCGGGGATACCGCGCTGCGGTGAAGCGGAAGCGAATGCGGGCACGTGTTCCTCTGAAAGCCAGATCGGCACGACCACGGCGACGGCGGGGCCGGGCTCAGACCCTTACACGATCAGCGGCGGGCGGGTCTACCTGACTGGCCCGTATAAGAACCAGCCGTTCGGCTTGTCGATCGTCGTGCCAGCGGTCGCGGGCCCCTTCAACCTTGGCAACGTGGTGGTGCGCGCCTCGATCGCGGTCAACCCAACCACCTCGGCGCTGACGATCACGAGCAACCCCCTGCCGCAGATCGTCGACGGCGTGCCGATCCGGCTGCGCAGCGTGACGGTCGAAGTCAACCGTCCGGGGTTCATGTTCAATGCGACCAACTGCACCCAGCAGTCGATCTCAGCGACGCTCACCGGCGAGCACGCGATCGGCTCAAGCGAAGCGGACAAGACGAGCACGGTGTCCAGTCCGTATGCGGCCAGCGGCTGCGCGGACCTGCCGTTCGCCCCGAAGCTGACAGCCTCCACCGAAGGCAAGGCGAGCAAAGCCGACGGCGCGAGCCTGCACGTGAAGATCGAATCGGCGGGGCTGGGGCAGGCGAACATCGCCAAAGTCGACCTGCAGCTCCCCGTGGCGCTGCCCTCGCGTCTGTCGACGCTCCAGAAAGCGTGCCTGGAAGCCGTCTTCAACACCAACCCCGCGGCGTGCGACGAAGGCTCGGTGATCGGCAAAGCGACGATCCACACGCCGTTGCTGGCCAGTCCCCTCACCGGCCCCGCGTACCTGGTCTCCCACGGTGGCGCGGAATTCCCCGACGTCGAGTTCGTGCTCCAGGGCGAAGGCGTCACCCTCGTCCTGGACGGCAAGACAGACATCAAAAACGGGATCACCTACTCGCGCTTCGAAACCGCCCCCGATGCGCCGTTCACGAGCTTCGAAACGGAACTGCCGACCGGCCCACACTCGATCCTCGGCGCCTACGTGCCCGGAGCGGAAAACTACAACCTCTGCAAAGCGAGCCTTGCGATGCCCACGACGATCACCGCTCAGAGCGGCGCGGTCATCAGCCAGAGCACGAGCATCGCGGTCAGCGGCTGCGGCGGGGTGCTGCCCTTCAAAGCCGTCAAGCTCACCAACGCGCAGAAGCTCGCGAAAGCCCTGAAGGCGTGCAAGAAGAAATACGGCAAGAAGCACAAGCGCAAGCGCCTGGCCTGCGAAAAGCAGGCCCGCCACAAGTACGCGCCGAAGGCGAAGGCCAAAGCGAAGAAGTCCGCCAGGAAGTCCACCCACGCCAAGGGGAGCAGCTAGCCATGAGAGCGTCACGCACCCTTCCCCTAGCCCTCGCAGCCGCAGTCGCGTTCGCGTTGAGCGCCACTCCGGCCCTGGCGGCGAAAGCACCGACGGTGATCATCGAGCCGGTCACCGCGATCACCGATCACTGTGCGACCTTCAACGGCGAAGTCCTTCCGCACGCAGCGGAGACCAGCTACCGCTTCGAAGACTCCACCGACGGGGTGCACTGGACCGAGCTCGCGGAAGCCAGCGCCGGGAGCGGAACGAAAAAAGAACCCAAAGAAGTGCCGGTCACCCAGACCGTCTGCGAACTGACGGGCGCCAGCACCTACCACGTGCGCCTGCTCGCGCACAACTCCGAAGGAACGAGCATCTCCGGCGAAGAGAAGTTCTCCACGCTCGCGGCCCCCCCGCAGGTGTCCGGGACTGGCGCCACTGGCATCAGCGCCAGCCAGGCGACGCTGTATGCGACGATCTACCCCGAAAACGAGCCCACCACCTACCGCTTCGAATACGGGCCGACGGTCGCGTATGGCACCACCGTGCCCGCCGGGGAAGGCGACGCGGGCAGCGCGCCGACACAGGTCTCCCAGACGCTCACGGGGCTGGCGGCGGCCACGACCTACCACTACCGCGTCGTCGCGAGCAACGCCACGGGCACGGCCGATGGGGTCGACCGGAAGTTCACGACCCCGGCCAAAGGCGAAGGCGAACAGCCGCTGCCCGGGTCTTGTCCGAACGAAGCGCTGCGCGGCGCAAGCGACATCGATCCGCTGACGGGCGCTGCCTACTCGCTGGCGCTGCCCGACTGCCGCGCCTACGAGCAGGTCACACCCCCGTTCAAGAGCTTCAATAACGTGGTCACCGGCGGCAGCGGCCTTGCCACGGCCTCGACGACGGCGATCTCCCCCAGCGGCTCGCCGCTGCTCGAGGATTCCACGCCGCTCATGGGTGACGCCGGCGCGGACGAAGAGCTCATCGGAACGTTCTATGAACTGGCGCGCGGCATCTCCGGGTGGAGCGCGACCTCCTTGACCGCCGCGGCGTCGGTGTTCCCGATCTCCGACGAGGAGCTGGCGAGCCCGGCCGACGTGGCTGTGGGCCTGTGGTCGGCCGCGACTCCGTCGCAGTCGATATCCGCCGAGGACTTCTACCGCCGCGAAGCCGACGGCAGCTTCCTCAACATCGGACCGATCGCCCCCCCCTCGGCGACCGAAGGACCTCCGCATGGGGCGGGAACCCATACGCTGAACAACTTCCGAAATCGGATAGTTGGATCATCAGCCGATCTCTCCGATGTCGTCTTCCAGCTGGACTCGCCCAGTCATGAAGCACACAGCTACCTTTGGCCCGGCGATGGCACAGTGTTCGGTGTACGGCCGTCTTTGTATGAGTATGTCGGCGCCGGTCATAGCGGTGAGGGCATCGCCGAAGTGCCGTCGCTCGTCGGGGTGGATAACGCCGGGGGCCAGATCAGCGAGTGCGGGACCGGTCTGGGCGCAGACGTTGAAGAAGAAGCTCACGCGGTGCACAATGGCATCTCCGCGGGCGGCTCGACGGTCTTCTTCAACGCCCGCGCCGGCGGCTGCGTCTCCGGTGCGTCCGGCCCCGCCGCCAACCAGATGTACGCCCGCATAGGCGCCGCGGGCGCCACGCAGGCGACGGTCAACGTCGCGGGCAGCTCGGGATGCGAAAGCTCGGTGTCGTGCAACGTGACGAGCCCGGTCACCTTCCAGGGCGTCTCCAGCGACGGATCGAGGGTGTTCTTCACCGCCGCGCAGGCCGGGCTCATCGCGGGTGACACGGACGCCACCAACGCGCTGTATGAGTGCGAACTGCCCGGCGACGGCGGCGCCACCCCCACCCCGACGGGGCTCGTGAACGCCTGCCCGGACCTGAAAGCGATCTCGCTGACCGGCACGAGCTCCGGCGCGGACGTGCAGAGCGTCGTGGCGGTCTCTGAAGAAGGCTCGCGGGTGTACTTCACCGCGACGGGGGTGCTGAGCAGCGAACCGGATCTCTCGCTGCCCGCCGGCCACCAGGTCGCCGAAGCCGGCAAGGACAACCTCTACCTCTGGGAAGCACCGGGCGAAGGCGACCCGGCCGGCTACACGTCCTTCATCGCGACCCTCCCGGAGGCGAGCCCGGAAGAAGCGCAGGCCACGCCCGACGGGCACTATCTCGTGTTCACCACCACCGCGGATCTGACCAGCGGCGATACGAGCACGGCGGCCCAGGCGTTCCGCTATGACGCGCAGACCGGGGAGCTGATCCGCGTCTCGGTCGGCCAGGGCGGGTTTAACAACGACGGCAACACGAGCAGCGACCCAGCGACCCTCGCCACTGAATCGGGAGTACCCGGCCGCTTGACTGTCTCTGGAGACGGCTCCTACATTGTCTTTCAGAGCAACGACGCGCTCACACCACAGGTCCAAGGGGGCCTGCACAACGTCTATGAGTGGCACGACGGCAACGTCTACCTGATCTCCGACGGCACGGACTCCTCCGACCCCACGGAATCCCAGGCCCACCCCGGGCTGATCGGGATGGACGCCTCCGGCGCGAACATCTTCTTCGTCACAGCGGATCAGCTCGTGGGCCAGGACACCGACGAAGACCGCGACGTCTACGACGCGAGGATCGACGGCGGCTTCCCCGCGCCGACCCGGGAAGCCAGCTGCGAAGGCGAAGCGTGCCAGGGGCCGCTGAGCGGCCCGCCCGCACCGTCGCTGCCCGGTGGCAGCACGGCGCCCCCCGCGATCGGCAACCTCACCCCCGCCACCGGCGGCGTCTTGGCGTTCAACACAACGGCGGGCGCGAGCACGGGCAAGGTGCAGATCGTCAAGCACTCGGTGAAGGGCACGACCGTCACCCTGTCGGTCAAGGCGCCAGCCGAGGGCGCCATCTCCGCGTCCGGCTCGGGCCTCCAGACCGTGAAGCGCTCCGTGTCGAAGGCCGGTAGCTACACGCTCAAGCTGACGCTCACCAAGGCCGGCAACGCGTCGCTGCGCAAGCACCACCGGCTGAAGGTCAAGATCAACGTGGTCTTCACGCCGACTTCGGGTGAAGCCTCCTCGGAGGCCATTACGGTGACAGCAAAAACATAGGTATCCCCCCATCTTGCCGTGCGCGGCGAGCATCACAGCACTCAACGTTTCGGAGCGGCCCGCTTCTAACCGAAACCGCCCCGGGGCGATCTACGGAACGAAAAGGAGAAGTCTAGTGTCCCGCTGGTTTAATTCGTTTGCGGTTAGGGTAGGTGATGGTCATGCCTATTCCTACTGCCGTTTCAATCGAGTTGAGCGACGACGAGCGGTCGGTGCTGGAGAGCTGGACGCGGCGCCGGACGAGCGCTCAGGCGCTGGCGCTGCGGGCACGTATCGTGCTGATGGCCGCGGAGGGGTTGTGGTCCAACGGTGAGATCGCCGAAGCGCTGGCGGTTTCGCGGCCGACGGTGACGAAGTGGCGCAACCGGTTCGCGCAGCGCCGGCTTGAAGGTCTTGCGGATGAGCCGCGGCCCGGCAAACCGCGGACGATCACTGACGAACAGGTCGAGCGGGTCGTGACCAAGACCTTGGAGAGCGCGCCGAAGAACGCGACGCATTGGTCGACTCGGTCGATGGCCAGGGAGGTGGGGATGACCCCGGACGCGGTGATGCGGATCTGGCACGCCTTCGGGTTGCAGCCGCACCGCCAAGAGACCTGGAAGCTCTCCAAGGATCCCTTGTTCATCGAGAAGGTCCACGATATTTGCGGCCTGTACTTGAATCCGCCCGAGCGCGCCGTTGTGCTCTGCGTGGACGAGAAGAGCCAGATCCAAGCACTCGACCGCACCGCACCGACGTTGCCGATGCTTCCCGGCACGCCCGAGCGAGCGACGCACGACTATGAGCGGCACGGCACCTCCAGCCTGTACGCCGCGCTGAACGTCGGGAGCGGGCAGGTGATCGGCTCGCTGCACCAGCGCCACCGCGCGATCGAGTTCCTGAAGTTCCTGCGGATGATCGACCAGAACGTGCCCGGCCATCTCGACGTGCACCTCGTGCTCGACAACGCCTCCAGCCACAAGACCCCCAAGATCCGAAATTGGCTCGCTGCGCATCCCCGGTTTCATCTGCACTTCACCCCAACCAGCAGCTCGTGGATCAACCTCGTCGAGCGCTGGTTCGGCGAGCTCACCACCAAACTCCTACGCCGCGGTGCGCACCGCTCCGTCCACGCGCTGAACACCGACATCCGCCAATGGATCGACACCTGGAACGAAAACCCCCGCCCCTACGTCTGGGCCAAGACCGCCGACCAAATCCTCGACTCCATCAGACGATACTGCCAACGAATCACCCAGACACGACACTAGCCCAGATCTTGCAGCAGCGGGTTAACGGTCCGCGCCCCGGGGGTTCCGGGGCGCGGAAATGTCCGGCTGAGCTTGGAGAATCGGGGTTGCTGAAGTCCTGTTCCCGAGCTCAGGAGGATCACCTTGAAGGTGCAGCGCGATGGCCGCGATTTCAAGGTAGTTGCAAGGCCGGACGGAGACGGGTTGGTGTCGCACTCTGGCAGCGCCGTGCTGGTCGGAGTCGCCGAGAAGACCGGGCTGAGGAGAGCGCTCTCGCGAGAGCTTGAGGGCTTGAAGCTCAGGCGCTCTGGGCACGACATGGGGCGGGTTGTGCGTGACTTGGCGGTGATGCTCGCCGACGGCGGGGACTGCCTGTCGGATCTCGGGGCGCTCGGCGACCAGGCCGCATTGTTCGGCCCGGTCTGCTCGGATGCGACGGCGTTCCGGGTGATCGACCGGATCGCGAGCGACCCCGGTGGGCTGGAGCGGCTGCGGAGCGCTCACGCGAGCGCGCGGGCGCGGGTGTGGGAGATCATCGGGGCCCCCGAGCTGGTCGAGATCGACCTGGACGCGACTTTGATCGGCGCGCACTCTGAGAAGGAGGGCGCCGCCGGGAACTTCAAGGGCGGCTACGGGTTTCACCCCATGCTCGCCTACGCCGATGAGACCGGGGAAGCGCTCGCGGGCGAGTTGCGGCCCGGGAACGCGGGCGCGAACACCGCAGCCGACCAGATCAAGGTCGCTGAACACGCGATCGCTCAGATCCCCGAGGAGCACATCGAGAGCATCAGGATCCTGCTGCGAGCCGACAGCGCCGGCCAAAGCCACGAGCTGCTCGACTGGTGCCGCGAGGCCCGGATCCGCTATTCGGTCGGCTATGAACTGAACGACAGCGTCCGCACCCAGATCCTCAAACTGGCCGATGGGGACTGGGCTCCGGCGGTCGATCAGGACGGCACCCCGCGCACAAACGGGCAGGTCGCCGAGATCACCAGCCACCTGGACCTCGCGGGCTGGCCCGAGGGCTCAAGGGTGATCGTGCGCCGCGAGCGCGCGCACCCCGGCGCGCAGCTCACCTTCACCGACCACGACGGGCACCGCTTCCAGGCGATCCTGACCGACCAGCCCGGCGAGCCTGCCGAGCTCGAGCGCCGTCACCGCGCCCGCGCGCACGTCGAGGATCACATCCGAAACGACAAGGACACCGGCATGCGCAACCTGCCCTTCAAAGAGTTCGAGCACAACCGCATCTGGCTCCAGGTCGTCCAGATCGCCCACGACCTCATCATCTGGATGAAGCGCCTTTTGCTGACCGGCAAGCTCGCGCGCTGCGAGCCCAAGCGGCTGCGCTACCGCATCCTGCACGTCGCCGGACGCCTTGCCTTCCACGCCCGCACCGCGACACTCCGACTGCAGGCCGGCTGGCCCTGGGCGACCGAGCTCACCGGCGCGTTCCAGCGCCTGGCCGCCCTCCCCGCGCCACCAGGCTGACCCCGCCGACGGGCGCACTCAGATCGGGGCCGCCGCCGCGCGCTGGGCGAAGCGTGCCCGCCAACGAGCCTCCGATGGCCCGCACGCGGCCAACGCGACCCGCAACCAGCGCCGCGTGCCCGACCACGACACGCCCGAGCCACTCAAGCCCGAGCGAGCCGCGAAACGCTCACATCAAACGCCTTGCTGCAAGATCCGGGCTAGCAATGACCAAGAAGCTCATGTCAAGCGTCGTCCCGCTAATCGCGGTCGCAGCCTTCGCGGTGATGCCAGCGATGGCGCAGGCCGAAACCAAGTCATACGGTACCTGCGCTACAGGCACCCCAGAAACCAAACCGCCCTGCCCAACCGGGCAGAAGTTCACAGCCTTCACCGAAAACGAACACATCGCCGTCTACGGGAAAAAAGTCTCCACCACCTTTGTACTCGAAAATGAAGCCAAAACTGCAGATATCACGTGCACGACGTTGCAGGCCGGCGGCCTCTTTTGGAACGTCACAGGCGACATTGGCAAGAGCCACGTCATCCTCAATTTCGACGGGTGCACAGGCACCGGTCTTCTGGCAGGGTGTTCAATCAACCCGCTAACGAATCACGAAATCGAAGGTGTGGTAACCGACGAAGTCCTCACCGAAACAACAGTCAAGGTCACCATCGAAAGCGGTTTCAACGTAAAATGCGGCACAACGGAACTGGGCAACGTGACAGGTAGCGTCACGGGAACCCAGTCCGGTAGCGTACTAAAGTTCAAAGAAGCAAAAGGCCTGACCTTTGCCGGCGAACCGTCGACCATCACCGGTGAAGTTGAATTCATCACGTCGGAAACTGGCAAAAAAGTCTATATCAACTAGGATCACTGGTGCTTGGTACTGGCCAGTCGATACGGACAAGCAGGGTGGGGCCACGAGTGATCGTGGCCCCACCGATGGTTGCTTGCATCTGAAAGCCCGTGCCGGCCCGTGGCCGGCTGCGCCGCGGGGTCATCAGCGCATGGACCCTTCTCCGGTCATGGCGCTCTTCAGCGGGCGGCGTGCGCCGCGTCGCGAGCGCCGATGAACGGTGTGAGCGTGATGTAGGTGAGCTCTGGTGTGAGCTGGGGTAGCTGGCTGGCGCGTCCGTAGGCGACCTCGCGTTCGATGATGCTCCAGAGGCCGCCGATGATCGCCTCGCCGACGCCCTCGGGGACGTGGGGGTGTTGCTGGAAGCCGGGGGGGCGAGCATGCTGGCGAAGGTGTCCAGGTTCTGCTCGGCGCGGTCGCTCGCGGCCGCTCCTGCGGTGAGGATCTCAAAGAACGCCAGGCGCGTGAACACGTGGTCGGTGACGACGTCAGGACCGCGACTGGAAGCTCAGGCCGATGCACGCCTGCTCGGTCATGCCGCGGCGCGCTCACGGGGACGCTTCGTGGTGGCTGTTGAGCGCCTGGCGGCGGGGGCTTGCGCTTCTTCTGCGGATTCAGCCCAGTTCTCGCGTCAGGACCGCGACTGGAAGCTCGGGCTGCGCCAGCGGCTTTCAGGCGCCCTCGGCGCCGGCCTCGTCGACCTTGCGAGATCGCCAGGCCGCCCTCGCAGGGTCAGGGCTCAGGCGCAGCCGGCGTTACCACCAGCCCTCCCAGCAGCGCGAGAAGCCTAACAGACTAGATGCACTGTGCCAGAGCGTGACAGAGGACCGTGCTAGCCTTCGAGAGCCATGATGACGGCTGCGAGCATCGGTGCGGGGCAGGCGGCGGGGTACGCCGCCTATCTGGAGTCGCGGACGGTGGCGCCGGCACGCGGGGATTACTACCTCTCGGCGTCGGGGGAGCCGACGGAGGCCCAGGGCGTGTGGCATGTCCTTGATGAGACCCGTGAGCGGCTTGGTCTACAGCCCGGCGAGGCGGTGCGTGCCGAGCAGCTCGTCAGGTTGATGGAGGGCCGTCATCCAGTGAGCGGTGAGTTCATTCGCCGCGCGGGCGCCGATGGCCGCCGAGCGGGCGGCATCGACTTGACGTTCTCCTCGCCGAAGTCGGTCAGCGCGGTGTGGGCGCTCGGCTCCGAGCAGCAGCGCGCGGGCGTGGAGCTGGCGCATGGGCGGGCGGTGTCGCGTGCGCTTGAGCATCTGCGCGGGGAGATGCCGGTGGTGCGCGAAGGCGCGGGCGGACGGGTGCTGTCCCCGGCGCGCGATGTGCTGGCGGCGGAGTTTCGTCATACGACCGCGCGGGGTGTCGCCGGGGGTGAGGCGCCCGACCCGCAACTGCACAGCCATGTCGTCGTCACGGGTGTGGTGCGCCAGGATGGGCAGTTCGCGGCGGTCGCGAGCCGCCCGTTGTTTCGCTCGGCGCGGGAGCTGGGCGCGTTCTACCGTGGCGCGCTCGCGCAGGAGCTACAAGGGCAGGGTTATGAGATCGTCGCGGGGACCGGCCGCGATGGCCGCTACTTCGAGGTCGCCGGGATCTCCGAGGGTGCGCGGGAGGCATTGAGCGGCAGGAGTCGTGAGGTGTGGTTGGCGGCTGAGCGTTTCCGTGCGCGCTACGGGCGCGCGCCCGAGCGCGATGAGCTGCGCAACGTCAAGCTGGAGAACCGGCAGGCGAAGGTGCCGCAGAGCCGGCCCGAGCTGCAGCAGGTGTGGGAGGAGCGCGCGGCCGCCCAGCACGTCGACCGCGCCCACGTCGAGGGTCTTCAAGGGGTGAGTCCGGGCGGGGTGCAGCGCGCGGACGAGACAAGCTGGCGCGAGCGCGTCACGGACTCGTTGACGGCGCAGGGCGCGACGTTCGCTGAGCGGGAGCTGCGCGCGAGCGTGCTCGAGCAGGGCGTCGGCGAGCTTGAGCCGAACAGGGTCGCCGAGCACGCCCGCGAGCTCCTCGCTTCGGGGGAGGTGATCGAGCTTGAGGGCGGACGGATGACGACCCGCGAGATCAGGAACATGGAGCAGGCCGTGCACGCGCGCGTGCGCAAGATGGCAGCCGGCACCGGCGCGGCGGTAAGCGATGAGGACCGGACGGCCGCAGTGAGGGAAGTGGCCGAACGGATCGGTGGACCGTTGAGCGCTGAGCAGCAGCAGGCACTACAGGTACTCAGTGGTGAGGAGCGCGCCGCGGTGCTCGTCGGGCAGGCCGGCGCCGGCAAGGGCGTGGTGATCGACGCCGCGGTGCGTGCCGAGCAGCACGCGGGCCGTCAGCCGTGGGGTGTCGCGGTCGCCGGTGACACGGCCGAGCGCCTCGGCCGGGAAAGCCCGTCCTTGGAAGGCAGGACGATGACGTTGGACTCGCTGGTCGCCAAAGCCCGCACGGGGAGCGTCACGTTGGACGAGGGCAGCACCGTGTATTTCGATGAGGGCGGGATGGCTGACACCCGCCGCCTTGACGCGCTCAGCGAGGTAGTCGCGCAGTCGGGGGGCAAGCTGGTCGTGATCGGTGACGCGCGCCAGCTCCCCGCGATCGGCGCGGGCGGCCTGTTCAAGGAACTCTCAGAGAGTGCCCCGACCGCGCGCCTGTCGGAGGTGCGTCGCACGAGCGACCCCGAGGAGCGCCGGGCGTGGGCTGACCTACGGGCGGGTCGAGCCGAGCAGGCGATGGCTCACTATCAGGCCCGCGGCCAGCTCCACTTCGCGGACACCCGCGAGCAGGCGCTTGAGGGAGCGGTCAAGCAGTGGGCCGGGCTGACCGAGCGCGACGGCGTGCGCCAGGTCGCGCTCATGTCCGATGCGTCAACCGCGGAGATTGACAGGATGAACGCCCGCGCGCAGCACCTACGCGCCGAGCGCGGCGAGCTGGGCGAGGCAGAGGTGGAGCTGCCCGACGTCGCCTACGGGCTGCGTGAGCGGGACCGCGTGGCGTTCATCGCCCAGCACCATCCCGAGGGAGAGCGCCGCGTGGAGAACGGCACCCGCGGTGAGATCATCAGCGTCGACCCGGAGGAGCAGCGAGTGAAGGTGTTGACCGATGGCGCGCGTGAGGTGACGGTCGGCGGCGAGGACCTTGAGAGTCTGCGTCTCTCCTACGCTCAGCATCTCTACCGCCAGCAGGGCGCGACCGTGCAGCGCGCGGTCGTCGTCACGGGCGGCTGGCAGACGAGCCAGGAGGGCGCCTACGTCCAAGCATCCCGTGCATGCAACGGCACCGACTGGCACGTCGCCAGGGAAGACCTCGGGACCGAGGGCCTTGACGCCGAGCGCGTCGGACGCCTGTCGGAGATGATGCGCGCTTCCAGGGCGCAGCTGCCCTCCGTCGCGTTCCGCGCGATCACGGGCGCCACGGATGTTGGCGAGGAGCTACAGCGCTCCACCGCGCGCCAGCTCACACCCGACACCGGCATCCAGCAGGACACCGGGATGGCGCTGTGAGCCGCGTCGCGATCACGCTGGACGAGCACGCCCACGCGGAGCTGACACGCCGCGCGCAGGCCGCCGCCGAGCCGGTCGCCCGCACAGCGGCGCGGCTCGTGCGCGACGGGCTGCTCTCAACCCAAGCGCAGGCCGCCGGCGAGCCAGCTACGGCCGCTGCGCCCAAGCCGGTCGAGGGTCAAGGCGCGGGATCGCCGGGGTGGCTCCAGCCCCCCGGCGAGCAGGAGCGCTGGCGACGCGAGCTGTGGGCGGCCGTGTCCGCGCTCGCCGAGCGCTACCCCCGCGTCTTCTCAAAGCTCGTCGCCGACTGGTGGAGCGACCGCGCGCTCATAGAGGTGCTGGGCGCCCTGAGCGCGTGGCGCTCGCAGCTCGACGCGGGCCAGAGCGCCGACCCGCGTGCGGAGCTGCTGTTCCACGATCGCCTGGAGCTGCTCGAGCGCCAGCTCACCCAGGCGAGCGACCCGACCGCTGCGCGCTTCGCGGGCGGCCCGCCGCCGTCAGAGTGGGTCACATAGGCCGCTCGCGTCGGCGTGGCGGCTTCTGCGTCGCTGAAAGTGAGAGCCTGGTCGGACTCAGACACGGGCATAGTCCGGTCGAGCCCGGTAGCTGGCGCGAGTCACCCCGAGAGCTGGTGGCTCGCCAGGCGTTCTGGCAGGTGATTACCCCGCGATGAAAGGTGACCGCATGACCGATCTACTCGATAGGACACAGCAAGAGATGGCGGCTCGCCTGAAGGAGCTTGAGCCGGCGGTGCAGGAGTTCGAGCGCCTCCAGGCTGCCGCGGCGGCCCTGGGCGGGCTGATCGCGACCTCCCCGGCTCCGCCGAGGAGCGCTCAGGGGTCATCCGCCACCCCCAAGCGTCGTGGTGGGCGCCCGCGCGGCTCTAGGAACCGCGCGAGGAAGGCGGCTCCTGCACCGGCCGCCGTCGCCCCTGCCGCGAAGAGCGCCCGGGCGAGCAGGAGTCGCCGTGGTGCGCCACGGCCGAAGGTCGGCGGTACCCGCGCGATTCAGGCGGTGTCGCTCATCACCGAGCAGCCGGGGATCACAATCGCCGAGCTCGCCGAGAAGATGGGTGTCAACCGGAGCAATCTGTACAGGGGGCTGCCCGGACTGGAGCTCGAAGGCAGGCTCAGCCGGCGCGGGTCCGGCTGGCACCCGGCCGGGTCTTAAGCCGCGGAGCGACAGCTCACCCAGGCAGGCGACCCCACCGGCCGCACGCTTCGCGGGCGGGCCACCGCCGTCAGAGTGCGTTACATAGCCGCTCGCGGCCCGCACGGCAGAGCGCCGGCCAGTCGCAGTCGGTGAGGCCGGGCGCGCCGGGGAACAGGTCGATGGCGATGGGCTCTCGGCCTTGCGGTAGCGCGAGTGCCCGCCCGGCGGGCATCGCCCGGAGGTCGGCTGGTTGCACGACTCGCTCGCGCTGCTGGGCGTAGGAGTGGCTGTCGCCTCCGGTGTAGGTTCTGCCGGCGCGCTCGACCTGATGGGAGGTTGAGGTGTTCTCGCTGATCTGCGGGCGCCATACGAGCTGCTCGCCGCAGGCGTCTGAGACGAGCTGCGCCGTGTAGGGGTCAGCGACCCCGGCGAGCACCAGCCGAAGCGCGGGCGTCGACCACATCGTCGCGGTCTCGTGCTCGCCCCAGCGGGCGCGGGCCTGGCTCATGTCCTGCACCCCCAGGACGGGCACGATGCCCTGCTGGATACCCTCGCTCAACAAGCGCGGCAGCGAGCGTATCGGTGCGATGTTCGCCACCTCATCCAGCGCGAGCAGCAACGGGCGCTCAAGCCGCCCGGTGGGTGAGGTGATCGCTATGTCGATCGCCTGCGCACATAGAGCATCGAGGAGGGCCGCGATCAGTGGCGCGAGCTCCTCCTGGATACGCGACGGCGAGACGACGTACAGCGTGCCGTTCTTGGCGATCAGCTCCCGCAGATCGACCTGCGGTGTGAGCGCGGGGTCGGTGGATGCGCGGACTGCGGCGCGGGATGCCCAGGCGAGCGCTACCTGTGCGGTGCCGAGCACGGAGGTGCGGTAGTCCCCGACGGCCTGTGCGGCGACCCCGGATAGCTCCTCCAGCGCGATCGTCGCCTGGTGGCTGCGGAGGATCTCGGCGGGCTGGGAGAACTCCGAGCGGCCAAGCCACCCCCGCGCACGGTCGATCCCGCCGTTTGAGAGCGCGGCGGCGTGAAACAGCGGCGCCAGCAGCGCGCGTGCGGCGATCGCGAAGTGCTCACCGTGGCGGACCGTCTCATCTGATGAGGCCGGCGACAGCAGCGCGGCGGCTACCTCGACCGCGCCGTCCCATGTCTGACAGCGCGAGAGCGGGGAGAAGCCGACGCTGACCTCTGGGTGCCCGAGTGAGCCGGTGGGGTCATAGACCGCGACCGGGCCGATCCGCGACCTATGCGCCGCAGTCGCCAGGATGTCGCCCTTGGTGGAGGTGACGAGCGCGGGCCCCGCCCAGGCGGCGAGCGTTGGTGCGATCACCTTTCGCGTCTTGCCCGCCCGCGGCGGCCCCACGATGATCGCCGCGCAGTCCGGCGGGGTGCGCAGCACACCACCCTTCACCTGCCCAGCCCAAACACGGGTTCCGCCCGTCGATGGTGGCATGCGCGCAACCCACGGGTCATCAGGCACAGCGGGCGGCAGCGCACGCGCGCCGCTCGGCCTGCTCGGGGCACCGATGAGCCGGATCGCCCACACGCCGGCGGTCGCGCATGCGGCGAAGCTCACGGCGATGAGCGCCAGCGCGATCATGGCCAGCGCGGAGGTAGCGGGGGGCGGCGCTCGCTGACCAGTGGTGCGCGCAGCGGCTCGGGGCCACCCGGCGGCCTCGGCGGCTCCCGGTCGCGACGATGGACGTTCGGCGCGAGCACCATGCCCAGCGCGAGCAGCAGGAACGCGACGAGCCCCATCATCACCGGGGAGGCGCCGAGGACCGCGTGCAGGGGATAGCGCGGACCATCGCTCGCGATGCCGTGGAACCCGCCGTGCGCCGTCTTCCACGCCCGCGCCACCGGGCCAGCCCACCAGCCCCAGCACACCCACAGCAGGAACGCGAGCAGCGCGGCGCCCTTCAACCGTGCAGGCCAGCGCAACCCGTCCAGCTCGACCGGGCGCAACACACGGTTCATCGCCGCCGAGCACAGCGCCCACACAAACACCGGGACGAACACCGGCGCCGACCACCACCCCAACTGCAAACCAACCACCGAGAACAGGGCGTGCAACGCCACGATCACCAGCGCCGCCGCCGAGCCGACCACCAGCAGCGCCTTCAACCGCGCGTCCTGGTCGGCTTCCTTATCCGCACGCGAGCGGCCCGCCATCAACGTATCCGCCCAACCCGGCGGACGATCCATCCGGCCGCCATACCCTCGGGAACGTCCCCGACCCGGATCGCTACCCATCACGTGTGCCTCCCTTTGCCTTCGGGGTCTCCGTGAGGGCTCGCCAGCAACGCCGCCTGCGTACTGCGCCTGAAGCCGGGGCGCGGCGTGCCCGCCGTGCGCGTGCTCCCGCACCCAGCCGTCAGCCCGTGCGGCACCGCGGCCTGCACCGCGAGCCAGTCTTCGAGCATCGCCCGGGTAAACCGCAGATGCCGTCCGACCCGCAGGCACGGCAAATGCCCAAGCCGCGCCGCGTCCCGCACCCACGACACCCGCACGTTCAACAACGCCGCCGCAGCCACGCAATCAAGCAGCGGCTCCGACAACGACACCATCTCGCCATCGCCCGGCATACCGGACTCCTTTCCTCGCGCCCGCGCGACCCGGCCCGCCACGTGGGGATCAGACTGCGCCGGCCTCTCATTCGCTCTACCAGCCATAACTCACGCTCCTCTCGCCATCAACAAAAACCCCGACACCTGATAGTCGTAAGCAGGGGCGGGATGCCCCCATATGAGTCGGGCGCATCCGGCCCTCTGGTGTTAATGACCGCAACTCCGCCAAACCGGCCAAGCAATTCGCTTCCAGCGCCAACAGCGACGCGCCGGCCGCGTCCACGGCAAGCCCGACGCCCTACCCACGCCAGTCGCCAGGAGACCCGTCCCATGCCCGTATATGTGCGTGAGCACGCCAAAGCGGCCAAGAACTTGCGCGGCGCGCGCCAACGACGCGGCCAGCGCAAGCCGAGAACTCGCCTTGGTGCCGGGTGCGCAGTCATCCACAGGTAAGCCGGGCAACGACCCCGACACACAACCGAATCCCGCCGTGTCCGCTCGATCGCACGCATAGCCGCCGGGCAGCGTAGACGGCGCTGCTGTCTGGCCCGCAACACCGCGCACGCATCTGAACCACCAACGCCGTCAACGACGGGCACCGAGGGGCGATGGATCGCCAACCGGCACGCCCGACCCTCCGGCAGCCCGAGCTGCAGCCGCGACCCTCACACGACGCCACGGATTGCGGCGCGGTGGCCGCCGCTACCTTCACCGGAGGCGTCGGGCTACGCCCTCCTGCAACAGGCGCTCGGAGCTACTCCTCCTCGCTCAACAGGCGTCGTGACCAGTCACGTACGACCGACACCTGCTCCCGCACGGCGACGCGATCGAGCACTTCCTCAATCGTGCTCTCATACCGCGCGAGGACCGCCCACGGGGTCAGCTCCTCGATCTGCTCGCGCTGCTGTTGTGGGCGTGCCGGCCGTGCGCTAATGATCGCCGGCGTCGCTGCCCTGCTCGGACTTCTCCAGGGCGTCGCCGTTGGCGAGGTCGGACGTGGCTGCCGGGCTGTCGCTGCGGCGACGTAGAGCCCATACCGCGGAGGCGCCTCCGGTGATGATGGCGGCGATGGCGACCGCTTCGCTACGCAGTACGACGGCCACGACGACCGCCAGGGCGACCACCGCGAGGAACGCGACGAGGGCGATCCGCTGGCCGTCGTGCTCCCCCTTGTAGTAGGAGCGCATCGACTCGTGGTCGATCTCTCGTAGCCCGTCGATCGTGCGATGCCGGTGCGCCGTCTCGGCCTTCCACTGGTCCACGATCTCGCGCGCGAGGCCCGGCTTCGCCTGGTCGTACGCCGCGAGGACATCGGGGGGCGGCAGCGGGCCGCTGAAGCCTGCCACCCACGCGACACGTCCCCCGGGGCGCGACGGGTCCTCGCTGGCGATCTCCCCCTCGATCGCCTCATCGGACGGCTGCAGGTCTTGTGCGGGCTCGCCGCCCGTTACGTCACCGGGCGTCGCCACGGAAAAGTCGTTCGCCGTCGCGCTGGAGCGCCCGGCCGTCTTCCCGTAGGGACCCATAGCGGCGGCGCGCGAGTACCGGCGCGGGACGCCCGCGGCCGGACAGCCGGAAGACGGAGGCCACGCCATCCAAGAGGCCCGCACGGCGGGCTGCCGCGCTGCGCGCCCGGCGACCCGGATGACGAGAGACGTTGACGCTCATGGACAGCAGTCTAGCTCGCCGCTATGCGAACGCGATGTCGACAGTGTCGGCCTCGGCATCGGAGGGCTGGTAGTGCGCGTAGATCTGGGTTGTCTTGGAATCCGCGTGACCCATCCAGTGCTGGATCGTCCGCAGAGGAACGCCGCTGGCAGCCATCCGGGTGCCGAACGTGTGGCGCAGCTCGTGGAAGGTGATCCTGCGCACCTCCGCTCGCTGGAGTGCCTTCTTGAATCGCCGTACGAGCTTTGAGCGGTCCAGCGGGTGCCCTGTCTCGGGGTGTCCGAACACGAGCTCGCCGTCCGTCCCATACAGGGATCGTTCGTGCAGAGCCGTGAGCGCGTCGCCGACGCGCTTGGCGAGCGGGACCGAGCGCCCTGAGTCCTCGGACTTGGGGTCGTTGAACTCGCCGCGGACGTACGGTGAGACGACGCGCACCTTGCGCGCGTCGAAATCGACGTCACGCCAGCGCAGCCCGATCAGCTCGCCCTGGCGCAGGCCGGTCATGGCGGCGGTGAGGTACAGCGTCGGCTCGATCGCCCCGAACGCGTCGTCGGGGTAGGCGAGGGCGAGGAGCTTCTCGAGTTCGGGCTGGTCGAGGAACTTGATTCGCGTCTCGGTGCTCTTGATGACGGGCCGGTCGGCGAGCTTGACGGGGTTGCGCTGGCACCAGTCCATGCGCAGGCCGAGCTCGAACACGGAGTGCATCGTGTTGAGGTGGTTGCGGACGGTCTTGGGGGCGAGGGTGCCGAGCTTGACGGCGATGTAGCGTTCGATGTCCCGAGGCTCGATCCGCTCGAGCTCCTTGCCGGCGAAGAACGGTGCGATGTGGTTTCGCAGGTCCGACTCGACGGTCAGGCGGTGGGACTTCTTGCGGCCGCGGATCTCAAGTCGGCGGCGCAGCTCCTCGCCGGCCTCGACCATGCTCACGCGCTCGGCGTTGGTGCGGGGTCGCTCGGCCTCGCGCATCTTGCGGAACCTCGTCTCAGCTTGCGCGACGGTCAGGCCGTCGCGCTCCCCGAGGGTCCGAGCGGGCCCGACCTTGCGGCGGATCTTCGTGCCGCCCGGGGTGTACCAGGAGCCGATCCAGGAGCCTCCGACCCGCTTCAGCGAGCCGGTGCCGTAGCCTCGCCTGGTCCTTGAGTTGCTCTGGTTTGCCATCGCCCGCCCTCCTCCATGTTCTATTCATGTTCTATTTTGAGCGGATACTACCGTAGCGGACGGACGGTAAAACCGCCTAAAACCGGGCTATTTGGGCCAGCTGACACCTCTGCGTTCCGGCTGGGGGCCGGGCGGTCGCAGGTTCAAATCCTGTCTCCCCGATAGAAGTGTCGCTGGCTGCTGGGAGGGGCTGGGGGTGCCCTGAGAGGGCAGGATTTGGCTCTGGAGGTGGGCTTGCGGGATCATGTGGCCGGTAGCGACTGGCGGCGGAGTCAGGCTGCCTTCTGGCCGTTCCGCCCACGAACCGCCCACGTGAGGAGGCATTGACCGCCCACGGCCGACAATCCAGCGCGCCCGGTTGTGATCCGGGCGCCCCGATTGAGCTGTGGTTGGTTGCCGGAGGGGGCGCGGAAGGGCCCTGGGCCGGGAGATCGGCTTTGGGATCAGGATTTCGGCGGATGCGGGCGTGCAGTGCTCACTGCGCGCCGCGAGGGCAATTTCGGGCGGGCCCGCCCACGAAACCGCCCACGCCCGAGGGCCTGGGCGGTCTCTTCTCACGGAGAAGGCGTGCCTCGCTCGTCGCCGGCTACGGTTCAGCGGCGACGCGCGGGCACCCGCGGCCCGACAGCTTCGACGCGTGCCGACTCTGCGGAACCGTGAAAAATCTCGGGCGCTGCATTCCTGTAAGAGGTGGAGGGGAACTGCACGAGCAGCTTCGGGTTGCAACCGGTAGACTTTCCTCGTACAACTAAATACTGAGAGCCAGGGTCCGGCTAGGCCTACAGTGCCCCGCCGAATATCCCCCCGGAAGAACGATCTCGGACGCTTCACGCGGGCTCTCCGACCTAACGAAGGAGGTCCCTATGGATTGCACCGAGCACTACCACGAGTCTCAGTTCACCAGCGACGACCTGGCCAAGCTGAAGGCCGTCGTGCGGAGCAACGCGTCGTCCGGGACGAGTCCGGCCGATGTCGAAGAAATCACCGGCGAGATCCTGCTCTCGGCGTGCGTGACGGCGGCGAGGGCCGATACGACCGCGTCGGTCGCTGCCCTCGCTTTCGAGTACGCCGCGCTGCCCTCCTACTACGTGAACGTCCGCGAAGCGGCGGCGACCGTCGCCGACAAGGATCCGATCTCGTACGAGTGGCGCGCGCAGGCGGCCGGCACCGCGACGCAGTCGGTGCAGATCCGGCACGTCCTGTACTCGCTCAGCCCGATGAGTCGCACGATCGTCTGGATGTGCGACGTCGAAGGCATGACGCTGAGCGAGAGCGCGACGATCCTGGGCGTCTCGACGGCGACGGCGTACCGGCGCCTTCGGCAGGCGCACGACGATTTTGTGGAGGCCTGGAACGCCTGAGAAGCTTCGAACTCCCGGGCGTCACGACGCCCGGGAGTGCAGGACCCATCAACCCACGCGGCGCAAGAGCCGCCGCGCAACCGAGAGGAACAGAACATGAAGGTCAAGGATTCAGCCCAGAAGCACCTGATGGAGCAGCGCGCCTACGTGAAGTCACGTCATCTCGAGGCGCAGCGGCGATCCGCGAAGGTCGCCGGTGCGACCGGCCTGGTCGACGAGAAGATGCTCGCGCAGACGATGCGCGCAGTGCGCTACGAGGACGAGGGCCACGCCGCGGGCGACATCATCGATAACGCGATCGAGGCCGGCGCGACACAGGTCCACATCGCGTTCCGGACCGAGGGCACAACGATCAAGGAGATCGCGTTCATCGACGACGGCTCGGGGATCGACCGCGACTTCCTGCCGCACGCGACGAAGTGGGGCGGATCCTCGAACGAGGGGCGCCGGAACACGTTCGGGCGCTTCGGCTTCGGACTGCCCAGCGCGTCCGTGAACCGCGGGACACGGTTCTCGGTCTACTCGCGGGTTGACGGAGACGAGCCGTTCACGGCCGTGACCGTCGACCTGAAGACCCTGAAGGTCGACGGGCAGGTGGTATCGCTGCCTGACCCTGCTGAGCAGGACCTCCCCGACTGGATCGCCGAGTACATCGAGTCGGACGACTCGGACGTCTCGGTGGTCGAGGGCAGTCTCGACGCGGTCCGCACGGTCGTAGTTTGGGCAGACCTCGACCGACTGAACTGGAAGCACCGCCAGCAGGCAACCGCGCGGTTCCGCGAGCACCTCGGGATCACGTACTCCGGCTGGCTCGACGTCTGCCGTCTAGTCGTCGACCACCAGTTGGTCGAGCCGGTCGACGTGCTGTTCACCACGCCGGGATATCGCTACTTCGACATCCCTGGGTTCCCGACCGCGGAGCCACAGCAGTCGATCCGCTTCGACGCCGAGGACGCTGATGGCGCCAAGCACGAGGTCACGGTACGGTTCTCGTACCTCAGCGTGGACGCACACGACGCGCTTGCCGCCACGGGCGGAAAGGGAGCGCCCAAGAAGGCCCGGCAGGCGATCCGCAAAGCCTACAACGGCGTGTTCGTGACACGCAACGGACGGTTCATCGAGGTCGCCAAGCCCGGAGAGATCCAGTGGAGCGTCTACGCCCGCCAGGTCGGCATGGCGCTCGATTTCCCGCCCGAGCTCGACGAGTGGTTCGGTGTGACGCCGGATAAGCAGACGATCGTGTTCACCGATCGCGTCACGGCAATGCTCGACGCAAACGGGGTGTTCCGGGCCCACACGACGCTTGTCGGTCAGGTCTCCAAAGAACGCGCGCAGCGCAAGGCGGAACGGGAAGCAAAGGCAGCCAAACCCGACGGCCCGCGAGCGTCGGAGGAGACGATCGCAAAGGTCGTGTCGAAGGACGTCCGCAGGACGCGGAAGACGGGCAAGGAGACCAAGGAAGAGGCCGAGGAGAACTTCAAGGATCGGGTCAAGCGTCTGTCCGACGAGACCGGGGTCTCCGAGGACCAGGTGCGCGAGGCGCAGGAACGACTCGACGCCAAACAGCCTTACCGCGTCGACTTTGCGGACCTCGGCGAGGACATGCCGTTTTACGCGCCCAAGATGGACGGCACGCAGACCGTGCTCGAGATCAACACTGGGCACCCGTGGCATCGTGAGGTCTATCTGAGGCTGGCCGACAATGCCGAGATGCGCTCGGCACTTGAGCTGATGTTGTTCGTACTCGGAGCGTGTGAGTTGGACTCGACCGGACAGGGTCGCGTCTTCTACCGGAACGAGCGTCGGGCATGGTCTCGCATGTTGGCCGACGGCTTCGATCTCCACGCTCAGGTGTTCAGCGGCGCGGCATCGCGCGAGGAGGTCGAGGACGACGACGCCACTGCATGGGTCGAGGACGAGGCGGACGTCGTCGCTGACGACGCGGCAGAGGCTGCTTGATGAAAGAGCCAACGTCGGGCGGGGAGACCCGCCTGACGTCGCCGCACCTGGAGAGCCAACAAGCGCAGGTCCTGCGAGAGCGGGTCCTGCGCGAGCTCGCCGAGGTCAAGGGCCGGATCGATCTCGCGACCGAGATGAACGACAGCCTGCGCGCCAAGGAGCAACTTCGCGTCGCGCACCAGGCGCAGAAGACTGCGCGACTCAACGATGCCGCGGAGTGGATCGTCGGGCACGAGGATCTCGCGCTCGAGCATTTCGCCAGCGGGACGGAAATCGATCCACGTCAGATCGACCCGTTTGTGGTTGCGGTCCGAACCAACGCTGAGGCGAACCTTTTTCGATTCGCAACCCTCGACTGGTCGGTGCCAGTCTCCGCTGGCTACGGGCGCCGGACCCGGTTTCTCGTGTTCGACCGCCAGAACGACAAGCTGATCGCGGTGTTCTCGCTGGGCGATCCCGTAATCAGGCAGTCGGCTCGCGACCTAGCGATCGGGTGGGATACGGATCAGCGCAACGCCCGCCTCTACCACGTGTATGACGCCTTCGTCCTAGGAGCGGTCGAGCCTTACCGGCAACTCCTCGGCGGTAAGCTCGCGGCACTGCTCACCCTGTCTAATGAGGTTCGGGGCTTCTTGACGGCGAAGTACGCCGGCACCACGACGCGGATCGCGGAAAAACAGAAGGACCCGACGCCGGTGCTGATCACGACATCCTCCGCACTCGGTCGGTCGTCGGTGTATAACCGCGTGACCTACCGGGGCGAGTTGATGCTTCATTCGGTCGGCTTTACCCGCGGCTTTGGGCACTTTCAGTTCTCGGATGAGTTGTTCGGGGATCTCGTCACGTTTGTTCGGCACGAGGTTCTGCCGTCACCGGCGACCAAGGTTGGGTCCTCGAAGTACGGCAGCGGACCCAACTGGCGGTTCAGGATCATTCGTACTGCGCTGAACGCACTCGAGATCGACGAGAGTCATCTGCAGCACAACGTCCGCCGCGAGGTGTTCCTGGCGCCAGTTGCCGAAGGCTGGCGCGAGTACCTCTGCGGCGAGCGCGAGGACTTCGTGCCCTACGACATGCCGGTCGCGGCGATCGGCGAGTACTACCGTGAGCGCTGGGCGATCGGACGGGCGGAACGCAAGCCCGGCTATCGCTTCTGGACCCGCGAGGAGTCGAGGATTAGTCCGCAACTCCCGACGCAGCAGTTGAGGCTCTCAATGCTCTCCGGCGCGTCGCCCGGGCGCATTGACATGGGTGCGTACCACCTCGCCGTCGGCGTCGCGAAGCAGCGGTTCACCACTCGCAGCAACAGCAACGGGGGTGACGGTGTCGCATACATCAGCCGGCTGCAGGGACCGGACGAGGACATTGAGATCGCTGAGGTCACCTGGCCCTCTGGCGAACGAGACGTGATCGGCACAGTCCCCGGCGTGTCCCCCGCCCTCAAGCTGACGGTGGGCACGAGCGACGTGTTTCGGAACATGGGCGTCTCTGATCTGCGCATTGCGCGGGCCTCAACCGAAGATCGACGAGTTCGTTACGTGGACGCTGGCCTCGCCAAGCTGAACACCATGTTTGGCTTCGACGTGGAGCGTATGCTCGACCAACTTGGTGAAGCGAGCCTCGGCACGCGGCGCGAACTGCTCGGCGACAACGGGCCGTCTGGCGAGCGGTTGTGCGCGGTATTCCCGCTTGAGAACCGGGAACTCCCAGCGCTGCTCTGGACATTGACACGAGGCTTGTCCGTTACGCGCCCAGCGCAGTCTCGCTCGCCGATCGGGGAACCGCGACTCGTCCGAAGGGCCCCCTCAGCTGACGCCTTGGTCCTCGATGGCTAGCGAGTCGCGTCCGGCGCTCGGGGTTCACCTTCGCATCGCGGTCTTCCGCCGAGATGGGTACCGATGTCAGCACTGTGGAGAGGGCGGGAGACCGGCCGAACTCGAGGTCGATCACGTAGTACCGCGGTCACTTGATGGGCCCGACGACTTCGAGAACCTGCAGACCCTCTGCCGCACGTGCAACAGGCGCAAGGGGGCGCGCTACAGCGCCTAGCACGTCGCGTCGGGCCCGTGGTAGATCGGTGCGCTCAACGGTCGGCGCAACCCGACGCCGCAGATGTGCTCGCAGTGGGTCAGGTCGCGCGCCAGCGGAGCTTCCGTTCCGTCGGATGCGAATCGACCCGTGATCTGGAGGGTCGGTTCCAGCTCCCGCCGTTAGTGCTGCCGTCGAGTTCCCAGCCGGCCGCTCGGAGAGAAGCACCGTGCTCGCCCTCCAGCGTGTAAGTGATGATCTGCTCAGGCGGGTACCCCATCGCCTTGGCCGCACGACGCACCGCCCCCAACAACATTGAGCAGACGTTTGGCGTGCCATCGGTGCAGACTCGAAGTACCTCCAGGTGGGCCCCGTCGTCGAGACGGCGTGCGAGTGGCCGCCCAGCGATCACCACGCCACGAATCCGGCCCTCGGCGTCGGCCACCGAGATCGAGAACTTGTGCCCCCGTGTCGGCCCATGGTGCCGATGATGCGCGGCGACGAACGCGTTGGCGGCGCGGAGACTGATCGGTCGGATGTGAAGCTCAAATTGCGCTCGGCGCATCTTGCTCGGCCCCAAGCGGTCGCTGTCGGTGATGATCCCGAGATGGCCCGGCCGATCACGCGCAGCGGAATGCGCCACGGTAGGTCTCTCGGAGCCCCGGTTTGCAGTTCGCAGACAGGCGATCGCTGCCTTCGGGCGCTCACCATCCACCGCGGCATGCTTGGATTGATCGTGCATGGGAAGGCGTTCCTTTCCGTGCCGGGCCCCGGGCGGTTGCCGCCGCGCCGGGGCCACTAGTGACGTTTTCTCTCGAGCCTAAGCGGCGCGTGCGATGGAATCCGCGCGCCACGTCCGACGAGTCATGTCTCCCTGGCGTTGTCCTGCGGACGCCGACGCAACGCCGGACCGCGCCAAGAGCTCAGGTCGTCCTAGCGCTAGTTGGCCGGACGGCACCTCTCGAACGGCATCCACGATCTCGCATAGCCAGTGATCGGCTTCTCCCGGACCGTCCGGCAAAGGCTGTGCGAGATAGGACGAACATGACGGACTAGATGCACGGGCGACCGAGCGATACCTCATGGTGCCTCTAACCCTGTGATTGCCCCGATCGAAGGGTGGAGGGATGCGCGTAAGAGCTGGCAGCCATCGCTACGGCGCCCGCCAGTCTCGCCGCGAGACTTAGCGTTCGGGCGGTTCTGATGGCTCGTCGCGGCGACCTGCGCCAGGTGAGCCCTGGGAAGCCTGTTCGCGCGCGATCTCCTGCTGGCAGTACGGACAGCTTGGGCAGCGACCGGGCCCTCCGCCGCCGGAGCTCGGCATGATCATCGCATGGACGCCGGGATGCCCGCACCGGGCACAAGAAACAGCCATCACGCCGGCCAAACCAGACCGTTGTCGTCGACGCGGTACTTGCTGCGGTAATTGGCCGCCTTGACCCGTGCGTTGATCTGTTTCGGCTCGGGCGGCAGTCCGTCAGCTTTCACGTAGAGCTTGAGTCTCGCGATCCGCGCCGCGATTTCGCGATAGCAGCGCCCCGGTCGCTCATTCAGGACCTCATCGATCGCGGCGTCAAGGGTCATGCAGTGATTGTAGGCGTCTCGCGTTTCGTAAACGGGGGCGTCAACCAGGCGCAGTGGCACGCTCCCCCTCGATCTGTCTGCGAGCCGGTGGCTCGTTGGAGTACGCGCGCGGGTCGGTCCAGGACACGCTGATCAGCCGCCTACCGGCGCGTGCCGGGCCCGCAGCGACGTCGATCTCACTCGCGCCAGCCCCGATAAGACGCTCCGCGATGAGCAGGCGCGCGACCGGCCCATAGACCGCGTGAGGCAACGACAGCGCCTCGAGATCCTCGAGCGGGTCGGAGGAGTCGACGGTGCTAGCGAGGAGTCCCAGCCGCTCAGGCAGCGCACTGCCGAACAGCCCGGCGGCGAGTCCAGTTTCGACCTGTTCCTCCGGGCTGACGCCGTTGATGCTTGTGGCCAGCTGGGAGCGCCGACCATCGCTCCAACTCACCTCGGCGGTGATCATCAGTTGTTGGAGCGTGGCCGAGGTACTGCGCGTGCTCACCGATGTGACCCTCGCCGCTCCCGACGTATCACCGAAGGTCAGAGGTACCGGCTGCGAACTGCGGGCGTGCTCCCCTGGCCGTAGCGCCTGAATCGCGTTCGCGACCACTCGGTCGCGCGTTTGCGCAGTGATCGTGACCTGCCGGCCATTGTCTTCGATCGAGTTCGCGCGGAAAACAATGCCATCGAGCTTCACCCAGGGCGCGTTCTCCTCGGCCGCGATCTCTCGGATGCGCTCGTCGACCGATCGCGTAAGGCTCGGAACGGTCGTGTAGGTGCCGGTCGTGTAGAAGACCTGCAGTTCCGCTACGAAGTCCCGGGCGTTCCCCTGGCGGTCGCCATCGTCGGCGGCGACCCAGACCGCAATACGCAGCCCACGCCGGCGGGCCTCCAGGTACTCCTCGTGTGTCGGCGAGCGCCCGGAGGGCAGCATCCGCCCATAGCGGTCCGCGATGATTGCGACGTAGATGTCGCTGCGGGCGACACCGTCGAGATATGCCGTCTCGGGGTCGTCGTCGCGGCCACCGAGGTCCTCAAACATCACGACGTTCAGTCCGATCGCCCGGAGCGCATCGGCGACCGATCGGCGCTCGTCCTTGAGGTCGCGCATCTCACTCGAGACGAACACAGTGTGCGCGGCGGCCCACACACGGAGCGCAGCAGCGTCGCTTGCTGGTGGGCTCTGTGCACTGTCAACGATCACTGGCACGCGGGGGATCTTGACGAATGGACGCTAGGGGGGGCGTCACAGCGTACGCTGTGCTGATCGAGCGCAACGACGCAATTGCGATTCTGGGCCGATGGCGCGAGTTGAGCGGCGCTCCGCTGGACCAGGCGACCGAAAGCCATCTCTGGCGCGCGCTGGCGGTACTGATCTGCGACGAGGCGGTCGCCGCGGCGATCTTGGTGGAAGGCGAGCCCCGCGTGCTCGCGGTCGCCGGGCGCACCGTCGTCGAGGTGAGCATGGTCGCCTCTCCAGCAGGGCTGAGAGCAAAGAGCTGCGGGATCGACCCGACGAGGGCCAGCGTCGAGCTCGTTGAGACGCTCACCCAGACGGCTACGGGAGGGCTGGCGCGGATTCGGAAATGGGCCTTCGAACTCGACGAGGACACACGTGCTTGGGAGACACGGCAGGTTCTTGGCGGCGGGTTCGGCGACGAGAGGGCGGTAAGTCCCGACGAGCGCCTAGCAAGGCACCTCGCGTCGGCTGCAGGGTGGACGATGCCCACCCTTGACGCCGCCGGTCCGGACTGGCCTGACTAACGACCGCGCGCCTACCGGCGGAAGCGGCGATAGTCCGATGCGGGTCGGCGAGGTGGACGATCATTGCGGGGGCCGGAGCGATGAGGAGGCGGCAGTGCGAGCCGGCAGCGAGAGTCGCCGCGCCGGACGGGTCATGCTGCCGGGCGGACGCGACTTTGGGTGACGTCCTTGTCGGGCACAGCGTTGGCACAGCGCCCGCAGGGCCGTGCATCTAGTCTGCTCAGGCTTTGAGGTGGCGAGGAGCGTCGCCGCGGCATAGCCCGCGCACGCCGGTCGCACTGTAGCATTATGTCCAGACTTGTCCTATCCTGTCCGTGATGGTCAAGGTTGGCCACAGCTGGCCGATAATGACTCGACGACTCTCGATTGGAGCCTCTGATGCCCGCCGTTGCTTCTCAACCGATACTGCTGACGGTTCCCCAGGCAGCGTCGCTGCTGCGGGTGAGCGACCGCACGATCCGTCGCTGGATAGAGGCTGAGCGCATCCCTTTCCTGAAGCTCCCGAGTGGCTCCTACCGGATTCCGCAGGGGGCGATGCTGGCGTCGCTGCGGGGCACCTACGATCTCGCTGGCGAGTTGCAGCAACTCGAAGCGAAGCATGGGCGTGTCTCGGATGCCGAGATAGCCGACGCGCTGGACGAGTCGTAGGAGCTCCCGCTCCGCGTCCGCGCGTCGCCGTAGATTCGGCTGCTTGCCACTGGTCACGGTCGATACCAGCGTGGCCCTTCCGGCCACCTTGCGAGCCGGTGGAATGCCGCGGAAGTTCTGGGTGCTTCTCGCGTTCGGCGGTCTCGTCTACGAGGCGGAGCACCGGCGGCTCGACCTGGACGCGCTCAGGCTCGAAGCCGAAGCGACCGGGGGAGCGCTCGGCGGGATGGAGACGGCCGAGCGCCTGATCGCGCACGCCGAGGAGCGGCGAGCACTGCTCTCGGAGCATCTCCCCTATGGAGCGCCCGAGGACTGGCTGGCCGCCGGATCACGGCCGCTGTTCGATGAGTACGAGCGCAAGGTTCGCGAGGTCGGCCACCGCTTCGATCCGACGTTGGACGAGAACGATGCGCGACTTCTCCGGCGCCAGATGGAGGCGATCTGCGTTGCGGCGTCGCCGCCGGTCCCGCCCGATCAGATTCCTGCGTTCACCTCCGACCCGGACGACGACGCGATCGTCTTCGGTGCTCTCCTGGCGGGCGTGGATTACCTGGTCAGCGACGACAGGAAACACGTGGTGCCGGACGGCGAGCCGCATGAGTACGAGCATGAGGACCACCGCCTGCTTGCGGTCACCTTCGGATATCTGGTCTCGGAACTGATGCCGGCGATCGACTGGGATGAGATCGACGGTGCTCTGCTGGCGGAGGCGCTTGCCGCGCCGCGAACGGACGGGTAATCGGCTCCTGCCGTGCCCGGAGTCCGCCGACGATCGAGGCCCGCGACGCGTCCGACCGCCCACGAAACCGCACACGCTGCCGGCGAGAAGGCTTCCTAGAGCCAAGCAGAGCCTGCCTCCCCGACTAGAGGAAAGGCCTGCAAATCGACGGCTTTCACGCCGGATATCGGAGCTGCAGAACGGCTCCCCGTATTCTGTTCGTATTCTATTGGCGGCTGCGGGCGCCGGGCGCCCAGAAGACCGCACACGACGCGCCGACTCTGGCTCTGCGACGAGGTTCGCGTCAAATCGCCCCGACTGAGGTCTTGTTGGATGCTGGGGCGGGCTGGCGGCTGCCCCAGCCCCGCGACTGGCTTTGGGATGCGGGTTTCTCTGGGTGCGTTTCACGCGCCCAGTCGATCCGCGAGCGCGTTCCGACTGGAGCGTGTTCGTGCCCGCGCCGCGCTTCTAGCTACAACGTGCATCGCGACGGTCGCTGCGGGCAGCGCGGGCCGCAGCGGTCGGCACGTCTTATGATGCGGCCATGGCGGCCGCTGACAGACGCTCGGGCATCAGAGCAGTGGCGGGACGGCTGTCAGCACGATCCCAGGAGGAAGTGCACAGCCTGTTGGACGTCGCCGGTATACGGTGGCGAGTGCCCGAGGGGTGGGACGAGTTCGAGGAGCGCCGCCGCCGCGACACGCTGGTGATGATGCTGGCGGCTCTGTCCTTAGTCACCGTTGACAAGCTGCTCCCGATCGCTTCAGATGAGACGACCGACGTCGGCCGCGTCGCGGACCATTTCGTCGGACTCTCGCACGTGGAAGCCAGTCATATCTTGAGTACCGCGGGAGCGTACAATCCGCTACCTGCGGACTGGGCTGAGCGTACCGACGGTCACAAGCGCGACATCATCGTCATGTTGCTCGAAAAAGAACGAGACGCGGTGCTTGACAGGCTGAGCCTCTTGGTGGACGAGACCGAACAGGGGGAACGCAACGATCCAGTGCGCGTGCCGGCAGACGGTGACGAGATCACCGCGGCGGAGGAGCCAATGGCGTCCGGTAATGCGACGGCCACTCCTACCGCGGTCGAGGATGAGAATCGGCTAACATCCACGGCGCTTCATGAGTCGCCGATGCGGGTCAACACAGACGCGCGGCCTTCCCCGATGACGCGGGTCTTCATCAGTCACGCCGCGGCGGACAAGGACTTCGTCAATGCCTTCGTCGATACGGTCGTGCGACTCGGCTGTGGTGTGCCACGCGAGGCGCTCTTCTACTCCTCAGGCGCCGACACCGGCGTGCCGGCCGGTGAGGATCTGAACGCATACGTTCGAAAACAGGTCGATGATGACGCGCTCGTCATCGCGATCCTAACGCCGACGTTCCGAACACGACCGTTTTGCATCGCCGAGCTCGGAGCCGCTTGGAGCCGAGCGGGACGCTTGCTGCCCCTCGCCGTCCCAGCGCTGATCGAGAGTGAACTCGACGGCGTTCTCAAGGGCATGTTGATCCGACGGCTTGACGACGGCTCGACACTCGACGAGCTGCACGACGTGATCGGCAAGGCCCTTGGTATCTCGACGGACGCGAGAACCTGGGGCCAATACCGGGATAACTGGCTCCGCGATGTAGCGGGGCGCCTCGCTACGCTGCACGATCCGGACAGCGAGGTTGTGAGCGCCACGTCGTGCTCACGCGACCAGGGCCATATGGAGCTGTTCTGGACCGATCGGTCGTGCCGCGTCTCCCACCGCTGGTGGCTTGGCGATCAAGGCTGGTCGAGCGTGCATCAACTCGAGGATGTAGAGGCGGACTACGTAGCCGCGGTCACTGCAGAGGGCGAGCAGCTGCTATTCGGCGTGCAGGGGGCCGGCCGGGTCTGGATGAGGCCGTGGACCCTGGGAGAGCAGACATCGCCCGCCCTGGGTATTCAGGTCCTACCGGGTGATGTCACGGGACCGCTCACCGCGGTCAGCCGCGGCACGGACATCGAGCTCACCGCATGGACACCTGAGGGAGAGCAATGTCACCGGTGGCGCCAAGACGGGCACTGGTCCCAGTGGGATACACACTGGCGCAGGATCGAGTAGGTCCGATGTGATCGCTATTGGAGTCGGGCACATCTCCTAGCTCCCGTCAGCGCAGCCGCGAACGGACTGCGGCGCAAGGATTGCGAAGTCCGATTGATGGGATTCCGGGCCTACAACGGCCCTCTGGTCCGGTATGCTCGCGCCGTGCATCAGGACGCGGGGAACGGGGGAAAGCAAGGCACAGGCGCGTGGGCGCAGTGGCGTCAGCAGCGCCGCGAAGCCCATTCTCGCCGACTCGAGGAACGACCGCCCAACAACTACTGGGTGATCGGCATCGGCACGGTCACGATGATCGCGGTGGCGCTTGCGCTGCTTGCGAGTCTGATCAACCTATGGCCCGACGTAGAAACGGCCACAAGCACTTCGGCCACCGCGGGCACATCGGGCGCGGCCGTCACTCATACCGTGCGGTTGTTCTTCGCGCTTGTGACCGTTCACCTTACACCCGGGACGGCGCTCCTGCTGCTGGTGATCGTCGTCGGTGCTCTCGGGAGCATGATCCAAGCCGCCACATCATTTGGTGACTTCGTCGGAAATCGGCGGTTCTATTCCAGCTGGGGGGTGTGGTACCTGCTGCGCCTGATCGTTGGCGTCCTGCTCGCGCTGCTGTTCTACTTCGCGGTACGCGGCGGCTTCTTCAGCGGTAGCTCACAGACGTCCAGCGTCAACCCGTACGGGATCGCGGCAATGGCCGGCCTCGCAGGTCTGTTCTCAAAGCAGGCGACCGACAAGCTGCGGGAAGTCTTCGAAACCCTCTTTCGGGTGTCGGGCTCGACCGGCGATGCTCAACGCCGCGACGACCTCGCAAATCCGAAGCCGACTGTTGCTTCGCTCGAGCCCGCACAGGTCACGGCGGGCGCCAGCCAGGTGCGTGTCAAGATCCACGGCGAACACTTCATTGACAAAGTCAGTGTTGTGAAGCTTGCTGGCGTCAACCAGCAGTCCGCGTTCGTGAGCGCACAAGAGCTTGAACTCGAGATCCCCGATGCCACGCTCCTGCAGCCAGGCTCACTCCAAATCGTCGTCTATAACCCGCCGCCAGGAGGCGGCGAATCGGAGCCGCCGGCGATGCTCTCAGTTACCGCACCGCCGGCCTGAGCGCTCGCGCGAGCTGGCTGCGTCGGCGGTTCCCCACTGCTTGGGCCGGGTTGGTCGCGCTAGGTCCTGACCGGCGATCTCGTGCGAGGGACCGATGGGCCCTTGGACTTTTCCTCGCGTGCCCAAATCGCAGTGAATCGAGCGGCCAATCCCAGCGTTCACGGGCCGGATCGGGATTCGCGCCTGTCTGACAGTGCTCATTGACGGGCAAACACGGCCCGTTTCCGCGCTTAGAGGGTCAAACACGGCCCGTTTCTGTCGTCTCTACTCCTGGCCAGCGGCTACCCGGCCATCACGCAGCCCCGCCGGTCGTTGTGATCTCGGCACTGCGGGGCGAGTCCGCTTCCCTCCCCTGATCGGCCGTCCCCGAGCGCGGGCAGCCGGACGTCGTCTTGGAGCCACCCGGTGATAGCCTCCGCTGCGTGGGTGTGAAGCTGTGCAGCGGGCTCGCGATCGGGTTGGCGACGCTCGCAGTGTTCGCGTCGGCGATCGTGCAGGCCGCGGCTGCGCCCACGTCCACGCCGGCGAGCATTCCGGACGGCGTCAGAGCGACGTTGCTCGCAGACGCCCAGCGCGAAGCACTGCGCAACGGCGACAACCACCCGCACGACATTCAGGCCGTCAGCACGACGGTCCGCGATGCGGGAGAGCTCGAATGTGATACCCACGGCTTCTGCGGTGAAAGCGATCTCTACCCGCCGGACACCCCCGTCTACGTGGTCGCGATGCGTGGCCACTTCTCTTGCGCCCGGTGCTCCCGGCCTCGCGGCAGACCGAACCCCGAGGGCAGCGTAATCACGCTCACCATCCTCGCGGAGACTATGTTCCGCACCGGCCTCTCGATCGGCGCCCCATATCCGAATCTCAAAGCCGTTGGGACCCCCATCCTGCTTGACCCGCCGCTTGCCGGCAGCCGGCATCCCTGACGCGTGACCCCGGGGCTCTGGTGGCGCGCCGTCGGCGTCAGCGCGCGAGGCCCCGCGTCACGTCCTCTACTGCCAGTATCGCTCCACGGTGTTGGGGTCGCGTGCCTTTGCCCGATCGGGGTTCACGCCGGCGTCCTTGAGGGCTCGCCGCTGGCGCAGGAGATCCCAACAGACGTCGAGCTCCACCTCGACGGCGCGCAGGCGCTCAGCATCTGCCTCGAGCGCGGCGGCCGTGTCGCTCTCCTCGCGGTTGCGCAGCTCGTCCTCCTCCGCCACCAGGCGCTCGATGCGTGCGGCAATGCTCTCGTCGCTCATCGACCAATGCTACGCCTTCAACGGACCGCGGTCGGCGCCACCGGCGTCGGCGTCCTGCACGGCGGCAGGGAGCGTGGGCGGAGGCACGGGCGACCGATGATCGTCGAGCGCTACGATCGGCCCGTGTCTCGTACCGCCGCGTTCGTCGATCAGATCGCCAGCGAGCTTGACAGCTGGCCCGGTGTGCGTATCGAGCGGCGTGCGGACGGCGTCGCGCTCGTGCACTACGAGCATCTCGAGCTTGGCGTCCTCGATCGCGACCATGGCGTGGTCGAGCTCCGCTTCTCCTATCCGGAGCGCGACGAGCTCGTCGAGCATGGGGATGCGCTGCCGGCCGAGCCGATGATCGAATCCGAGAACGTCAGTCACGAGGTCCATGGGCCGGCGGACGTGACCGCCGTGCTCGCGCTGTTCGACCGCCGCTACCGCGACCTGCGCGGCGAGGATGCCCCCTACAGCTCGAAGGACCCGGACTGACGATCGAGCGATCCGCCGTTCTTCCAGGAAGCGATCGAAGCGATTGCGGCGGGCAAAGAGGCCTTGGAGCAATAGCGCCGGTTTCGCGCTGTCGCATCCATGGCCAGCACGGTGTGCGTGGCGCGATCCGTTGACAAGACGCGAGGCCCCGCACTGTCCGCGAGCGTCAGGAACTGGGACTTGACGGGAGGTTGGAATTGCGTGTAGGGTCGGCTGGCTGGCTGGAGGACGGGGGCATCGATCTCCGCGCCGGCGCCGCGGGCCGTATCCCGCCCGCCTGTTCGACCCAACGGAGGCTAGAGATGAGACGCTTGGCGATGGTGGCTGCCATCACGACCGTGCTTGCGGCCGCGGGCGCGGCAGTCGATGCAGGTGCGGCATTCGCGTCGAAGGGCAAGGTGCTCGTCTTCGCGCGAGCGAACAACGGGTCAGAAGGCGGCACCGCGGCCGCAGTCCTACGCTCCCTCGGGTATACGGTCACCCTCACCGACACGCTCCCCGCGACGCTCTCCGGGTACTCGTCGGTGTGGTCCGTCACGGCCTACGCGGGGTTCTCTCCCGAACAGGAGGAAACCTTCGAGACTTACCTCAGAGCGGGCGGCAGGCTCTACCTGACGGGGGAGAGGCCGTGTTGTGAAGCGCTCGACCTCTCCGACCAGGAAATCGCGCGGGCGGTGCTCAAGAACCAGGAAATCGTGGTCGGCCAGCAGGGGGACATTCCGGGCGAACTCACGTTCAATCCCCAGGCGGAGGACAACATCACGACAGAGCCGAACGTGCTCAACGAATTCCCCGCCTCGGCCCCCGGCGGGATTGCGGGCATCGGCAACATCAGCGCGCGCAACGTGCTTGCGAGCAACGGGACGATCGCCGTCGGAGGCGTGTTCGACGAACACGACATGACCAGCGGCAAGGGGCGCCTGGTCATCTACATGGACATCGACTGGCTCTCGGGCTACTCGACCGGAGGCGGTGGAATCCCGGAGGCGCGGCGGGGCTCGACAGGCGCGCGGCCGCAGGTGCTCGTAGGCGGCGGCGGGGCCACGACCCGCGTCGAGGTGATCGAAAACATCGAGGACTTCCTCGAAAAGACACCGACGAGGGTCACGCCGGCCTCAGCGGAATATGTCGGCCTCGGCGACTCCTACGCCTCCGGGCTCGGCTCGTTCTCCTACCTGCCCGGAACCACCGGGAAGAACGGCTGCTACCGCGCTACAAACGGCTACATCGAGGACATCGCGACCGAATTCAAACTGAGCCTGGGCTTCGCGGCGTGCAGCGGTGCGACGATCGGCAACCTGTGGGAAGGCAAGGACGCCCAGCTCAAGCAGGTGGGCCCCGCCACCACCGCTGTGACGCTGTCGATCGGCGGCAACGACGTCGGGTTCTCGAGCGTCCTGCAGAGCTGCATCGGCGGCCTCGTCGCCAAGGGTGGCAAGGGCTGCGCGAGCCGGGACGCGGCGGCAGCCGAAACCGCGCTGGGCTGGCTTCGCAACGGCCGCGAACCCGGGAAGTACGAGCTCCCAGGAGGTCACGCCTCATCGAAGAACAAGCAACGGCTGCCGAGCCTGCAGGAACTCTACGACGCGATCCTGCAACAGGCCCCGAGCGCCGAACTCGTCGTGGTCGGCTATCCGCTGCTGTTCGAGACCGGCGAGCCGCAGATCAGCGACTGCCAGGTCGGCACCGCGGGCGGGCTCGACAAACTGACGATCGCGGCCAGCGACGTCGAATGGATAGACCACGAGACGGATGCGCTCGACGAAGTCATCGAACAGGCCGTCCACGCGGCACAGGCATCGACCGGGCGGAACATAATATTCGCCGACCCCCGCGCCGCCTTCACGTCTCACGGGCTGTGCGACGCCGAAACGGCCTACATCAACGCGCTGCTCTTCGAAGGGATCATTCCATCGCCCAAGCCTGAGAGCTTCCACCCGACCACCGAAGGACAGGAAGTGCTCCGCGACGTGATCGAGGGGGTCGGCCTGTTCTAGGCGCGGCGGCCCCAGCGGAGGCAGTCTGCCGGGCTAGGCGTTCACTCCACCCGGTCGATCGCGGGTTCGGGATGCTCCCCGAGATACTCGACCCAGGCCTTCTTGATGCAGGGGTAGTGCTTCTGCGCCTCGACCGAGTCCATGAAGTTGGAGATGTTCACCTCAAAGCGGCTTTGGAGCTGCCCGTCGGCGATGCGACCCTCGCTGTCGAGGGCGTTGTGGGCCTGGGCGAGTGAGAACATGTCGGGATAGATGCGTGCCCCGAGGTGCTCGAACGGGACGCGCAGCGCCCACAGGCCGCGGTTGCCGCCGATCATCGACGGGGAGGCGGACATCAGCAGGCCGTAGCTCTCGTTGAACGGCTGCGGGCTGAACCGCGAGACCCAGTCGATCGTGTTCTTGAGCACGCCCGGCATCGAGCCGTTGTACTCCGGGGCGGAGATCACGAACGCGTCGCAGTGCTCCAGACGGCGGCGCAGCTCCTCTGCGCCGGGGGGAAACCCGTCGCTGTCCTGTGCGTCGGAGTTGTAGGAGGGCGTGTCGAAATCGCGCATCGAGGCGCGGTCGACATCGCCGCCGTTGGCTTCGATCGTGACGGCGGCCAGCTCGGCCAAGCGGGTGTTCAGCGAGTCCTCGCGCAGGGACGCTGAGAAGACGAGGAAGCAGATCGGCTCGCGAGAGGGTGAAGCAGCCATGACCTGGCGCCCAGCGTACTCCTCCTCGCCCGCGCCTGGCCGCCGGGTCGGGTCCAGAATCAGTCGCTCGGGGTGGCGCTCACGCGCTCGCCGCACTGGTCGGCGCGGCATGCGCGAGCAGGCTGGCGCGCACGCGGGCGGCCCTCACGGCGGCGGTCAGGGTGTCGACGTCGTAGGCCCCGTTATGGCGGCGTCCATTGATGAAGAACGTGGGCGTGCCCGCGACGCCGCTGGCATCGGCGCTGCCGACGTCGGCGGCCACGCGGGGCGCGGAGTCGCGGCGGCGCAGCTCATTTGAGAAACGCTCGGTGTCGAGGCCGAGCTCCGCGGCGTAGCCGAGCAGGTCCCGGGGGCTGAGGGCATCCTGGTGTTCGAACAGCAGGTCGTAGAACTCCCAGAACTTCCCCTGCGCCGCCGCCGCCTCGCTCGCCTCGGCGGCGAGCTGCGCATCGGCGTGCACGTCGTTGAGCGGCAGGTGGCGCCAGACGTAGCGCAGATCGGTTCCGAAGGACACGAGCAGGTCGCGCACCACCGACTCGGCCTGGCCGCAGTAGGGGCACTCGAAGTCGCCGTACTCGACGAGCGTCACGATCGCGTCGTTTGGCCCGCGGATGTGATCGCGTTCGGGGTCGACGTCGGCTGCGAGGTCGAGGATGTCCTCGGCGGTGCCCAGCAGCTGACGCGCGCGCACGCTGGTCGGCAGCCGCTTGACGATTGCGAAGACGCTCCACGCCACCAGCGGTGCCAAGACTGCTGCCGTCAGCACACCGAGCTTGGCCTCCTGCAGGCGCTCGCCGTGAAAGGCGAGGCTCGAGATCAACAGAGACACCGTGAAGCCGACTCCCGCGATCGCCCCGCCGCCGGCGAGCACCGGCCAGCTGAGCGTCGGCCGCGGACCGTGCAGAGCAGGCCGCGACGCGAGCCAGGACGACGCGAGGATCCCGACGGGCTTCCCGACGACGTATCCGAACAGGATGCCGAGCGCTATCGGTGAGGAGACAGCGTCGCCGAGCAGGGTGCTGTTGATGTGGATTCCTGCGTTGGCGAGCGCGAACAGGGGGACGATCACATAGCTCGTCCAAGGATGCAGGGCGTACTGCATCCGTTCGTTGGGGGAGATCGCCGTCAGCACGCTGCGCTGCGCGGTGCGCGCGAGTTCGGGCGTGGGCTGCTCGCGGAAGGAGCGCGTCATAGCCGTCGCGCGCTCCAAGTCCTCGCGAGACGGCGGATAGGCGCTCGTCACCAGCCCGACAGCGAGCCCGGCGATCAAAGGGTCGACTCCCGACTTCAGCAGCGCTACCCACAGTGCGAACCCGACGAGGACAGAGAGCTGCATTCTCCACACCGGCGCAAAGCGCAGCCCAACGAGCACAGCGAACAGCCCGGCGGCGACCGCCAGGCTGACTGGCGCGACATGCTCGGTGTAGACCGTCGCGATCACGAGCAGCGCGGCGAGGTCGTCGACCACGGCGAGCGTGAGCAGGAACACCCTCAGGCGGATGATTCCACGCGGGTTGAGCAGTGCCAGCGCGCCGAGCGCCAGGGCCGTGTCGGTCGACATCGCAGCGCCCCAACCGCTCGCGCCGGCGCGCCCGGCGTTGAACGCGAGATAGATCGCCACGGCGCCCGCGATACCCCCGAACGCGGCCACCACCGGGATGGCCAGCCGCCTGCGCTCGCGGAGCTCGCCGACATCCAGCTCGCGCTTGGCCTCGAGCCCGACGACGAGAAAGAAGAACGTCATCAGCCCCTCGTTCACCCAGTGGCGCAGATCCATCGATATCCCCGCGCGACTCCCGACCCGGACCGAGAGGGTCGTCGTCCACAGCGACTCGTATGAGTGAGACCAAGGCGAGTTGGCCCATACAAGTGCGATCACCGCCGCCGACAGAACCACGATCGCGCTTCCTGTCTCATTGCCCAGGAAGTCGCGGACGGGCGCGGCGAGATTGCGCGCCCATGCTGTGCGCCCGGTGTCGGGCCTCGCGCTAATTGTGATGCTCGGCGGCAAGCGACTATCGGGGAGTCTACGCCGCCGCGTGCGCGCTAGCCGAAGCGCGAACCGAATGAGCTCATGACCTCGCCTGCTCGCGTTGAGCCGCGCGCGGGTTGGTGATCGGGCCGAGGGTCTGCTCGAGATGGGCGCGCAGGTGCTCATGCTGCTTGGGAAGCCTCAACTCCTCTCCGAGGTGCTCGGGGTCCTCGTCGACCGCGAAGCCCGGCGAGGTGGTCGCGATCTCGAAGAGAATCCCCTGAGGCTGGCGGAAGTAGATCGACTTGAAGTAGTCACGATCTATGATCGGGGTGACGCGCTGTCCGGCATCGTGCACGCGCTCCTGCCACGCGGGGTGGTCCGCGTCGGTCGAATGCCAGGCGATGTGGTGCACGGTGCCGGCGCCCTGGCGACCGACCTCGCCCGAGACGTCGTAGGCCCAGTCGAAGCGACGTGTCGGGCCATCGAGGCGGTACTCGCCGGGAGCGAGGGGAGTGAACCCAAGCGTGCTCGTCAGCAGCTCTGCATCAGCATCGAGGTCGCCGCCAGAGTACGCGCGGGCGCCCGCAACACCGAGGATCGCGTGCTCGGCCGGCACCTCGGGATGCTCCGCCCGCAGGGGCGGATCGGACTCGTCGGCGAGTACGAGCTCGAACGCCAGACCGTCGTAGTCGGCGAACCGCAGCGACGTCGCCACCCGCTCGCCGCCGTAGCCCTTACGGGACAGGCGCTCTTCCCAGAAGTCCAGAGAGTCCGCGGAGCCGACGCCCAGCCGGATCGCGTGGATCATCCCCGCGCCCGCGTTGCCCCGGGCGGCGTCCGTGAACTCGAACCACGTGAGGATCGAGCCGGGGGAGCCGTGCTCGTCGCCGAAGTACAGGTGGTATGCGTCGGGCGCATCGAAGTTGACGGTCTTCTTGACCAGGCGCAGGCCCAGCACGTCGGCATAGAACTCGACGTTCCTGTTCGCATCGGCGGTGATCATCGTGATGTGGTGCAGCCCGTCGAGCTTCATCGCTTGCCTCCAGGGGGTCGATCTGCGCGTCCGACAACCGAGCGGGAACCTCTCCGCTGGCGCACACGATACGCTCCGGTGCCGGCCCCGGTACCTATTCAACTGCGCCGCGTGCGAGAGCAAACAGCCACGCCGGCGGCCGACTACTCCGAGGCCGTGGTGGCCGAAGTCTGAGGCGGCTCGATCCGTCGCACAGCTTGCTGTGCGCGCCGCTCGGTCACGTCCGTGAGTATGAGAACGGCTCCGCACCGGCGCCCGCGTGCGTCGTTGACGGGCTTGGCGATCGTGCCGAGCAGCACGTCGCGGCCCCCGGCGCGCACGAGCACGTCGACGCCGACGACGGCTTCATTCTGCAGCGCCCGCAGCGGGGGCAGGTAGTGGCTCAGCAACGGGAGCCCCGAGGGAGTGCGCGGGCGCAGCTCGCCGATCCACGCCTCGGGAGGCGTGCCCATCGGGCAGGTGGATCCGAACAGCTCCCGCGCGCGGCGACTGCTGTGAGCGAGCTCGCCATCCGCAGTGAAGGTCACAACGGCGACGCTGACGCTGTCGAGCAGCGCCTCGAGCAGATGGTGCTCGTCGCGCAGGCGCCGCCGGTCGCGGCGACGCCTGCCGACGCGAGGTCGCAATCGCATCGGCGGATGGTTCTTGGCCCACGAGCATGCGTCAATACCGCACACGGGGGATTTCCGCTGCCCTCCGTGCGGCTCACTCTCCGTCGCGCAGCAGCTCCTCCAGCGTGCGACCGCTGAGCACCGACGCGGGCTGTTCGCCAACCACGTCGGAGCCCGGCCGCGCCTCCCCGTCACGCCGCTTGACCAGCAGCCACTGTGGCTTGGGCCCCCGCCCGGTGCGCTGCAGAGCAAAGCCGCCGCGGAGCTTCCCGCCGTGCAGGACAAAGACGCCGTGGCCGCGATCCAGCGCCTCGGGCCAGGCCACTCTTCCGCCCTGCTCGTATCCGCCGCAGTCCCAGACGATGACGGCGCCGCCGCCGGTCACGCCCTCGAAGACGTTGTGCTCCAATCCATGATCGGCGACCTGGACGGCCAGGCGCTTGACGGACGGATCCAGCGACGGGCCCTTGGGCACCGCCCAGGAGCGCATGACGCCATCCACCTCGAGGCGCAGGTCGAAGTGGTGCGTGCTGGCCGCATGCTCCTGTACGACGAAGGAGCCGGCGCTCACGCCGCGGACCGCGAACTGCTCGTGGCCCTCGACCCGCACGTCCTCGACGGCCACGCCGGCGACGGCCGCGCCCGGCGGGCCCTGGCGCAGGAAGTCCACGAGCGCATCGACTGCCGCGCTCGCGCCCTCCGCGTGAACCGCCACGGTGCCGTCGTCGGCGTTGCGCACCCAGCCCATGACGCCGAGCTCGCGAGCACGGCGGCGGGTCTCCTGGCGGAAGCCGACGCCCTGAACGCGGCCGCGCGCCACTGCTCGGACGGCGCGGGTGTCGAACGGTGCGGCCATCAGCGGGGCCTCAGCCGGGGCCGGTGTCGGAGACGCCTCGGTCTCGCCCGTAGGCGACCGGCTTCAACGTGCGCCAAGATCGCACAAACGCGCGAGGACCGTCAGGCCGACCCGCCGCTGGCCGGCCGGCCTGTGGACGCATCGACCCCGAAGCGCGGCGGCTTTCGCCGGCTCGCTTCGAGCCTACGCTGCTCGGTCACGTCCTCGAGCAAGGCGAACGCTCCGCGTCTCCTGCCGCGGCCGTCGTTCACGGGCCGGGCGGCGGTGCTCAGCAGGACGTCGCGGCCTCTGATCTGCACGAGCAGATCGAAGTCGTGCACGGTTTCGTCCTGCAGCGCTCGCAGGAGCGGTAGATCCTCACGCGCCAGGGGGACGCCCGAGGGCGTCCGGGGCTGGAGCTCGCGGATCCATGTCTCCGAATCGGCGCCGACCGGGCAGGTGCAGCCGAGCAGCTCATCTGCGCCGCGACTGGCGTGCGTCAGGCGGCCGTCCGCGGCGCAGGCCACGACGGCCACGCTCAGGCTGTCGAGCAGCACGCTGAGCAGATGGTGCTCCTCGCGCAGGCGCCGCCGGTGGCTGCCAAGCCGCCCGACGGGACGCCTCACTCGCATCGGCGGATGGTCGCCGGGCCGCGGCCGCGCGTCAATACCGCACATGGGGGATTTCTACGTAGCTACTCCTGCAGGCAGGGTGAATGGATCGCCTGTTCCGTGCTCAGCACGATCGCCACAAGCTGCGCGCGGGTATGCGCTTTGAGCTTTGACATGGCGTTGCGGACGTGGGTGCGCACGGTCTCCGCCGAGATGTGAAGCTCCGCGGCGATCTCGGCGGTGTCGCGTCCGAGCGCGATCAATGTGACGACCTCGCACTCGCGATTGGTAAGCGGCAGCTCGCGGGGAGCCGATGGGAGCAGGGAGGACGAGGGCTTCTCTCGCGGCACGGCCACGTATATCGCCAAGCGTCGGTCGCCCAGGACAGCCAGGCGGGCGGCGAAATCCACCTCCACCCCGGACCCGTCGGCGCGGAGGAGGTCCCGCGTTCCCGTGTACTCGCCCCCCGAGCGCAGGAACTCTTCCCACTCGCCCGTCGCCAGCGGCCGCTCGTCGGGCCGGATGTAGTCCGCGATCGACGTGCCGATCAGCTCTCCGCGGTCCCCAGCGATGAGCGCCACCGCAGCGTCGTTGATCGTGATGATTCGTCGTTGGTCGTCGAGCAGGGCGATCGGGTTCGACGTTCGCTCAAAGACGAGCCAGAACAGCCGCTCCCATTCCGCCGCATCGCTCGGCGCGTGCATCGACTCATAAGCTAGCGCGTGGGGGTGTGCGCCGCTCTCGACGGGCGCGGCGGCGGCGAGGGGTGGGCCCGGCCGGGTGTGAGCGCTGTCGCGAGCGCCGCCTCGACGATCGCGGTTTACTGTGACGATCAGCTTGTGAGCGGAGGGCCAGCGTGAGCGAGCCTCTCGAGGCACTCGTCTTCGACCTCGACGGCGTCCTGGTCGACTCTGAGCCGGTCTGGGACCGGGCCCGGCGAGAAGTGGTGGCCGAAGCGGGTGGGCATTGGCGCACCGAGGCCACCAGGGCGATGATGGGAATGAGCTCCCCCGAATGGTCGCGGTACCTGCGCGAGGAGCTGGGCGTCGCGCTCCCGCCGAAGGAGATCGCGCGCCGGGTGGTCGAGCGACTGCTCGCCTCCTACGAGCGCTCGCTTCCGCTACTGCCGGGGGCGGCGGCGACGGTTCCTCTGTTGGCCGCGGTGTGGCCGTTGGGACTCGCCTCCTCGGCCAACCGGCCGGTGATCGACAGGGTCCTGGAGCTGAGCGGCCTGATGAGCTGCTTCGCAGCGACGGTCTCCGGCGAAGAGGTCGCGCGCGGCAAGCCGGCGCCCGATGTCTATCTCGCCGCCGCGGCGGCGCTCGGTGTCGCACCGACGGCGGCAGCGGCTGTTGAGGACTCGAGCAACGGCCTGCGTTCCGCCGCGGCGGCCGGGATGGTCGTGATCGCGGTACCCAACCGGGAGTACCACCCGGATGGCGCCGCGCTGGCGCTCGCCGACATAACGGTCGGCTCGCTGAGCGAGCTCACCCCGGCTCTGATCGAGAGGCTCGCCGCCCGCCGCTAGCTGTTAGCTTGACCTCGGCCGGCTCCGTGCACGCAGCCATTCTCCGCCCGGGAGGCGTTCCACGTGGCAGAACCGCCCCAAGAATCGCTTGTCATAAACGTCTGGATGGTGCCGGACGGCAACCAGAACGACCTCATCGCCGGGTTGCGCGGAATGTATGAACACCTGCGCGGGCATGAGGGGTTCGTGGAGGGTCAGATCTTCGAGAGCGTCGACCGTACCCACGTGCTTTCATACGCTCGCTTTCGGAGCGCCGCCGATCGGCAGAAGGCGATGACGGACCCTGCGTTGGGGGCGGCACAACGCGCGATGGAGGCCGTTGCGCGCGGGCACGTGCACACCTATGAGCCCGTCGCTCTGTTCCGTCCCCCGTCCCGGACCTAGCGTCGTCGAGCCACGCGATCTATGCAATCAGCGCCACCGCCGCCTCGGGCGTCGCCACGTGAAAGCTGAAGCTCTCCTGGAGATACAGGCGAACCACTTCGCCATCGTGTGACTCGTAGCCGATCGAGAGGTCTTGGCCGGACTCGAACACGAAATCCCCGCCGCGCAGGCTGAGTGCCACCGCCCCCTGCACGCCCGGCGCCCACACGATCGGGCCTTCGAGGATCTTGCGCAGATGGTCGAGCAGCGGGTAGCCGCCGTGCTCGGACGTCTCGATCACCTGCCGGTACTGCTCGCGACCCAGCGCCAGCCCGTAGGGCCCCGTGATCCCGCTGCACAGCAGCCTCTCGACGGCGCCGGCCACCTGCCGTGGATATCCGTTCGCCGCCTCGCCGAGCGGCATCTGCTCGTGCGGAGAGGCCTCGCCGATTCCGGTGATCGCGCTTTGCCATCCGTGAAACACGGCGATGTTCTCGGCCAGCGCGATCTGGTGCGCGGCCTGGTCAAGGGCCGCGAGATCGACGTCGTCCGCGCCGCGGTCGGCGTCGCGCAGCTCGGCCCGCGAGAGCTCGAAGTCCGCTCGCAGCTCCACCAGCGCCAGCACCCGCCGTTGCAGCCCGGACACTCCATCTGCGGGCGCCGACGCCAACGGGCTGGTGCGCCCGAGGTTCGTCGCCGAGTGCTCCCAGCCGAGCGGGCCCGAGAAATCGACGAGCTTGCGGGCGGCGAGCGCGGGGGCGAGGCGTGAGCCTGCCTCCTGGTCGAGAAGCTGCCAGCCCCTGTCGCTGATCGGCGCGTGTGAGCGCAGCAGGTGATTCATCGCGACGCCCCCCTGAGGCTGCCGATCCCGAGCGAACCGTCCTCATAGGCGGGTGCTCCGCCCGAGGACCCACCCTCGAACGCCTCGGCCTCGGCCTCCTCGGCGTGCTCGACGATGTCGCCGGCCCGAAAGAGGATCCCCTGCGCGACCTCGCGCCACGCGGGCGTGCGCCGCAGCAGCAGCTCGAGATCCATGCTGAAGTGCTTGAACTCCTCGCCCTGAGCGTCGCGCATCACGGCGAGCGCCTCAGGATCGCTCTCCACTGCCAGGCGCTGCTGGTACCAGCCGATCGCTTCGGCCTCCTCGGTCAGGGAGGCGCACATGCGCGCGAACGTCCGCGTGGCGGAGGGAAGCTCCTCGGGCGGCTCGTGGTACTGGTCAAAGCCCATCGCATCTCCTTGGGTTGGGGGTGATCGGCACCGCGCAGGCACACCGCCCCGACGCCTTCAGCTCGACTCGAGCCACGCCCGGCGCGAGGGTGCCCCGGGATGCGGATTCTCAGCGTACTCCGCGACCTGCCAGGAGGCGATGAGACGGCGGGCCGGCGGCGCCCGGGCTCCAGTCGGCAAACGCCGAGACCGGCTGGTTGGCGCTCGCGTTTAGGGGCAATCGCGCCGATACCGATGACGTGGGCCGTTCCCTTGAGGGTCTTGCTGGCAACAAGCGCTTGATGGCGTACACCGCCGCTGCGATGTACGGCGCCGCCGCGCTCGACGAACTGATCACCGGCTTCATACCCGGCGACCCGAGCCTCGCCACGGCGCCCGTCCTCGCGGCCGTGGCGATCGTTGCTGCGCTCGTGCTGGTCGGCCCGCGCCTGCCCCGCTGGTTTCTCGCAGCATTGGGACCGATCGGTGTCGTGCTCATCGCACAGGCGCTGGTTGGCGCCCCGCAGGCGGGCGACGCGGCCGTCCTCTACCTGTGGCCGGTTCTGTGGAGCTCGTTCTTCTTCGGCCGCCGCGGGGCGATCGCGATCGTCGCCTGTATCGGCGTCGCCCACGCGATCGTGCTCCTCGCGCTACCCGACGGCAGTGGCTACCCCGGCCGCTGGGTCGAGGTGATGATCTCAGCGTCCGCCGTGGCGGTCGTCGTTGTGATGCTCGTGGATCGCAATGACCGACTGCTCGCGCAGCTTGCCGGCGAGGCGCGCGTGGACGCGCTCACCGGCCTTCTGAACCGTCGCGGCTTCGAGGAGCGCGCGGCGCTCGAGTTCGCCCGCGCCAAGCGTGAAGGCGGCTCGCTTGCCCTGGCGACATTCGACATCGACTACTTCAAGCGCATCAACGACCAGCGAGGACACGAGGTTGGCGACCGGGTCCTCGTGCGCACGGGCTGGCTGCTGGCCTCCGAGACGCGCAACACCGATGTGGTCTCGCGCTTCGGCGGCGACGAGTTCGTCGTGCTTCTGGCCACGGGAGATGCGGCCGACGCCGAGGCCTTCGCCGAGCGCGTGCGCTCTGAGCTGGCCGTCGAGGACGGCTGCGGCGTGCCGGCGGTGCGGGTGAGCGTGGGAATCGATTTTGCCGTGGCGCCGGAGAGCATCCAGGCGATGCACCAGCGTGCCGACCTCGCGCTGTATGACATCAAGCGCACTGGCCGCGACCGGATCATGGTGTTCGCCTCCGACGGCGACCACGTCCGCGCCGCGGCGTCCCGCAACTAGCCCCCGGGTGCACCTACGCATCCGGGCGCACCTACGCATCCGGGCGCACCTGCGCATCCGGGCGCAAGTAGCCTCCGGGTAACTGACGCGCGAGATGAGAGGTTGCCGTGGGTGCTCGCCAGGTCGCCGGCAGAGGGTCGCCAGCCGGCGATGATCCACAGTCCGGGACCCGGCAGCTGCCGGGTTTCGCGTGGCGTTCGGTGCTCGGCGTCGCAGGCCTGCTCGTCGTTCTCCTAGTCGCGACCTCGGGCAGGTACGGCTATCACCGCGACGAGCTGTACTTCCTCGCCTGCGCTCGGCATCTCGCGTGGGGTTACCCCGATCAGCCCGCGCTGGTTCCGCTCATCGCCCGGCTGATGTCCGACCTCGCGCCGACGTCGCTGGTCCTGCTGCGCCTGCCGTCCTCGCTCGCGGCGGGGGCGCTCGTGATGCTGACCGGCCTGCTCGCGCGCGAGCTCGGCGGCCGTCGCGGCGCGCAGTTGCTGGCGGCGATCTCGATCGCGGTCGCGGCCGAGGTCGACGGCGCGGCCCACACGCTCAACACCACGATCTTCGATCTCGTGGTGTGGGCGCTGCTCTGCTGGCTGATCCTGCGCATCCTGCGGACGGGCGCCGACCGAATGTGGCTGGCGGTCGGCCTCGTCGCCGGACTGGGCCTCTTCGACACGGACCTCGTGGCGTTCCTGATGTTCGCCGTCGTGGTGGGACTCGCGATCGCGGGGCCGCGTCGTCCGTTCACCTCGCCGTGGCTCTATGCCGGCGGACTGATCGCTGTCCTGCTGTGGGCGCCCTACCTCGCCTGGCAGGCCGGCCACGGCTGGCCGGAGCTGACTGTCGCGCGCTCGATCGCCAACGGCGGCTCGGGAACCTCGGCGCCCCGCTGGGCGGTGCTGCCCGAGCAGCTGGAGCTCGTCAGCCTGTTTCTCGCTCCCGTCTGGATCGTCGGCCTGCTGCGGCTGCTGCGCGACCCCGCGCTGCGCTGGTGCCGCGCCCTCGGGATCGCCTACCTCGTGCTCGTTCTGGTGTTCATCGTCGCGGGCGGCAAGCCCTACTACCTCGGCGGCATGTTCGCGCTGCTGCTCGCCGCCGGCGCGCAGCCGGTCGTCGACTGGATGCGCCGCGGGCGGCCGCGGGCGCGGCGCGCGCTGATCGTCGCCGCGGTCGTGCTGAGTCTCACCGTGCTGCCCGTCACGCTGCCGCTCGTGCCGGTCGGCGACCTGCACAACACGTCCATAGTCAAGCTCGACTACGACGTGGGCGAGACGGTCGGCTGGCCGGCGTTTGTCCAGGAGATCGCGCGCGTGTACGCTGCTCTACCGGAGGCACAGCGTCGCGCGACGGTCGTGCTGGGCAGCAATTACGGCGAGGCCGGCGCCGTGGATCACTACGGGCCCGCGGACGGGTTGCCGGCCGCCTACAGCGGGCATAACGCCTTCTGGTACTGGGGACCGCCGCCGGCTACGGCGACGAGCGCGATCGCCGTCGGCTTCGAACGCAGAACGCTTGCCGCGTTCTGCGGAACGCTGCAACTCGCCGCGCACCTCGACAACCACCTGGACGTCAACGACGACGAGCAGGGCGAACCGGTCTGGGTGTGCTCGGCGTTGCGCGCGCCCTGGAGGACGATCTGGCCGACCCTGCGCCATTTCGGGTGAAGCGTCCGGCGCGGCTGAGAAGTGCCCGGCAGAGACGACCCGCGAACGGCATCCTCTGTGAGAGCCTGTCGTGCGAGCATGCCCGTTCTCCGTCAAGCTCATCTCCGGGCGGCAGCCGCTGCAGGCTGAACCGACAGTGGCTCGCGTCCCGCCGCTGCAAGCAGTCCACATCGGCTGCTCGGGTTGGAACTACCCGGATTGGCGATCTGAGCTCTACCCGCGGGACCTGCCCACGCGACGCTGGCTCGAGTGCTACGCGGAGCGATTCTCCACCGTGGAGGTCAACGCGACCTTCTACCGCCTCGTCAGCCGTGACGCCGTCGCGCATTGGGTCGAGCAGACACCTCCGGGCTTCGTCTTCGCGGTCAAGGCCAGCCGCTACCTGACCCACGTCAAGCGCCTCGGAGATCTCGCCGGTGGCGTGGCGAGGTTCTACGAGCGCATCGAGCCGCTGATCGAAGCAGACCGCCTCGGACCGGTTCTCTGGCAGTTGCCCGAGAGCTTCCGCAGGGACGACGATCGCCTGGCGGACGCGCTCGCTGTGCTGCCAGAGGGTCGCCACGCGTTCGAGTTTCGACACGCGAGCTGGTTCGTCCCCGAGGTCTACGGGCTGCTGCGCGAGCACGCCGCGGCGCTCGTGATCGGCGATCACCCCGCGCGCCCGTTTCAAGCTCAGGAGGCAACGGCGGGGTGGTGCTATGTGCGCCTGCACTACGGCAGGCGCGGCAGGCGCGGCAACTACTCGCCGAGCGAGCTGCGAGCGTGGGCCGATCGCCTACACGCCTGGCGCGCCGAGCAGGAGCTGTTCGTCTACTTCAACAACGATTGGGAGGCGTTCGCCGTGCGCAACGCCACGTCGCTGCGCGCCCGGCTCGGCGAACTGGCCGGCGAGGAACGCGGAATGAGCAGCGCCGAGCCCGACGTCCAGCCCTACGCCGAGCCCTAATTCACCTGGTGCCCGTTTTCGGCGATCACCGCATACAGCTGGGTGCCGAGAAAGGTGGCGTCGTAACCCGCGCAGCCGCCGCCGAAGTGCAGCTGGACGCTGTCGTGGTGGCCTTCGTAATAGCTTGCGAACACGCTCACGGTGCCGCGGGTTCCCTGCAGGCATGCGGGATCGTCGCTGGCAGCCACACTCGCCCGCAAGGCCAGGACAACGCCAAGGTGGCCGAGACGAGTGACCCTCGCTGAGAGGTGTGAGGCGCCGGCGACCGTGAGGACGATGTTGTGCGACGGCCCGCTCGCGAGGCTCTCCTCCTCACAGATCGTGCCGCTCCCGCGGCCACCGCCCCAATCGCCGCGCCCGTGGATGTATGACGAGGTGATCCCCGCGTGAGGCGTGGACGGCGCGCCGGTCTCGTGGAACGCCCAAGCCTCGCCGGCCGGGATCGTGGCAGAGGATTTCAGGGGACATTTCGCCACGTCGGCAGGCGCCGCGCTGCCACTGCTCGGATGGGCCAACACCCCCACGCCGGCGACCACGGCGAGCGTGCCGATGGCACCGCGCCGGCACCTGCCGGCAGGCTTGCCTGCCTTCAGCATCATCGCGACGAAGTCTACGTCGCCGGCAGGCCGGCGTGGCTGTCGGCGACGCGCCGCTCCCGAGGCGCTTGGTGGGCTTCAGCTCGAGCCGCCCGCGGGCCGACCGCGTCCGCCCCGTTCGGGTTACGCTGTGCGGCGGAGCAGATCGACAGGAGAGGCGATGAGCGAGGACACGGTGCGGTTTCTGCTGCGCGAGCGCGATATCCCCGCGCAGTGGGTGAACCTGCTCGCGGAGCTGCCCGGTGAGCCGCTGCCCCCGCTGAACCCGCAGACGCTCGAGCCCGCCGGCCCCCCCGATCTGACGCCGATCTTCCCGATGGGGCTGATCGAACAGGAGGTCTCCGCCGCGCCGCTGATTCCGATTCCCGAGCCGGTGCGCGACGCGTACAAGCTCTGGCGCCCGACCCCTCTGTTGCGCGCCCGGCGCCTCGAGCGGGAGCTCGACACGCCCGCGCACATCTACTACAAGTACGAGGGCGTCTCGCCGGCCGGCTCGCACAAGCCCAACACCGCCGTGCCCCAGGCGTACGAGAACCTCCGCGCGGGCGTCAAGCGCCTCGCGACCGAGACCGGAGCGGGGCAATGGGGCTCTTCGCTGGCTTTTGCCTGCGCGCTGTTCGGGCTGGAGTGCGAGGTGTTCATGGTCGGCTCCTCCTACGATCAGAAGCCCTACCGGCGCTCGATGATGCAGACCTGGGGCGCCACCGTGCACCGCTCGCCCAGCGTGCTGACGGAGTCGGGGAGAGCGCAGCAGGCTCACCCGACCGGCTCGCTGGGGATCGCGATCTCCGAGGCGGTCGAGGTGGCCGCCTCCCGCGAGGACACCAACTACGCGCTGGGCTCGGTGCTCAACCACGTGCTGCTGCACCAGACCGTGATCGGTCAGGAGGCGATGGCGCAGATGGAGATGGCCGGCGAGCAGCCCGACGTGGTGATCGGCTGCGTCGGGGGTGGCTCGAACTTCGCCGGACTGGCCTTCCCGTTCCTGCGACCCGTGCTGCGCGGGCAGGCGCAGATGCGCTTCCTGGCGGCCGAGCCGACGGCCTGTCCGACCCTCACCCGCGGCGTCTACCGCTACGACTTCGGCGATACCGCCGGCCTCACGCCGCTGATGCCGATGTTCACGCTCGGCCACGACTTCGTGCCTGCGCCGGTGCACGCCGGCGGCCTGCGCTACCACGGCGACGCGCCGATGCTCTGCGGGCTGGTGCGCGCCGGTGCGATCGAGGCGCGCGCCTACCGCCAGAACGAGACCTTTGCCGCCGCGGTTCGCTTCGCCCGCAGCGAGGGCATCATCCCCGCACCCGAGCCTGCCCACGCGATCCGCGCCGTGATCGAGGAGGCCGAGGCGGCCCGCGAGGCCGGTGAGGAGCGCGTGATCCTGTTCGGCCTCTGCGGCCACGGCCACTTCGACCTGTCGGCCTATGACGCCTATCTGGCGGGTGAGCTCGAGGATCCCGAGTTCTCCGAGCAGGAAATGGACGCCGCGCTGGATCGCCTGCCCGAGGCGCCTGCGATCGCCTGAGACGCTTCCCGCCGAGGCGGCCCGGCGCCGCGATCGCAGGCATGTGGGCGCTCCTGCGCCTCGTCGAGCACTCCTCCGGAGCGGCGCAGGGGGTTTCCCCGGATGCGCGGCGCGCTGCCGCTAGGCAGGATCGAGCAGCTTGTTCCTGTTCTACCGGCCTGTTGGGAGCCGCTATGTCGAAGGACCGCATGATCGAGGCGCTCGGCGAGACGCGCCTGCTGCTTCCGGGTCTCGCGGCCGGCGCACTCGCGGCCAACGATCGCGTCAAGTACCTGCTCACCTTGCTGCAGAGCGCGCGGACGGCCGCCGATGGCGCCGTCGGGGTGGGCAACCTGCGCGAGGAGCGCCTTGCCAGTGGGGTGCAGGACCCCCGGCTTGACCGCGTCGTCTCGGCCAGCGCTCGCGAGCAGGACGGTCGCTATCGCATCCCGGGCGCGGAGGCGCTCGTAGGTCAGGCGATCGAGGAGGTCCAAACGATGCTGGCGCCGCTTCTCACGGCCGGCGCTTCGTCGGCGCGAGAGCTCGCCGATCGCGTCGAGTCGGTGTCAGCGGCGCTGAACGTGGAGGGTGACCTGATCGGCGGCGGGGACGTCGTGCGGCTCGTCGCCGGGCGCAGAGACGGCGCCGACAGCCTGCACCTGGTCGTGATGGACGCCCACCGCGAGCTCAACGCGCTGCAGGCGCGGATCGCCACCGAGTCCATCGAAGGCGCTCGCGTCCACGACCTTGGCCCGGGCGACCGCGAGCTGGTCGGGGCCTTCGCACGCGGCGTTCGCTCCACCGAGCGCCTGCGCCTCGACCATCCCGGCCTGGGCACGATCGCAACGCGCACGGGGCCGGCGCTGGTGATTCAAAACGACCTCGGCACCACCGATGCCCACGTGGTCGTGATCCGCGTCCTCGGCCGCGTTGTGACCCTCACCTACACCGATGTCCACCTCGCGCGACTGCTGTTCTTTCAGAGCCTGCTTTCTCCCTGGCGCGTGGAGTGGGAGGACACGCGCTCGCGCAGCGACGCGGCGATAGAGGGCGGCCTCTACCACCTCGCGAGCGCGCGTTTCGAGGCGCATGATGAGGCCGCGCTCGAGCAGTTCCTCGAGCATCTCGGCTCGCGGCTCGTGTTCATCATCGATTGGAACAGGGCGCGCAAGCGGTTGCGCCGACTGATTGGCCGCCAGGCGGCGATCGAGCTGTTGAGCTGGGCCGCCGAGCAGGGGTATGGTCACGTGGCGTTCCTGCGCGCGGGCGCGGACGGGCTCGTCTACGAAGCGCTCGAGTTCGCCGGCGGTCCGGTCGGGCGCGCCGGCGAGTCGCTGCGGGATGTGCTCGGCCCGGAGGCCGCAGCGGCCTACCTGCGTCGGGTGCTGCGGATCTGCTCGGAGGGTCTCGTCGCGGGCAAGGCGGTCTCGCTCGTCCAGGACGAGGTCCGCGCCGAGCTGACCGGCTATCTACGCTCCGCTCGCCAGCAGGTCCACATGCTCGCGCTGCGCCACGCCGAGCTCAGCGTGGAGATCGCCGAGGCTGCCAGCGAGGGGCTGGAGCAGGCGATCATCAACGCCGAGGATCGCCGGCGCGGAGCGGCGGCGCGAGCGCAGAGCGCCGAGCATGAGGCCGACGGACTGGTCACCGAGGTGCGCGCCGCGGTGGCGCGGGCACCGGACCTCGAGCCGTTTCTCGCGCTCGTGGAGGCGGCGGATGACGTGGCCGACTGCGCCGAGGAGGCCGCCTTCTATGCGACGCTGCTCCCCGCCGGTCAGCCGGCCGGGGGCGTGCGTCCGCAGGTGCGCAGGATCGCGCGGCTGGTGCTCGCCGCCGCGCGGGCGTACCTGCGGGCCGTGCAGCTGAGCGGCGAGCTGCGCCGGGGCGGCCCGCGCGAGGACATGGATGCCTTCCTCGAGGCGGCGCATCAGGCGATCGCGCTCGAGCGCGAGACCGACGAGGCGCAGCGCGCGGTTCATCAGGCGCTGGTCGGCGATGGCGGGGAGGCCGGCGTCGGGCTCTTCGTGGTCGTCGAGCTCACCCGCGCCTTCGAGGAAGCCGCCGACGCGCTGATGCACAGCGCGCACCTGCTCCGCGGCTACGCGCTGGCGCGCGTGGTGCGCTCGGAGGTGATGGTGGGGCGCGCAGACGCGGGCGCGGCTCCCGCGCGAGCGCTCCCCGTCGGGCCTGCGGACGAGCGCTTCTACCTGCTCGGAGACATGTCGGCCCCGGTCCCGGACGCGGCCAGGATCGGCGCCAAGGCGCACGGATTGGCACGGATCGCCCGTGCGGGTCTGCGCGTCCCGGAGGCCGTCGTGCTTCCGACGAGCTTCGCGCGTAGCCAACTCCACGCATCGCCGGATGATCAGACCCTGCGCGAGGTCGTGAGCGGGGCCGTGCGCGCGCTCGAACAGCGCACCGGACTGCGCCTGGGCAGCTCGCGGCGCCCGCTGCTCCTGTCGGTCCGCTCCGGGGCCCCCGTGTCGATGCCGGGCATGCTCGAGACGGTCTTGAACGTGGGAATGTGCGATGTCTCGGCAAGGGGCATGATCGCGCTGAGCGGCAACCCCAGGCTTGCGTGGGACTGCTACCGGCGGTTGGTCGAGTCCTTCGCCGCGGTCGTTCACGGCTGCCCGCGCGAGCCGTTTGAGCAGGCGTTGAGCGTCCGGCTCCGCAGCGCGGGGGTGAGCAGCCCGGGTGAGCTCACGGCGCGCGCGCTCGAGGAGCTCACGGGCGATCACCTCGAGCGCTTTGCCGAGCTGACCGGCCAGACGTTCCCGCAGGATCCGATGGAGCAGCTCGTGGCGGCCACCGGTGCGGTTCTCTCCTCCTGGGATGCGCCGCAGGCGCGGGACTATCGCGAGATGCGCGAGATCCCCGACGATCTCGGCACGGCCGTGCTCGTGCAGCGGATGGTGTTCGGAAACTCGGGCGGCATATCGGGCTCGGGGGTGGGCTTTACGCGCGACCCTGCGCTCGGCGAGCGCGGCCTGTACATGGACTTCCTGCTGAACGCACAGGGTGAGGACATCGTCGCCGGGCGAAACGCAGTTGAGGGCGCCGGCGCGCTCGCGGCGATCGCGCCTGAGCTGCTCGCCGAGATCGAGCAGGTCTGTCCACGCCTGGAGGCCGAGTTCGGCGATGCCCAGGAGTTCGAGCTGACGGTGCAGGACGGCGAGCTGTTTCTGCTGCAGACGCGAACCGCCAAGCGCACGCCCTGGGCGGCCCTGCGCATCGCGACCGACCAGGTTCACGAGGGTCTGATCTCGCCGCAGACGGCGCTCGCGCGACTCGAGGAGCTCGACCTCGAGGCGATCCGGCGCATCCATGTGGATGCGCCCGATGGGGCGGCACTCGCGCACGCGATCCCTGCCAGCGTCGGCGTGGCCACCGGCCCGCTTGCCCTCGACCGCGACGCCGCCCAGCGGATCGCGCGGCGCGGCACTCCGCCGGTGCTCGTGCGCTCCAACGCAGTGACGGAGGACTTCGCTGCGCTCGCCGTCGCCGCGGGCGTGCTGACCGGCGCCGGCGGGCGCACCTCCCACGCCGCGGTCGTCGCGCGGGAGCTCGGCAAGCCCTGCCTCGTGGGCTGCAGCGAGCTGGCCGTCGACCTCGCTGCGCGCACGGCGCGGATCGGCGGGCAGGTGCTCGCCGAAGGCGACCTGGTGTGCCTGGATGCAGAGGCCGGCCTCGTCTTCGCCGGTGCCCCGGCGGTGGTAGAGGAGCGTCCGACCAAGGAGCTCGGTGAGGTCGCGGCCTGGCGGGCCACCCTGGCGGCGGACGGCCAGGCGCGCTAGATCCAGGCGCGTCCGCCTGCGGTCCTCGGCGCCGTGGTGAGAGACGTCAAAGCGCCACGCGCGGCGAAAGAGACGTTAAACCGCCGCACCCGGTGAAAGGCGAGACGACCCGGGTTGACAACTGGTGATATGGTCAGCGCACCGTGTCCGTGCCAGGGGTGGTGCGGAAGCGCCTCGGCGCTCGCTGGATCACCGCCTGGCAGGTAGGCCAACGAGGAGGGTGTGGAGAATGGGACGTTCTGGGGCGTTTGTCAACGGTCGGGTTGCGCTGCTCGGAGGCCGCGTGATCTGGCGACTTTGCCTTGCGGGGCTGCTGGGGTGCGTGTTTGTGGCGCTCACGGCCTCTCGCGCCATGGCCATCGAAGACTTTTCGGGGCCGGCATTCCAGATTCTCGCGCCCGGCCAGGAAGGCGGCATCCCCGAAGGCCCGCACTCGCACGATCAGGGTGAACTTTACAACAAACTGACCTCGGCCCACGGCGGCGTCAGCCCGGGCAAGCTCGAAAAAGACTTCGTCTCCGAGAAGTTCCATGAACCCAAACAGGCCGGAGACACGGAGGAGTTCACGAGCAACCCCGGCTTGGAAATCTGGCGCGACAAATACGACATCCCGCACATCTTCGGGGCCACGCGCGCCGACGCGATGTACGGCTCCGGGTGGGTGGCCGCGCAGGACCGCGGTCTGCTGCTCGAGCTGGGCCTCGGCCCCGCTTACGCGGCCGCGCTGAGCATCCCGGGGATCAACCCGTTCGAACTGCTGCTGACCGCGCGCTCGTTCAAGCCCAGCGCCCAGGCGCTCAAATGGGTCGAAGAACAGAAGACGTCGCTTATCGAAAAAGGTCCCGAAGGCGAACAGGTGATCGAAGACCTTGAATCCTGGGCCGAAGGGATCAACGCGTACGAGCAGACCCTGCCGCCCTCGCACCGTCTGCCGACCGTAACGCTCGGCGACGCGATCGCCGGCTTTGCGTTCATCGGCTCGATCTTCGGCAACGGCGGCGGCAACGAAGTGACCAATTCGAACTTCCTCGCCAACCTCGAGAAAAAGTTCGGGGCCGAAGAAGGCATGAAGATCTTCCGCGACCTGCGTGAGGTGAACGACCCCGAAGCGCCGACCACCGCCGCCAAAGAATTCCCCTACGACGGCGTGCCGTCCGGCCCGACGCCCGGGGCAGTGGTGATCGACCCGAACTCGGCGGAAGCCTCAGCGAAGAAAGCGGCCGCGGCCCTGATCGCGTCGCGGCGCAAGGCCTCGAACTTCCTGCTCGTCGGGGCGGCGAAGACGGAGCTCAAGCACCCGGTCGCGGTCATGGGCCCGCAGCTCGGCTACTTCTACCCGGAGATCGTGATGCAGGGGCAGCTGCACGCGCCCGGGCTCGACGCCGAGGGAATCATCGCCCCGATCTCGCCGTACGTGTTCATCGGCCGGGGACGCGACTTCGCCTGGAGTCTCACGAGCGCCGGCAGCGAGAACACCCAGCAGTTCCTGGAGAAGCTCTGCAATCCAGAAGAAGGTGGTGAAGTCACCCGCGCGTCCGAATACTACGAATACAAAGGTGAATGCATCAAAATGACGACGTTCGACGCCGGCGAACTCGGCGCGAGCAAAACCGAAAAAGCGCATGAGGTGTTCTTCAAAGAATCCGTGCACGGACCGATAAGCGGCACCGTGTTGGTCAAAGGCCAGCCCTACGCGATCGCCAACGACCGCGCCAACCGCGGCCGCGAGCCGGCGGGAGAGCTCGCCTTCAGCAAGCTGGACTCCGACCAGGTCGAGTCGCCCGAACAGTTCTTCGAAGCGGCCAACGACCTCGAGACGACGTTCAACATGTCCTACATCGACAACCAGCACATCGCCTACTTCTCGACAGGGCGCCTGCCGATCCTCGCGCCGGGCGTCGACCCGAGCCTGCCGACGCTGGGCACGGGCGAATACGACTGGCGGGGCTTCCTCTCCCAAGAACAGCATCCGCACGAAATCGACCCGGCGAGCGACCGGCTGTTGAACTGGAACAACAAGCCCGCGCCCGGATGGGGGGCCGCTTCAAGCACCTACTCCTACGGGCCGGTCCACCGCGTCCAGTTGTACACCGGCTTCAAGAACCAGATGACCGAGGCCAAGGACGCGACGGTGATGAACCGAGCGGCGACGCAGGATCTGCGTGCAGTCAAGGTCTGGCCGGTGATCGAGCAGGTTCTCGCCGGTGGCCCGGCGCCGAGCAAACTGGCCGAACAGGCCGCGGCCCTCGTGACGAACTGGGTGGCAGAAGGCGCGAGCCTGTACGGCAAGAACCAGCCGGAGGCCCCGGCCGCGGCGGTCATGGACGCTGCATGGACGCCGATGGCCGAAGCGGTGCTCGGCCCGGTGCTCGGCGAACTCACGCCCGAATTCGAGTCGATCGAAGGTACCGACAACCCGCCGAACTCCGGCGGATCATCCTTCGGCAGCGGCTGGTACGGGTACGTGTACAAGGACCTGCGCGACGAGCTGGGCCAGCCGGTCCTCCAGCCCTACAGCCGCGACTACTGCGGCAACGGGAGCCTGGAAGCGTGCCGGACCTCGCTGTGGGCAGTGATCCAGACAGCGGCCGAAGGACTCGAAAAAAGCCAGGGCTCGAACCTGAGCGCCTGGCGGGCGCCAAAGGTGCGGATCGAATTCCCGCCCGGCTCGCTCTACACGATGAGCTGGACCAACCGCTCCACCTTCCAGCAGGTCATCGAATTCGAAGGACACGCCTAGCATCGAAAATCGGGCCGCGCCGCTGGCGGCGCGGCCCGATGCCTGCCGCCGGCCCGCCGGCCGAGCGCGAGCTCATGCGCGCGCCGGCGCCGGTCGGGCGCTGGGCCTCCGACCCACGGCGCCGGGCCTCAGATCTGCGTCCCTGCTCCTAAGAAGTTCTTCATCTGCCGTCCGCGATCTGGGCTAGAGTGCCGCCCCGCGGGCGCTTTCAAACGCCCAGGGCGGCGAGCGATCGTACTGGCGATGGCGGCCTGACACACGCGCCGGCGCCGTCGACACTCACGACATGCTCGAGGAGAAACGATGAAGATCATAGGAGCAGGAATGCCGCGCACGGGCACTCTGACGCAGAAGATGGCGCTGGAAATGCTCGGGCTGGGACCGTGCTACCACATGGTCGATGTGCTCGCCGACCTCGATCAGGCAGCCCTGTGGGAGCGGGCGCTCGACGGAGAGCAGCCGTGGCCCCTGCTCTTCGACGGCTTCAACTCGACGGTCGACTGGCCCGGCGGGTACTTCTATCGGGAGCTCGCCGACTTCTACCCCGAGGCCAAGGTCCTGCTCAGCGTCCGTGAGCCCGAGGCGTGGGAGCGCAGCATGCGCGAGACCGTCTGGGCGGTTCGCCACGGCGAGTCGCTGATCCGGCTTCTGTCCAGCGCCCAGGCGCTCGTGAACCCGCAGTGGCAGGCATTCCTGAAAATGATCGACCGGCTCGTGTGGGAGGGCAAGGGCACTTTCGCCGCCGGCCACGCCGAGCCCCGTCAGCTGATCGACGCGATGGACCGCCACGTCGAGGAGGTCAAGGCGACCGTGCCGGCCGAGCGGCTGCTCGTGTGGAGCGTCAGCGAAGGATGGCAGCCGCTCTGCGAGTTCCTCGAGCTACCGGTCCCGAAGGAGCTCTTCCCGCACATCAACGACCGCACGGAGTTCCTCAACCGCATCATCGACGGCTCGCTGCAGGCGCTCCAGGAGTGGCGAGCGCGCGAGAGCACGGTCGAGCCGTCGGTCGCGCTCAGCGTGTGAGGTAGCGCCCGGGTCGCGGCCGGCGGGCTCGTGCCGCAGCGCGGCCCTGCCGAGGCCTCGGGGAGGGCTGGGCCGCCGGGCGCGGCCTACCTCGCTGCGATCGCCCCGTTCCGGCGCCTCGTCGTCTATCCGGCGCTCATGCGCGCGATCGGGCGCGCCTGGCGGCAGCGCGTCCGGGGCTAGGTTTGACAGGACTACCCAGACTTGTTAGCCTGCGTCCGTCTGTACTACTCAGCCTTCCCGAACCGAAAGAGGTGCAAGCGACGATGCCGATGTGCGATGCCTACATTCCCGAGGGTGCTCTCCCCGCGACGGCCGAGCGCGAGCTCCTGAGCAGGGTCACTGACCTGCTGCTCGAACACGAGGGGGCTGATCCGAGCAACCAGGCCGCACGGTCGATCGCCTGGGTCTTCCTCCACCGGCCCGAGGTCTACGTGGCGGGCGCCCCAGCCGAGGCCCCGCATTACCGGTTCGTCTGCCAGGTGCCCGAGGGCCAATACAACGATGAGCGCCGCGCCGCGGTAACCGCGGCGATGACCCAGGCGGTCGTCGAGGCCGAGAACGGAGCCTGGCCGGATCCGGAGTTCCGCGTCTGGGTCTTCACTCGCGAGGTCGCCGACGGCACGTGGGGCGGGGCGGGAAGGGTCTTCCGCCTGCCCGACATCGCCGGGTTCGTCGCTGGACCGGCAGGCCGCGAGGCCGCCGAGGAGCGCCTGGCGACGCGCAGACGCGAGGACGCACACGCGCTCCTCGCCGCAGCGGGCGTCGAGGCGGCGGCGCCCGCCTGATTTGACCGGCGGCTCCCCGGGACCGGCGGCCCCCGGGAGCGCCTGCTCGGGAGCCGCCGGCCGATTCGAGCAGCTGAGCTCGGACGCTTGAGCTCATGCGCGCAAGCCGCGAGCCGCCGGTCAAGCCCCGACACCCTTTGTATCCTGCGCGGCGTGACGCTGCACCCACTAGCCGCCCAGTTCGCGGCGGTCGCCGATTCATATCATCGCGGCCGCCCCGAGTACGCGCCGGCGGTGGTCGGCGCGCTCGCCGCCGAGCTGGGGCTTGCCCCGGGCGCCCCGGTGATCGACCTGGCGGCCGGGACCGGCAAGCTGACTCGCGCGCTGCTCGCGGCCGGCCTCGATGTCGTGGCCGTCGAGCCGCAGGCGCCGCTGCGCGAGCTGCTCGTTGCCGGCGTCGGCGCCCAGCGCGTGTTCGACGGCCTCGCCGAGCGGCTTCCGTTTCCCGACGCCTCGGTTGACGCCGTGACCGTGGCCGACGCGTTTCACTGGTTCGACCAGCAGGCCGCCCTGGCGGAGATCCGCCGCGTCCTGCGGCCCGGCGGTGGCCTTGCCGTGCTCTCGACGGCCCCGGATTGGAGCGGAGCGTCCTGGGCGCACGAGGTCGGTGCATTGATTCAGCGCACGCGACCCGAGCACCCGCATTTCGACGGGCTGCCGTGGCAGGACGCCGTGCACGCAGCCGGCGGCTGGACCGCGCCGCGCGAGGTCCGCGTGACGAGCGCACAGCCCGCCGCCCCCGAGCGCATCGCCGACTACGTTGCCTCGATCAGCTGGGTCGCCGCGATGCCCGATGATCAGCGCGCCGAGATCCTGACCCAGGTCGCCGCGCTCGTCTCGGCGGGCGAGACGCCCGCCGAGCTGTCGGTTCATGTGTTCATCGGCCTGACCGGCCTCGCCTGAGGCCGCAGGCCGCGCGCTGGCCTGCCCTTCGCGCGCTCGCCCGCGCCTATTTCCTCGGGCAGGGCGCCTTGTAGTTCACGCTCACCCTCTGCGGTGGCAGACCGCCGAGTCCCGCGAACAGGACTTCCGCCTTGAGCGGGAGGTGGCCTTTGCATTTGCTCGGCTCGGTGCCGTAGTAGACCGGCGTTTTGCCCTTCATGTATGCGGCGCCGATGATGACCTCGATCTTCTCGACCGATGCGTCTGGCGCGCCGGGCACGGTTTCAACGAGCGGCACTTCGGTCACGGCTTCTTCGCTGTAGATGCCTCCGCGGTGGACGTAGTGGCCTTTGGAGACGATTTCCAGCGCGACCGGGCTGTGGCCGGCCGTGAAGAAGTCAAGCCCGCCGTGGGGCGCGAAGAAGCCCTGCACGGTGGTTGCCTCTTCGACGCGTTCTTTGCCGAACGAGACGATGCCGAGCGCGTGCCCGACCGGGCCCGCGGCCGAGTTTTTCGGGCATCCCGACGGACCGATGTGTTCGAGCGTGGCCGTGGAGCAGGTTTTGAATCCCGCGGGGTGCAGCTTGGCACCGGCGGGCAGCGCGACGTTGACGCCGATGATCGGCGGCGGGAAGCCGCCGTATTCGGTGCCGCTGATCGTGAATTCCGAGCGCAGCGCTGCTCCCGCGCCGAGAATGTTGCCCGTACCTTTGAAGTGCGGGATGGGGATGGCCGTGGCTTTGAAGGTGACCACGGGCGCCGCCGAGGCGACGGATGTGAGCCCGCAGACGGCGAGGCCGAGCACGGCCAGACAGATCGATGCTCTACGCATCAGCTTCTCTCCTCTTGTTGGCCAGGTCCGCCTCGATCCGATGAGGTGCGAGCCACATCGGCGGCGAGCTAGATCCGGAAGACTTAGGTGTACGAACTAAAACCCGTCAGCCGGCCGATCGATGCGCTGCGGAGCCTCAGCTTCCGGGCGTCCACTCGCGCCCCGTTATGAGCGCGTAGGCAGTTCTCGCCGGCGGCGGGTTCACAGTGGCTGGCCCGCTCGCGGCGGGCCGGTCTGCGCTCTCCTGGGCGGGCGGGTCTGCCGGCGTTCGGACTGCCCAGTCCTCCTGCGCGGGCGGGTCTGCCGGCGTTCGGACTGCCCAGTCCTCCTGCGCGGGCGGGTCCGCGGCCGCAGCGACGACGCGGTCCTCCTGCACGGCCGACTCCTGCACGGCCGCCTCGCCGTCGGCGGTCGTCGGCGTCGCCTGCGCGGCGAAGGCTGTGACAGAGCCGCCCCACTCGAGCTCGTCGGCGTATGCCTGGTGCACAAGCGTGTCCGGGGGCCTGGGCTCGCTGAATGCCTGGTGCACGAGCGTGTCCGGGGCGTCCGGGGCGATGAACGCCTCGCGCGGAGGTTCGGCCTCGAGGACCTCGTCGGCGGCCGAAGGCGAGGGTGCGCCCAGCGCAAAGCGAAACTGCCCGCTCTCATCGGTCACCCAGAAGGCGTCGCCCTCGACGGTACGTTCGTGCAGGATCGAGCGTTCATAGTGTTCGGCTATCCGAACGAGCGCGGCCATGTCGGCGACGTCGATCACGCCAACCCCGGGGAGCTGCGAGACCCGCCCGACCGGGACGATCAGGTGGCCGTAGCGCGCACTGATCGCCGTGGCCTCGTCTCGAGGCGGGCGCCGGCGCATGACGGCGAGCGCCGTCCCGAGAGCGCAGAGGATGATGCCGATCCCGCCGATCGCGATCGCTCGCGCCGTCGCCACCGACAGCCGCGCCGGCCCGAGCGAGACGAAGCGTGTCTGCTCCTGGCTGCCGGTGACCGAGCCTGAGGCCGATGACGCGAGCGGGTTCGTCGCGGGCTTCGCCCTGGCCGAGGCGCCGGCTGCGGCGCTGGGGGGCGCGATCTCGTTTTCGACAAACGAGAACACGCTCTGCGGCGAGAACGTGGCGTGGAGTGGCCCGGCATCGAGCCTCCCGGTGGCGCTCACGTTCGGCGCGATCGTGAGCGTGTACTGGTTGCCATTCACTTTGGTCATCGTCTGGACGCGCCGCAGCATTTCGCTCAACGACGTGATATCGAGCGTTCCCGTGAGGAGCGCGTGATCGCCGTGAAAGTACGTCGGGCGCCCCAATGCCAGCGTCCTCTGCCAGCCGCTCGGCGCGGATATCGTGGCGTCGAGCTGCGCCTTCCCTGCCAGCGAGTGTGCCGCCCCGGCATGGAACAGGTACGCATAGCGGAACTCGACCTCGCTGATGAGACGCGTGAAGAGCGGTTCGCCGGTCGTGGCGCGGCCGCTCGGGTAGACGGGTCCCGGCGACGTGTCGGCGGAATAGGTCAGCGCGCCGCTCTGTGTGTAGGCGCTCGTGACCGGAAGGTGCGCGGTTGGAGTACGCGTGAACGCCAGCAGTGCGAGCATGATGAACGGGAGCAGCGCCAGGCCTCCCACCGCGAGGATGGCGAAGGTGGGCCCTGCCGTGTGCTGCAGGGACCGGCTCGCCGCATGCGCGTTGCCCCCGGCGCGCCTCTGCGCGCGCCTACGCCGTCGCCGCTGGGTGAACGCGACCCCGGTGAGCAGAAGCACCCCGATCGCGATGAGGGCGCCGACCAGCGCCGGCGAGCGGATCGACTGAAGAGTCGCCCCGATGCCCGGGACATGCACCCACAGGGCGCCGATGAGCTGGTTCGCGGCCGGGTGTTCGGGGTCTATGAAGTTGTTGTTGTCGCCCTTGAAGACGTAGCGAGAGCCGTCGCGGGCGATAATCCGGTGTAGCACGACCGTGTGGATCAGGTGGCTGTTGTAGGCGACGACTTCACCGACGTGGTAGCTGCTCTGGCTGCGCACCAGCGCCAGGTCGCCGGTGTGGAAGCGCGGCTCCATGCTGACCCCGTGGGTGACCACGTAGCTGGTTGAGCCGCCGAGGGCGACCGGTGCCAGGTAGAACCACACACACCCCAGGACGATGAATCCCAGGGTGCAAGATACGAGCCTTCTGATGAGAATAGGTCTCATGGTTGTGTGGTTTCCACGACGGTGTGGGCGTGGAGCGGCCGGCGCGCGGCCGCTCCACATTGCCCATCTCGGTTACGGGACGTTGATGTTCGACGTGGTCGTGCCGTTGACCTCAACGTACAGTTCTTCGTGGTATGTGTTCGCAAACGGCGTGGCCCATTCGCATGTGGCATAGACCGTTTCGATTTCACATTCCTTCCATTCGGTGCCCAGTGCGGGCGGCGCGACGCCTTCTTTCGTAAAGGCGACTTTGACTTCTTCAGCGCCTGCTTCGTTGAGGGTGAGCTTGACCTTCTTTATCCCCAATCCCGCGCCGGCTCCGGCGAAGGTGTATTCCTCGTGTTCGATTTTGTAGCCGGTCACCTTGGCGTCACCTACACCTGCTTTGACGTTAGGGATTTCGTTGCTCGCGGTAAACGCGTACGCGCCCACCCCGATGACCGCTGCCAGCAGAAATGCGGACAGCCCGACTATCTTGCGCTTGCGACTGAGTTTGCTGCGTCTGCTACCTTTTCTGAACACGTCAATGCCTCCTTGGCGGTCGTGGACACTGGCGTGTCCCTGTTGTGGGGGGCATCGACGGCCGTTTAAACGCGCTTTACGCCTGCAGTTGCGTTTGCACGAATTTTCGGCCCGAGCGGGCGCGATCCGCTGCCGATCGGCGCTCAGCGCGCGTCCGAGCAGGCGCGCGTCCGCGCAGGCGAGCGTCCGAGCAGGGCGAGCGCACGTGCTCGCCCGGCGACGCGGCCGCTCACCTCGCCCGATCGCCGCTTGCCGCTCACCTCGCCCCGATCGCCGCTCGGTGAGCATATGATCACCTGCCGGCCGCGAACCCGGCCAGGCTCGCCAACGAACACCGGAAGGACACCGATGCAATACGTGAACCTCGGCGAAACCGGGCTGCGCGTCTCGCGCATCTGCCTGGGCATGATGAGCTTCGGCAACGACAGCGACCGAGCCTGGGTGCTCGACGAGCAGGCCGCCGAGCCGATCGTGCGCGCGGCGCTCGAGGGCGGCATCACGTTCTTCGATACGGCCGACACCTACTCGGCTGGGGCGAGCGAGATGGCCACGGGCCGGCTGCTGCGCAAGGTGTCCACGCGCGAGGAGGTTGTGGTCGCGACCAAGGTGTTCATGCCGATGACCCCGGGCGAGAACGGCGGTGGTCTCTCGCGCAAGCACGTCCTCAGCGCGATCGACGCATCGTTGGAGCGCCTGCAGATGGACTACGTCGACCTCTATCAGATCCATCGCTGGGATCCGCGCACGCCGATCGAGGAGACGATGGAGGCCCTGCACGAGATCGTGCGGGCGGGCAAGGCGCGCCACATCGGCGCCAGCAGCATGTTCGCCTGGCAGTTCGCCAAGGCCCAGCGCGTCGCGGCGCTGGCTCGGCTGACCCCCTTCGTCTCGATGCAGAACCACTACAACCTGCTGTATCGCGAGGAGGAGCGCGAGATGATCCCCCAGTGCCTCGACCAGGGCGTGGGCGTGATCCCGTGGAGCCCGCTCGCGCGCGGCGTGCTCGCGGGCAACCGCACGCGCGAGGGAGGCCGGCTGACGACTCGCTCAGGCTCGGATCCCTTCACCGACTACCTCTACAGCCAGCCAACCGACTTCGACGTGGTCGAGCGGGTGAGCGAGATCGCGCTCGAGCGAGGCGTGTCGCGCGCGCAGATCGCGCTCGCCTGGCTGCTGCACAAGCCGGGAGTCACGGCCCCGATCGTCGGGGCCACCAAGCTCGGGCACCTGCAGGAGGCGCTCGCGGCCGAGCAGCTGGCCCTCAGCGAGCAGGAGATTGCGCGCCTGGAGGAGCCCTACGTGCCCCACCCGGTCCTGGGGCATGGCTAGGGCACGCGGCGCGCACACCACGATTGAGGTGCTCGCCCGGCGGTTCGATCTGCGCAGCGGCGGAGGTCGCGCTCCGGGCAAGGTGCGTACCATCGGCCTGGCCCGGAAATGCCGACCCGCAGCTCGGCTTGGGCCGCGATAACCGCCACCGACTGGAGGATCACCGACCCATGCTCACGCTCACCGGCCTCGATGAGATCAAGGCCCACGTAGGACAGGAGCTAGGCGTCAGCGACTGGCATCTGGTGACGCAGGAGGAGATCGACAAGTTCGCCGAGGTCACCGGGGACGATCAGTGGATCCACGTCGATCCCGAGCGCGCCAAGCAGAGCCCCTTCGGCGGGACGATCGCCCACGGCTACTACACCCTCTCGCTGGCTCCCCGCTTCTCCTACGACATGTTCAAGTTCGAGGGCTTTGCCTTCGGCGTCAACTATGGGCTCAACCGCGTGCGCTTTCCCGCCCCGATGCCGGTCGGGGGCAAGGTGCGCATGCGAGCCAAGCTGATGGCGGTCGAGGAGGTGCAGGGTGGCGCGCAGATCACCAGCGAGCTGACGTTCGAGAGCGAGGGCGGCGAGAAGCCGGTGTGCGTCGCCGAGTCCCTGGCGCGGGTGTACACCGGCTGAGGCGGGCCGGCACGCGCTAGGCTCGGCGCCGAGCCGGCAAACCGAGAGGGGAATGTCATGGCCGAGCGGGATCTGAGTGGACAGGTGGTGGCGATCACCGGCGGCGCGCGCGGCATCGGGCGCGCGACCGCGCAGGCCTGCGCCCGTGCGGGCATGCGGGTGGCGATCGGCGATCTCGATGCCGCGCTGAGCGAGGCCGCGGCGCGGGAGGTCGGGGCCGAGGCGCTGGGTCTGCGTGTCGATGTGCGCGATCGCGAGCTCTTCGGCGCGTTCCTCGACGAGGTCGAGGCCAGGCTCGGGCCGCTCGATGTGCTGGTCAACAACGCGGGCGTGCTCTTCCTCGGGCCATTCGTCGAGGAGGACCCGGCCCGCACCAGGATGATGCTCGAGGTCAACCTCGCTGGTGTGATGAGCGGGACGCAGCTCGCGCTCGCGCGCTTTCAGCGGCGCGGAGCGGGCCACATCGTCAACCTGGCCTCCTCGGCCGGTCTCGTGGGGGTGGCCGGCGGAGCCACCTACGCGGCCACCAAGCACGCCGTCGTCGGCTTCACGCGCGCGCTGCGCGGCGAGCTGCGGGGCAGCGCCATCCGCACGACGATCGTCATGCCGGGCATCGTGCGCACCGACATGATCGGCGGCTTTCGCGCAGCTCCGGCGACGCGCATCATCGAGCCGGCGGCGGTGGCGGAGGCGATCGTGCGCGCGCTGCGCAGCCAGCGCGCCGAGGTGATCGTCCCGGTCGAGCTCGGCCCCCTGGCGCGGCTCGTGGCGGGTCTGCCACCGCGGGCCGCAGACCCGATCAGGCGCGCCCTGGGGGTCGACCGGGTGATGATGAACGCCGAGCGCCCTGCCCGGGCAGCCTACGAGCAGCGCGCCGAGGCGTGATCGGAGAGCGCGGTCGGGCGCTCCCGGCCACCTAGCCCGCTGATGCCCGACCAGGCCACCGCCGAGCCCGAGCTCATCGACCTGCTGCATCTCGGGCGTCCGCGGGTGATCGGCGCCTGGCGGGTGGGTGATGTGATCGTCGATCCCGGGCCGAGCAGCTGTCTGGGGAGTCTGCTGCCGGCGCTCGAGCGCCACCCGCCGCGCGTGCTGGCCTTGACCCACATCCATCTCGACCACGCCGGTGCCAGCGGCTCGCTGCTGCAGCGCTTCCCGGATGCCGAGGTGTGGGTGCACGAGCGCGGCGCGCCGCACCTGATCGATCCGCGCAGGCTGCTCGACAGCGCCGCCCGCATCTACGGCGGGGACATGGAGCGCCTGTGGGGCGAGGTGCTTCCGGTGCCGGCCGAGCGCGTCAGGGTGCTCTCCGGGGGGGAGTCGCTGGGGCCCTTCCGCGTGGCCTACACGCCCGGCCACGCCTCCCATCACGTCTCCTATCTGCACGAGCCCAGCGGGCGGGCGTTCACCGGGGATGTGGCGGGGGTGCGCATCGGCGAGGGACCCGTGCTGGCGCCCACGCCGCCTCCCGACATCGACCTGCCGGCGTGGCGCTCCTCGCTGGATCTGATCGAAGCCTGGCGTCCGCGCAGCCTGGCGCCCACCCACTTCGGGGCCTACGAGGATGTGGAGGGCCATCTGGCCGCGCTGCGAAGCCAGCTCGACGAGCTCGAGATGATGGCTGGCGAGCTCGATGAGGAGGGCTTCGCCCGCGCGATCCGTGCGCAGGTCTCTGCGCTGGCCGGGTCGCAGACGGCCGCCGTGTACGAGCAGGCGATGCCGCCGGTGCAGAGCTTCAACGGGCTCGCGCGCTATCTGCGCGGGCGCCAGCGCGCATAAGCTTCATCACGTGCACGCCCTCGAGGAGCTACGCGGACGTCTGGCCGAGCTCGCGGATCTCGCCGGCCTTGAGATGCTCTCCGGCTGGGATCAGCTGGTGATGATGCCCGCCGAGGGCGCCGAGGCGCGGGCGCAGCAGCTCGGCACGCTGGCGCGCCTGGCCCATGAACGGGCCACCGGCGATGAGATCGGGAACTGGCTCGCCGAGCTCGAGGGCGAGGAGCTCGATGAGATCGACCGCGACGTCGCGCGTCTCGCGCGTCGCGACTGGGAGCGGGCGCGTCGCGTGCCGGGTGAGCTCGCCGTGGCGCTCGCCCGTGCCAGCGCGGAGGGACAGGAGAGCTGGCGGCGAGCGCGCGCCGCGGACGACTTCGCCGCCTTTGCGCCCGCGCTGCAGCGAAACGTCGAGCTCGCACAGGCCCACGGGCAGTGTCTGGCAGTGGAGGGGGAGAGCCCCTACGAGGCCCTCCTCAACGACTATGACTTCGGGCTGCGCACGCAGGAGCTGCGCAGCCTGTTTGCGGCGCTCGCCCAGGCGCTGCCGCCGCTCGTGGCGGCGGCGCGCGTGCACTCGCCGCATCGGTCGCTCGCGGTGCCGATCGCCGCGCAGCAGGCGGCGGTGGCGGGGACGCTGCGCCGCATCGGCGTCGAGGCGGCCAGCTGGCGCGTGGACGTCTCCGCCCATCCGTTCACCGCCTGGATCGGCCGCCGTGACACGCGCCTGACCACGCGCTACAGCGAGCGCGATGTCGAGTCGCTGCTCAGCTCGCTGCACGAGTACGGCCACGCCCTCTACGAGCGCCAGACCGATCCGACGCTGGAGCGCACCAACCTCGGACGCGGCACCTCGATGTCGATCCACGAGTCTCAGAGCAAGTTCTGGGAGAACCACGTCGCGCGCAGCGCGGCCTTCGCCGAGGTCCTGGCCGCCGAGCTCGGCGCAGGCGGCTTCGCGGTCGCCCCCGCCGAGCTGCACGCGACGCTCGTGGGGGTCGAGCCGTCCCTCATCCGCGTCTCGGCCGATCCGCTCACCTATCCCCTGCACATCATCCTGCGCTTCGAACTCGAGCTCGCGCTCGTCGAAGGCGAGCTTGCGGTGCCCGACCTGCCGGCCGCGTGGCGCGACGGGATGCGCCGCCTGCTCGGCGTCGAGGTGCCCTCCGACGCGCTCGGCTGCCTGCAGGACGTGCACTGGGGCGCCGGCAGCTTCGGCTACTTCCCGAGCTATGCGCTCGGCTGCCTGATCGCCGCGCAGCTGTGGGAGGCGATGGAGGTCGACCTCGGAGCGCGCGATGAGGACCTGCGCCGCGGCGAAGTGATCCCGATCCAGCGCTGGCTCGGCGAGCACGTGCACCGCCACGGCCGGCGCCTCGACACGCTTCCCCTGGTCGAGGAGGCGACCGGATCCGCCCTCTCGGTCGAGCCCTTCCTGCGCTACGTCGCCCCGCTCGCCGGCGACTTGAGCGCTGTGCCCTCGAACAGGTCGACGAGCCGCGCGCGGCTGTAGGGCCACTGCTGGCGATTGCGCCCGCCGCTGGGGTGCAGCGTGTCCAACAGAGCGAGCCCGCGGATCGTGGCCACGGCCATCTCGATGAGCCTGTCGAAATCGGGCTTCTCGGCCAGGTCGGGAAACAGGCGCTTGCTGATCTGCAGCGTCTGGCGATCGAGCCGGCGCTCGACCGCCACCAGGCGCTCGCGCAGCTCGCCGTCGGTGCGCGCGTGAGACCACAGGTCGAGTGCCGCCTGAAACAGCGGGTTCGCGTAGCTCGCCCAGAGCAGGTCGAGCCCCTGCGGGAGACGCTCGCGCCCGCCGGGCAGATCCTCCGCTGCTGCGAGCAGCTCCCGGCCGCGACGCTCGGCGAGCCTTTCCATCGCTGCCGCCAGGAGCGCCTGGCGCGTCTGGAAGTGGTGCAGGTGGGCGCCCCGGGAGACGCCCGCACGCTCGGCCACGCGACTGGTCGTCGTGTTGGCGTAGCCGTCGGCTACGAGGCAGGCGATGGTCGCGTCGAGCAGGGCGTCACGGGTCGTCGCGCTGCGCTCGGCCTGGCTGCGCCGGTGGGGGAGGTTCGAGGTGCTCGCCATGCGAGCAGATGCTAAGACATATTTGCGTTCGTGCACGAACGTTTCTCTGCTAGCGTTCCGCCGAGCGTTCGCACCCGAGCTTTGACACCCGGACCCGCGCGTGCAACGCCGGCGGGTCGAGAACACAGGAGGTCCGACTGATGGCAGCCACCGAGGCGCTCGTCTTCGATGCGATCCGCACACCGCGCGGGAAGGGCAAGTTCAACGGCTCGCTGCACGGCACCAAGCCGGTCGACCTCGTGGTCGGCCTGATGCACGAGACGCTCGTGCGCAACGAGAAACTCGATCCCTCGCGTGTCGACGACGTGGTGCTCGGATGCGTCTCGCCGGTCGGTGATCAGGGTGCGGACATCGCCAAGACGGCCGCAATCAAGGCCGGTCTGCCCGACACGGTCGCCGGCGTGCAGCTCAACCGCTTCTGCGCGTCGGGTCTGGAGGCGGTCAACATCGCTGCGCAGAAGGTCGCCTCCGGCTGGGAGGACCTCGTCTTCGCGGGCGGCGTGGAGTCGATGTCGCGCGTGCCGATGGGCTCCGACGGCGGCGCCTGGGCGATGGACCCCGAGACCAACTACGACACCTACTTCGTTCCCCAGGGCGTCAGCGCCGACCTGATCGCCACGGTCGAGGAGTTCAGTCGCGAGGACGTCGACGCCTACGCGGCGCGCTCGCAGGAGCGCGCCTGCGGCGGCGCAGTCGGAGGGCCGCTTCGCGAACTCGGTGATCCCGGTCAAGGACCTCAACGAGAACGTCGTGCTCGACCACGACGAGTTCATCCGCCCCGGCACGACCGTCGAGACGCTCGGCGGCCTGAAGCCGTCGTTCGCCGCGATCGGCGAGATGGGCGGCTTCGATGCGGTCGCTCTGCAGACGCTACCACTGGATCGAGAAGATCGAACACGTACACACGCCCGGCAACTCCTCGGGAATCGTCGACGGCGCCTCGCTGCTGACGATCGGCAACGAGCAGACGGGAAGCGAGCTGGGCCTGGCCGCCGAAGGCGAGGATCCTCGCCACAGCGGTCTCCGGCGCGGACCCGACGATCATGCTCACCGGCCCCGCTCCGGCCAGCCGCAAGGCGCTCGAGAAGGCCGGACTGACGCGTCGAGGACCTCGACCTCGTCGAGATCAACGAGGCGTTCGCCGCTGTCGTGCTGCGCTTCGTCAGGGACATGGGGCTGGACATGGAGAAGGTCAACGTCAACGGCGGCGCGATCGCGATGGGACATCCGCTCGGGGCGACCGGCGGGATGATCCTCGGGACGCTGATCGACGAGCTCGCACCGCACCGGCGGCCGCTACGGCCTCGCCACGCTGTGCGTCGGCGGGCGGCATGGGAATCGCGACCGTCGTGGAGGCGATCTGATCATGGCTGAGAGCACGACCATCCGCTGGGAGCAGGACGACGAGGGGATCGTCGATCCTGACGCTCGACGACCCCAACCAGTCGGCCAACACGATGAACACGGCCTACGCCGAATCGATGGCTGCCACGCGTCGACCGCCTGGAGGCCGAGAAGGACGCAGATCACCGGCGTGGTCATCACCTCGGCCAAGAAGACCTTCTTCGCCGGCGGCGACCTCAACGACCTCAAGCAGGCCACGCAAGGAGGACGCGCCCGAGATCGCCGAGATGGTGCGCGCCGGCAAGGCCCAGCTGCGCCGGCTGGAGACGCTCGGCAAGCCGGTCGTGGCGGCGATCAACGGCGCTGCGCTCGGCGGCGGGCTCGAGATCGCACTGGCCACCCACCACCGGATCGCGGTGGACGACCCGAAGGTGCAGATCGGGCTTCCCCGAGGTCCAGCTCGGCCTGCTGCCGGGAGCGGGCGGCGTTGTTCGCACCGTGCGGATGCTCGGCATCGTCGAAGCGCTGATGCAGCTGTTGCTGCAGGGCCAGCGCCTGCGACCCGCCAAGGCCAAGGAGGTCGGCATCCTCGACGAGATCGTCGCCGACCCGGACGAGCTGATCCCCGCCGCCAAGGGCTGGATCAAGGAGCAGGCCGGCGAGGAGCCGGTCGTGCAGCCGTGGGACGTCAAGGGCTACAAGATCCCCGGTGGCACGCCGTCGAATCCGAAGCTCGCCCAGAACCTGCCCGCCTTCCCGGCGAACCTGCGCAAGCAGCTGAAGGGCGCCAACTACCCGGCCCCGCACCACATCATGTCGGCGGCGGTCGAGGGCGCGCAGGTCGACTTCGACACCGCGATCGAGATCGAGGGCCGCTACTTCGTCGACTTGGTCACCGGGCAGGTCGCCAAGAACATGATCCAGGCGTTCTTCTTCGACCTGCAGCAGGTCAACGGCGACCGCGACCGGCCGGAGGGCATCGAGCCGTTCCGGGCGCGGAAGGTCGTCGTGCTCGGCGCCGGAATGATGGGCGCAGCGATCGCCTACGTGTGCGCCAAAGCCGGAATCGAGGTCGTGCTCAAGGACGTCTCGCTCGAGGCGGCCGAGGGCGGTAAGGGCTACTCGCAGCGGCTCGTCGAGAAGGCCGTCTCGCGCGGGCGCTCCACCCAGGAGCAGGCCGATGCGCTGCTGGCGCGAATCACTCCCGACCGACGACCCGGCTGCGGCCGCGGGCGCCGACCTGGTGATCGAGGCCGTGTTCGAGGATCCGGCGGTCAAGGCGCAGGTGTTCGCCGAGATCGAGCCCCACCTGGCGCCCGACGCGCTGCTCGGATCGAACACCTCGACGCTGCCCATCACCGAGCTCGCCGAGGGTGTCAGCCGTCCGGCCGACTTCATCGGGCTGCACTTCTTCAGCCCGGTCGACAAGATGCCGCTGCTGGAGATCATCAAGGGCGAGAAGACCAGCGAGGAGACGCTCTACCGCGCGCTCGACCTGGCCAAACAGATCAAGAAGACGCCGATCGTCGTCAACGACAGCCGCGGCTTCTTCACCAGCCGGGTGATCGGCACGTTCATCAACGAGGGCGTCGGCATGCTGCTGGAGGGAATACCGGCCGCCACGATCGAGCAGGCCTCCAGCCAGGCCGGCTACCCGGCTCCGGTGCTGCAGCTGAGCGACGAGCTCAACCTCAACCTGGCCCGCAAGATCCGCGACGCCACCAAGGCCGCCGTCGAGGCCGAAGGGGGGACCTTCGTGGAGCGCCCCTCCTTCCGGGTGGTGGACCGCATGCTGGAGGCGGGCCGCGGCGGCAAGCTCGCGGGAGCCGGCTACTACGACTACGAGGACGGCAAGCGGACGGGGCTGTGGAAGGGCCTCAAGGAGATGTTCCCCGAGACCGTCGACCCGTTCTCGATCTCGCTGAAGGACCTCGAGGAGCGGATGCTGTTCGCGGAGGCGATCGAGACGGTCAAGTGCCTGGACGAGGGCGTGATCGAGTCGGTCGCGGACGCCAACATCGGCTCGATCCTGGGCATCGGCTTCCCCGGCTGGACGGGCGGCGTGCTGCAATACGTCAACGGCTATCAAGGCCCCGCCCACCTTCCCCAATCGAGCGGCGTGGCCGGCTTCGTCGCCAGGGCGCGCGAGCTGGCGGCGGCATGCGGCGAGCGCTTCGAGCCCCCCGCCTCGCTCGTGGAGAAGGCCGAGCGCGGGGAGATCTACAGCGACGAGTCGCTGGCCGTCGCGAGCGCCTGAGACCCAGCAGAGCGAGGAGCGCCTGCCGACAGAGCGAGGAGCGCCTGCCAGCAGAGCGAGGAGCGCCTGCCGACGTTAGGAGCCGGCGGCTGCCGACTCGCTCGGCGGTCGCAGCGGAGCGCCCGCGATGTCGCAGGCAAAGCGGGTCGCGACCGGAGCGGGCGGCGGCGCCGCGCCCGGCTCGCCGTGCAGCACCTCAGAGCTGATCGTAAGCCACGCCAGCACCCCCCCTAACAGGGCCAGGATCGCGCACGCCACCATCGCCACGTGGAAGCCCCGCGTCATGTCGGCGGGGACGTAGAACTTGCGGCCGGTGAGGCCCGCGATCAGCGGCAGAATCGCCACGGCGAGCAGGCCGGCCACCCGCGAGACGGCGTTGTTGATGCCCGAGGCGATCCCCGAGCGGCGCGACTCGGCGGCGGCGAGCACGGTCGCGGTCACCGGCGCCACGACGAGCGTGAGCCCGAGCCCGAAGACGACCACTGCGGGCAGCACGCTCGAGACGTAGCTGTCGCCGGGCTGTATGCGCGTCATCAGCAGCAGCCCCGCTGCGATCACCAGCGGCCCGAGCGTGAGGGGGATACGCGGTCCGATCCTCTGCGCGAGCGCGCCCGATCGCGCCGACAGCAGCAGCAGCAGGATGGTGACTGGCAGCGAGGCGGCCCCGGCGGCGATCGGCGAGTAGCCCAGCGAGATCTGCAGGAAGGAGACGAGCAGGAAGAACACGCCCCCTAGCGCCGCATAGACGACGAACGTGACGAGGTTGGCGGCGCTGAACTGGCGCGAGGCGAACATCTCGAGCGGCATCATCGGATTGCTGCTGCGGTGCTCCTGGGCGAGGAACGCGGCAAGGGCGATCACACCGCCGACCCCCGCGAGCAGGACGAGCGCCGAGGCGCCGCGCGCGGGCGCCTCGATCAGGGCGTAGGTGGTGCCTGCGAGTCCGAGGCCCGCGAGCAGCGCTCCGGTCAGGTCGAGGGGCCCCCTCGCCATGCTGTCGCGGGTCTCGGGGACGTGGCGCCAGGCCATCGCGATGACGGAGATGCCGAGCGGGAGGTTGATCAGGAAGATCGCCCGCCACGACACGGCGCCGACGAGGTAGCCGCCGAGCAGTGGACCGATCGCGGTCGCCACACCGCCGAGCCCCGACCACGCGCCGATCGCGCGCGCCCGCTCGCGAGGTCGGAAGCTCGCCTCGATCATGGCCAAGCTGCCGGGGGTCAGCAGTGCGCCGCCCACACCCTGCACAAGTCGCGCGAGCACGAGCAGCGGGGCGTTTGGGGCAGCCGCACATAGCAGCGAGGCGAGCGTGAAGAGCGTCGCGCCGACGGCGAACACGCGGCGGCGTCCGTAGCGGTCGCCGAGCGAGCCTCCGAGGAGAATCAGCGATGCGAGCGTGAGCAGGTAGCCGTTGAGGATCCACTGCAGCTCGCTGGTCGACGCGTGCAGACTGCGCCCGATGCTGGGCAGGGCGACGTTCACCACGGTGCTGTCGAGAAAGACCATGCCCGAGCCGAGGACCGCGACCGCGAGCACCCAGTGTCCCTGTGTGCTGTCGACGCTCAGCGCGGGGGAGCCCGCCGCCTCGTCCGGCGCGTCCGGGGGCGCGGGCGCCGCGCGTCTCACCACGGTAGGGACTCTACTGCGCGTGACGCGCACGCCTGCGAGCACGGCCGCGCGCAGGCTCGGCGGCTCGCACCCGCACGGCCCGGCGAAGCTGCCGCGAAACCGGCCGAGCACGTAGAGTGCGTACTTAACCGCAGCTTCAAGCGGCCTGGCACGGTTCCCGACCCCCGGCGCGAGTGGGATGCTCCCGACGGTCAGGCCAAGCCTGCCAATCCCGGCCGTGTCGCGGCCTCATCCGACAGCTAAGGACCGAAATTGATCATCGCAAGCAGCTACCCATTCCTCGAAGTTTTCTGGACGCTCCTGATCTTCTTCGCGTTCGTCGTTTGGATCTGGATCCTGTTCACGGTGTTCGCGGACCTCTTCTCCCGTCATGACACCTCTGCCTGGGGCAAGGTGGCTTGGATCATCCTGATCATCGTGATCCCGTATTTGGGTGTGTTCATCTATCTGATTGCTCAGCACGATGGGATGACCAAACGTGCGCTTGCGCGCCAGAAGGCCGCGCAGTCGCAGGTCGATGAATATGTGAAGTCGGTGGCCGGCTCGGCCGATCCGGCGGAACAGATCGCGAAAGCCAAGCAGCTGCTCGACCAGGGCACGATCACCCAGGCGGAGTTCGACCAGATCAAGCAGAAGGCGCTCGCCGGCTAGTGTCACGGCCGCCGGCCGGAGAGCTCGACGCAGAGCTGCTCGAGCAGCTGCTGCACCTCGGGTTCTCGCTGCGTGCTGTGGTCGGCAAGCACGGCTCGCAGCTCGTCGCGGCGCGCGCTGAGCAGCTGGTCGGCCATCGCCAGGCCGGCCGGGGTGAGTGCCGCCTTGCCCCCGCCGTCCGCGCCGGATCCGTCGCCCGCGCCGGCTGCTGCGCGCTCGGCGCCGGCGCCGTCGGCCGCGACGAGGCCCCGTTCGCGCAGCTCCCGTTCGACCGCCGCGACGCGCTCGGCCGGGACCGCCTGCGCGCGGGCCATCGCGCGCGTGCCGTCGATCCCGTAGCTGCCGAACCGCACGAGCGCCCAGACCGCGCCAGGGCTTAGGTCGACGCTCGCCCGCGCGGCCACCCGCTGGTTGAACGCCAGCCTGTCATCGCGCCCGACGAGCACGCCGAGCGCACGATCGAGCTCCGCCAGCGAGCTCGGGCTGTTCGGCGCCGCGAGCGCGTGGTCGAGCCCGTCGCTCGTCGACGCGGTCGCGCGCAGCGGCCGCTCGCGCAGCCGCAGGCTCAACACGAACCCGACCGCGCCGACCCCCGCGGCGGCGAGGAACACCGGCCGCAGAGCGTTCACGTAGGCGTTCTCGTAGGCGTGCCTGGCCGCCGCCGGCATGCTCTGCACCTGCGCCCCCGTCAGCCGTGCGCCCTTGGCCACGAGCTCTCCGAGTGGGCCGCTGAACGCGCCGTGGAGTCCGGCGCGCAGGCGGGTGGTGAAGATCGTGCCGAACACGGCGGCTCCGAGCGAGCCGCCGATGCCGCGCGCGAGCGTCACGCCCGATGTCGCCGCGCCGAGCATCGAGTAGTCGACGGCGTTCTGCACAGCGAGGACAAGCACCTGCATGACGAGCCCGAGACCGAGACCCAGCACGAGCAGGTAGAGGTCCGCCGCGAGCGCGCTGGTGTTGAGATTCAGGCGCGAGAGCAGCAGCAGCCCGGCGGTCATGATCGCGGTGCCCGCAATCGGAAACGCCCTGTAGCGGCCCGTCCGCGAGATCAGACGGCCGGAGGCGATCGAGGTGATCACCAGCCCGCCCATCAGCGGGATCAGGCGCAGCCCCGCACCCGTCGGGCTCGATCCGAACACCGTCTGGAAGAACAGCGGCAGGAACGTGATCGACCCGAACATCGCGAAGCCGACGATCAGCGAGAGCAGGGCCGCGATGCGGAACACCTCGTCGCGCAGGACCGCGATCGGCAAGACCGGTTCGCGCGCCCGGCGCTCGACGAGCAGAAAGACCCCGAACAGCAGCACGCCGGCGGCGGCGACGAGCACGGTCTGGCCCGAGCCCCAAGGCCAGGTGGTGCCGCCGAGGCTCGCGACCAGGACGACCGCGCTGAGGGCGGCCGCGAGCATCCCTGCGCCGAGATAGTCGATCGCGGGTCGTGTGCGCACGCTCGTCGCGGGCAGCGTTGCGGAGATCACGACGAGCGCCACGACGCCGATCGGGATGTTGACGTAGAAGATCCAGCGCCAGGAGAGGTGCTCGACGATCACGCCCCCGAGCAGCGGGCCGGCGACGCTCGCGAAGCCGAACACCGCGCCGAAGAGCCCCTGGTAGCGCCCGCGCTCGCGCGGGGAGACGACGTCGCCGACGCTTGCCTGCACGAGCACGATCAGCCCGCCCGCGCCGAGGCCCTGGACGGCGCGGAAGGCGATCAGCTCGGTCATCGATCCGGCGAGTCCGCACAATGCCGATCCGACGAGGAACAGCACGACCGCGCTCTGCAGCACCCGCTTGCGCCCGAGCTGGTCGCCGAGCTTGCCGTAGAGCGGCGTGACTGCGGTCTGGGCGAGCAGGTACGCGCTCGTCACCCACGACAGCCGCTCGAGCCCACCGAGGTCGCCCACGATCGTCGGCAGCGCCGTGGCCACGATCGTCGAGTCCAGCGCCGCCAACAGCATCACCAGCATCAGGCCGCTGAAGATGAGTCCGAGACGCTGATGTACGACGGGGCGCGGCGTGGCCGGGGTGGCGGCGACCGTGCTCAAGGCGACGGCCGCTGGACGAGAGCGGCGGACTCCTCTTCGAAGGCGCTCTGCAGCGCGGTGGCGAGGCGAGCTCCGGTGCGCAGGGCATCCTCGGCCGCGTACCACCAGAAGTATCCGCCGATGTAGTAGGGCAGGCCGGGCGCCAGCGAGTAGGCCCAGCTCATGATCTGCTCGGCCTTGGCGGCCGACGTGCGGCTCACGGGCCGCGGCAGGCCCACCTCGCCGATCCCGAGCGCGGCGTTCGGGTAGACGGCGTGGAGCTGTTGAAGGTGGCTCGCGAGTTCTGCTGAGGAGGGGTCCCGGCCGCCACACTGCGTGGGGTAGTAGGAGAGGAGGACGTAGTCCAGACCGTCTGCGACCCGCGTGGGAACGTACTGCCGGCTGAACTGCAGGGGGGTGAGCTCGCCCGCGCCGTCCCCGCAGTTGTCCGGGCCGAAGTCATTGGCGTACAGGGTGAGCGCCGTGCGGCCGCCCGCCGCATGCACGTCATCGTAGGCCTCCGTCAGCTTGCTCGCGACCACCGCGTAATCGCCCGTCCAGTTGCCGTTTACCTCGTTGCCGACTTCCCAGATGGCCACATCTGCGCCGAGCGTGTCCAGGTAGGACTGGACCCGTTCCTGAAAGGCCGCCGTCGAGATCGCCTTCTCGTCGGAGGAGTCCAGCAGCTCGCCCAGCACGGTGCTCACCCCGTCGATCTGCTCGAGCGCCGTCGCGTAGTGGCGGGCGGGCTCGCGGACGTCGAAATACACCCGCGTCGTCGGGGGCAACGGTAGCGAGGCGAGGGCTTGGAGCATGCTCTGCAGGTGGCTCAGGCGATCGATCGTGACGCCGTACACCGGGGTGGCGCTCGCCCCGGCGCTCGCTGCGCTGCTCGGCCGGGCGCCGCCGGCCGCGGCCGCGATCGCGCATACGAGCGCGAGACCTGCGATCGCGCGTCGTCTGCTCAGGGGTCCCTGCCGCAGCATCACGGGTGCGCCGCTGGTACAGGATTTCCTGGCTTGCACCCGCTCGCCTCCAACCCTCGACCGGCCGATTCCGCACTGCAGCCCGACCCGATCAATCCTAGCGAGGGCCTCGCGCCGGGCGTGCGCAGGTGCTGGGCTCCGCCGGCGATCGTTACCGCGGCCACAAGCTGGCCCGTTGGATGCGAAACCGCGCGAACCTCAGCGGCAGGCGATCTCGTGCAGGAGGTCCGCGAGCGGGCCCGGCAGCGAGAACATCGGCCAGTGGCCGGTGGGCAGCTCGTTCAGCTCCCAGCCGGCGTCGGCGAACGCCGCGGCCCGCGGATCGCCGGCGGCGATCAGCGCGCGGGCCGTGGCGAGGTCGAGGCCGCCGGCCGCGCAGAAGATCGCCACCCGCCTCAGCTCGCGCGGGATCTCGCCGCGCAGCTGCAGCGCCGAGGTGAAGGTGGCGTAGGGCTGGGGGGTGGCGCGCCGCTCGAGCAGACGGTGGTGGGCGTCCTGCAGGCCCGCAGTGCTCCCGAACAGGCCGGTCTCAAGCGTGGCGCGGTCGGGGACCGGCCAGCGCCATCCCTCGCCATGCGCCTCGACGGCTTCGCGCTGCAGCTCGCGCTGCGCGGCGGACTGCACGTCCACGATCGCCATCCCATCCGGCAGTGGTCCCGTATCGAGGTAGACCAGGGCGTTCAGGCGCTCGGGCCGCTCGCCGGCGACGGCCGCGATCAGCGCTCCGGCGTAGCTGTGGCCCACGAGCAGCGCGTCGTCGAGGTCCTCGTAGTCGAGCAGGTTCACGACGTCGGTGACATGCGTCTGCAGGTCGACCGTGGGGTCGGCGAGATGGACGCGCTCGCCGAGACCGGTGAGCGTGAGCGCGTGAACATCGTGGCCGTGCTCGCGCAGCGGGCTCGCCACCTCACGCCAGGCCCAGCCGCCTAGACATGCTCCTGCGACGAGCACCAGCGGCCGCCCGCCGCTAGTCATGCCCGCGCTCGCCCGCGGCGCGACCCTCGCCCGCGCCGCGACCCTCGCCCGCGGCGAGCCAGTCCATCACGGCTGTCCGCGCAAAGCGCCACTGCGCCCCGAAGCGCCGGCCCGGAGGCCCGTCATCGGGCAGGCGCAACGCGAGCGCCTCGGGCTCCAGGCGCAGCAGCTGCGCCACCTCCTCGAGCGTGAGAACCGCATCGGCGGCGGGGTCGGCGCTCTCGTGCAGATCGATGCGCCCGACCTCCAGCTGCTCGCCGAGGAGCTCGCTGACGACCTGCTGCTTGCGCCTGCCGGTGCTGCTCACGAGCCGGTCGAGGGCAGCGGCCTGGTCTTCGGGGAGCCTTACGAACAACGGGACGCGATCCTGTGTCACGGGCATAGATGATAGCAAACGATATCGGTGGCTAGCACTGATGCCGGGGCGCCGGCGCTCCCGGCGGGCGCGCGCGCTCGGGGGAGCCTCGCGGGCTCGTGCGGAAGCTCACGTGCTGGACGCGGTGGCTATGCTTTCAGGTGGGGTCCCGGCGGGGTCCGCGTTGCGGGCGTCCCGGGGCGGATGAATCGGAACGAGGGAGGATCGGACATGGGTGGCGCGGTCAAGGAGGTGGCGGCCGGCAAGTCGGCGGCCGAGGCGGCGACGATCGCCGAGGCGTTTCGCATCACCGCCGCCCAGCGCGTCGACGACGTCGCGATTCGCACGAAGGGCGACCAGTTCACGATCACGTGGGGGGAGCTGCGCAGGCGCGTCGACGATCTGGCCGGGGGCCTGGCAAAGCTGGGCCTGGGCCGTGGCGAGACGATCGCGCTGATGCTGTCCAACCGTCCCGAGTTCCACATCTGCGACCTCGCAGCCATGATGCTCGGCGCGACGCCCTTCTCGATCTACAACACCTACACGCCGGAGCAGATCGAGTACGTCGTCTCGGACGCCGGCGCGAGGATCCTGATCTGCGAGCGCCAGTACCTGCCGCAGGTGCTCGAGGCGCGACGGGGACTGCCCGAGCTCGAGCACGTGATCGTCGTGGACGGAGAGCCGCGCGTGGGGACGCTGATGCTGTCGGACGTGGAGAGCTCCAACCCCGACTTCGACGTCGAGGCGTCCGTTGCGCAGATCCAGCCGACCGACGTGCTGACGCTGATCTACACCTCGGGCACGACCGGCCCCCCGAAGGGCGTGCAGCTCATCCACCGCAACCTGCTCGCCGCCTGCGAGGGCCTCGACGAGCTGATCGAGTTCCCCGCCGACGGGCGCGTTATCTCGTGGCTGCCCGCAGCCCACGTGGCCGAGCGCAACGCCCACCACTACCTCCCGATCGTCTACGGCCTGCAGATCACCTGCTGTGACGATCCCCGCCAGGTTCTCGCCTACCTGCCCGAAGTGCGCCCGAGCTGGTTCTTCGCGGTCCCCCGCATCTGGGAGAAGCTGAAGGCGGGGCTCGAGACGATGATCGCCTCTCAGCCCGAGGAGCAGCGCGAGAGCATGCAGGCCGCGCTCGATGCCGCCATCCGCAAGGTCCGCCTCGAGCAGGCGGGCGAACCGGTGCCGGCAGAGCTGGCCGAGCACGTCGCCGCCGCGGACGCCGAGATCTTCGCCGGTCTGCGCAAGACGCTCGGGCTGGACCAGGTGGAGGCCATCAACGTCGGCGCGGCACCCACGCCCGTCGAGGTGCTCGAGTTCTTCCATGCGATCGGGCTGCCGCTGGCCGAGCTGTGGGGCATGAGCGAGACATGCGGCGCCGGAAGCGTCAATCCGCCCGGGAAGATCAAGATCGGCACCGTCGGCCCCCCGGCGCCCGGCATCGAGATCAAGCTCGACGCTGACGGAGAGGTGCTCGTGAAGTCCGACGTGGTGATGCTCGGATACCGCAACCTGCCGGAGAAGACGGCCGAAGCGTTCACCGAGGACGGCTGGCTGCGCACCGGCGACATCGGCGCCTTCGACGAGGACGGCTATCTGTCGATCATCGATCGCAAGAAGGAGCTGATCATCAACGCGGCCGGCAAGAACATGTCCCCGGCCAACATCGAGGCGACGGTGAAGAGCGCCTCGCCGCTGATCGGCCAGGTCTGCTGCATCGGCGACCGGCGGCCCTTCAACAGCGCTCTCATAGTGCTCGACCCCGACTTCGCCCCGCTGTGGGCGGCCCAGCAGGGCATCGAGGACACCTCGTTGGAGTCGCTCGCGCGCGAGGAGCGCGTTCGCGCCGCCGTGCAGGCGGGCGTGGATGAGGCCAACGCCAAGCTCGCGCGGGTCGAACAGATCAAGCGATTCACGATCATCGAGGGCGACTGGCTGCCGGGCGGGGAGGAGCTGACGCCGACGATGAAGCTCAAGCGCAAGCCGATCGCCGCGTGCTACAGCGAGCTGATCGAGGAGATGTACGCTGGCTAGCAGCATGCGCCGAGCGCGAGCGGGCAGAGCATGAGGCCACGGCGCGTACCCACCGCAGCGACCTGGCTCGCCGGCCTCTGCTGGGCGCTGGTGGCGCTCACGCCGGCCATCTCCAGCGCATCTGCTCAGCCGGTCGACATGGCCGCGCCCTACAAGTACCTCGGGTGGGGCGAACCGCAGCCCCCGGCCGGCGTGATCAGCGCCACCGGCGTCCAGGACCTCACGCTCGCCTTCATCCTCTCCCACGGCGCCTGCAATCCCGAGTGGGACGGCGTGCGCCCGCTGACCGGGGGCTCAGATCAGGCTGCGATCGAAGACATCCGGGCCGCCGGGGGCGATGTAACAGTCTCCTTCGGCGGCTGGAGCGGCAAGAAGCTCGGCAACTCGTGCAAAACGGACGCCGCGCTCGCGGCCGCCTACCAGAAGGTCATCAACGCCTACTCCCTGAAGGCCATCGACATCGACATCGAGCACGGCGAGGTCTCCAGCGCGGCAGTGCGCAAGCGCGTGATCGCGGCGCTTGCGCTGGTGCAGGCCGCCAACCCGGGGCTCGAGATCTCGGTGACCTTCGCCACGACCGAAAGCGGCCCGGAATCCTCCGGCCGCGGCCTGCTCGCCGATGCGGCCGCGATCGGCTTTCAGCCGACCGCCTGGACGGTCATGCCCTTCGACTTCGGCAGGCCGCTCACGGACATGGGCCACGCCTCGATCAAGGGCGTCGAAGGCCTCGAGCAGGACCTGATCGCCGACTTCCACATCTCCGCCGAAGCAGCCTACGAGCACGCCGGCATCTCATCGATGAACGGCGACACCGATGAAGCCAACGAGACGGTCAGCGTCGAAGACTTCCGGACGATGCTCGCCTTCGCCCAGCTGCACCACCTCGCGCGCTTCACCTTCTGGGCGGTCAACCGCGACCGCCCGTGCAGCGGCGGGCTCACGCCGGGCGAAGACTGCAGCGGGATCAGCCAGACGCCGTATGCGTTCACCGATGTGATCGCCGAATACCACGGCTGAGGCGGCGGCACCCACCGCGCGATCCCAGCGCCCGCCGCGCGCCGGCGCTCACTCAGTCAGGCCAACGCCCGTGCCGGGTGTAGTACTCGCGCGCGGCATCCTCGCGCTCGCGTTCGCGGTCGCTCGTGGCTCCGGCGCGGAACAGCCAGTTGACGAAGTAGATCGCAAGGCCGGCGCTGACGATGCTCGCTCCGCCCTCGAGGTCGATTTCGCTGCCCATCGCCATCACCGCCAGCCCGGCGATCGTGACGGTGAGCGGCAGGATGTAACGGATGCCCGTGAGCAGCCAGCGGCGCTCGGGGGCGGGTGGCTCGCCGGCCCCCTCGTGCTGCTCCCGCTGGCCCTCGCCGCCTGCGGGACGCACGGCTGAGACTGGGTCTGCGATCGGATTGACACGCGCCGTCGGCACCTGCGGCCCATCTTAGTGGGCGCGCCGCGGCGCTTCGCAGTGGGCGCGCCTCGGCGCTTCGCGGTGCGCGGGCCGTCGCGGAGCGCGCCGGCTAGGGGGCGGCCGGCGAATGCGCCGGCGCCTCGGCGGCCGCCAGGTCTTCGACGCCCTCGGCGAGCGTGTCCACGCGCAGCATCCTGCCGAGCTCCACGAGCGTGCCGATCAGCGCTTGCGACTGCTCGGAGGAGGCGATGTCATCGATGAACGAGCGGTCGATCTTCAGGGCGTCGGCGGGGAAGCGCCGCAGGTGGGCGAGCGAGGTGTAGCCGCTGGCGAAGTCGTCGATCGCGATGCGCACGCCGAGCCGCTTGAGCGCGCCCAGGCGCTCGGCGGCGGCCTGCGGGTCGCGCATCAGCGTCGACTCGGCGATCTCGAGCGTGAGCGCCCGCGGTTCCAGGCCGCTGTCGGCGAGCGCCTGGCGCACGTCGTCGATCAGGCCGTCGTCGTCGAGCTGGCGCGCTGAGACGTTCGTGGAGATGTCGAGGTGCTGGCCCCGCGCGTGCCAGAGGGCGGCCTGACGGCAGGCCTCGCCCAGTGCCCAGCGGCCGATCGCCACGATCAGGCCGTTCTCCTCGGCGACCGGCAGGAACTCCTCGCCCGGGAGGATGCCGCGGGTGGGGTGGCGCCAGCGGATCAGCGCCTCGACGCCGATCATCCGCTGCGACTGCAGGTCGAACGTCGGCCGGTAGAGGAGGAAGAGCTGTCCGCGCTCGAGCGCCTCGGATAGATCCATCTGGATCATCAGGCGGTCCTGGGCGGCGATCTGCATCGCCGACTCGAACAGCACGTAGCGGTCGCGGCCGGCGGCCTTGGCCTCATACAGGGCCAGGTCGGCATCGCGCAGCAGCTCCTCGGCGCTGTCGCGCAGGCCGAAGGCGATGCCGATGCTGGCGCTGAGCGAGAGCTGGCGGTCGATCCCGCCGCCGATGTCATACGGCTTGCGCAGCACCTCGAGCAGGCGCTCGGCGACGAGCTCCGGGCCGGCGTCGAGTGTGGACCCCTCAACCAGGACGACGAACTCGTCGCCGGCGAGCCGCGCCGCCGTGTCGCTGTCGCGCACGACGCTCGCCAGGCGCGCGGCGAGGACTCGCAGCAGCTCGTCGCCGGCGGCGTGCCCGAAGGTGTCGTTGACCTCCTTGAAGCCGTCCACATCGACGTACAGCGCCGCGACGGGCTGCTGCTGGCGGCGCGCCCGGGCGAGCATCTGCTCGGCCCGGTCGAGTGCCAGCACGCGGTTGGGCAGACCGGTGAGGGCGTCGTGCAGCGCCTGATGGCGCAGCTGGCTGGTCTTCTCCTCGACCATTGCCAGGGCGCGCTCGCGCGAGCGGGTGAGGACCAGCACCAGTGCGGAGAGCAGGATGCTCGCAAGCATGCCGCTCACGAGCACGACCAGCGCCTGGGTCGCGGCCGAGGGTCCGCTCACGAAGGGGGTGCCCTCCACCTTCACGATCCAGGTGCCGTCCACCTTGAGCGAGGTCTGATGCGTGAACGTGTCGTCGGTCCCGACGGGGCCTACCTGGCCGATGAATTCGCGACCGAGCCCGGGGTTCTCGTGGTAGAGGGTTACCGCGAAGCCGTGGTCCCCGCCCAGGGCCGACTGCATCAGCGAGTCGATGTCGAACGAGCCCAACACCCAGCCGAGCACGGCCGCGCGCCGCTGTGAGACGCTGGCGAGGGGCGCGCCCTGCCGGTAGGCGGCAGCTTCGAGGATCAATGTGCTCTCGCCGAAGCCCGCTATGGAGTACGCCCCGAACTGGCCGTTGTCGGTGATCGCCTGTGTGAACTGCGCCCGAGTGGTCCCGTTGAGCCGGTATCCGCCGATCAGCGAAGTCGGGTCGCACCAGTCTCCCTGCAGCAGCGGCGCGAGCCCCGGGGTGTAGAGGATGTCCGCGCTGCCGGCTGAGAGCAGGCAGTAGCGGGCATGTCCGGTAGGAGCGATCGATCCGGCCTCCCCTCCCACAAACGCGCGAAACGCCGGGTCGGCGTTGCGCCGCGCCTGAAAAGACTCGAGCTGCGCCGCCGGGACCGACTTTACGATCAGCGCGCCAAAGCCCGCCGGCTGCTCCTGGTGGTCTTCAAGCAGGGCAAACCACTGCTTGAAGGCGCTGGCGCTCAGATCTGGCTGCATCGTGAGCGCGGCGCGCACCGACCTGACGAAGTCGGTGTCGCTTCGCAGCAGCGTCTCCAGCGTCCCGCTGACGTTGGCGGCAGTCGTCTGAAAGGTATCCCGTTCGCGCGCGCGCACGCTCGAGCGCCACATCATCGCGCCGGCGAGCGAGATCGCCAGGCCGAGCACGAGGATCGCGCCCGCGACCGGCATCCAGCGCACCCGGCGGCGCCGGTCTTGGGGCACACTGCGTGAGCCTGCGCGGGCGGACACGTCAATCGCATCGGTTCGCCGGCCGGTCCACTTGAGCGCCGCTCAGCGCATGGGCTGGCGCGCGCTGCGCGGGGCGGGCGTCGACGGTTGCTCCGCTGGCGTGTTCGGTTCACCCCGGCCTGGCGTGTTCGGTTCACCCCGGGCTGGCATGTACGGTTCACCGGACCGTTCCGGCGCCACGACCGCCGAGTTCTCCGGCAGGGCCGGGGCGCGCCGCCGAAAGGGAGCACCCGTGCCTGCACCGACGATCGATGAGCTCGCATTGGCGGATCAGCCCGCTCGCTGGGCGGCGCTCGGCTTCGCGGTCTCCGACGGCTGCTGTCAGCTCGGCACGGTGCGGCTGCGCTTCAGCGCGCCCACGGCGGGCGAGGGGCTGCTCGGCTGGTCGCTGCGCGATGTGCTCGGCACCGAGCTGGACGGGCTGGCGACGACCATCTCCGACAGCCCGGTGCCGGCGCAGGCGCCCGCGCACCCCAACGGCGTTCTTGCGATCGATCACATCGTCGCGATGTCGCCGGACCTCGACCGCAGCGTCGCCGCCCTGGAGGCCGCCGGCCTCGACCTGCGCCGCGTGCGCGAGGAGCCGACCCCTGCGGGCGCGCCTCGGCAGGCGTTCTTCCGGCTCGGCGCGGAGATACTCGAGCTGGTGCAGGAGCCCGAGCAGGTCGTGCTGCGCGCAGGCGGTCCCGCCGGGCCCGCGCGCTTCTGGGGGCTCGCGCTGCGCGTCGAGGATCTCGAGCGGACGGTTGAGCAGCTGGGCGCGCACGTCGGCGAGGTCCGCGCGGCCGTCCAGCCTGGACGGCGGATCGCCACCGTTCGACGCTCCGCGGGCCTCGCCGTGCAGCTGGCGCTGATGAGCGCCGACGAGCGAGCGCAGCCGCCGCGATGAGCCAGCAGACCTGGACGGCGGTCGATCGCTACACCGCCGATCTGCTTGGCGGCGACGACGCTGCGCTGCACGCTGCCGTCGAATCGAGCGAGGCCGCGGGCTTGCCGCCGATCGCCGTCTCCTCCGCGCAGGGCAAGCTTCTGCATCTCCTGGCACGGATCCATGGGGCGCGGAGCATCCTCGAGCTGGGCACGCTGGGCGGCTACAGCACGATCTGGCTCGCGCGGGCGCTACCCGCGGGTGGGCGCATGCTCACGCTCGAGCTCGATCCGCAGTACGCGCGGGTGGCCGCGGCGAACATCGAGCGGGCCGGGCTGGCAGATGTGGTCGAGGTGCTCGTCGGACCGGCGCTGGACACGCTGAGCCGGCTGGCCGCCGACGGCGAGGGCCCCTTCGACCTGATCTTCATAGATGCCGACAAGCAGAGAACGCCCGAGTACTTCGCGCGCGCGCTCGAGCTCTCCCGCCCGGGCGGGCTGATCGTGACGGACAACGTGGTACGGAGCGGAGCGCTGATCGATGCGGGCAGCGAGGACCCGCGGGTCACGGGGATGCGCCGCTTCCATGAGCTGCTCGCAGCGGAGCCGCGTGTAACCGCGACGACGATTCAGACCGTCGGCAGCAAGGGCTATGACGGCTTCACGCTCGCGCTCGTGGACCAGGCGCGCTAGCCACGGCCACCGGCCGGGCCGCCGCGGGGTAGCGCGCGGCGGCCTCGAGCCGGCGAGCCTAGTCCGCCGACTGCGACTCGGCGATGATGTTGGCGGCCGTGCGGTGGGCGAGCGACATGATCGAGATCATCGGGTTGACACCGGGCGCGGTGGGGAAGGCGGAGGCGTCGCCGATCCACACGCCGCTGGTGTCGTGCAGCTGACCGCGCCCGTCGGCGACCGAGGCTGCGGGGTCTGAGCCCATCCTGCAGGAGCCCATCTGGTGGGCGGTGAAGGCGGCGATGTCGTTGGCCGCCAGCGAGCCCGCCTCGATCTCGGCGAGGAACGCGTCGAAGTCCTCGCCCTCGCGCCAACTGAGGCCCTGCTGGTAGAAGGTGATGATCTCCTTGGCGCCGGCCGCCAGCTGGAGCTTGGCCAGCTCTACCATCGCCCGCCGGAACAGGCGCGCGTCGACCTCGTCGTCGAATGACCAGCGCGTGACGGCGCGGCCGTGATGGTCGATCGCCACTTCCCCCTCGCCGTGGTCGCGGGCGACGGAGATGAACGGCGCCAGGTGCGCGAGCTTGCGCTCGATCAGCTGCTTGTGCTGGAGGCCGTCCTGCCACGGCAGCGACATCGCCACGATCGCGGGTGCGACGGTGGTGGCCTCGATCAGGAACCCGTGCTCGTCCTCGCATTGCTTGAACTCGTCCGAGAGCGCCGACTGGATCTGACCGATCCAGCCCTCGATCGGCTGCTCGTGGACGCCGACGACGAGCGCCGCGGGATGTAGGCGCAGGTGCTTGCCGGCGGCCGGTCCGCCGATGCCCGAGCGCAGCAGCAGCGCCGGCGACTCGATCGCGCCGGCTGCGACCACGACCGTCTCGGCCAGGACCCGCAGCGTCGTCGTCGAGCCGTCCTCGTTGGTCACCGTCGCCTCGACCCCGGTGGCCCTGCCGTCCGCGGTCAGTATCCGCTCGGCGCGGGCGCCCACGACGAAGCGCGCTCCGGCGTCGGCAGCGTCCTGCAGGAAGGTCTTCATCGTCGACTGCTTGCAGCCCTTCTGGCAGCCCGCGAAGCAGTAGCCGCAGACGCTCGGGTCCTCACACGCGGTGTCGGTGTTGCGCGTGAGCGGGCGGTGGGGGTAGCCGAGCGCCTCGCAGGCCGCGATCAGCTTTTTGTGCGTGCGGTTCTGCGAGGTGGCGGTGTCGTTGACCCCGAGGCGCTTCCAGACGGCGTCGATGTGCTCCTCGTAGCCGGGACCGGCGATCCCCTCGACGCCCATCGCCGCCCACTCCTCGCGGATCGGGCCGGGGGTGCGGATGCAGTTCATGTAGTTGACGACCGTGCCGCCCCCGAGGGTGGAGCCGGCGAGGATCGCGATCGAGCCGTCCTCGGAGGACGCAAGGCCGCCGCCGAGGTACAGCTCGAACATCCCCGGAAGCTCGAGCTGCTTGAAGTCGGACTCGTTTCGATACTGGCCCATCTCGAGCACGACCACGGTGGAGCCGGCCCGCTGCAGCTCGGCAGCGATCACGCCGCCGCCGGCGCCGGAGCCGACCACGCAGACGTCCGCCTGCAGCGTGGCCTTCTCGCCGGCGACCCGTTCGACGCCGATCGTCTTCGGCGCCTGCGCGGGGGAGGGCGGGGCGGACAGCGGCCCGGGATAGCCGATCGCGTCCCAGTTGGGATTGTGTCCGGCCTCGTCGGGCAGGCCGTAGAAGAAGAGGAACGTCAGCGCGCGCAGCTGGCGAATCCCGAGCTTGGCTTCGGCGTCCGAAGACGCGACGGCGTGCACCAGCGCGGTGCGCCGCTCGAGCGAGAGGCCGGCGATGTCCTCTGCGGTGAAGGCGTCGAGCAGCTGGCCGAGCGCCTCGATTTCTTCGGGCAGGGCGGTCTGGGCGAGCAGCCCCTCAATCTGGGCGGGCACGCCCAGGTCGGACGCCGATCGCGCGTAGAAGTCGCGCACCGCGCCGCGCTCGTCCTCGAGCTGTATCGATGGCGCGAACGTGTCGCAGACCGCCTCGAGCGCACGCCTCCGCGTGTCGCTCAGCACCCCAACTGTCACTGCCATGGTTCCCCTCCTCGCTCGGGACTGAAAACTATCTCATACCCGCGGGAGCCGGACGGATGAAGCGGACTACGGGCCGGGCGCGCGCACGCACAGGGCGGCACCTGGCTGTACTCTCGTCGGCATGGCCCGTGCGCTGAAGCTTGGTTTGAACACCGGCTACTGGGCCGGCGGGCCGCCCCCGGGGGCGAGCGAGGCGGTCGCCGAGGCGGAGCGGCTCGGGTTCGACTCGATCTGGACGGCCGAGGCCTACGGCTCGGACTGCCTCACGCCGCTGGCATGGTGGGGGGCCTCGACCGAGCGCATCAAGCTCGGCACCGCGATCGTGCAGATGTCCGCTCGCCAGCCCGCGGCCACCGCGATGGCGGCGATGACGATGGACCACCTGTCAGGCGGCAGGTTCATCCTCGGGCTGGGCGTCTCCGGGCCGCAGGTGGTCGAGGGCTGGTATGGCATGCCGTTCGCCAAGCCGCTGGCGCGTACGCGCGAGTACATCTCGATCCTGCGCGACGTCTGGGCGCGCAAGGGTGCGTTGCTGGCGCCGGGTCCGCACTACCCGCTGCCGCTGCCCGACGGAACCGGTCTGGGCAAGCCGCTGAAGTCATCGATCCACCCGCTGCGCGAGGACATCCCCATCTACCTGGGCGCCGAGGGGCCGAAGAACATCGCGCTGTGCGCGGAGCTGTGCGACGGCTGGCTGGCGATGCTCTTCTCGCCGGCCGTCTACGAGGAGATCTACCGGCCCTCGCTGGAGGAGGGCTTCGCCCGTCCGGGCGCGCGGCGCAGCGCGGCGGACTTCGAGGTGGCCGCGACGGTGCCGCTGATCGTCACCGACGACCTCGAGGCGGCCGCCGATTCGCTGCGGCCCTTCTATGCGCTCTACTTCGGCGGCATGGGCGCCAAGGGCGCCAACTTCCACGCCAACGTCCCCATGCGCATGGGCTACGAGCGCGAGGTGGCGGAGATCCAGGATCTCTACCTCAGCGGCAAGAAGGATGAGGCGGGCGCGAGGATCCCGACCGCGCTGATCGAAGAGCTCTCGCTGATCGGCCCAGCGGAGAAGATCCGCGAGGATCTGGAGAAGTGGCGCGAGTCGATCGTCACCACGCTGCTCGTCTCGGGCGACGCGGCGACGCTGCGCGTCGCCGCCGAGCTCGTGCTCGGCTGAGCTGACTCGCCGTGCGCGGCGGGCGAGGGCTGAGCTGATTCGCCGTGCGCGGCGAGCGAGGGCTGAGCTCCGCGCCGGGCGGCGGGTGCGCTGCGTCGCTAGGGTCTAGGCCGTGACCGAGCTCGACCCCGGACTGCTGGGAAGCGCGTTTGCCAACTTCCAGTACGAGATCTACGGCCGCGGGCTGACCGGCGAGAGGCCCGAGCTGGCGGTCTCGCCGGGCGAGCTGCAGGAGCACGCGCGCCAGCGCCTGGGGCCGGAGGCCTTCGGCTATGTGGCCGGCGGCGCCGGCGCCGAGCTGACGGTGCGCGCCAACCTGGAGGCGTTCGAGCACTGGGAGATCGTGCCGCGCATGCTGCGCGACGTCTCGGTGCGCGATCTCAGCACGACGGTGCTCGGAACGGAGATGCCCGCGCCGGTGCTGCTCGCGCCGATCGGCGTGCAGTCGATCATCCATCCCGAGGCCGAGCTGGCCAGCGCCCGCGCGGCCGCCTCGCAGGGGCTGCCGTTCATTCTCAGCACGGCCTCGTCGTACTCGCTGGAGGAGGTGGCCGAGGCGGTGGGGGATGCCAGCCGCTGGTATCAGCTCTACTGGCCGAGGGACCGCGAGCTCGCGGCGAGCTTCGTGGAGCGCGCCGGCGCGGCCGGCTACGGCGCGATCGTGGTGACGCTCGACACGTGGCTGTTGGGCTGGCGCCCGCGCGATCTGCAGAATGGCTATCTGCCGTTCCTGAAAGGCGAGGGGGTCGCCAACTACTTCAGCGACCCGGTCTTCCGGGCGGCGCTCGAGCGCCCGCCCGAGGAGGACCCGGGCCCGGCGATCGGCCACTGGGCCTACCAGTTCGCCAACCCGCGCGTGACCTGGGAGGACTTGGCATGGCTGCGTGAGCAGACGCGCCTGCCGATCCTCCTGAAGGGCATCGTGCATGCCGATGACGCTGAGCGCGCCGTCGAGGAGGGCGTGGACGGTGTGATCGTCTCCAACCACGGCGGCCGCCAGGTCGACGGGGCGATCGCCGCGCTCGACGCCCTTCCCGGGATCCGCGAGGTGGTGGGCAGCGAGCTGCCGGTGCTCTTCGACAGCGGCATCCGCACCGGCGCGGATGTGCTCAAGGCGCTGGCCCTGGGGGCTAACGCCGTGTGCCTCGGGCGTCCGTTTGTGTGGGGCCTGGCCCTGGCGGGGCAGAGCGGGGTCGAGCAGGTTCTGCGCTGTCTGCTCGCCGAGTTCGATCTCACGATGGCCCTGAGCGGCCACACCGCGATCGCGCAGGTCGAGCGCGGCGCGCTGAGCTAGAGCCCGAGATCGCCGGAGCGCCCGGCGGCGTTGCTCGGTGATGCCGCGCGCGTGCCTCAGACAGGCTCGCGGGCGTAGTTGCGCATCGCCTCGATGATCGGCCCGAGCCGGCGTCCGCGCTCGGTCAGGCGGTACTCGACGGTGGGCGGGCTCGACGGGATGACCGTGCGCTGCACGAGGCCGGCGGCCTCGAGATCGCGAAGCCGCTCGGAGAGCATGCGCGGGGAGATGCCGGCGACGGCCCCGGCGAACTCGTTGAAACGCAGCGCTCCGGTGAGGGCGGCGTAGATGATCGACAGCTGCCAGCGCCGCTCGAGGAGGTCCGCGGTCTCGCGGACCTCCACCGGAACGGGCTCACACCTACGAGAGATGCGCGACATCTCTGGCGGGCTCCAGCGCGCGGTCGAGGACCTCCTGGACGGTCATCACCGGGTGGAAGGTCATCTGCTTGGCGACGTCCTCGGGTATCTCGTCGAGGTCGCCACGGTTGCGCTCGGGCAGGATCACGTCTGTGAGCCCGGCGGCGTGGGCTGCGAGCACCTTCTGCTTGAGCCCGCCGATCGGCAGCACGCGACCTTGCAGCGTGACCTCTCCGGTCATGCCCACCGTGTGCTTGACCGGCCGTCCCGACAGCAGCGACGCTAGCGCGGTGACCATCGTCACGCCCGCGCTCGGGCCGTCCTTGGGGATCGCGCCGGCGGGCACGTGCACGTGGAACTCGCGGTTCTCGAAGGCGTGCTCGTCGATGCCGAGCTCCTCGGCGTGTCCGCGCACGTAGGAGAGCGCGATCTTGGCCGACTCCTTCATCACGTCGCCGAGCTGGCCGGTGAGCACCATGACGTTGCCGCCGGAGCCGCCGCCCTTCATGGCGGTGGCCTCGACGAACAGCACGTCTCCGCCGGCGCCGGTCACGGCCAGGCCGGTCGCGACACCGGGCGTGGCAGTCCGCGCGGCGGCCTCCTGGAAGAACTTCTGGCGCCCGAGCGCGTCGCGCACGGCCTCCAGGTCGATCTTCACGGGCGTCTTGACCGCGGCCTTCGACTTCGCCGCCTTGCTCGTCTTGGCTGCCTTGCCGGCCTTGGCCGTCTTGGCAGGCCTCGCCCCGTCCTCGGAGGAGGGCTCGGCCGCCTCGACGTCCGCGGGCTGCGGTGCCTCGGCCTCGCTCGACTGGCTGGATGCGATCCGCGTGGCCGTCTTGCGCAGCACCGTGCCGAGCTCTCGCTCGAGGTTGCGCACGCCGGCCTCGCGCGTGTAGTCGGCGATGATCGTGCGGAGCACGTCGTCTGAGATCTCCACCTCGTCCTCGCGCAGGCCGTTGCGGTCGCGCTGGCGCGGCCACAGGTAGCCCTTGGCGATCGCGAGCTTCTCCTCGGAGGTGTAGCCGTCGAAACGGATGACCTCCATGCGGTCGAGCAGCGGTCCGGGGATCGTGTCGGCGACGTTGGCCGTGGCCAGGAACATCACCTGGCTGAGGTCCAGCTCGACGTCGAGGTAGTGGTCGCGGAAGGAGTGGTTCTGCGCGGGGTCAAGCACCTCGAGCAGGGCCGCGGAGGGGTCTCCGCGCCAGTCCGCGCCGACCTTGTCCACCTCGTCGAGCAGGATCACCGGGTTGATTGTGCCGGCGTCGCGCAGCGCCCTGACCAGGCGGCCGGGCAGCGCTCCTATGTAGGTGCGCCGGTGCCCGCGGATCTCGGCCTCGTCGCGCACGCCGCCGAGCGACATGCGTACGAACTCGCGTCCGGTGGCGCGGGCGATCGACTCGCCGATCGAGGTCTTGCCGGTGCCGGGAGGCCCGATCAGTGTCAGGATCGCGCCCGACTTGGGGTCGGCCTCGATGCCCCGCTCCTGGCGCAGCTTGCGCACGGCGAGGTACTCGGTGACCCTGTCCTTGACGTCCTCGAGGCCGGCGTGGTCGGCGTCGAGCACCGCCCGCGCGGCGACCGGGTCGAGGTGCTCCTCGGAGCGCTTGCCCCAGGGCACCGCGATCAGCCAGTCCAGGTAGGTGCGGATCATGCTCGACTCGCCGGTCTGCTCGCCCATCCGCTCCAGGCGGCTGAGCTCCTTGAGAGCCTGCTCCTTGACGGTCTCGGGCATGTCGGCGTCCTCGATCTTGGTGCGGTACTCGTCCGCGACCGAGGCGTCGTCCTCGCCCAGCTCCTTGCGGATCGAGTCCATCTGCTTGCGCAGGAAGTACTCGCGCTGCTGCTTATCGGCGCCCTCCTGGACGTCCTCGCGGATGCGCTTGCGCACCTGCAGCTCGGCCAGGCTCTCGCGCTGCAGCTTGACGGCGAGCTCGAGACGCTCGGTGACGTCGAGCGTGCGCAGCAGCTCGACCTTCTGCTCGTAGGACAGGTTGGGGGAGTAGCCGGCGGAGTCCGCCAGCGCGCCGGGCTCGACAATCGCGCGCAGGAACGCGGCGATGCGCCCGTCATCGCCACGCAGCTCGAGGATCTCCTCGACGGTGGCGCGGTACTCGCGCTCGAGCTCGCGCGTGCGTCCGTCGACGGGGACGCCGTCGGGGCGCTCGTCGACGTCTACGCGGAGCTCGCCGCCGGGACCGGTCTCGGCAGCGCCGATCAGCGCGCGGTGCTCTCCGGAGAGCGCGACCGCGCGCCCGCCGCCGGGCAGGCGGATCCGGTCGGAGACCTCGGCGATGGTGCCCACCTCGAGAAACTCGTTCTCGTGGCGCGGCACGAGCACGACGCGCTCGTCATCGCCGACGTCGATCGTCAGCGTGATGCCCATATTGGGGAACACGACGGTGTCGTCGAGCGGGATCAGACGCAGGCGCGGGCGGGGCTCGGAGGTTTGAACTGCGGGTTTCTCTGAGGCGGATGAGGAGGGGGTCATGGCTTATCGCTCCATATGAGCTTACGAAAGTTTAGTTAGTATAGCGCGGCATGGTTGCGAGCGCAAGCACTTTTCGGTCATGCCGCAAACCCGCATTCCAGAGCGGATTATCGGGATGCAATGACGCTCGGAGACCGGATTGGGGGGGATGTCGCCGGCCGCCGCGCGGGCTGAGACGAGACCGGGGACTCGCCTATGCAGGCTCGTCGAAGGTGACCTCGACGTTCTGCTCGTCGACTCGCTCCTGAGCCTCCGCGGCGGCGCTGAGCGCGCGCTTGTCGGCGTCGAGCAGGGGGCTGAAGAGGCTTCGCGGCCACAGCCTGCGAAGTCGCACGACGTTGATCTCGGCGGCGAAGATCGTCAGCTGGGCGCCCAGGTAGATCCAGGCGATCAGGCCGAGGACGAGCCCGAAGACGCCGTACAGCGGGGTGAGGCGTTTGAGCTGGTGGTCGACGTAGTAGCCGCCGAGGTGCTGCAGCAGCTGCCAGAAGACCGAGGCGGCGATCACGCCGGGCAGCAGATCGCGCCAGGAGAGCTCGGCGGCGGTGAGCAGTTTGAAGGCGAGCATGAACAGCGCGAGGTTGAACGCGAACGCCACCACGACACCTCCCACGACGGTGAGCGCGGGGTGGCTTGAGGACCCGACGAAGCCGCCGACGACGGCGGAGACGATCGCGAGCGTGCCGAGGATGGCGAGCATGCCGAGGCTGCGCAGGCGGGAGTGCAGGAAGTCGGGGCGGCGCTTGTGGGGCACGGCCCAGATGCGGTTCATCGCGTTCTGGGTGGCGTTGGTGATGCCCATGCCGGCGAGCAGCGCGAGCGCGATGCCGATGATCAGCGCGGCGGTGCTGCCGGTCAGCGAGTGCAGGGTGAGCTGGTCGCGGATGATCGGCACCTGTCCGAGCGTGCCGTCGAGGATCGTGCGCTTCTCGTCGGGGTCGCCCTGCAGCACGAAGCCGAGGATCGTGACGAACACGAGCAGCAGCGGGAACAGCGAGACGAAGGCGTAGTAGGAGATCAGCGCGGCCAGCTGCCCCGCCTGGTCGTCGCCGAACTTCTTGGCGACGGCCACCAGGAAGCCCAGCCGGGGGCTGCGCTGCTGGCGGCGGTCGAGGGCGTGCAGGCGGTCGGTGAGCGTCATACGCGGGCTCCGCTGCGATCGCGCGGATGCAGGCCCGGGCGAGCGGCCGGGGATTGGGAGGGGGGTGTGCGCGGGCCTGCGCTCGACATACCTGTGTGTGTACCCGATACGAGCACGAAAGACGAGTGCCGGGTGCGTTCTGGCCTGGGCGCGGCACGGGCAGGCGCGGCTTTGATCCGGCGGAGGAGGTGGCGCTGGTGGCGCATGCAAGGCGTGAGCTGCTGCTGCGCGCGCACCGCCATCGGTTGCGCAGGGAGGACCTCGAGGACTGCTACAGCCAGGCCACGCTCGAGCTGCTCAAGCGCGTGCAAAGTGGCGGTCGGTTCTCCAGCCGGGAGCACCTTGCGAATGCCATCGAGCAACGGTATGTGTCGCGGATTCACGACCGCCGGCGAGCGCTTGCCGGGCGCAGCCCGATGCAGGCGGCGCTCGAGAAAGCAGTGTCGCTCACCGGCGCAGACGCGGCTCCGGTTGAGGTCACGGACATGCGCGCCGAGCTCGAGGAGCTCGTGATGCTGCGCCAGCAGTTGCGTCGCGTGGAGTCGCTCGCACTCCAGCTCACCTCTGATCAGCGCTTGGCCCTGGCCTGTCAGACCGGGGGAATGGGCTGTGCCGAGTTCTGCCGCCGCTTTGGCTGGTCCGCGGAGAAGTACCGCAAGGTGGCCCAGCGAGCGCGGGCGCGGCTGAGGCGACTTATCGCGTGTGAGGAACGTGATGTCCCAGGCGCTGCTCAGTTGTCGGAAGGGAGCGACAGGGAACTCTTCGATGAACACATCTCCCCCCACTCATAGGAGCGTTCCCCGGGACGCCGGCGGTCGGTTGAACAGACGAGCGCCCGGCGACGCCCATCCGCGCGCAAGCGGCCGGAATCCGGAGGTCTCCCCGCCCCGGTTTCCGGCCGCCCGCGTGAGGCATCGGAGGCCGGGGCGATGACGTTGCTGCGGCGAGCGCCACGGGAGGTCTATCGCGTATACAGCGAGGACGAATTTCTTGCCAGCGCAGATCGCGCGGCGGCGACGACGGTTCGGCACGAGCCGCTGGCCTTGGCACCCGAGGTGGCGGAGCGGCGCTCTCCGCGGGTGGCCGCTGCGGCGATGCTGGTCGCGATTGCTGGGGCGGTGGGTGCGCTGATCGCCGTGACGAGTCTCCAGTCGGTCACGGGCTCGGCATGGCGGGCGGGAAGCGGCCGGCGCACCGCGCGACGTTGGCTCGTCCTCTCGCCTGGTCCGCGCGTGCGGATACGCCGACCCGTCGTCTCGGAGCGGCACCGCGGAGCCGTGCATGGCGTTCAGCGTCGGCCGCGTCGCCGGCTGGATGCGTCTGACCGCCTCCGAGCCGTCGGTGGCCCGCCGGGACGCCAGGCCGTCCGGGCCACGTCTGCGCTCTCGACAGCGGCGGCGCGAATGAGCGCGGTGCCTGCCGTGCGCTCGCGGCAGCCGAAACACCATGAGTTCGGCTTCGAGCGCTGAGGAGCGCGTGTGGTTTCGAGCGCGACGCGTCCGCGGGTGGTGATCACCACGCGGCCGCTGTGGCAGATTCGCCTGGCGCGCGGGCTGCCTCGTTATCTCTTCTGCGCGCTGTGTGTCGCGGGGCTTGCTGGCAGCGCTCGCTTCGCGCTCGATCCACCGCGTCCCGGCGCGGCGACGGCAGCGCCACTTCGAACGGATCCGAGCGACCCGGCGGCCGAAGGGTATGCGGCGCTGTTTGCACGCCGGTACCTCACCTGGGACGCGGCCGATCCGCAGGCCAGTGCTCGTGCGATGGAAATGTTCCTCGGGGCGGGCATGGAACCCGATGCCGGCCTCGAGCTTCCGGCGAGCGGAGAGCAGCGGGTGGAATGGGTGGAAGTGGTGCAGGCACGCGAACCGGAGCCCGGCGAGCATGTCTACACGATCGCCGCGCAGACGGACACGGCGGGCCTGCTGTACCTGACGGTGAGCGTTCGGCGCACGTCGGACGGGAGCCTCGCACTCGCCGGCTATCCAGCGTTTGTGGGTGCACCGGCGTCCGCGCCGGCGCAGGGCGCGGAACGCCTGCGCGAAGTGACGGAACCGGCCCTCGTGACGGTCGTTGACCGCGCGCTGCACAACTACCTTGCGGCGTCCGCTGGAGAGCTCGCTGCAGACCTGACGAGCAACGCCCGCGTCTCGCTGCCGGCGATGGCGCTGAGCCTCGCATCCGTGCAGCACGTCGACCTCGCGCCCGACGGACGTTCGGTGGTCGCGGTGGTACAGGCCCGAGACCAGCGCGGCGCTCAGTACACGCTCGGCTACGAACTCGACGTTGCCCGCGCCCAGGGCCGCTGGGAGGTTTCGGCCGTCCAGATGGACCCCGACGCATGAGGAACCCCGACCGAAGGAGCTCCCGATGAAGCCATGTCCTCTCTGCCCGGCGATCAGCCTGCTGCTCGCGTGCGCGTGCATCGCCTTGGCACCCGGCCAGGCCCGTGCGGCGGTCGCCAGCCCGAGCGCTGCCGGCGCCCGGGCCGCAGCCAGCGCCGAACAAGGCGGGACCTCGCTCGAATCGGCCGCGGCGAAGGCAGGGAGCACCGGTCGAGCGGTCGCGATGAGCCTGATCGGGCTCGCGTTCGCGGTTGCAGCGACGGTGCTGGCCTTTCGGCGTGACTTCAAGGAGGCGGCGGGCGTGTTCGCTGTCGGGATCGTCTCGGTGCTGTTGGCCACGCCTGCGGGCGTCAGCCTGCTGCGCGACACGGTCACGTCGCTGTTCGGGTCGCAGTGATGGAGATCTGCTCCTATCGCCGGGTCTTCGATCTGGAGCGGCGCATCTATCGCATCGATCGGCTGCGGTTGAACCCCGCAGGGGTACCGGTTCGGGGAATCGTCTACTTCCTCGCCATCCTCGCCAGCGGCCTGATCCTGGGTGCACTGCCGTTTGTTGGTGCCGTGGTGAGAGCGCTGCCGTGGTTCTTGCGGGATCTGGCGTTGCCCGGCGCGAGCGCCGCGGTACTGAGCATGGTTCGGCTCGAGGGTCGGCCATTCCATCTTGCGGCCCGCGCGCTCGTGCGGTATGGAGTTGGACCACGCCGCCTTGCGGGTGTTCGGCGGTGCGTCGACTCCGGCGCGTGTTGGCGCCCGGCCGAGATCGTGTTGTTGCCGGACGGCTCCGACAGCCGCATGCGCCGCCTGCGCTACCGGGGACCAGGGGCCGTGCTCGTCGCCGTGGAGCATGCGCGAGGCGGTCGGGTAACCGAGCGCGGCGCTGCCGGGCTGGCGCGCTGGGGAGGACGTCGGGTTGTGTCACTCAGGGAGCTGCCGCAGGCTCGTGCGTTGAACTGCGGGCAGGTGATCGAGCTCGGCGGGGGTGCACATCTCAACGTGCGTCCCCGCGCCGTCGGGAAGAGGTGAGGCGGTGAGGGCGCCGATCGCGTTCGTGTATGGCAACTGCGTGTTCGCCGAGGGGGCCGACGATGGCTGGGCTGCGTTTGCCGCGGACGTCTCCTCATACGCATGGTTGAGCGAGGAAGGCAAGCGGGCGCGGTTTCTCGCGCTCCTCGGCGCGTTGGAGGCCGTCGAAGCTGACGTGCAGGTTCTGCGCGTCGGCAGGGGCTGGCCGGTGGAGCGCTACGCGAGCGAGCTGCAGGGGCAAGACGACGCAACAACGCAGTGTGAGCAACCTCATGCGCGTGCTCGCAGGCGGTATGTCGATGAGCACGTTCGGCGGTTGACGGACCTGGGAGCGATGCAACCCGCGGTCTTCCTGCTGGTGAGCATGCGTGACCCTGAGCGGGACGTCGCGTCATATGTCTCGCAGGTCGCGGGGCAGCATCCCCGCGAGTGGTGGGAGGGCCTGCGGCGCGCGCTGTCGATGCGTGACAGGCGCCTGCTGAGCGTGTCCGAGCTCGAGCGAGCTCGGCTCCGCGCCGACCAGGTTCACGCTCGCCTCGCCGATCGGCTGCCGGTGCGTCAGGTGCGGGGCGTGGAGCTGCAGTGGCTTGTGCGCAGGGCGTTCTGCCGGGGCCTCGGCGAGCCGATAATCGATGGCCTGCACGAGCCACGGGCACTCCTGTTCGAGCGTAACGGCGAGGCGGTGCTCGCTCCGCTGGAGGGGGACGTGATGCGTTGGATGGACGGCTTCGTCGAGCATCGCGGTCGGGTGCTGAGGATCGAATCGGAGCTGGGCACGAGCTGGCAGGCTCAGCTGGTTGTGGGGGCGCTGCCTGAGCGCACTCAGTTCCCGGGTGCGCGCGCTGAGCTGATGTTCGCACCGGCGGAGAGCCTGCCATTCGGGATCGACCTCTCCCTGAATGCGCGTTTTCTGCCCAACGAGCTGGCGCTGAGGATTGCGCGCAGGAAGATCCAGGATGCCGATCAGATCCTGCGAGCCGAGTCCGACGGCGAGCAGGGGGTCTCAGATCTCGGATACGAGCGCACGCAGCAGGCGAGAGACCTTCTTGCCTACCTGCAGGCGTCGAGTAGGCCGCCGCTGCTACGGGCGACTCTGGCGATAGCCGTGGGGGCGGCTGATGAGGAGGAGTTGGAGGAGCGCGTTGAGATGTGCAGACGCGTCTATGGAGAGATCCGTCTGCATCGGCCGCTCGGCGATCAGCTCCAGCTGTTCCTGCAACACCTGCCGGGGCAGCGCACGCGCGTGCCAGGCTACGACGACACTCTGACCACTGAGCAGGTCGCGGCGATGATGCCGACCGCCACGCATGCGGCGGGATCGAATCGGGGCTTCTATCTCGGGCATACGCTGTCCGGCTCCAGGCAGCCGGTCCGCTTCAACCTGAGGGAGGGGTCGGACAGCGACCGCAATGCGACGATTCTCGCCGTCGGGGCCCTCGGGTCGGGCAAGACGACGCTGGCTCAGAAGCTCAAGTACGAGGGCTTCCTGCTGGGGGCGAGGGTGATCGACTGCGACCCAAAGGGTGACCACCGTTTTCACCTGCTCGATGAGGTGGCACCGCATGCCGAGTGCTTGACCTTGCGCCCGGACCCCGGGCTGCGCGGCGTACTCGACCCGCTGAGAGTCGCGCCGGCGCATCTGCGCCAGGACGCGTCGGTCTCGTTCCTGCGCGCCCTCTTGCCGAGGAGCGCCGAGCCGGCATGGGAGACGGCCGTGGTCGCGGCGGTCGACCGTGTTATGAGGCGCTCACACGAACCTACATGCCTGGAGGTCGTGAGGGCCTTGCAGGAAGGCGATCAGACCGATGCGCTGGTCGGCAGGACGCTCGAGGTATATGCCCGCTCCGGATTGACGCAGCTTGGGTTTGCGGACGCGCGCGTCAGGTTGGCGCCCGTGGGCCACCAACAGGTCACGTATCTGCCGATTCGCGATCTGCCCGGCCCACAGCCGGGAATGCACCGTTCGGAGTACTCGCAGTCCGAGCGCGTGGGGGAGCAGCTCGTGCGCCTGATCGCGATGTTCGCCATGCATCTGATGAGCGCCGAGCGCGAGCGGCTGAAGCTGTTCTCGTTCGATGAGGGATGGCGACTGCTGGGGGACCCCGTCGGTCGCAGCCTGCTCGGCTCGCTGCAGCGCATGGGGCGCTCCGAGCTGGCGGTGCCGATCATCAGCACACAACTCGTCACGGATGCCCTGATCGGCGAGCGCGAGTCGCTCGAGAACCTGATCGGGGCGACGTTCGTGTTCGGGATGCGCTCGGACGCGGAGGCGGGACGCGCCCTGGCCCTGCTCGGCCTCGATCCGCAGGACACCGGCATGCGCCGCAGCCTGCTCGAGCTCCAAGCCGGTCGCTGCCTGTTCCGCGACCACAGCGGGCGGGTCGAGGCAATCCAGGTCGACGTGGCGGCGCCGTATCTGCTGCGCGCGTTCTCGACGACTCCGCGCCTTGCGTGAAGGTCGCGCGGCAAAGGTGTGCAATGCGCGGCGAGGCGGCGGCGGGGTGCGCTCCCATGCGGCATGCTGCTGGCAGGCAGCCCGGCGCCGCGATCGGCAGGACGGTCGGTGTCGCTGGCCTTCTCGCGCTGACGACGCTCGTGGCACTCGTGGTCGGCGCGGGCAGGGGGACGCTCGTGGCGGCCGCGCTCGCACATCCGGGCGCGGCACAGGCCCCGCCGGCAGACGAAAGGTCGGTGTCGAGCCCTCGCGGGCAAGCGAGCCCGAGGCGGGCGCCGAGCGGCCCTCCCCTGAACGTCGGCGGCGAAGAAGCTGCCGATGCGGGCACCGGCGGCGAACGAACTGCCGCGTCGCCCCAGGGCGAAGTTGACCCGTTGGTGAGCAACGGTTTGGGCAGCCCTCTCTGCCGGGGGGTTCTCGGCTGGGGCGAACTGACGGCTGCCGCCAGACGCCACTGCGAAACCTCCGGCTTCGTCGCGGCGGCCGCGCCGACCGGCGACTACGGGATTGACGTGCACATTGACACGGGCGTGCTCGGCTTGAGCTCGGGCGGCTTGCTGAGCACCGTCCAGGACCTGTTCGTCACGCCCCTGTGGATGGCCTTGGTGTGGGGCGTGCACGCGCTGATCGTGATGCTCGAGTGGTGCTTTGCGATCGACCTGCTCGACAGCTCTGCCGCGAGCGGTGTGGGCGCCGGCCTGCGCCGGATGCAGGCCTCGTTTACTGAGCCCTGGTTGGCGCTTGTGCTCGCGGTCGCAGCAGTGTTGGCGCTCTACGACGGCCTCATCCGTCGCCGCGTGGCGGAGACCGTCGGCCAGGCACTGTTGATGGGAGCGATGATGGTCGGGGGGTTGTGGGTGATCGCCGACCCGATGGGGACCGTGGGCGCTCTCGGCCGGTGGGCCAACCAGGCGAGCCTCGGCACGCTGGCGGTTGCCGCGAGGGGCTCGCCCGCGCGCCCGGGGTCCGTGCTGGCGGACAGCATGGACGCCGTCTTCGCGGACGCGATCGAAGTGCCATGGTGCTACCTGGAGTTCGGCGACGTCGGCTGGTGTCGAAATCGAGCGGAGCTGGATCCGCGACTGCATGCGGCCGGGTTGAGGATGGCCGCCGAAGAGCTTACGCAGATCGGCTGCAAGCTCGGTTCGGGCCCGTTCTCGCCATGCGCCGCAGGGGGAAGCACGCAGGCCAGGTCGCTCGAACACAGCGCGGAGCTTCTGCGCGAGGCGCAGAGCAACGGGGCGATCTTCCTTGCGCTGCCGGCGAACGGCCCGGCTCGTAACTCGATCAACGAACCGGGTTCGCTGCTGCGGGCCATCTGCCAGTCCAGCGAAGCGACGAGCTGCCGCGGATCGACGGCGGCTCAGGCAGAGTTCCGCACCAACGGCGGTACCTGGTCGCGCGTGGGCGGCCTGCTGCTGATCGCGGCGGGCATCCTGGGCATGGCGCTGCTGCTCGGTTTCATCGCGCTGCGGCTGCTAGCCGCGGCGATCTTCAGCCTGCTCTACTTGCTGCTGGCTCCCGCCATGGTGCTTGCGCCGGCGCTGGGTGACGGTGGGCGAGGTGTGTTCCGCAGATGGGCCGCGCAACTCCTCGGGGCGGTCGTCTCGAAGCTGCTGTTCTCCTTTCTGCTCGGTGTCGTTCTGGCGGTTGTGGCGATCCTGTCCGAACTCGAAGGGCTCGGCTGGTGGACGCAGTGGCTGCTCATGTCGGCCTTCTGGTGGGGCGCTTACGCACGCCGTCATCAGGCGCTCGGCGTCGCCCAGGGTGTCGTTCTGGGGAAGCCGGACGACCGACCGAACGCGGGGCAGCGCTCGATCGCCCGGCGCGTGGGCGACGCGCTGGACTCTCCGCGCAGAGCTGTCGGTGCCGCGCGCTGGACCGTCAATAGGCTGACCGGCCCGGCGCCGGGCGTTGGGCATCTCCGGCGGCACGCGCAGACGGCCCGCGAGCCGGCGAAAGCAGGCGACGACGAGCAGGTCACGCGCGTGCTGGCGCACGCGCGACGCGACGCGGTCGCAGGTGCGCGGGCGGCACCGGAGATACGGCGACGGCTTGCAAGCGAACGCACGCGGCTTGAGCGCCTCGAACGGGAGCGCTCGGACGCGCTCGCGCGCGGCAACCGGCGACGCGTGCTCGAACTCGAGCATCGGGGACAGCGGGTGCGGGCGGAGATCGAGCGTGACCAGCTGGCGCTTGTGCGGTCCAGCGGTGGATTCTCGCGCCGGCAGGCCCAGGAGCGCGGACGCTTCCTGGACGAACAGGCAGGACTACCAGCCGCGTCGACCTTCAGCGGCCGGTCGCAGCGGGGTGGGCGGCCTTCGCAGCGGCGTGACTACGCCGCGCTCGCGGGACTGGCGGGACTGGGCCGCGAGCAGTACGAGCACCTCGACCCGGGCGCCCGACGGGCGGCGCGCCTGCAGGTGGACCGCGAGTTGGCATCGCGCCGGGAGTTGCGTATACAGGACCGCGCACAGAGCCCGCCGGCGGCTCGGCGCGAGGCCCCGCGCGTCGAGCATGCGCTCGGCAGCGGACACGTCGAACGGCGACCGGGCGGTGAGCGCGAGTCGAGTGTGATGCGCGACGCACGCGAGGTGGCTGCTCGGCGCAAACGCCAGCTGGGCAGGGACCGGCCTTGACGGGCAGGTCGGCCGCCGCGGAGCCGGTCGGGGAGACCGCGGGCGCAGGCCTACTCGCGACTGTTGGCACGGTGCTGCTGTGCGTTGCGTGCGCGCTCGTCGCTGCGGTCGCGGCGGTTGGGGGCGCCCCGCTCGGTGTGGGCCGCGCGGGCGCGGCGGGCGGCTCAGACGATGGCGTCTCGGCGTTGGCGCGGAGCGAAATTCCGCCGCTCTACCTGCGGCTCTACCGGGAAGCGGGGCAACGATACGGCCTGGACTGGGCGATCCTCGCGGGGATCGGGAAGGTGGAGTGCAATCACGGCCGCGACCGCGATCGCTCATGCACCGAACAGGGCGCGGTGAACTCGGCCGGCGCTGGCGGTCCGATGCAGTTCATCGCCGCGACCTGGGCCAGGTACGGCGTGGATGCGGATGGCGGCGGCGCGAATCGCTGGGATCCGGCCGACGCGATCTTCGCCGCGGCAAACTATCTGCGCGCGTCCGGGGCTCCGGGCGATTATCGGCGGGCGATTCTCGCCTACAACGCCGCCGGGTGGTACGTAGCCGAGGTCGAGATGTGGGCCGCAAGGTACCGCTCGCCCACCGGCTTGCTGGACGCACCGGTGAGCGGAGAAGAGGACGCCGGCGAAGGCGCGGACATGAGCCTTGAAAGCCAGACAGCGACGCCGGTGCGCTTCATCGCGGGCGAACGCGCCGAGCTCTCGCCCGAAAACGGGCACGTCGCGCTGATACCCGCCGGTGTGCCCGCGACCGTCCAGGCGATGGTGGTCGCCGGCAACGAGCTTCAAGACCTGCCATATGGCCCGGGCGGTCATCCTGACCCGAGGGGGGCACGGGAAGAGGACTGCTCGAGCACGCTGAACTATGTGCTGTACCGGGCCGGAGTGCGCCCGATCGCGGAAATCCTGGCCGAGAACCCGCTGGCCCAGGACTATGTGCATTGGGGTGCGCCAGGTCCCGGGAGGTGGGTCACGGTATACGCGACCGACATCCCCACGCCACATGTCTTCGTCATCGTCGCTGGCTTGAGGCTCGACACGAGCTACAACGGCACCGACGTCGGCCCCAACCGCGGCGAAAGCGGCCCCCGCTGGCGCGTCCTCGGCAACATCCCGACCTGGGCGCGCTGGTCGGTCCGACATCCGCCCGGGTTGTAAGGTGACGGCGATGGCAGCCCGCAAGGTCGACTACCTGCTGATCGGCGGAGGCCTCGCGTCGGCGAACTGCGCCCGCTGGCTGCGCGAGGAAGGGGCCGCGGGCGAGGTAGTGCTGATCGGGCGCGAGCCGGATCCTCCCTACAACCGCCCGGAGTGCTCGAAGGGCTACCTGCGCGGCGCGGAGACGCGCGAGGAGACCTTCTTCCGCCCCCAGGAGTGGTGGGGCGAGCAGAACATCGAGCTGCTGCTGCGCGCGAGCGTAACCGGACTCGACGTGGAGTCGCGCACGGTCAGGCTGTCGAGCAAGGAGGAGGTCGAGTTCGACAAGGCCCTGATCGCCACCGGAGCGAACGTGCGCAGGCTGAACGTCGACGGCTGCGAGCTCGAGCAGATCCACTACCTGCGCACGCTCGGAAACGCCGATGCGATCCGCGAGGGCGTGGCCGACGCCGAGGAGATCGTGCTGATCGGCGGCTCCTACATCGGCTGCGAGGTCGCGGCCTCGATGACGCTGCTCGGCAAGAACTGCACGATCGTGATGCAGGAGCAGAGCACGCTCGAACGGGGGTTCGGCGCGCGTGCGGGGCGCTTCTTCCAGGAGCTGCTCGAAGGACACGGTGTGCGCGTGCACGGCCAGGATGAGCTCGAGCGGTTCGAGGGCGACGGACGCGTGGCCAAGGTGGTCACGAGGGGAGGGCTCGAGCTCGCGGCCGACACAGTCGTGGTCGGGGCGGGGGTCACGCCGGACGTGCAGCTCGCGCAGAAGGCCGGCCTGTCGATCGGCGAGCGCGGCGGGGTGCGGTGCTCGTCCCGCCTGGAGAGCTCCGCGCCGGGAGTGTTCGCGGCGGGGGACATCTGCGAGTACGACTCGCTGGTGCACGGAGGCGCCCCGATGCGGATCGAGCACTGGGACGTGGCCTTCAACCAGGGCAAGACTGCGGCGCTGAACATGCTCGGCAGGGACGTTCCCCACGAGGTCGTGCCGTACTTCTACTCGGTGCTGGCCGACTGGGGTGAACTCGAGTACGTCGGACCGGCCTTCGACTGGGACGAGGAGATCGTGCGCGGCTCCTACGAGGACGCGAACTTCACCACCTGGTACCTGAAGGACGGCGTGGTCAAGGCCGCGCTAACCTTCGGACGCTCCGATGACCTCGACACGGCCCGACGGCTGATCGTCGACGCGGGCGCCCTCGATAAGCGCCAGCGGGCGGCCCTCGGCGACCTCGACGCTGATCTGGCAGAGGTCCGGCCGTAGCGTCTTGTGTCTCGCGCGCACAGGCGAGGGCGTGTGGCGTCGTTACGCTCACGTCCACATGCCGGTTGGGGGCGGCGGCGGCTCGGCGATTCGACGCGCGGGAGGGACCGGCTTGGCGCCGCGGACGCCGTGCTCTCCGCGGAAGAGGCAGAGAACCTCTCTGCGTGGGCGTGCGGCGCTCGGAGCCAGCAGTCCTGCCCAGCCACCCTTTGCGATCTGCTCGCCGATCTCCTGATAGGCGGGCCAGTCTCGACGGCCGGGAGAGGGCGCTCTGAGCCCGACCGCCGCGAGCTTCTCATCTGTCGAGAGGTCGGCGACCTCGACGTCGACCTGCGAGCTCCACAGGTCTCGCGGCATTTGTGCCAGCGGCGGGATCATGCGCTCGGCCAAATGGCGGTACCACTCGGCCCACACCGTCAGCTCCGTATCAGCCAGGTGGAGGGCGTCTGCGATTTCGCCACGTTGCCAGCGGTTGTCGGGCGGGGGCTCGCGTTCGGGCAGCGGCGGCGATCCGGGGCAAGTGTGCTTGAGCCAGCGTCCGCGCACGGCTGCTGCCGTGAACCTTGGCGGCACCTCAGCTTGCGCCTGAGTCCTCGATGCCAGAGATGAGGCGCGCGACCGAGCGATAGTCGCCCCGCGCGATGCGGTCGATTGGCTTGTCGTCGTCGAGCGCAGGCACCGGCTTGCTGAGCCAGACAGGGATGTAGGCCGGACGGATCACTCGCGCGAGCCGTTCGACGAGCGCTGAAAGCTCGGCCAGCCGCTCTGCCCGCACTCCGCTCGGAGCGCTGCGGCGCGCGAGCCATTCGCGCACCGTGCTGGGGGCTGCGCCAGTCGCCCGGGCTATCTCCCGATCGGAGAGATGGCCGGTGTCATGGACATGGATGGCCTCTTCGGCATATGCAGACGTCATGACTTCAGGCTAGCGCTTCGGCGTGAGATCGTCAAAATACCGTCGTGAGATGGGTCAGATTGTTGTATGCATGCAGCCGCCTGCCGACCGACCCGGCGACCGCTGAGCACGCGGTCCAACTGGCCGCGTCGGCCAACAAGTACAATCGCGGGCGTTCATACGGTCGGTGGCCAAGGGAAGCCGGTGAGAATCCGGCGCGGACCCGCCACTGTGACCGGGGATGCCCGCCGCGGTGCGCCTTTATGGCGCGCAGCCACTGACCCGCCTGCGGCGGGTTGGGAAGGCGCGGAGGGGTAGGCCCGGCAGCCAGGAGACCTGCCTCCGACCGCAAGCCCACAAGCCCTCGTGGAAAGGGGTTGGCTCCATGTCCGTACCTCGTCGTATGCACCCAGCGCTTCTTGGCGCTCTCGTCGCAGGCATCCTCGCCGTTGCTCTACTCGATGCTGCGACTGCGGTTGCCGGCCCGACCGTCACGGTAAGGGTGGAGGGGGAATCTACGACCCTGCTGCCGCTGACCTCGGTCACGCTCGGAGCGGTCGACCCGTTGGCTCCCGCGTGTCCTTACAACAGCGCCAACGCAGCGATCAATCTCGCGGTGGAAGCGGTCGGAGGAACATGGGATCACGGGACTGCCAAGGGCGAACACGGCGACTTCGTGCAGACGATCCTCGGGGAGAGCCACGTCTTCGAAGCGAACGAAACAACCTGGGACGTGTGGATCAACGACAAGTGGGGCGGAGGGATCTGCGAAGACCTCTTGGCAGAAGGCGACGAAGTGCTTGTGGCTGCCGACCACGATCCCCAGCCGACCTACGCGCCAACCCGCCTGCCCCTTGTCCTCACCGGGGCCCCGAGAGTCGTCGAAGCCGGCACTCCGTTTACCATCGACGTCGAGAAGGTTCACACCAGGCCGGGGACCTATCCCGAAGAAGGCGAAGGTACGCCTGAGCCCGAGTCCGGCGTCACGGTCTCGGGCGGTGGCGTGAGTGCAACCAGCGCGGCAAGCGGCTTCGCCACGCTGGCACTCACGACCGTGGGTGATGTGACGCTGCAGGCCACCAAGGCTGGAGATGTCCCCTCCGCGCAGATCGTCATCTGCGTCCACAACGGCAACGACGGCAACTGCGGCACCACCGCTCCCGGCGTCGCGAACACGACGGGCTCGACCACGACGCTGTCCTCCTCGCACACAGGCGTCGGCGGTTTCCAGTCCTATAAGACCCCGGTCGCGCTCGCGGCCCGTCTGACCGGGCTGTTCGAAGGACACGTCTACGGTCCGCGACAAGCGCCACTCGTGCTTACCGGGGGCGTCACGTCCGGTGGGCCCGTCTCGTCCCTCAGCATCGAGCTGCACCGCCGCTACGAGGGCCGCTGCTGGGAATACAACGGCGTCCGCGAGCGCTTCGTGCGCGCCCGCTGCGGTCAGGGGACGTTCTTCAAGGTCTCCGACGACGGCACGTTCTCCTACCTGCTGCCCGCTGCGCTCGGCCCCGGGCGTTACGTGCTCGACCTCCGGGCCACTGACGCAGACGGCCAGGAGACCAAGCTTGCCCGTGGCAGCACGAGGATCGTGTTCTATGTCCGCTAGGGGCATCAGGGCAGCGCTGGCGGTCTTCCTGTGCCTCGGACTGAGCGGCGGCGCGGCCGTGGCGGCGGGGCCGCACGCCGGGAGCGCGGTGGCCGCACCGAGCGTGCAGAGCATGGTCGTCGGCTCGGGCGGCACGATCGTCTCCCCGGCGCGCTCGATCACCGCCGGCGCCACGAGCGTGCACGTGGGCGCTCGCAACTGCGCGGTGGCGGCGGGCACGCCGCTGGCGGTGCTCGCCGCGCTGCGCCGGGCCGGCGGGCCGGGATTTGCGCTGCGCGACTACGGTCACTGCGGCGCCTCGCCGGCGAACTCTGGCGAGCTGTTCGTCTACTCGCTCGCTGGCCAGACCAACAGCGGGCAGAACGGCTGGGAGTACAAGGTGAACGACGTCTCGGGCACCACTGGTGCCGGCGACGCGAGCGGTCCGCTCGGCAACGGCCGACGCCTGAGCTCCGGTGAGCGGGTTCTGTGGTTCTGGTGTCAGAGCTCCGGCGGCGGCTGCCAGCGCACGCTTGGAGTGTCCGCGCCCGCCTCAGTCGTCCCGAATGGCCAGATAGCGGTGACGGTCACGGGCTTTGACAACGAAGGCCGCGGTGCGCCCGTCGCCGGAGCGATCGTCACGCTCGGCTCGGATTTCGCCTCCACCGGCGCCGGCGGACGGGCGACGCTGATCGCGCCTGCCGCGCCCGGGCGCTACGCCGTGGCCGCCGGTCGCCGCGGCCTCGTGCCCGCGTTCCCGGAGACAGTCGTGGTGCGGTGAGCACGGTGTTGGCCAACCGGCGTCGGCTCCTCGCCGCGGTGGCGCTCCTCGCCGCCGTCGCGCTTGCGCAGAGCGGCTGCGGGCTCGGCGCCGGGCCGGCGCCGACCGCGATCGAGCTGCTGGTCACGCGCGACTTCGGCGCGCGCGTGCTCTACCGCAGCGGCGCACCGAAGGTGAGCGGCCAGGAAACCGTGATGAGCCTGCTCGAGCGCAACGACACCGTCAGCACCCGCTACGGCGGGGGCTTCGTGCAGAGCATCGACGGTCTCTCCGGCGGCCAGGAAGGGGGGGAGCCGGTCGACTGGTTCTACTACGTCAACGGCGTCGAGGCCGCGAGGGGCGCGGCCGCGACAAACGTGCATCCCGGGGATCACATCTGGTGGGACCGGCACGACTGGAGCCAGACCGAGGACGTGCCCGCCGTCGTCGGCTCGTTCCCCGAGCCGTTCCTGAATGGCCTGCAGGGCCGGCGCTACCCGGTGCGCATCGAATGCGCGAGCGTTTCGAGCTCTGCCTGCGCGACCGTCACCGCGCGGCTGCGCGCGCTCGGCGTTCCGGCGGCGATCGCCGCGATCGGCAGCGGCGGCGAGCCGGAAACGCTGCGCGTGCTGGTCGGGCCGTGGGCGAGCGTTGCGGTCGAAGCAGGCCCCACGAGCATCGCCCGCGGACCGCGCGCCAGCGGTGTGTACGCGCGCTTCTCAGCCGACGGGCGCACGCTCGCGCTGCTCGATCAGAATGGCCGCACGGTGGACACGCTGAGCGCCGATGCCGGACTTATCGCCGCCACCCGCGAAGGCGAAGCGGCGCCCGTGTGGGTGGTCACCGGCACCGACGGCGCCGGCGTCGATCTGGCCGCGCGGGGCTTCGACCGGGAAACGCTCGAACATCGCTTCGCCGTGGCGCTGTCGCCGGCTGCCCCCATCCCCGTGCCGGTCGGGGGCTCGTGAGCATCCTGGTCGTCTACCGGCGGCGGGCGAGCGCGCTACACGCCACGCGCGCGTCGATCGGCGCGCTGTATGCCACTGCGCTCGGCACGACGGCGCTGATCGTGGCGCATCCGCTCGTCCTCGCCGGGCTGTTCGCGGGCGTGCTGCTCGCCGGCGCCGCCTGTGGCGCCGGGCGCGAGATGCTCCACACGCTGCGCGTCCTCGGCCTGCCGATCCTGCTTCTCACCGTCCTCATCAACGTGCTCGTCAGCCGCGGCGGGCTGACCGTGTTCGCGCGCCTCGGCTACTTCGGTCCGTTCGGGCAGGTCAACCTGACAACCGAGGCGGCCGCCTACGGCCTGCTCACCGGCTCGCGCCTGCTCATCGTGCTGCTCGCCGCGGTGCTCCTCAGCGCCACGGTCGACCCCGACGAGCTGCTGCGCTCGCTGCGCCGCCTGTACCCGGGCTCCGCGCTCGCGGCCACCGTCGCGACCCGGCTCGTGCCGGTGCTCGCACGCGACGCCGAGCGCCTGGCCGAGGCCCAGCGCTGCCGAGCGGACGCCGGCGCCGGCGGCACGCGGGCGCGTCTGGGGATCCTGCGCGCGGTGATCGCCGGCTCGCTCGACCGCTCGCTGGACGTCGCCGCCACGCTCGAGGTCCGCGGCTATGGCTCTGGAGCGCGTCCCGCACGCCTGGCCCGTCCCCTCTCACGCCACGACATCCACTTCGCCGTGGCAGCGGCGGCGATGCTCGCGGCGGCGATCGCCACCCGCGCCAGCGGCCTGGCCGGCTTTGACATCTACCCGCTCCTGCATCTATCACTTGGCGCTGGCGCGCTGCTTTGCGCGATCCTCCTGCCGGCGCTGGTCCTCGCCCCGTTTCTCGACCGTCGCGGGATCGCGCTGTGAGCCTGCTCGAGTTCGATCGCCTCACCTACACCTATCCGGGTGCAGGCGCCCCCGCGCTCAGCGACGTGAGCCTGGCGGTGGAGCCGGGCGAGTTCTGTGTCGTGGCGGGCCTGTCCGCGTCGGGCAAGTCGACGCTCCTGCGTGCGGCCTGCGGGCTGGTTCCCCACTTCCACGGAGGCGACTTCGCCGGTCGCGTGCGCGTGGCCGGGCTGGACACCCGCGAGCATGGCCCGGGCGCGATCGGCGCACACGCCGGCACCGTCTTCCAGGACCCGGAGACCCAGGTGGTGATGGGCACCGTCCGCGCCGAGCTGGCCCTCGGCCTCGAGAATCTCGGTCGCTCGCCCGCGGCCATGGCCCGCGCGATCGAGGAGGTCGCGCTCGCGCTCGGGCTCGCCGCGCTGCTCGACCGCTCCACCCACGAGCTCTCCGGCGGCGAGCTCCAGCGCGTGGCGCTGGCAGCCGCCCTCGCCCCACGCCCACGGCTCGTGCTGCTCGACGAGCCGACCTCACAGCTCGATCCGGTCGCCGGCGACGAGCTGATCTGGCTGCTGCGCCGCCTCAACCAGGAGTGGGACACCGCCGTGCTGCTGATCGAGCACCGTCTCGAGCGCTGCCTCGCGGCGGCCGATCGCGTGATCGTCCTCGAGCGGGGCCGCGTCGTCAACGACTCCGACCCGGGCAGCTTCCTGTGCTGGGCCGGCAGCGCCTGCGCGCCGCTGCAGACTCCCGCCGCGCGGATGTTCGCCGGGCTGGGGATCGAGCCTGCCCCGGTGGGCGTCAGGCAGGCGCGCGCGACCCTACGCGCGCGCGGCCTGCTGGAGGCGGCCGAGGCGAAGCGGCCCGGCCCTCCCACCGAGGCTGCCGCGCGCCGGCGTTCGCTCGTGCCGCGCCGGCGACGCTCGCGTCAGGCCGCCGGCGACGATCAGCCGGCGCTGGAGATGCACGGCGTCTGGCACGAGCTGCGCGATGGCCCGAGCATCCTGCGCGGCGTCAGCCTCTCACTCGCGCCGGGCGAGCGGGTCGCCCTGATGGGGCGCAACGGTGCCGGCAAGTCCACGCTGCTGCGCCACGCGGCCGACCTCCTGGCGCCCACGCGCGGCCGGGTCGAGCACGCCGGGCGGGTGGCGCTGCTGCTGCAGAACCCCGGCGACTACTTCCTGCACGAGCGCGTGGAGGAAGAGGCGAGCGCGGCCGCGATCGCGCGGGTGGGGCTGTCCAAGCTGGCAGGACGCAACCCCAGGGATCTGTCCGGGGGAGAGCGACAACGGCTCGCGCTGGCGGTCGTCACCGATGGGCCGCGCGTACCGGCGGTGCTCGCCCTCGATGAGCCGACGCGGGGCATGGATCGAGGCGCCAAGGACGAGCTCGCAAGGTGGCTCGCCGAGCGCCGCGCGGAGGGCACGGCCGTGATCGTCGCCACGCACGACGTCGAGTTCGCGGCCACCTTCGCCGAGCGGGTGCTGCTGCTGGCCGACGGGCGCGTGATCGCCGACGCCGCTGCCCGCGAGGTGCTCTGCGGCGGCTGGTACTTCACCACCGAAACGGCGCGCATCCTCGACGGAGCCGCGCAGGCCCTGCTGCCCGCGCAAGGGCAGAGCGTGCTGCGCGGCCGGATGCACCCGATGCCGGCCGCGCCCGGCGCGGGCGAGCACGCCCCCGCGGCGCGCGCCGAGGTGCCGGGATGAGCTGGCAGCTGGCCTCGCTGGCGCTCGTGGTCGCCGCGCTCGCGCTGTTCTTCTGGTGGTATGAGCGCTCGCGCCCCTCCTCCAAGGAGGTGGCCCTGGTGGCCACGATGGCAGCGCTCGGCGCGCTCGGACGCGACGCGTTCGCCGCGCTGCCCGACGTCAAGCCGACGACCACGATCGTGCTCATCTGCGGCTATGCCTTCGGCCCGGGCCCGGGTTTCGCCGTCGGCGCCGTCGGCGCGCTGGCGTCGAACATCTTCCTCGGCCAGGGCTCCTGGACGCCGTGGCAGATGATCGCCTGGGCGATCGTCGGCGTTGCGGGCGCGCTGCTCGGACGCCTGCTCGGCCGCCGCCCGCTGGGACGCTGGACCTTGGCGCTCGCCTGCGCTCTGGCCGCGGAGGCCTTCAACCTGCTCATCGATCTCTACAGCTGGAGCATGGGTGCGACGCACACCCTGAGCGCCTACGGCGCCTGGGTGGCCAGTGCGCTCGCCTTCGACATGACCCACGTGGTCGCGAGCTTCCTGTTCGGGCTGACCTTCGGCCCCGCGCTGCTGCGGATGCTCGTGCGCGCGCGCACGCGCATGGAGATCGCCTGGCAGCCGCTCCCCGCCGCCCCGGCGGTGATCGCCGTCGGGGTGCTCGGGATCGCGGGCCTGCTCGCCGGGCACGACGCGCACGCCGGGCACGACGCGCCCGGCGTGCGCGCGGCGGCGACCGTGGACGGGCGCGCCGGCGCGGCCGTGCGCGCCGCGGTCAGCTCCGCGCAGGCGAGCGCCGCCCGCCTCGACATCGCTCGCGAGGTCGCCTTCCTCGCGGGCGCCCAGAACGCCGACGGCGGCTTCGGCGGGGCGCGCGGGCAGGCGAGCAGCGAGCTCTACTCGGCCTGGGCGGCGATCGGGCTGGCGGCCGCGGGGCGCGATCCGCTCAGCCTGCGCCGCGACGGGCACACCGTCCTCGACGCCATCCGCGGCGAAGCGTCGAGCCTGCAGGGTGCGGGCGACCTCGAGCGCACGATCCTCGCGCTGCACGCCTGCGGCGCGTCGGTGCGCTCGCTGGCGGGGGGAGACCCGGTGGCAAGGCTCCTGCGCCTGCGCGACCCCGACGGCTCCTTCGGCCGGCTGAGCAACCTCACCGCCTTCGCCGTCTTCGCGCTGCGAGCCGCCGGCTACGCCGCCGGCGACCCGGTCGTGCGCTCCGCCGCACGCTGGCTCGCAGGCCAGCAGGAAGCCGACGGCGGCTTCGGCTTCGGCGCCCGCGGCGGCGGCAGCGACGTCGACGACACCGCCGCGGTGGTGCAGGCGATCGTCGACGCCGGCACCCCTTCCGGGGCGGTGCTCGCGCACGCCACGCGCTACCTGATCGGCGCGCAGAACCCCGATGGCGGATATCCCCAGCAGCGGGGCGGCGAATCCAACGCGCAATCGACCGCCTGGGCGATCCAGGGGCTGACCGCGGCCGGAAGGCACGTCGAAGCGATCACCCGCGAAGGCAGTCGCACCCCGCTCGGCTACCTGGCGAGCCTGGTGGCACCGGACGGCAGCGTGCGCTACTCCCGCACCGGCGCCCAGACCCCGGTCTGGGTGACGGCACAGGCGCTCACGGCGCTCGCCGGAAAGCCCTTCCCGATCGCGCCGGTGCGCCGGCCGGCCGCGCGAACGGGCGCGAGCGCCCGTGCTGCACGCACCCGTCAGCGGGGCGTCGCCGGCCAGCCGGCGACGCCTGATCATGCTCTCGCGCGGCGGATGCTCGCGCTGCGAGTGGCCGACGGCGGCCTCCAGGAGGGCGTCAGGCGCACTCTGGACGCGCTCGCCCAGGCGATGGGCGGGCTGCTCGCGAGCGTTCTCGCGCCGATGCTGCACTGAGGCTTCAGCGGCGCTTTAGCGATCGTCATAACCTTCTTGAGGATGCCCGGAAGCGTTTACACAGCGGGGGCCATGCCCTCCAAGCAGCTGAGCGCACGCGCCGAGCGCTCGGGTCCCGCCGGCGCCCTCGGCGTTGCCGGGCTCTGCCTCCTCGGCCTGGTGCTGATCTGGGTGGTCGCCGAGCTGGTGCCGGCGGCGCAGCTGAGAGATGCGCTGGCCCTGCACGACTTCACGGTCCTCAGCCGTCCCCACGTGGACACGGTCGCGAACTTCCTGCTGCATCTGCTCGATCCGCTCGTGTTCATCTTCTGGGGCGCCGCGCTGGTCGCCTTCGCCTGCGCGCGCGAACGCCCGCGGGTCGCTCTCGCGATCGTGATCGTGATGGCGATGGCGCCGCTGACGGCCGAGCTGCTCAAGCCGCTGCTCGCCCATCCCCACGTCCAGGTCGGACAGGTGCACATCGGCGCAGCCTCCTGGCCGAGCGGGCACTCCACCGCGGCGATGGCGCTCGTGCTGAGCGCGGTGCTCGCCGCGCCGGCACGCCTTCGCCCCCTCGTCGCCATCATCGGCGGGGCGTTCGCCGCGGCCGTCGGCGCGGCGCTGCTGATCCTCGCCTGGCATATGCCGAGCGACGTCCTCGGCGGCTACCTGGTCGCGTCGCTGTGGATGGCGCTCGCCGTGGCCGCCCTGCGTGCGGCCGAGCGGCGCTGGCCGACCGCTCACGCCTCGACGTGAGCTCGCCTACAGCCGTGAGAGGTGCGGGTGCTTGGCCTTGTCCCGGTACATCGCGCCGTCGGCGTGCCGGACGAGGTCGGCCACCGTGTGGCCGTCCTCGGGCCAGATCCCGCCGCCGACGCTCGCGCTGAGCGAGACGCGGAACTCGCCCAGCACGAACGGCTCGGTAAAGGCGCTGCGCACGCGCCGGGCGGCGGCGCTGAGCTGATCGGCCTCGCGGATGTCCGTCAGGACGATCGCGAACTCGTCGCCGCCGAGGCGCGCCACCACGTCGTCGCCGCGGCTGATCGAGCGCAGCCGTTCCGCCGCCTGGCGTATCAGTTCGTCGCCGGCCTCGTGACCGTACTCGTCGTTGACGTGCTTGAAGTCGTTGAGGTCGATGAACAGCAGGCCCGCTCGCTCCCCGCCTTCGTCGGCCGCATCCATCACGGCGTCGATCTGCTGTCTGAAGCCGACCCGGTTGAGCAGGCCCGTCAGCCCATCGTGGCTGGCCTTGTGGCGCAGCTGGTCCACCAGGCGCCCGTTCTGGATCGCCGGGGCCGCCAGCGCCGCCACGCCGGTCAGCTGCTCCAGCAGCTCGCTGTCGGGGCGCAGCCGCTCCGGTCGCTCGCTCACCGAGACCGTGAGGGCCCCGCGGAACCTGTTGCGAGCGACGATCGGCACCACCGCCAGCGCGGCCAGGTCGAGGTGCGTAAGCAGCCCGGCGACAAAGGGATCCTCGGTCTCCGCCCCGAAGAACAGCGGCCGCGGCTGGGCGATCATGTCCCCGAGGTGGGGGGTCTGCTCGGGCGTCACCGACAGGCCGCGCAGATACTCCACCTGCTCGGGCCTGCGGGCCCACGCCGCCAGCGACCGCAGATGGCGCTCGCCCTCGTCCCACAGCCACACTCCCATGCCGTCGCAGTCCACCACCTCGGGGACGGCGGCGGCGAGACGCTCGGCGACCTCCTCGCTGGTTCCGGCCTGCGCGAGGGCGTGTGAAAGCGAGAGCAGGGAGCTCACCTGGGCGTGACGGCGCGCGGACTCCTCGAAGGCGGTGGCCATGTCGAGCACGGCGGCGGCGTGCTTGGCGTACAGGCTCAACATCTCCCGTTCCTGGGGGAAGAACTGCGTCGAGCCCGGGTAGCGTGCGATCAGCTGCCCGTAGCGGCAGCGGCTGGAGCTCACCTCGACGATCAGGCTCGAGTCGCCGCTCGACGCGTCCGGCTCGAGCGTCGCATGCGCAATCCGCAGCGCCTCGCCGCGCTCGATGCCCTGGCCGTAGACCTGCAGATCCGAGTCCGGCCTGGTTCTCACCGCCAGGATGTAGCTCGGGGCGCGCGCCGCATTGGCAGCGCGCTCGACGATGCGCTGCAGCACCGTGTCGAGGTCCTCGGTCGAGATCAGGTCGCTGGCCGTGGCGTATGCGCTCTGCAGGCGTTCGGACATCGCCACGAGCTGGGCCTCCAGCGCGGTCACGTGCTTCTGCGGGTCGGCCGCGTCGGCCGCGAGCTCGGGATCCCAGGTGACCGTGTACAGGCACTGCGCGCCGCCGCGCGCCTGGCATTCGCTCTCATGCACCTGCGCGGGCGGTAGCCCGAACAGGACCGGAGCGGCCGAGAGCATTCCCGTCGTCCAGTCGCACTGCAGCACGCCGCGCGGGAAGCCCTCGCGCGCGACCGCCCTGACCACGGCGTGCCCGGGCTCGGTCTCGAGCGCCTCCATGTCGGTGACGGTGCCGAACTTCGGGGCCGCCATGGCGACGGCGTTGAGCACCGCCTCCGGCGAGCCCAGCGAGCGCAGCATCGTGGCGACCTGCGTGCCGGAGTGCTGGCGCAGGACGTGCTCGCCGATCCGCCGGGCGAACATCTCATCGCCGGTCTCCTCGACCGCGGCCTGCATCAGCGCGCATGCCTCCTCCAGCGAGATCCAGTTCTCGATGTTTTCGAGGTAGGCCGCGTCGTGGCGGGCTGCCGCCCGCTCCAGCACCGAGGCGACCGCCCGCTCACCGCCCGCGCTGCGCACGAGACGCAGCAGCACGCTGGTCATCGTGCAGCAGTAGTGGCGCCCGCTGTCCACCGGGCCGGCGTCCTCGGCAGGATCCGCATCCATAGGACAGTCGTCGGCTCGCGAGGCTGCGCGCTTGAGCCCGGTGAGCCAGTTTCCGCGCCCCTCGGCGCCGCGATCAGGACGGCCCGGACTGCGAATGCGGGCCGTGCGCGCCTGGATCCCACAGCGGCTCGCCCGCCTCGGCCTCGCCGGGGGTTGCGTTGGCGGCCCGGCTGAGGATGAACAGCAGGTCTGAGAGCCGGTTGAGATAGCGGACGACCTCCGGGTTGCCATCCTCGCCGACCGCGACAGCGCGGCGCTCGGCGCGGCGGCAGACCGTGCGGCACACGTGCAGGTGGGCCGCTGCCGGCGTCCCGCCGGGGATCACGAAGGACTTCAGCGGCGGGAGCCTGTCGTTGACCTCATCACAGGCACGCTCGAGCCACTCGGTGTAGGCCGGGCCGACGCGCAGACGCCCGCGGGCCGGCTCGGCCGCAGTGGGGAGAGCATCGGCCGCGAGCGGCACAGACAGGTCCGCGCCGAGATCGAGCAGGTCGTTCTGCACCCGGCGCAGCCACGCTGCCGAGGTCTCTGGGAGACCTGGCTGCAGCAGGGCCACGCCGATCGCCGCATTGAGCTCGTCGACGGTGCCGTAGGCCTCCACGTGCGGGTCCAACTTCGACACCCTGCTCATGTCCCCGAGGTGCGTCTCACCGCCATCACCGAGCTTGGTGTAGATGCGCGTCAGGTTGACCGTCATCGTCTTTCGAGTCTCGCACACCGGAGCGCCGCTCGTCCGTGGGATGGGATACGTTCTCGCACCTCATGCGGATCGGCGTACCGAAGGAGACCGCGGCGGGCGAGCATCGGGTGGCCCTCGTGCCCGAGGTCATCGCCAAGCTCAAGGCCAAGGGGCTCGACGTGGTCGTGCAGAGCGGCGCGGGCGCCGATGCGCTGCTGAGCGATGACGCCTTCGCCGAGGCGGGCGCGCAGATCAGCGACGACGCCTCGGTGATCTGGAGCTCGGACGTGCTCGTCACGATCGCGCCGCCCGACCCGCAGCAGATCCGCGCGCTCGGCAAGGGCTCGATCCTGATCGGCTTCCTCGCTCCGCTGACGAGCCCGGCGACCACGCGGGCGCTGGCCGACGCGAAGGCGACGGCGCTGGCAATGGAGGCGATCCCGCGAATCTCGCGCGCCCAGTCGATGGACGCGCTCTCCTCCCAGAGCAACGTCGCCGGCTACAGGGCCGCCCTGCTCGCGGCGGAGGAGATGGGGCGCTTCTTCCCGATGCTGATGACCGCCGCGGGCACGATCCCGCCCGCGAAGGTGCTCGTTCTCGGTGTCGGCGTCGCCGGCCTGCAGGCGATCGCGACCGCCAAGCGCCTGGGCGCCCGCACGACCGGCTACGACGTGCGCCCGGAGGTGGCCGAGCAGGTGCAGTCGCTGGGGGCCATGTGGCTCGACCTCGGGCTCGAGGCCAGCGGCGAGGGCGGCTACGCACGCGAGCTGACCGACGAGGAGCGCGCCCGACAGCAGCAGGCCCTGACCGACGCGATCAAGGGCTTCGACGTGGTCATCACGACCGCCCTGGTGCCGGGTCGCCCGGCGCCGAGGCTCGTCACCGCCGAGGCGGTCGAAGGGATGAAGCCGGGCTCGGTGATCATCGATCTCGCCGGCGAGGCGGGTGGCAACTGCGAGCTGACGGTGCCCGGAGAGACCGTGGTCCGCCACGAGGTCAAGATCGTCTCGCCGCTGAACCTTCCGGCGAGCATGGCCGAGCACGCCTCGCAGCTGTTCGCCCGCAACGTGCAGGCCCTGCTCGAGCTGCTCGTCGGCGAGGACGGCGAGCTGAAGCTCGACTTCGACGACGAGGTCATCAGCGGCGCCTGTGTGGTGCGCGACGGCGAGATCGTCAACCCCGGGGCCAAGGCGGCCGTGGAGGCGGCGGGGGGCGCGGGGGCGACGCCCGGCGCGCTCAGCGGCGCGGGCGGGCCGAGCGTCGATGCCCAGCCGCCGCGCCCGACGCCGGGCGGAGGTGAAGCATGATCCTCGCGAGCACGCTCACCACGAACCTCGCGATCCTCGTGCTGGCCGGCTTCATCGGCTTCGTGGTCATCTCCAAGGTGCCCAACACGCTGCACACGCCGCTGATGTCCGGCACCAACGCGATCCACGGGATCGTGCTGCTCGGCGGGCTGCTGATCGTGGGGCTGGCGGGCAACGACGCCTTCAACAAGGTGATCCTCGTGATCGCGATCACCTTCGGCACGATCAACATCGTCGGTGGCTTCCTGGTCACCGATCGCATGCTCGAGATGTTCAAGTCCAAGCCCAAGCCCAAGCGCTCGAGCGAGGACGAGGAGGAGAAGCCATGACGGGCCTTCCTCTCGCGAGCACCTTCCTGCAGAATCAGAGCTTCCTCGACGTCCTGTACATCATCGCCTTCGCCCTGTTCATCCAGGGTCTGCGCGGACTGTCGGGGCCGACGACCGCGGTGCGCGGCAACCGCATCGCGGCGGTCGGGATGGCGATCGCGGTGATCGCCACGCTGCTCAACCCCAACGAGGGCAACTGGGGCCTGATCGCGCTCGGCATCGCGCTCGGCGCCGCAGTGGGGGTGCCCGCAGCGCGACAGGTGAAAATGACCGCGATGCCGCAGATGGTGGCGCTGTTCAACGGCGTCGGCGGCGGCGCGGTGTTCCTGATCTCCTGGGCCGAGTTCCGCCGCCACGGCTCCACCTACGGCTCGCACACCGTGCACCTGGTGAGCCCGCTCGGCACCGTCAGCATCCACGGCCCCGGCGTGCCGACCTATGTGGCCGTCTTCTCGGTGTTCGCCGCGATCGTCGGCTCGGTCTCCTTCTGGGGCTCGAACATCGCCTTCGGCAAGCTCCAGGAAATCATCCCCGGACGCCCGATCAGCTTCGGCTCCGCCCAGCAGATCGTCAACCTGGTGCTGCTGATCCTCGCGCTCGCGGCCGGCATCGACCTGGTCGCGGGCGCCCACTCCGAACTGCTGTTCATCGGCATGCTCATCTTCGCCGCGCTGCTCGGCAACGCGGTCGTTCTCCCGATCGGCGGGGCGGACATGCCGGTGGTCATCTCCATGCTGAACGCCTTCACGGGCCTCTCGGCGGCCGCGACCGGCATCGCGCTCGACAACACCGCGCTGATCGTCGCCGGAATGATCGTCGGCGCCTCAGGCTCGATCCTCACGAACCTGATGGCCGTCGCGATGAACCGTTCGATCCCGGCGATCGTCGCCGGCGGATTCGGGGGCGGCGGTGCGATCGAGGGGGCCAGCGGGGCCGGAGAGCACGCCGGCGCCGTGCGCACCACCAGCGCCGCTGACGCCGCCATTCAGCTCGCCTACGCCAACCGCGTGATGATCGTGCCCGGCTACGGGATGGCCGTCGCGCAGGCCCAGCACGCCGTGGCCGAGCTGACCAAGGAGCTCGAAAAACGCGGCGTGGAGATCGGCTACGCGATCCACCCGGTGGCCGGGCGCATGCCCGGGCACATGAACGTGCTGCTCGCCGAGGCCGACGTCCCCTACGACCAGCTCGAGGAGATGGACGACGCCGACCAGGAGTTCGGCCGCACGGACGTCTCGCTGGTGATCGGCGCCAACGACGTGACCAACCCCGCAGCCAAGAACACGCCCTCCTCGCCGATCTACGGGATGCCGATCCTCGAAGTCTCCAACAGCCATTCGGTGATCGTGATCAAGCGCTCGATGAACCCCGGCTTCGCCGGCATCGAAAACGAGCTCTACTACGAGCCGGAGACGACGATGCTGTTCGGCGACGCCAAGTCGGCTGTCAGCGAGATCACCGCCGAGCTCGCCCAGATCTAGGACCAGATCCCGCCCGCCCGCCGCGCCTCTGCGAGACTGCGCTCGTGATCGGGCGCAGCCAGGCACTCGCCGCGCTGGCGGAGGACGAGTTCGACGTCGTCGTCGTCGGCGGCGGGATCACGGGGGCGGGCGTGGCCCTGGACGCCGCCACGCGCGGCTACAGCGTGGCGCTGCTCGAGCGCGCCGACTACGCATCGGGCACATCCAGCCGCTCGAGCAAGCTCGTCCACGGAGGGCTCCGCTACCTGCAGAACTTCGACCTCGGGCTGGTTCGCGAGGCGCTGCTCGAGCGCCGCCTGATGGTGACGCTCGCGCCCCACCTCGTGCGCCCGCTGCCGCTGGTCGTGCCCGCCTTCGAGGGCGCGCGTCCCGATCGCCTGGTCGGCGTGGGGCTCAACCTCTACGACGTGATGTCCGTCGAACGCGAGCGGCTGCGCTCGCGCCGCAGCCGGCGCGCCCGCTCCACCCTGAAGGGGGCACCCTCGCGGGCCCAGGCAGGCGAGCGCGGCCAGGCCAACGCGCCTGCTGGCAGCGGCGAGGCCAAGGCGGGGCGGACCTCCCCGCCGGAGGAGGCCGAGTCCTGGAGCCCGGAGCGACACCGGGTGATCTCCGGCGAGGAGGTCGTCGCGCTGCTGCCCGCGCTCGGCTCGCGCGAGCCGACGAGCGGCTATCTCTTCTATGACTGCCAGACCGACGACGTGCGCCTGGTGCTGACGGTGCTGGGAGAGGCCGAGCGCTTCGGCGCCGTCTGCGCCAACCGGCTCGACGTCACCGGCCTGCTCGAGCGCGACGGGCGCGCGCAGGGCGTGTGCGTGCTCGACGTCGAGAGCGGCGCGCGCTTTGAGGTGCGCGCGGCGAACGTCGTCAACGCGACCGGCGTGTGGGCCGATGAGCTGCGCCCGCAGGAGCTCCACGATGAGGCCGAGCTGCCCCGCATACGCCCCAGCCGCGGCACCCACATCACGTTCAGCAACGACGATGTGCCCCTCGTCGGCGGCGCGATCGTCCCCGCCGGCGCCGGGCGCTCGATCTTCGCGCTGCCCTGGCTCGGGCACACCCTCGTCGGCACCACCGACAACGACTACGACGGTCCGCTCGACCACATCAGGCCCTCCGGCGAGGACATCGACTATCTGCTGGAGGCCATCAACTCGTTCTTCGGCACCGCGCTCGGCGTCGGCGACATCACCGGCGCGTTCGCGGGAGTCCGACCGTTGATCTCGACGGGCGATCCGAAGAAGTCGGTGGACATCTCGCGCAAGGCCGAGCTGTATGAGACCTCCTCGGGGATGATCACGATCACGGGCGGCAAGCTCACCACCTGGCGGCGGATGGCGAAGATGACCGTCGATCGCCTCGTCGAGCGCGACGCCCGCGACGCCCCCTGCCGAACGCACGAGATTCCGCTCGGGCAGGCGATCTCCGCGGAGGAGCTCCCGCGCCTGGAGGGGGTTCCCGCCGAGTCCTACCAGGCGCTCGCGTCGCGCTACGGCCACGCCGCCCACGAGGTGCTGGCGCTGGCGGCCGAGCGCGGAGAGCTCGCCCAGCCGATCGTCGCGGGCCTACCCGACCTGCTCGCCGAGGCCCTCCTGGCAGCCCGCCGCGAGCAGGCCCGAAGCATCGGCGACGTGCTCCTGCGCCGCACCCGCCTCGGCCTGCTAGCCGCGCGCGAGCTCGTCGGTGCGCCATCCGCGGCCGCGGCGCCCGGCGGCGAGCATCCGGTCCGGCGGGTCGCCGGCGTGCTGGCCAGGGAGCTGCAGTGGGACGCCGAGCGGCTCACGCGCGAGCTGGGCCGCTTCGCGGAGGAGGCCCGGGCCGAGGGCATCGTCGCCGAGGCCGACCAGGAGGAGTCGCCGCGCCAGGCCGTGGCGTGGCAGGCGTCCACGGAGTTGGCGCCGTGAGGTCCCCGCGGCTGCGCGTGCGCGCCGTCGATCGCGTGCTCGAGCTGGGCGAGCGCCCGTGGTTGATGGGAATCGTCAACGCATCCCCGGACTCCTTCAGCGACGGTGGCCTGCACGCCGGACTCGACGCCCAGGTCGAGTTGGCGCGGGAGCAGATCGCGAGCGGAGCCGACATCATCGACATCGGCGGTGAGTCTGCGACCACGGGGCGCCCCCCGGTCGAGGCCGGGCAGGAGATCGAGCGCGTCGTGCCGCTGATCGAACGCGTGGCCGGCGAGCTCGGGGCGATCGTGTCGGTCGACACCTACAAGCCGCCGGTCGCCCGTGCCGCGATCGCTGCCGGCGCGAGGATCGTCAACGATGTCAGCGGGCTGCGCGACCCGGGCCTGGCCGCGGTCTGCGCCGAGACGGGCGCCGCGCTCGTGGTGATGCACACGCGCGCCGCGCCGCGCGAACGCCTGCAGGACCCCGACCTCTACGGCGAGATCACCGAGGAGGTGCTCGCCTTCCTGAGGAAGCGCATCGCCCTCGCAAGCGCCTGCGGGGTTGACGGCGAGCAGCTGATCGTCGATCCCGGCCCGGACTTCGCCAAGACGCCGGCCCAGACGATCAGGATTCTCGCGGAGATGGGGCGCCTGCACGAGCTTGGGCGGCCGCTGCTGATGGCGATCTCGCGCAAGGACTTCATCGGCGCGCTAACACGGCGTCCGCCGCGCGAGCGGCTCGCGGGCACGCTCGCCGCGCTCGACCACGGCCTGCGGCAGGGGGCTCACATCTTCCGTGTCCACGACGTCGCCGCGGCGGCCGACTTCATCGCAGTGCGCGCCGCGCTCGCAGGCGAGCACTCGCAGCTCGCGCCCGAGGAGTGCAGGGATCTGGCGCTCGCCGATGAACTGCGCTACGACCGGCTCGGGTGAGCCGGCCGGGCAAGCCGCTAGGCTGATCTCAACACGGGTGCCGGCCGCTGTCCAACGCGGCGGGACGCCAACCGCCCATCCACGACGAAAGAGGTAACACCGATGGCAGTACTCGAGCGCTCCGACCTGGAGGCGAGCTCTCTGGCCGATCTGCACACGATCGCCGATCAGCTCGGCCTCGACGGCTTCAGGCGCCTGCGCAAGGCCGACCTGATCGACACGATTCTCGGCGAGGGCGGCGAGGGCGGCGAGGGCGGCGAGGGCGCGGGCTCGGACGGCGGCTCCTCGCAAGGGCAGGAGCGCGAGCGCTCGGAGATCGCGCCGCGGCCCCGGCGGCGGCGTCCGCTGCGCGTGCGCCGCGCGAGCAGCCCGCCGAGCGAGGATTCCGACGAGCTCGAGCCCGGCGCCGCCGCCGAGCCCGGTGGCGCCGCCGAGCCCGCCGCCGAGGCCGAGGGTGCGGCGGCCGGAGAGCGCCCCGACGAGGACGGCGGGCGCCGCGGCAGGGGCCGGAGCGCCCGCAGGGGCGCCGGCCGCGAGCGCGCGCCGCGGTCAGCCGATGCCGGCGGGGAGCTCGAGGACGGCGCCGCCGAGGCCCCGGGACGCATTGCCGCAGGCGTGGTCGAGGTGCTGGGCAACGGCTCGGCCTTCCTACGCGTCGAGCCGCCCGAGCCCTCCGATGAGGACGTCTACATCTCCGCCGCGCAGGTTCGCCGCTGCGAACTGGCTTCCGGCGATCGCGTCACGGGGCCGGTGCGCACTCCGCGCCGCTCGGAGCGCTACCCGTCGCTGGTGCGCGTCGACACGATCAACGGAGCGTCCGCCGACAGCGTCGCGGACGGCGCCCGCTATGAGGATCTGCCGGTCGCCTATCCGAGCGAGCGGCTCGCGCTCGGCTCCAAGGACCCCACGCTCGAAGCGATCGAATGGCTCACGCCGCTTGGCCGCGGCTCGCGGGCGCTGATCGTGGGAGCGCACCAGGCGGGCAAGACCGAGACGCTGCGCAGGCTGCTCGATGCCGTCCGCGATCGCGAGGACCTCGAGGTCAGCCTCGTGCTGAGCGGCGCGCGGCCCGAGGAGATCGCGCAGTGGCGTGACGGTCCCGTGGCGCCCGCGGCGGCGCTCAGCTTCGCCGCCTCAGCCGACTCTCAGGACCAGGCGGTCGAGCGGGCGATCGAGGCCGCCAAGCGGGTGGCCGCGCGCGGCGGGCACGCGCTCGTGCTGATCGACAGCCTCGACGGCCTGCACCCGCACGCCGCTCGCAGGGCGCTCGCCGCGGCGCGCAACCTGCGCGAGGGCGGCTCGCTCACCGTGATCGCGACCGCCGCCGGTCCGTTCGGCGGCGAGACGACGGTGATCGCACTCGATGTCGCTCTCACCTCGACCGGGCGCCAGCCGATCCTCGACCTCGTCGGTAGCTGGACGCTCAAGCCCGAGCTGCTCGTCGGCGAGGACGGCGCCGCCGCCATCACCAAGGCGCGTGCCGCGGCCGTCGAGGAGGCCGGCTAGCCCGCGTAGCCGCAGCGCCGCAGCCGCATCCGCCGCACTCGACGCTGGGCGGGGGGCCGGGGGCGCTCAGCGTCGGTAGGCGACGCGGCCCCACGAGGGCTCGGGGGCGAGTTCGATCGGCTCGCCGGTGCCCGCCGACCTGGGGTCGATCGGCTGGACGTAGGCGAAGCTGCCCGACCGCTCGTCGAAGGCCACGCCAAGCTCGCCCTCGTTGACGCGCTGATCCAGCCACGCGCCACGGAAGATCAGGCGGCGCAGCCAGTGGACCAGTGAGCGCTCCGCGGGCCCGACCAGCTCCGGCCAGCAATCGTTGACGTGTTCGCCCAGCCCTGACGCGGGGTCGAGGATCTCACCGTTGACGGCCAGGTTGACGAGATCTTCGAGCTCCTCCTGGCCGAGCCGCCCGCCGACGAACCCGAGCTTCAGTGCCGCCTGCTCGCAGCGCTCGGAGAAGTCCTCCTCGTTGAAGGTGAAGCGAAGCTCCCCGTATTCGAGGACGAAATCCTCGCCCGAGTCGTAGTTTCCGCGTCGCGCTGTTTCCATTGCTCTAGGCCGGTGTCGCCCGGGACCGGCTCGTCGGGATCATACGGTGCGTTCCTGCATTTGCTGCTGTGGTGCATGGGATTTTGCACGGGCGCTGGCCATCGATACGCTCACGGCCGATGGCGAGACTCTCTGAGCGCGGGCTGCGGCGATCGGTCGGGACATCCGGGATGTTCGCCACCGCCTACGGCAACGTCGGCTCGTCGATCTACTACGCCCTCGGCCTGGTGGCCGCCCATGCGCTCGGCCTCACGCCGCTGGTGTTCCTGTTCGCCGGCGGCCTGTTCGCGCTGACCGCCAAAACCTACGCCGAGGGCGCCTCGATGTTCCCCGAAGCAGGGGGCTCGTCCTCGTTCGCGCGCCACGCCTTCAACGACGTCGTCTCCTTCTTCGCCGGGTGGGCGCTGAGCCTGGACTACATCCTGACGATCGCGATCTCGGCGTTCTTCGTGCCGCACTACCTCAGTGCCTTCCCGGGCCTGCACGCGCTCAAGCACAACCCCGACGACATCTTCGGCGGGCTGATCGTCGTCGGCCTGCTGGCCTGGCTGAACATCCGCGGGCTGGGCGAGTCGGCGAAACTGAACCTCGTCCTCGCGGTCCTCGATCTGAGCACCCAGATACTGCTCGTGATCGTCGGCTCGGTGCTGGTCCTCAACCCGTCGCTGCTGATCCACCAGGTGCACCTGGGCGTCGCACCGACCTGGAAGGAACTGATCTTCGCGCTGTCGCTCGCGATGCTCGCCTATACCGGCATCGAGACGGTCGCAAACATGGCCGAGGAGGCCAAGGACCCCGGCAGGCAGGTGCCCAAGGCCGTCAACCTCGTCGTGCTCGCGGTGCTCGCCGTCTACGCCGGCATATCCCTCGTCGCGCTTTCGGCGCTGCCGGTCGTCCACCACGGCGTCGGCTACAGCCCCGAGCTCAAACAGACCTTCACCCAACCCGGCTACGCGACCGCCCTCGGCCACTTCTTCGAAAACGATCCGGTGCTGGGGGTCATCTCGCGCCTCGGCCTGCACGGCGCGGTCCTCAAGGGCGCCGAATACTACGTGGGCATCCTCGCCGCGACGATCCTCTTCATCGCGACGAACGCCGGCATGATCGGCATCTCGCGGCTGTCCTGGTCGCTGGCCGAGCACCGCCAGCTGCCGCAGATCTTCTCCCGCCTGCACACGCAGTACCGCACGCCGTGGTTCACGCTGGTCTTCTTCTCGGCGCTCGCCAGCACGCTGATCATCTACGGGAACACCGAAGTGCTCGGCAACCTCTACTCCTTCGGCGCGATGCTGTCGTTCACGACCGCGCACGCCGCGATCATCGCGCTGCGCGTCAAAGACCCGGACCGCGAACGCCCCTACACGAGCCCGTGGGGAATCCGCATCCGCGGATATGAGATCCCGATGGCCGCGGTCATCGGCGGGATCGGCACGGCCGGAGCGTGGGTCGCCGTCACGGTGCTCCACGCCGAGGCCCGGGTGGTGGGCGTTCCCTGGATGATCGCCGGGATGGCGGGCTACTTCTACTACCGCAAACGCGTCGGCCTCGATCCGCGCAAGTCCTACCGCCTGCCGCGTCCCGAGCGCCCGGCGGACTTCGAGGAGCTCGAGTACCGCACGGCGCTCGTGCCGATCTTCGGCGACGACGTGAGCGCGTCGGCTCTCAGCAGCGCCGCGAAGCTGATCGGCCAGGACGGCGTCGTGTACGCGATCTTCGTGCTGCCGGTGCCCAGCCAGCTCTCGCTCGAGGCGGGCCTCGAGGACGAGGAGGCCCACGGCCGCTCGGTCCTCGAGAGCGCCCGCATCCAGGCCCGCCGCGCGGGGATCAAAATTCATACCGGGCTGATCCGCACGCGCAACCCGGGCGCCGCGCTGGTCGAGGAAGCCGAACGCGTGGGCTCCGACGTGATCTACTGGTCGACGATTCACGCGCCCGTTGGCGAGCAGCGCATCGGCCCGACGGCCGCCTACCTGCTGAGCAAGCGGCCCTGCAGGGTGATCATCGAGACCGAGAACCGACCGGCGCGCCCACGCGAGCCGGCCGCCGCTCCGGCCTGAGCCGTCGGTCCTGCGGACCGCGTCGCGCTTGCCGGCAGGGGCGCGCGCGGGGCAGCTACCGGCCGGCGGGGCAGCTCCCAGCGGGGGGGCGCTACCGCGGGGCGATCGCCGAGCGCAGCGCCTGCTCGAGACGCAGATGGCGAAACTGATAGCCGAGCACCAGCGCCTTGGCGGGCATCACGCGCGCCCCGGTCGTGACGATCTCCGCCATCTCGCCGTAGAGCAGGCGCAGCGCGAGCCCCGGGACGGGGAGCAGCGAGGGACGCCCGAGCACCCGGCCGAGGGTCTTGGCGAAGTCGCGATTGGACACCGGCTCGGGTGCGGTCGCGTTGACCGGGCCGCTCCAGCGCTCGTCCTCGACGGCCGCGAGCATCATCCCGATCACATCGTCGGTGTGGATCCAGGAGATGTACTGGCGTCCCCCCGCGACCGGGCCGCCCACGCCGAGCCGAAACGGCGGCAGCATCTTGGCCAGCGCCCCGCCGCGGCTGTCGAGCACGACGCCGGTGCGCACCTGCGCGGTGCGGATGCCAAGCCCCGCCGCCCGCTGTGACTCGGCCTCCCAGTCGACGCAAACCTGCGCGAGGAAATCGTTGCCCGGGGCGGCGTCCTCGTCGAGGGGCTCTTCGCCGTGGGGGCCGTAGTAGCCGATGGCCGACGAGCTGATCAGCACGCGTGGGCGCGGCTCGGCGCGGCCGAGGCCGTCGATCAGATTCGCGGTGCCTCTCACGCGGCTGTCGCGGATCGCCCGCTTGGCGGCCGCGCTCCAGCGCTGGGCGACCGGCTCGCCCGCGAGATGCACGATCGCGTCGCGGCCTGCCAATGCCGCTGCCGGCGCCGCTTCCTCGAGCAGCTGCCAGCGCGCGGCCGCGACCTCGCCGAGCCGTGCTCGCGCGCGCGCCGGATCGCGCGTGAGGACGGTCACCTCCGCGCCCAGCTCCCGCAGCGCGGCGAGCAGCGCCGGGCCAATGAGTCCCGTCGCTCCCGTGACGGTCACGCGCAGCCCGCTCAACGCCGTCAGCCTCTCACCGGCGCCCGCCGCCTACCGCGGCGCCGCGGGAGCGTCCGTGGGCGTGTCGCCATGGGCGAAGCCGACCTCCTGACCGGCGCGTGCGGCGCCCGCGGCGCGAGCCTCCTCGGCCACCGCCGCAGCCACGGCAGGGGCTACGTCGCGGTTGAAGACCGACGGGATGATGTAATCCTCGCGCAGCTCGCTCTCCTCGACGATCGCCGCGATCGCGCGGGCGGCGGCCATCTTCATCTCCTCCGTGATCGCCGGCGCGCGCACGTCGAGCGCGCCGCGAAAGATGCCCGGGAAGCAGAGGACGTTGTTGATCTGGTTGGGATAGTCCGAGCGGCCCGTCGCCATGATCCGCACATATGGGGCGGCCTCCTCGGGGTCGACCTCCGGCGTCGGGTTGGCCATCGCGAACACCATCGCGTCGGAGCTCATGCGCGCAAGCGCCTGCGCCGGCAGCACGCGCGCGCCGGAGACTCCGATCAGCAGGTCGGCGCCGTCGATCACGTCGGCCGGGGCGCCCGAGCGGAGCTCCGGGTTCGTGACCTCGGCGAACCAGCGCTTGACGTGGTTCATCGACCCGTCCAGGTAGTCCGCGCGCTGGACGTGCAACGCGCCCCGGGAGTCCGCGCCGATGATCTCGCGCACGCCCGCCTCCAGCAGGATCTTCGTGACGGCGATCCCGGCCGCGCCGAGGCCGATGATCAGCACGCGCAGGTCCTCCAGGCGCCGACCGGTCAGCTTGACGGCGTTCAGCACCGCCGCCATCACCACCACCGCGGTGCCGTGCTGGTCATCGTGGAAGACGGGGATGTCGAGCTGTTGCTTGAGCTGCTCCTCGATCTCGAAGCAGCGCGGAGCGGAGATGTCCTCCAGGTTGATCCCCCCGAAACCCGGCGCGATCAGCTTGACCGTACGCACGATCTCCTCGGGGTCGGTCGTCTCCAGGCAGATCGGGAACGCATCGACGCCCGCGAACTCCTTGAACAGGCAGCACTTCCCCTCCATCACCGGCATCGCCGCGCGCGGGCCGATTTCGCCCAGCCCGAGCACGGCGCTCCCGTCGGAGACGACCGCCACGGTGTTGCGCTTGATCGTGTACTGGAAGGCCTTTTCCTCGTCGTCGGCGATGGCCAGGCACACGCGCGCCACGCCCGGCGTGTAGACCATCGAGAGGTCGTCGCGCGTCTTCAGCTGGTGCTTGTTGTGCTGTTCGATCTTGCCGCCCACATGCAGCAGGAACGTGCGGTCGGTGGTGTCGATCACCTCGGCGCCCTCGAGCGCGTTGATCGCGCCGATGATCTCCTCCCAGTGCTTGCGCCCGGCGGCGTCGACCACGATGTCGCGCAGGCTGTAGCTGCCGTCCACCTCCACGAGGTCGACCGCGCCGACCACGGCGCCGGCCTCCCCGACCGCGGCCGTGACGCTGCCGAGGAGGCCCTGCGAGTCGTCGAGCTTGACGCGGATGGTGAGGCGGTACTGCGCGCTTGGTGTTGCGCTCACGGAGAGGGCTCCTCGATTGTTGGCGGCAGGGGATGTTAGGAGGTCTCCCGCGCGAACACCTCCCGCGGGCGTGCGCGGCTGCGGCCGTCGAGCTCGCGCCTTGGCCTTCGACGGCGGCGCTCCCGAACTCCGATCGCTCCTCGTAGAGTGCTCAGGGCATGGCGAGCACGAGCAACATCACAGGCGAGGCGCGCGCGCGCGACGCCCGCGCGGGGAGCACGGCCGCGCGCGACGGAGGCGCAGGGGAGCGCCGACTGTTCCTGATCGACGGCCCGAGCCTCGTCTACCGGGCCTTCTTCGCACTGCCGGAGTCGATCGCCACCTCGACCGGCGTGCCGACGAACGCGATCTTCGGATTCGCCTCCATGCTCGTGAAGATCGTGACCGAGTACGGGGTGTGTCCGACCGTCGTGGCCTGGGACGCGGGCACGTCCGGCCGCAGCGAGCTGTTCGCCGACTACAAGGCCGCGCGGCGCGCGCGCCCGGACCTGCTCAAGCAGCAGTGGCCGGCGATGGAACCACTGGTCGAGGCCTTCGGCTACCGCAACGTGCGCGTCGAGGGCTACGAGGCCGACGACGTGATCGCGTCGCTGGCCGATCGCGCGCTGAAGGCCACGCCGCCTGTGCCGGTGATGATCGTGACCGGAGACCGCGACGTCTTCCAGCTGATCGACGAGCAGGGCCTGGTCAAGGTGATGGCCACCGCACGGGGGATCACCGAGACCAAGATCTATGACCGCCAGGCGGTGCTCGACCGCTACGGTATCCCGCCGGAGCTGATTCCCGACTTCTACGGCCTCAAGGGCGACACGTCGGACAACATCCCCGGCATTCCCGGGATCGGCGAGAAGACCGCCAGCGAGCTGATCCAGGGCTTCGGCTCGCTCGAGGGCGTGCTCGGCCACATCGAGGACGTCAGCGGCCCCAAGCGCAAACAGAACCTGCTCGAACACGCCGAGGACGCCCGCCTGTCGAAGAGCCTCGCCACGGTCCAGCGCGACGTGGATGTCGACTTCGACATCGCCGCCGAGGCGGCCCGCGAACCGGACCGCTCGCGCGTGCGCGAGGTCTTCCGCGAGTACGAGCTGCGCGACCCGCTGCGCCGCCTCGAGGAGGCGCTCGGCGATCGCGAGACCGCGGCGCCGGCGCCGGCCGCGGAGGTCACGCTCACCGCGCGCGTGCGCGCGGGCACGGTGGCGGATATCGCGCGCCTGGACGGCGCCGGGGCGCGCTCGCGCGCGCGCGGGCGGGCCACGAGCGCCCCAGAGCTGTGCGTCGCAGCTCGCGCCAGCGAGGCTCCCGAGGGCGCCCTGTTCGCCGACGGCGCACCATGGCGTTTCGCGGTGGCCGTCGGCGGGGACGTGCTGGTCGGTGACTGCGCCGGACCCGAGGAAGTCGTGGCCGCCTGCGACGGGCGCGCGGTGATCGCGCACGACGCCAAGTCGCTCGGGAGCGTGCCTGCCGGGCTGGTACACGACACCCTGCTGGGCGCCTACCTGCTCGAGCCGGCCAGGCGCGGCTATCCCTTCGCGGAGCTCTGCGAAGACCGCGGTCTGGTCACCGACCTCGACGATCCCGTTGCGGCTGAGGCGGTGCTGATCGGGGCGCTGGCCGACTGGCAGCGCGAGCAGATCGCAGAGCGCGAGCTGGACGCTGTGATGCGCGACATCGAGCTGCCGCTGGTCGCCGTCCTGCGCGACATGGAGCGCCTCGGCGTCGCCCTCAACGTCGACCGCCTCGAGGAGATCACCGAGCGCGTGCGCGCGGAGATCGCGGGCCTCGAACGGGAGATCTTCGCGCTCGCCGGCGAGGAGTTCCTGATCGCCTCGCCGCAGCAGCTGGGCGAGATCCTCTTCGAGAAGCTCGAACTCTCGCGCAAGCGCCGGGGCAAGACCGGATACTCGACCGACGCACGCGTGCTGCAGGCGATCCGCTCCGAGCACGAGATCGTGCCCAAGATCGAGCGCTGGCGGGAGCTGTCGACCCTGATCAAGACGTATCTGGACGTTCTGCCCCAGCTCGTCGATGAGCGCTCGCGCATCCACACCACCTTCCTGCAGGCCGTGGCGCAGACGGGCAGGCTGTCCAGCACCAACCCCAACATGCAGAACGTGCCCATCCGCACGCCGCTCGGGCGCGAGATCCGCGGCTGCTTCGAGGCCGAGGAGGGGAGGGTGCTGATCTCCGCCGACTACTCGCAGATCGAGCTGCGCGTGCTCGCCCACGCCGCCGGCGAGGACGCGCTGAAGGAGATCTTCGCCCGCGGCGAGGACGTGCATGCCGCGACCGCGTCGCGCGTCTTCGGCGTCGCTGCGACGGAGATCGACCCGGGGATGCGCTCGAAGGCCAAGATGATCAACTACGGGATCGTCTACGGGCTCTCCGACTTCGGCCTGGCCGACCGCCTGAACATCCCCCGCGCCGAGGCCAAGGAGTTCATCGACGCCTACCTCGAGCGCTTCCCGCGCGTGGCCGAGTTCATGTCCGAGACGGTCGAGCAGGCCAAGCAGGAGGGTTACGTCAAGACGCTGTGGGGACGTCGCCGTCAGATACCCGAGCTGCGGGCGCGCAACTACCAGGTGCGCACGCTCGGCGAACGCCTGGCGGTCAACACCGTCATCCAGGGGACCGCCGCCGACATCATCAAGCTCGCGATGCTCCACACTCATCGCGCGCTCGCCGGGTCGGGCCTCGACACGCGACTGCTGCTCACGATCCACGACGAGCTGCTCTTCGAAGGGCCGCCCGCCGAGGCCGCCGCCGCACGCGAGCTGATCGAGCGGGAGATGGTCGGCGTGTGGGAGGACCGCGAGCCGCCGCTCGCGGTGGACATCGGCGAGGGCCGCACCTGGCTGGAGGCCAAGTGAGTCGCGGCCTGGCCGTGGCGCTGACGCTGGCCGCCGGTTGCTTCGTCGGCATGCAGGCTCCGATCAACGCCCGTCTCGCGCGCCAGATCGGCAGCCTGCAGGCGGCGACGGTCTCCTTCCTCGTCGGCACGCTGGCGCTGCTCGTGATCGCTGCGCTCTCGAGCGGCGGCCTCGGGAGCATCGGCAATCTCGGCAGGGCGCCGTGGTGGGCGCTGATCGGCGGCCTGCTCGGCGCCTTCTACGTGACGGTCGCCCTGCTGACCGTCCGCACCCTCGGCGCCAGCGGCCTCACGGCGATCGTCGTCGCCGGCCAGCTCGCGATCGCCGTCGCGATCGATCGCTTCGGCCTGCTCGGTATCGCCAAGCAGCACATCGCCGCCCCGCGCGTGATCGGGCTCGTGCTGCTGCTGGCGGGAGTGGTCCTGGTGGTGCGCCGCTGAGGCTCAGCCGAGCGCCGCGCGGAAGCCCTCGCGCCAGCTCGGATAGCGCGGCCGCCAGCCCAGCTCGCGCCTGGCGAGCTCGTTTGAGGCCCCCTGCGCGCGGGTCATGCTGGCGACCCCATAGCTGCCGGCTGCCAGGCGCGCTATCGGCGCGGGCACGCGCCGCGGGCGGGGCGCCCCGAGCGCCTCGGCGAGCGCCGGCAGCCAGCTCGAGACGGGCGCGGGGTCGTCGTCGACGATGTTGTAGGGGCCGCTGCCGGCCGCGAGCGCCGCGACCGTGGCGCCGGCTGCGTCCTCGACGTGCACGAACGACCACACGCCCCCGCCGCGCCCGACGAGCGGCAGGCGCCTGCGCGCGACGTCCTGGCCCAGCGAGCCGGTGCGCGACACGGCGCTGCCGGCCCCATAGAAGTAGCCGTAGCGCAGCACCACTCCACCGGCGTCGAGGACCGCGTGCTCGAGGTCTGCCATCGCGCCCGCCGAGCGGCGGTAGGGCTTCGGCGCGTCCGCCGGCGCGAGCAGCGGGTCCTGCTCGCGGTGCAGCGTGCCCGGCGGTCCCGGCGCGTATGAGAAGGCGATGCTCTGCGCGAGGATGCGACTCGCGCCGGCGGCCTCGGCGGCCGCCACCAGGATGCGGGTGCCCTCGCTGCGAAGACGGTCGTTGAGCGCGAAGTCACGCTCGATCCTGCGCGGATCGATCCTCGCCGGGAGCGAGGTCAGCTGATCGATCACCGCGTCCGGCCGCGCGTCGAGCACGGCCGCGCGCATCGCATCCGCGTCGAGCGCGTCCACCGCCACGGCCTCGGCGCCCAGCGCCCGCAGCGCATCGAGCTTCTCCGGTGATCGGGTCGTCGCCGTGACCTGATGGCCCTCGGCGAGCAGCATCGGCAGCAGCTGCCGCCCGATCACGCCGGTGGCGCCCGCGAGGAAGACCCTCATGCCGCGCTCAGCGGCACGCTGGGGGGCGCGGGCGCAGGCGCGGCCTCCGCCTCAGCGTCTGCGTGCGCCGTCGCGTGCGCGTCCTCGGCTGCCCACGCGTCCTCGGCCGCCCGCGCGTCCTCGGCCGCCTGCGCGTGATCCAGCGCGCTCTCCATGCGCGCGCACGCGGCGCCCTCGTTGAAGCCGACCGCGCCGAGGCCAACGGCGGCGTTGAAGCGCGAGCGCAGGTTCTCGAGGGCGATCAGGTTCACGAGCTCCACCAGCTGAGCGTCGTCGAAGCGCTCGCGCAGAGCGGCGAACAGCTCGTCTCCGACCTGCACCGGGGTGAGCGTCATGCCGACGGCGAGATCGAGCACGAGGCGCTCGGTCTCGTCGAAGTGCTCGCTGTGGCGATAGCGGTACAGGTCGATCAGCTGCTGTTGGGAGACTCCCGCCGCGAGGGCCTGGTGGGAGCCGATGTCCTGGCACTGCTCGCATCCCTGCATGACTGCTGACTTCAGCTGCACGAGCGCGCGCAGGCGCTCCTCCACGCGCGGCCTGTGTGCGACCGCCTGCTCGAACATGCCGTAGCCGATCAGCAGCGCGGGCCTGTGGGCGCGCACGGGGATGTCGCCGGGCATGAGATCGCGCCGGCCGGTCATGCGCCCGACCTCGCGGCGGACGATCCGGTAGACGGCGCGCACGAGCGGGTTGGCGCGCGCGGCGGGGACACCTTCGATTCTGCTCACGTGATGCTCCCTTCGTTCTCGATATGGGCCGCGCGCCACAGCCACGCCAGCAGCAGGGTGGCCGCCGCGAGCGTGAAGAAGTCGAAGTAGCCCGTCCATGCCGGGCGCGCCCCGCCGATGTCGAGCAGATGGTTGAGGCTGTGCAGCCCGAACTGGATGGTGGCCAGCGCGAGCACCGGCACGCGCCAGCTCGGCTGGCGCACCGCGACCAGCAACGCCACCCCGAGCGCCGCCTCGAAGCTGGCGACGTCCCGTATGTAGTGCGGGTTGTACGCGTCGAAAGGGCCGATCGCGTCATAGAAGGCGTGCGGGGACAGCGCCATCACGGCGGCCAGCGCCAGCTCCACGAGCGCGAACGCCCAGAGCCCGGCGACCACGGCTCCGGCGGGCGGAGCCGGGCGTGGATCGGATCGTCTCCCGGCTGCGGTGCGCACGGCCATGAGGCTCCACGATAAGGTGATTGTGGTGCACCGTAAAGGACCACTTTGACACAAGAAAAGGGTGCCAATTCCGGGCCGGAGCTGCTCGTCGAGCTCGACCGGACGGCGCGCAGGCCGTTGCGCGCGCAGCTCGAGAACGCGCTGCGCGATGCGGTGCGCTCGGGGCGCCTGCCGGCGCGCATGCGCCTGCCCGCCACGCGCGCGCTGGCGGCCGACCTCGGCGTCTCGCGGCGGCTGGTGGTCGACGCCTACGCCCAGGTCGTCGCCGAGGGCTACCTGCTGACACGCCGCGGGGCGGGGACCTTCGTGGCCGAGGCCGCGGGGGCGGCGCGGGCCCCGACGGTCGAGCCGCCGCGCGATGTCCCCGCGTTCGACTTCTTTCCCGGGTATCCCGACCTGGCGAGCTTCCCCCGCCGCCCGTGGCTGCGGGCGCTGCGCGAAGCGCTGCGCGACGCCCCGGACCGGTACCTCGGGTATCCCGATGCCCGCGGCGCGCCGGAGCTGCGACGCGCGCTCGCCGAGCACCTGCGCCGCGTGCGCGGGGTGGCCGCGGATCCAGAGTCGATCGTCGTCTGCGCCGGCGCCGCACAGGGATTCGCGCTGCTCGCTCGCGCCCTCGGGGACGCTCGTATGGCGGTCGAGGACCCTGGGCTGCCGGCCCATCGCGCGATCCTCGCCGCGCAGGGGACCTCGCTCGTGGCGCTCCCCGTCGACGATGAGGGCGCCCGCGTGCAGGAGCTGACCGGCGCGGCGCCCGCGACGCCGGGGATCGACGCCGTGCTCGTCACGCCCGCCCACCAGTCGCCGAGCGGCGTGGCGCTCACGCCGGCGCGCCGGTCGGCGCTGCTGGCCTGGGCCGGGGAGAGCGGCGGCCTGGTGATCGAGGACGACTACGACGCCGAGTACCGCTACGACCGCGCTCCGCTCGGCGCGATGCAGGGTCTCGCCCCCGACCGCGTCGTCTACATGGGCACCGTCAGCAAGACCCTGGCCCCGGCACTGCGCCTCGGCTGGCTGGTGCTCCCCCCGCGCCTGATCGACGCGGTCGTGGCCGAGAAGACGCTCGCCGACCACGGCTGCCCGACGATCGACCAGCTCGCGCTCGCGCGGCTGATCGAGAGCGGCGCCTACGACCGTCACCTGCGCCAGGCGCGCCGGCGCTATCGCCTGCGCCGGGACGCCCTCGTCGCGGCGGTCGCACGTCACCTTCCCGGCGCCGCCGTGACCGGCGTGGCGGCGGGCCTGCACGCCGTTGTGCGCCTGGCGCGAGCCGTGGACGGGATCGAGCTGGTGGCAGCCGCCCGGCAACGCTCCGTCGGCGTGTACCCGCTCGGCTACGCCTACATGGAGATCAGGCCGGTGCACGACGCCGTCGTGCTCGGCTACGCCAACCTCACCGAGCCGGCGATCGAGGAGGGCATCCGGCGGCTCGCGGAGGCGTTCGGCGAATGCTCGGCGCCGGCCGGCGCCGCTCAGACGTTCGCGCTGGCCAGCGCGGCGCGCGAGCGCCGGCGCGGTCCGTCCTCGACGAAGGACGGCGGAGCGATCGCCAGGTAGTGGCGGAAGATCCAGGCCGCGAGCCGGCGGTTCTCCAGGCAGCGCACGACCGCGGTGAGGGCCCGGCTCGGGGTCATCTGGCCCACCGCCCGCTGGGCGCCGAGCAGCCAGCGATATTTGCGGGCGTGGGCGTCGGAGAAAGCGCTGTAGCGCTGCAGCGCCTGCTCGCGCCCGCGCACGCCATCGAGCACGGCCCGCAGCTCCCTGCCGCAGGCCAGCCCGAAGTAGAGCGCCGTGCGGATGCCCTCGGCGGTCAGCGGGAGGCAGTGCCCCGCCGAGTCGCCGGCGAAGAAGATGCGATCCTCGACGGAGCTGCGCAGCTGGTGGGGTATCCAGTTGCCCTGGTAGCCGCCGGCGGGCAGGCCCAGGTCGCGCGCGAGCCTGACCGTCGGCTCCCTGACGTGGTGGGAGGGCCAGAAGGAGCCGACGCCCACGCGCAGCTCGTCCTGGGCGGGAAAGCACCAGGAGTAGCCGGCCCGCACGTAGTCGGGGTTGAACCACAGCTGCAGATGCTCGCCACGGCCGGGCGGGTGCACCTCGAGGCCCCGCGAGAGCGCGGCGTGAGGCGGCTGGATCAGGCCGCTGGAGAGCACCCGCCGCCAGCCCAGCGCGTCCACGATCAGCGGCGCGCGCAGCTCGCCGCGGTCGGTGAGGACCGTAAGCCCGTCGCGGTCGGTGACGGTCGCGGTCTCGAATTCCACATCCGGGCCCGCGGCCTGGCCCCACAGCAGCGCGCACAGCTCGCGGTAGTCGAACGTCGAGAAGGACCACGGCAGCGACCAGCACGAGCTGTGGAACGGAGTGTGAACGAGCAGCTCCTCGAAGCTCTGGCGCTCCGAGTCCATCAGATCGAGAGCCTCGAGCCAGGCTGTGGGTATCGCGCAGGCCGACGTCTGGCGCTCGCCGATCTCGTAGCGATCGATCACCAGCACGCGCGCGCCCGAGCCGGCGAGCTCGCGCGCGACGGCCAGCCCGGCGAAGCTCGCTCCACATACGAGCACGTCGCAGTCGCACTCCAGGCGGGTGCGCTGCGACCCCCGCGTCGTTGCTCGAACAGGCATCTGCCCGGCAATGATACGGCTGCGCTACGCTTCGGCGGGTGCAAACGGTGATGGAGAATCCCCAGGCTCGCGTGGTCGAGGGGTCTAACGGGCTCTTGCTCGAGGTCGATGGGCAGATCGTGCCCAACTACGACGCGACCTTCCGCGCGATCGAGGAGGGCGAGGTCGTGACCGGCCACGTCGTTCGCATCGACAAGGATGAGGTCCTCGTCGACATCGGCTACAAGTCCGAGGGCGTCATACCCGCCAGCGAGCTGTCGATCCGCAAGGCCGTCGATCCCAGCGAGGAGGTCCACCTCGGCGAGGAGGTCGACGCGATCGTCCTGACCAAGGAGGATCAGGATGGCCGGCTGATCATGTCCAAGAAGCGCGCCCGCTTCGAGAAGGCGTGGCGGCGCATAGAAACCGCGGCCGAGTCCGGAGAGCCGGTCGAGGGCTCGGTCATCGAGGTCGTCAAGGGGGGGCTGATCATCGACCTGGGCGTGCGCGGATTCCTGCCCGCCTCGCTCGTGGACATCCGGCGCGTGCCCAACCTCGACGAGTACATGGGCACCAAGATCGAGACCAAGGTGATCGAGCTCAACCGCTCGCGCAACAACGTCGTCCTCTCCAGGCGCGCGGTGCTGGAGGAGGAGCGCAAGGAGGTTCGCCAGCAGATCCTCGACCGTCTCCAGCCCGGGCTGGTCGTCGAGGGTCAGATCTCCAACATCGTCGACTTCGGCGCGTTCGTCGACCTCGACGGGATCGATGGCCTGATCCACATCTCCGAGCTCTCGTGGTCGCACGTCAACCACCCGAGCGAGATCCTCTCGATCGGCGACACCGTCAAGGTGAAGGTGCTCGACATCGACCGCGACCGCCAGCGCATCTCGCTGGGCCTCAAGCAGACCCAGGAAGACCCCTGGCAGCGGATCGTCGACACCTACAACGTCGGCGACGAGCTCGCGGGCAAAGTCACCAAGGTCGTCACCTTCGGCGCGTTCGTCGAGATCCTCGACGGCGTCGAGGGACTGGTGCATATCTCCGAGCTCGCGCCCCATCACGTCGAGAGCCCGCGCGAGATCGTCCACCCCGGCGATGACATCCGCGTGAAGATCCTCGAGATCGACTCCGAGCGCAGGCGCCTGTCGCTGTCGGCAAAGCGCGTCGAGGACCAGATTCTGCCCGTGTCGCGTCCCGGCGAGGCCGACCGCGAGCCCGCGACCGATGGCGAGGTCGCCGGGGAGGCGAGCGAGGGCGCCGGGGAGGCGAGCGAGATCGCACAGGCGCCCGCGGGCGCCGACGGCGCTCCCGAGGCCGCGCAGGCCCCCGAGGCGCCAGAGGCGGCCGGCGCTGCGGAGCCCGCCGCCGAGGCGGCGGTCGCAGAGCCGCAGGCAGTGGCCACGCCCGGGGAGGCCGAGCAGGGGCCGGGTGAGGACGGCGCGGCGGCCGTGCAGCCGGATGCGGCGGCGGACGGCGAGGCTGCAGCCGGCGAGCTGACGGCCGAGTCCTCCCAGCAGGACTGACGAGCCCGAGCCGCTCAGGGATCGTGGCGCCGGCGGTACCCTTCGTCGGGCTGACCGGAGGCATGGGGGCCGGCAAGTCCACCGCCCTGGCGGCACTCGAGCGACTCGGGGCGGCGGTGCTCTCGAGCGACGCGGTCGTGCACGAGCTCTATGAGGGCCCGCAGCTGCGTGAGGCCGTCGTCGCGCGCTGGGGGGAGGGGGTGGCGCCGGGCGGCGTGGTCGATCGCGCGGCGGTCGCCGACCGCGCGTTCGTGAACCCGCAGGACCGCGCCTGGCTCGAGGGCCTGATATGGCCACTGGTGGGCGCACGCGTCGCCGACTGGCTGGAGCGCGTGCGCAGCCGCTCGCCGGCGCCGCGGGCGGCGGTGGTCGAGGTTCCCCTGCTCTTCGAGGCGGGACTCGAGCACCTGTACGACGCGACCATCGCCGTGATAGCCGACGAGCAGGTGCGCCGCCGGCGGGACGCCGAGCGCGGGCACGCGCTGGCGGACGAGCGGGCGGCGCGCCAGCTCTCACAGGAGGAGAAGGCGCGGCGGGCGACGTTCGTCGTGCACAACGACGCCAGCGAAGAGGAGCTCGAGCAGGCGCTGTCGGCGGTGCTTGACAAGCTTGCAGGATGAGCCAACGGCCGCTCGGCGCGTGGGCGGCGGTCGCCGCCATCCTCTTCTGCGGGGCGCTCGTCGTCTTCGGGCTGCACGGGGCGAGGCGCGAATCGGCGCTGCCGCTCGGCGACGCGAGCATCATCCGCGAACAGGCAGCGGAGAAGCACCTCGACCCCGCGCTGATCGCGGCCGTGATCTACGCGGAGACGAAATTCGAACCGCGCCCCTCGGCAGCGGGGGCGCAGGGCCTCATGCAGATCCTGCCCGCCACCGCCTACTACCTCGCCCACCTCTCCGGGGGCACCCGCTTCACGGCCGGCGACCTGGCCACGCCGAGCGTCAACGTGGCCTACGGCAGCTACTACCTGCGCTACCTGCTCGACCACTACGACGGCAACGAGATGCTCGCCGTGGCCGCCTACAACGGGGGCATGACCAACGTCGATGAATGGGTCGCCCGTGCGCGCGCCGCGGGCGGCCAGCTGAGCCCCGAGGCGATCCCCTTTCCCGAGACGCGCGAATACGTGCAACGGGTGCTCGCCGCCCAGGCCGCCTACCGCTCGACCTACCCGCGCGAGCTCGGGATCGGCTGACGCTCCCCGCCACGCCGCGGCGGGTCGCGGGCCGCGCTCGCCGCTCGCGGGCTCCGCGCGGACCGCTACCGTAGTGGGCAGTCGTCCTATGCCCGACTTTCGCCTCGACTCAGCCTTCATCCCCACCGCCGACCAGCCGAAGGCAATCGCATCCCTCGCCGAGGGGGTCGAGCAGGGAGAGCGCTTCCAGACGCTGCTCGGCGCGACCGGCACGGGCAAGACGATGACGATGGCGGGCGTGATCGAGGCGGTACAGCGCCCGACGCTGGTGATCGCGCACAACAAGACGCTCGCCGCGCAGCTCTGCAACGAGTTCCGCACGTTCTTCCCCGACAACGCGGTCGAGTACTTCGTCTCCTACTACGACTACTACCAGCCCGAGGCCTACGTCCCCAGCCGGGACCTGTACATCGAGAAGGACTCGGCCATCAACCAGGAGGTCGACCGCCTGCGCCACGCGGCCACGGCGGCGGTGTTCGCCCGCAGGGATGTGATCGTGGTGGCCTCGGTGTCCTGCATCTACGGCCTCGGCTCGCCGGAGACCTATGAGATGAACATGCAGATCCTCCGCCGCGGCGAGGAGATCGATCGCGATGCGCTGTTGCGCAAACTCGTCTCGATCCAGTACACGCGCAACGACACGGTCCTCTCGCGCGGCACCTTTCGCGTCCGCGGGGAGACGCTCGAGGTCTTCCCCGCGTACGCCGAGACCGCCTTCCGCGCGAGGATGTTCGGCGACGAGGTCGAGCGCCTGCAGCAGTTCGACCCGCTGACCGGCGAGCTGATCGCCGACGACCTCGAGCACGTGGCGGTGTGGCCGGCCACGCACTACAACGTCAGAGAGGGCACGATCGAGGACGGCGTGGCGGAGATCGGCCGCGAGCTGGGCGAGCGCTGCGAGCAGCTCGAGTCCGAAGGCAAGCAACTGGAGTCCCACCGCCTGCGCCAGCGCACGCAGTACGACATGGAGATGCTGCGCGAGATGGGCTTCTGCTCGGGTATCGAGAACTACTCGCGCATCCTCGACGGCCGCAGGCCAGGTGAGCGGCCGTACTGCCTGATCGACTACTTCCCGAAGGACTTCATCTGCTTCATCGACGAGTCCCACCAGACGGTGCCCCAGATCGGCGGCATGTACGAGGGCGATCGCTCGCGCAAGCAGACGCTGGTGGAGTACGGCTTTCGGCTCCCAAGCGCGATGGACAACCGCCCGCAGCGCTTCGAGGAGTTCCTCTCGATCACCCCCCAGCTGCTGTTCGTCTCGGCCACGCCCGGGGAGTACGAGCGGGCGCGCTCCACGCGCGTGGTGGAGCAGATCGTCCGTCCGACCGGGATCGTCGATCCGGTGGTGCTCGTGCGCGAGACGCGCAATCAGATCGACGATCTGATGAACGAGGTCCGCGCGCGCGTCGAGCGCAACGAGCGCGTGCTGGTGACGACGCTGACCAAGAAGATGAGCGAGGACCTCTCGCAGTACCTGCTTGAGATGGGCTTCAAGACGCGCTACCTGCATTCCGAGATCGACACGCTCGAACGCATCCAGATCATCCGCGACCTGCGCCTGGGGGAGTACGACGTGCTGGTCGGCGTGAACCTGCTGCGCGAGGGCCTCGATCTGCCCGAGGTTTCGCTCGTGGCCATCCTGGACGCCGACAAGGAGGGCTTCCTGCGCGGCGAGACCTCGCTGATCCAGACGATCGGCCGCGCGGCCCGCAACATCGGCGGGACGGTGTTGATGTACGCCGACAAACAGACGCGCGCGATGCAGGCGGCGATCTCGGAGACCGATCGCCGGCGCGAGATCCAGCTGGCCTACAACGAGCAGCACGGGATCACCGCGGCGACGATCGTCAAGGGCATCTCCGACATCGCCGAGTTCCTGCAGGCCGAGTCGAAGGTGCCGCGCGGGCGCAGGCGCGGCGGCGCCCGGCGCGGGGCGGGGAGCGCGAGGACGGATGGGATACCCGCGAGCGAGCTGGAGCGGCTGGTGGTCGAGCTCGAGGAGGAGATGGCGGCCGCGGCTGACGACCTGCGCTTCGAGTACGCTGCTCAGCTGCGCGACGAGCTGCGCGAGCTGCGCCGCGACCTGCAGGAGATTCGGGTCCAGGCAGGGGCGGCTCCCGTGGGTCCTTCGTCGCGAAGCGAGACCCCGACAGGCGACATCGCCTAGGATGGCCGGCCGTGGATTTTGATCGACAGGCAATAGAGCGCAGGGACTTCCCGATCGCGAGGCGCGGCTATGACACGGTCGCGGTCGACGCGCACCTGCAGGCCCTGGCCATCGAGTTCGAGGAACTCCGCAGCGCGGCGATCACCGGCGGCGCGGACATGTCGCTCGCCTCGAGCGCCGGCAGCCAGGTGCAGAGCATTCTCGAGGCGGCCGAGACGGCGGCGGCGGAAATCGAGCGCCAGGCGCTCGAGAACGCGGGCAAGGTTCGCGAGGAAGCCGGTCGGGAAGCGGAGCGCACCCGCGAGCAGGCCGTCGAGAAGGCGCGCGCGCACGTCGCCGCGGTGGCGCAGGTCGCAGCCACGCTGCTGGAGCGCGTCGGCTCGATGGACCGCGAGGTGAGCGGGCTCGTGGAGAGCCTGCGCGCCGGGGCCGGTCGGCTCGCGGAGGACCTCTCGGCCGTCGAAGCGGGCATGGGCGAGCTCTACGACGCCGCCTCCGGGGGCGACCTCGCGACAAGCGTCGAGCAGCCCCCGCCGGCGAGCTTCCAGGCGAGCTTCGAGGACGCGGTCGCCGCCGGGCGGGCCCCCGAGCAGCCCGCGCCCCCGCCGGCGCCCAGAGTGCCCGCCCCGCCCGCCCCGCCCGCCGCGGAGCCCGCGCCCGTCGACAGCGGTGATCTCGACGGCGCCCGCCTGATCGCGCTGAACATGGCGCTGAACGGCGAGTCGCGGGCGGACACCGAGCGCTACCTGGCCGAGAACTTCGAGCTGCCGGACCGGACGAAGCTGATCGATGAGGTGTACGCGGCGATCGAGGGCTAGGACGCCGCGTCGGCAGGGCGAAGGCGAACATCTGTTCGCAGTCATAGAATGCACCGCAGATGGCTGCGGGCAACCAGATAATCGTCTCCGGGGCGCGGGAGCACAACCTCAAGGACATCTCGCTGGCTCTCCCGCGGGACGCACTGGTCGTGATCACCGGCCTGTCCGGCTCGGGCAAGTCGAGCCTGGCGTTCGACACCATCTACGCGGAGGGGCAGCGGCGATACGTCGAGTCGCTGTCGGCCTACGCGCGGCAGTTCCTCGGGCAGATGGACAAGCCGGACGTGGACTCGATCGAGGGGCTCTCGCCGGCGATCTCGATCGATCAGAAGACCACCTCGCGCAATCCGCGCTCGACCGTGGGGACGGTCACCGAGATATACGACTACCTGCGTCTGCTGTGGGCGCGCGTCGGCAAGCCGCACTGCCCGATCTGCGGGCGGCCGATCGTCGGGCAGTCAGCCGAGCAGATCATCGACCAGGTGATGGAGCTCGCCGAGGGCACCCGCTTCATGGTGCTCGCGCCGGCGGTCAGGGGGCGCAAGGGGGAGTACGGCAAGCTGCTGGACGAGCTGCGGGTCGACGGGTTCGCGCGGGTGAAGATCGACGATCGGGTGCGCATGCTCGAGGAGTCGATCGTCCTGGACAAGCGCTACAAGCACGACATCTCGGCTGTCGTCGACCGGCTGGTCATGCGCCACGACGTGCGCAAGCGGCTCGCGGACTCGATCGAGACGGCCGTCGGCCTGGCGGACGGCCTGGTCGAGATCGAGATCGTCGGCTCCGCCGCGGCCGAGCCGAGCGGCGAGCATGCGACCGGCGCCAAGGGCGCGCGCGCGGCCGCGTCGCAGATCCTCCCCGGCATGGCCCCCGATCCCGGCACGCTGTTCACGTTCTCCGAGCGCTTCGCCTGCCCCGAGCACGGCCCCTCGCTGGTGGAGCTCGAGCCGCGGATCTTCTCCTTCAACTCCCCGCACGGCGCCTGCGATCGCTGCACCGGGCTCGGCTCGATGATGGAAATCGATCCCGAGCTGATCGTCCCCGACCCGACCCTGTCGATCGGCGAAGGCGCGCTCGTGCCGTGGGCGAACAGCACGTCGAACTACTACGAGCAGGTGACCGAGGCGATCGCCGAACGCTACGGCGTGGACCTGGACGCCCCCTGGCAGAACCTGCCGGAGGAGCAGCGGGCGCTGTTCCTGGACGGGACCAACGGCGAGCCCGTCCAGGTCACCTACCGCAACCGCTACGGTCGGCGCCGCTCCTACGCGACGAGGTTCGAGGGGATCGTCAGGAACCTCCAGCGTCGCTATCGCGAGACGGACTCGGAGTGGACGCGCGAGAAGATCGAGGAGTACATGTCGCTGCGGGCCTGCCCGGTGTGCGGGGGCGCGCGGCTGCGCGCGGAGTCGCGGGCGGTGCTCGTGGGGGGGACCCGGATCGAGGACTTCTGCGCGCTCTCGGCGCGTCGCGCGCTGCAGTGGCTGCAGGAGGTCGAGCTCTCAGAGACCGATCGGCACGTCGCGCGGCTGATCCTGCGCGAGATCTCAGAGCGGCTGCAGTTCCTCGAGAACGTGGGCATCGGCTACCTGTCGATGGACAGGGCGGCCGCGACGCTCTCCGGCGGCGAGGCACAGCGGATACGGCTGGCAACCCAGATCGGCTCGTCGCTGGTCGGCGTGCTGTACATCCTCGACGAGCCCTCGATCGGGCTGCACCAGCGCGACAACTCCAAGCTGATCGGCACGCTCGAGCGGCTGCGCGACCTCGGCAACACGGTGATCGTGGTCGAGCACGACGAGCAGACGATGCGCGCCGCCGACCACCTGCTCGACCTCGGGCCCGGCGCCGGCGAGCACGGCGGCCGGATCGTCGCGCAGGGGACCGCCGCGCAGGTCGAGCACGTGGAGGAGTCGCTGACGGGCCAGTTCCTCTCCGGCGCCCGCACGATCGCGCTGCCGCAGCGGCGGCGCATGCCGAGCGGCTACGTCGAGATCCTCGGCGCCAGCCAGCACAACCTGCGCGACATCGACGTGCGCATTCCGCTCGGCGTCCTCACCTGCGTGACCGGGGTGTCGGGCTCGGGCAAGTCGACGCTCGTCAACGAAGTCCTCTACAAGGCGGTCGCCAACCGCCTGCACCGCGCCCGTCGCCGCGCGGGCGCGCACCGGGCGATCCACGGCCTCGACCAGCTGGACAAGATCATCGCCGTCGACCAGTCGCCGATCGGGCGCACGCCGCGCTCAAACCCCGCCACCTACACGGGCCTCTTCGACGTGATCCGCGACCTCTTCTCGAAGACCCAGGAGGCGCGCGCGCGCGGATACAAGCCGGGGCGCTTCAGCTTCAACGTCAAGGGCGGCCGTTGCGAGGTCTGCCGCGGCGACGGGCAGATCAAGATCGAGATGCACTTCCTGCCGGACGTCTACGTGCCCTGCGAGCAGTGCCACGGAAAGCGCTACAACCGCGAGACGCTCGAGGTCAGATTCAAGGGCAGGAGCATCGCCGACGTGCTCGACATGCCCGTCGAGGAGGCCCTGGGCTTCTTCGAGCACATCCCCAAGATTCGCCGCCGCCTGGAGACGCTGCACGCGGTCGGTCTGGGCTATGTCCGCCTGGGCCAGCCGGCCACGACGCTCTCCGGCGGAGAGGCCCAGCGCGTGAAGCTCGCCACCGAGCTCTCCAAGGTGGCTACAGGGAGGACGCTCTACATCCTCGACGAGCCCACCACGGGACTGCACTTCGCCGACGTGCAGCGCCTGCTCGAGGTGCTCCAGCGGCTCGTCGACGCCGGCAACAGCGTGGTGGTGATCGAGCACAACCTCGACGTCATCAAGAGCGCCGACCGGCTGATCGATATGGGCCCCGAGGGGGGCGAGGAGGGCGGCCTGGCGATCGCGGTGGGCACGCCCGAGGAGGTCGCCGCGGAGCAGGCCTCCCACACCGGGCGCTTCCTTGCCGAGATCCTCACCCCGGCGCACAAGCGCGGCGCGGGCAAGTCCGGCCGCTCGGGCCCGCGCAAGCGGACGGCCAGGGTCGCCGCCTGAGCGTATGAGCGAGGAGCTGGCGCGCCGCGCCCGGCTGTGGGCGCAGAAGTGGCGCTGGTATGAGCGCAACTCGCTGCCCTGGAACCGCGCGCGAATCCACTGGGAGCTGATGCGCCGCGAAGCGTTCACGCGCTGGCCGGTGCACGGCAACGTGCTCGAGGCGCTGCGCGAGGGACGCCTCGAGATCGGGCCGGGTGCGCTGCTCGAGCCCGGCGTGTGGATCACCGCGCCGGGGTCCGCACGGGTGCGCATCGGCGCGGGCACGTTCCTCAACCTCGGCGTGATGGTGGCCGCGCAGGAGCTCGTGGAGATCGGCGAGCACTGCATGCTCGCCAACGGCTGCTTCGTCTCCGACGCCACGCACCGGGTCGCGGATCCCGAGCTGCCGATCACCTGGCAGGGCTTCGAGAGCAAGGGCCCGACGCGGATCGGCGACAACTGCTGGCTGGGCGCGAACGTCGTCGTCACGAGCGGGGTCACGATCGGCGAGCGCTGCGTGATCGGCGCCAACAGCGTCGTAACCCGCGACATCGATGCGTTCTCGATCGCCGCCGGCGCCCCCGCACGCGTGCTGCGGCGGGTCGAATACCAAACGCGCTGAGCAGCAAACGCGCTAGGTTGCCCCGGTGGAGCTCTACGAGGTGATGCGCTGCGCGCCGACGAGCCGGCGCTTCAAGCCGGACCCGGTGCCGCGCGAGGTCCTGGTGCGCGCGCTGGACGGCGCCCGCTTCGCCCCCAGCGGCGGCAACCGTCAGGGCTGGCGCGTGATCGTCGTGCAGGATGCGGCCCTGCGCGCGGCCCTGCGCGACCTCTACCTGCCCGGCTGGCGCGCCTACATGGAGCAGACCGGCGCGGCCAGGATGCTGGCCGAGCCGGAGAGCTTCGACCCCGCGCGCGTGCGCATCGTGCAGCGCGCCGACGAGTACGCCCGCGGCATGGATCGGGTGCCCGTGCACCTGGTCGTGGGGGTGCGTCTGGAGGACCTCGCCGTCACCGACGCGGCGCTGCCGCGCCAGAGCATCGTCGGCGGAGCGTCCGTCTATCCGTTCGTGCAGAACCTGCTGCTCGCCCTGCGCGCCGAGGGCCTCGGCGCCGCGCTGACCACGCTGCTCGTCCCGGCCGAGGCCGAGGTCAGGCCGCTGCTGGATATCCCTGACGAGATCGCGCTCGCAGCGCACATCGGCGTCGGCTACCGCGCCGATCCGTGGCCCCGGCGCCTCGCGCGCCGGCCGGTGCAGGAGTTCGCCTTCGCGGAGCGCTACGGCGAGGCGTTCGCGTAGGAAGAGGCGCCGCGGCGCACGCTGACCGTGCCGATGGGGCGGACTTACGCCGTCTGTGAGTCAGCCGCATGCGCATCACGGAAGCTCTTGACGACCTCCGCCCCGCTCGGCCTCGCCATGAGAAAGCCCTGGGCTCTCTGGCAGCCCATTTCCTGCAGCGCGGTGATCTGAGCCTGCTCCTCGACGCCCTCGGCGACGACGGTCAGCGAGAGGGCTCGGCCCACGCCCAGGATGGCCTCGAGCAGCTCGCGGCTCTGGCCCCCGTCTTTCAGGGCCGCAACGAAGCTCCGGTCGATCTTGAGGATGTCGACCGGCACACGCTGGAGCTGTGAGAGCGACGCGTAGCCGGTGCCGAAGTCGTCGATCGCGATACGCACGCCGAGGGCTCTGATCACTTGCAGCTGCTCGCGGGCGGCGGACACGTTGCGCATCAGCGTCGTCTCGGTGATCTCCAGGGTCAGTGATGAGGGCTCTATCCCGGATTCCTGCAGCGCGCGCCGAACATCGTCGGCGAAGCCCTTTCGGGCGAGCTGATGCGCCGACACGTTCACGGAGACGCCGATCGCAGCACCTTCGGCGGCCCATATGGCCGCCTGGCGGCAGGCCTCGTCGAGAACCCAGTGGCCGATCGGGACGATCAGTCCGCTCTCCTCGGCCAACGGGATGAAGTCGCAGGGTGGTATGACGCCTCGCTGCGGATGCTGCCATCGGACGAGCGCCTCGACGCCGACGAGCTTGCGGTTCGAGAGCTCGAAGATCGGCTGGTAGAGCAGGAAGAGCTCACCGTTCCCCACGACCGCGCTCAGATCGCCCTCGAGCTCGTGGCGGCCTTCTACGCCTGCGTACATGCTCGCCTCGAACAGCACGTAGCGGTCCTTGCCGGCCGCCTTGGCGGCGTACAGGGCGAGGTCGGCGTCCCGCAGCAGGTCATCCGGGCTGCCGTACTGTCCGACGGCCACTCCGACGCTGGCGGTGACCGAGAAGATCTTGCGTCCATCGTCGAGCTCGACCGGCTCGCGCAGCGATTCGGTCAGGCGATCGGCGAGGAGGTCGAGCGTCGCCTCATCGGTGCTCGACTCGACCAGCACGACGAACTCGTCTCCGCCGAGGCGGCCGACGGTGTCCTGCTCGCGTACCGCGCTCTGCAGGCGGTCCCCAACGATCACGAGGAGCTGGTCGCCGGCGGCGTGCCCGAGGTTGTCGTTTACGTGCTTGAAGCCGTCGATGTCGATGAACAGCGCACCGGCAACCACCCCTGGCCGGCGCGCGGTGCGGGCGAGCATCTGTCTGGCACGATCCAGCACGAGCGCGCGGTTGCACAGCCCCGTAAGCGCGTCGTGCTGAGCCTGATGGGAGAGCTCGCGGGTCTTCTCGCGCACGAGTGACAATGCCCGGCTGCGTCCGGTCGCCACGACCAGTACGAGCACGCCGAGCAGCACGCTGAGCAGCGTTCCTCCGAGCAGCAGGGCGAGCGCGTCCTGGCCGGCGAACATGCCGCCGGTGACGGCGGTGCCGTAGGTCTGCACGGTCCAGCCTTCGTGCGCGTTGGCCAGCAGAGCTTCTCGCCCCACCAGAAGATCGATCGTCGCGCTCTGGGCGTCGCGCGGCACGCTCCCGCGGGTGAAGGCGACGTGTGAGAAGCGCGAGTCGTAGCGGAAGCTCACAGCGACGTTCGGGTGGCCGGCGAGCGCCTGCTCCAACACGACGTCGGGCACGACCAGATCGCCGAGCCATCCGACGAACGCCCGCCGCCGAGCGGCCGCCGTGGAGGGCACCACCCCGCCGCGGTACACGGGGGTCTCCACTCCGAGCATCGTCGCGCCCCTCTCGATCACCGGCGCATAGAGCGGCGTCGCGACTTCGCGATCCGATATCAGCTGCGGGGAAAGCGCGCAGTAGTCAACGCCCGCAGGCAGGTAGGTCGCAAGGTTCCGTGCCATCCCGGTCACGGCGAAGCAGTAGTAGGGCCGCTTGCCCGGCGGCAGGATCTCAAAGCTGCCCCCGGCCACCGACTGCGGCCCCAGGGGTCGCACCGGATTCGCCGCCAGGCGGGCCTCGAATGCCGCCAGTCGCGACGCCGGCACCAGCATCACCAGGCCGAGGTTCTGCAGCTCGGGGTATCGCTGCATCGCGTGTACCGATTCCGCCCATCGGTCGAAGCCGGCTGGAGATGCATTCGGGTTGCCGGTGAAGAACGCGGCCGCGCTGACGACGAGGTCTTCCTCGTGCTGGATCGCAAGCTTGAGCGTGGAGGCGATCTCAGCGGAGGCCAGATGGAACGCGAGGCGCTTCTGGTCGGCGTCCGTGCGCGCCAACGCACGTGCGCCCAGTGCCGACGCGAGCACCCCCGCGAGCACCAGCGTGACCATGACGACGGCCCAGGCGCCTCGTCGGCCCCCGGCCAGCGTCCGAAGCCGCGACAGCGCAGCCGTGCGCGAGCGCGGCCGCGAATCCGGCGTCGGCGGCGAGCCTGGAGACGGGCTGTGGGATTCGCTCTTGTCCACCCGAACTCGTTCTCGGCGCCATCCGGCCCTCGCTTGCGGGGTGCACGCGCGCGTTCACCTCGCGGGGTCAGCTTCTCGGGCGGCCGCGAGGAGCGGTTGCGGGGCGGGCTTGACCGCGGCAGAGGCCCTGTGAGTCCGTCGTGGGCTTCGGATATGTTGACGTCCCTGTGAACTGGCCCAGCGCGCTGAGCAACACCACGAGCCACCTCGACATTCGCACCCGGAGCCCGCTCCTGAGCTGCAGGAGCCGGTGCGATGTCGGCTGAGAACGTCGCGCTCGTCCGGTCGCTGCAGCTGGATGGCGACGTGGATGTCGCGACTCTCCTAAACGATCCGGACGTGCGTAGTCGTCTGCGCGAGGCGGCCGCGCGCCTGTATGAGCCCTCCGTCCAGGTCACGATGCGGCTGCCGGGAATGGGACCGGTGGCCTATTCGGGGCTGGACGGCTTGGGCGACGCCTGGCGAGATTGGCTCAGCCATTGGGAGAGCTACCGGGTCGAGACCCAGGATGTGATCGCCGACGGCGAGCGGGTGGTCGTGATCCACCGCAGCTATGGCAGACCCAGGCCGGGGGTGCCCGAGATCGCACGGCAACGCGCCACCATCTGGACGGTGCGAGACGGCCGCATCGCGAGCGTCGACTTCAACGTCCCCTGCACCGAGGCGCTGCAGGCGCTCGCGCCGGCGGGCTAGCCGAAGGCGCGCTCGCGGGCCGGCCTCAGCGGCGCAGCTCTGCGCCCAGGCGCTCGCGCAGATCGGCCAGCTCGGCCCGGTCGATCGAGTAGGTGTGCTCGGGGCCCGGGTAGCGGCGCGCACGCACGTCCTCGGCATAGGCGCTGACCCCGTCGTTCATCTCCTGCTGCAGGTTGGCGTAGCGCTTGACGAAGCGGGCGCCGAGCCCGTCGCGGATGCCGAGCAGGTCGTGAAAGACGAGCACCTGACCGTCGGTCGCCGCACCGGCGCCGATGCCGATCACCGGTATCCCGAGCAACGGCATGAGCTCCTCGGTGACGGCGCTGGGGATCGCCTCGAACACGAGCGCGAAGCAGCCTGCCTCCTGCAGCGCGAGCGCCTCGGTGGCGATCTGCGCAGCGGCGGCGGCCGTGCGCCCCTGCGCCTTCCAGCCCCCGAGCGCGGTGGCCGTCTGCGGCGTGAGGCCGACGTGGCCCATCACCGGAATGCCCGCGCCCACGATCGCGCTCGCCCGCCTCACGGATGCCGGCCCGCCTCCCTCGAGCTTGACCGCCTCGCAGCCGGCCTCCTTGACCATGCGCATCGCCGTGGTGATCGCCTGCTCGTCGGAGACCTCGTATGAGCCGAACGGCAGATCGCCGATCAGCAGGGGGGTGAGCAGGCCGCGGCGGACGGCGCGCGCGAGCACCAGCATGTCGTCGAGCTCGACCGGCGTGGTGGCGTTGTAGCCGAGCACGGTGGTCGCAGCCGAGTCGCCGACGAGCACCAGATCGACGCCGGCGGCCTCGGCCGCACGGGCGCTCGGGTAGTCATAGGCGGTGACCATCACGATCGGTTCGTGCAGCCGCTTCTTCTCGATCAGCAGCGGCAGGGTCATCGGCAGACGGCCGGGGTCGGATGGGGCCTGGATCGTTGGCTGGCTGGACATTGCGGTTCCTCTCTGACGGCCGGTTGACGCCCGCTCTCAGGAGAGCAGGGTCGCCACCTGCTCGTCGATCGTGACGATGCGGTTGGTGTTCGCCTGCACGTGGACCACTCGGGGCGCGTAACGCTCGAGGTCGGCCTCGTCGTACTGGCCGTAGGAGATGACGATGATCGTGTCGCCGCGGTGGACGAGGCGCGCGGCGGCGCCGTTGACGCGCATGTCCCCCGATCCTCGCTCCCCGGAGATCGTGTAGGTCTCAAAGCGCGCGCCGTTGTCGATGTCCACGACGTGGACCTGCTCGTGCTCGAGGATGTCCGCCGCCTCGAGCAGGTCAGGGTCGATCGTGATCGAGCCCACGTAGTGCAGGTCGCAATCGGTGACCCTCGCGCGGTGGATCTTGGACTTCAGCATCACGCGCTGCATATCGCGATCGTCTCTCCCGGGAGCGGTTGACTGGGGGTCTGCGCGGCGGCGGGCTGCAGGCGGGCGTTGTCGATCAGGCGGACCTCGCCGATCCGCGCGGCCAGCACCAGCAGCGCCTCCACGCCGACGGTGAGCGCGCCGAGCACCGCGAAGGTGTCGGGGTCGACGAGCGCCACGTATTCAGGCTCCACCCCGAGCGCGCGCATCCGCGCGCGCGCCGCCTCGAGCAGCACATCGGCCGAGCACTCGCCGCTCGCGGTGAGCTCGCGTGCGGCCGCGAGCCCCGCGGGCAGCGCCAGCGCGCGGGCTCGCTCGGCGGGGGTGAGCAGCGCGTTGCGGCTGGACATCGCCAGGCCATCGGGCTCGCGCACGGTCGGCAGCCCCTCGATCCGCACCGGCAGGTTCAGATCCTTGACCAGGCGGCGAATGACGACGAGCTGCTGGGCATCCTTCTGGCCGAAGTAGGCCACGTCGGGCATCGCCATGCACAGCAGCTTGGTCACCACTGTGGCCACGCCGCGAAAGTGATCGCGACCGCGAGCCGCACCCTCCAGGCGCTCGGTCAGGCCGCCGGGCACCTCCACGGCGGTCGAGAATCCGGGCGGGTAGACCTCGTCGGCGGGTGGTGCGAACAGCACGTCCGCGCCGGCCGCCGCCGCGGCGTCGGCGTCGTGCTGCTCGCGGCGGGGGTAGCGCTCGAGGTCGGCGGGCTCGTTGAACTGGGTGGGATTGACGAACAGCGTGACGACCACGCGATCGCACTGCTCGCGGGCGCGGGCGATGAGCGAGAGATGGCCCTCGTGCAGCGCGCCCATCGTCGGGACGAGCCCGATCGTGAGGCCGCGGCGGCGCGCCGGCGCCAGGGCCGCGCGCAGATCGCCCACCGAGCGCACGGTTCTCATGCGCGAAGCCAGGTTCGGTGGTCGTCGTGGCGGGTCATCGGTTTCGGTCCAGTTCCCTGCGGATACCGGCGCGACTTCAGATGAGATGCGGATGGTCTTCGGGTCCACCCCGAGCACGCTCGGTGACGGCCCGAGGTGATCATAGCGATCTCCTCGGCCACGGGGAAGGGCGAATGCCGCGTGCGCGCAGCGCCACGCAGCCGGCTACCAGGCGTCGATGTTCGGACGTCGCTTGCCCGTACGTCGCCACCACTCGCCGCTGTGCTCGCCGAACAGCGTGGCGATCCAGCGACGCGAGTCGGCCGGGTCGATCACGTCGTCGATCTCGCCGTAGGCGGCCATGTTCAGCCCCATCCCGCGCTCGTAGGCCGCGGCGACGGTCTCGGCGAAGACACGCTCGCGCTCCTGCGGGTCCTCGATCGCGTCCAACTCGCGCCGCATGCCCAGGCGCACGGCGCCCTCCAGGCCCATCGCTCCGAACTCGGAAGTGGGCCAGGCGACCGTGAACTGTGGCGCCTTGAAGCCGCCGCCGGCCATCGCCTGGGCGCCCAGCCCGTAGCCCTTGCGCAGCACGATCGTCCCGGTGGGGACGCTCAGGTTGGCGCCGCCGAGGAACATGCGGGCGAAGTGGCGCACGGTCGCCGTGCGCTCGGCCGCCGGGCCGACCATGAAGCCGGGCGTGTCGCACAGGAACAGCACCGGCAGATCGAAGGCATCGCAGAGCTGTAGGAAGCGGGCGGCCTTGTCGGCGCCGTCCGCATCGATCGCTCCGCCGAGGTGCGTCGGGTCGTTTGCCACCACGCCGAGGGGACGCCCGTCGACGCGCGCGAGCGCCGTGAGCATCCCCGGACCGAACCCGTCGCGCAGCTCGAGCACCGAGTCCGCGTCGAACAGGGTCTCCACCACACGGCGGACCTCGTAGACGCGCTTGCGCTGCTCGGGGATCAGCGAGCGCAGCAGCTCCTGGTCGGGCACCGGCCCCGGCTGCCCCGCGCCTCGCAGGTAGGACAGGTAGCGCTTGGCCAGCGCGACCGCATCTGCGTCGTCGGCCGCTCGCAGGTCCACGACGCCGTTTGCGTGCTGCACGTCGATCGGCCCGACGTCCGCGGGATCGTGCACGCCGAGCCCGCCGCCCTCGATCATCGCCGGGCCGCCCATGCCGATGCTCGAATCCTCGGTGGCGATCACCACGTCGCAGCAGCCGAGCAGCGCGGCGTTGCCTGCAAAGCAGTAGCCGGAGGCGATCCCCACGAGCGGCACGTAGGCGCTCAGACGTGCGAACAGCTCAAATGCGCGGCAGTCGAGCCCGGCGACGATCGGCATGTCGACGTCGCCCGGACGGCCGCCTCCGCCCTCGGCGAACAGCACCACCGGCAGCCGGCGGCGCTCGGCGAGATCGAACAGGCGGTCCTTCTTGAGGTGGTTGCGCATGCCCTGTGTGCCGGCCAGGACCGTGTAGTCGTAGGACATCGCCACGCACGGGCGGCCTTCGACTTCGCCGACGCCGCCGACGAGGCCGTCCGCCGGCGTGCGGGCGATCAGCTCCTCGCGTGAGCGCCGGCGCTCCTGGGCGGCGAACAGCAGCGGGCCGTACTCGACGAACGTGCCCTCGTCCACCAGGTCGGCGAGGTTCTCGCGCGCGGTGCGCCTGCCGCGCTTGCGCCGTCGCGCGACGGCGTCCGGCCGCGCCGCGTCCAAGCCGATCTCGTGCCGCTCGCGCACGGCGCGCAGATCGGCGCGCTCGCCGCCGCTCTCGCGCTCGTGCTCGGGCGCCCCGTCGGCGGCGGCGCTCGCGCCGGGCAGAAGCGTCAACAGCAGCTGGCCCTCCTCGACCGCATCGCCGACGGCCACCGCCAGCGCGCTGACGACGCCGTCGATCTCGGCGAGAACCTCGTGCTCCATCTTCATCGCCTCCAGGACGATCACCGGCTTGCCGGCTCCCACCGGCTCGTCGCTGGCGTGGGGGATCGCGACGACGACCCCTGCGAACGGGGCCAGCACCGCGAGCTCGGACGCTGCGCTCATCGCGAGATCATGCCTCACGAACTCCCCAAGGGGGGAATACGATGCCTGGCGGTGTCCGCCCAGCAGAGCGATCGGTCGGCTTTCGAGAGACGCGAGGCCCTCAAGCAGGTGCTCGCCGAGGCGCGCGCCTGTGTGCGCTGTGGCGAGCTCGCCGAGACGCGCAAGACGGTGGTCTTCGGCGCGGGCAACGCCGACGCCGAGCTCATGTTCGTGGGCGAGGCGCCGGGCGCCAGCGAGGACGAGCAGGGGCTGCCGTTCGTGGGCCGCGCCGGCAAGCTCCTGGACACCCTGCTGGGCGAGATCGGGATGGCGCGCGCGGACGTCTTTGTGTGCAACACCTTGAAGTGCCGGCCCCCGGGCAACCGCGATCCGCTGCCGGTCGAGATCGAGAACTGCCAGGAGTACCTGCTGCGCCAGATCGAGCTGATCGCGCCGGCGGTCATCTGCACGCTGGGGAACTTCTCCACCAAGCTGCTGCGCGGCGAGCCGACCGGGATCAGCCGCCTGCACGGGCAGCCGGAGGTGCGCGTGCTGGGCGTGCGGGCGGTACGCCTCTATCCGATCTACCACCCCGCGGCGGCGCTCTACACCCCGCGCATGCTCGAGACGCTGCGTGAGGATTTCGCACGCCTGCCGCAGCTGCTCGCGCTCGGCGCGCCCGAGCAGCCAGTGCTCGAGCAGGCGCCCGATCTGCCGGAGCCGGCGGATGGGCCGCGGCCGCTCGGCTCGACCGACGATGAGGGCGCCAGCGAGGTCGATCAGCTGGGGCTGTTCTAGACGCCGTCCAGAGCGTGTTTTGCCTGCAAAGAAGGAATTATTGGGGGAACGGCGAAGGATTCGTGCGCAGGTTCTAAAGTCAGCCAGGATGGCCGCCGATACAGGATCTGTCTCCATCCCTCCAGGAGTACCGACCGGCCCGCGTCCCATTCTCCCGCGGGTCGGTCTTGTTAAGCCACCAACCCGCTGCGGATCCTCAGGCAGGCTCTAGAGTCTCGGCGTGGCCCTGCGAAGCGTCGAAACCACCGGTCCGACGGAGACCGAATCGCTCGGTGGCGAGCTGGCGGGGCTCCTGCGCGAGGGCGATGTGGTGCTCGTGTGCGGCGAGCTCGGCTCGGGCAAGACCACGCTGGTGCGCGGGGCAGCCCGCGCGCTCGGCGTGAGCGATCCGGTGACAAGCCCGACCTTCAGCATCGGGCACCGCTACAGAGCCCCCGAGGTGGTCGTCTCGCACCTGGACCTCTACCGCCTCGCCGGCCTCGAGCACGAGGACCAGGATCTGTTGGCCGACTACATCGGGCCCGGGCGGATCGCCTTCGTGGAGTGGCCGCAGGACGCGGCGAGCGAGCTCGCGGGCGCGCGCCTGCGTGTGACGCTCAGCCACCGGGGCGGCGACCGCCGCGGCATCGAGGTCGCCGAGCTCGCGCTCGGTGCGGGGGCGCGGCGGCGGGGATGATCGTGCTCGGCTTCGACACCGCCACGTCCTCGACCGCGGTCGCCCTGCGCCTGGCCGACGGTCAGACCAGCGAGGCCCGCGACGACCCCGCCCCCGGCGAGCACCCCGGCCACGCGACGCGGCTGCTCGCGATGGCGCACGGCCTGCTCGCCGACGCGGGCCTGGCCTGGAGCGCGGTCGAGCGAATCGCCGTGGGGGTCGGCCCGGGCGCCTTCACCGGCCTGCGCGTGGGGGTCGCCACCGCGCGTGGGCTGGCGCACTCGCTGTCGGCCGAGCTCGTGGGGGTCTCGAGCCCGGCGGCGCTCGCCGAGGCGGTCTTCGGCGCCGATCCCCACGCCGCCGGGGTCGAGCGCGGGGATGGCGCGACGCTCGCCCACGATTCGGTGCTGGCGGTGATCGACGCGCGCCGCGGAGAGGCGTTCGCCGCCGCGTACGCGCGCGGCGAGCAGGCCGCGGCGCCCCGCGAGATCCTCGCGCCCCGCGCCGTCGCGCCCGAGCAGCTCGCCGGCGTCGTCGAGGAGGCCGAGCTGCGTGGCGGCGAGGTAGGCCGGAGCTGGCTGGCCGTCGGCGACGGAGCGCTGCGATTCCGCGACCATCTCGAGATGGCCACGATCACCGTCGCGAGCGAGTGCTCGCCGCTCAACCGCGTGAGCGCCCGGGCCATCTGCGCGCTGGGGGCGCGCGCAGAGCCCGCGGCGCGCTATGAGGAGGTCGTGCCCGACTATCGACGCAGGCCCGATGCGGAGATCGCGCTCGAGGCGGCCGCGGCGGGGGGAGAGCGGCCGTGAGCGAGCGCTCCGCGGCCCAGGATCGAGTCGACCGCGCCCCGCAGGTGGAGATCAGACGGCTGGTCTATCCCGATCTTCCGCAGGTGATGGCGATCGAGCGACGCGTGTTCCCAACGCCCTGGTCGCTCGCGATGTTCGTGCTGGAGCTCTCGAAGCAGTCAGGCATATGTCTCGCGGCCGCCGCGCCCATCGAGGCCTCAAGGGCCGACGTCGCCGACGCCGAGCAGCGGCTGCTCGGATATCTGATCTGCTCGCGCTACGACACGGTGTGGCACGTCATGAACATCGCCGTCGACGCGGACCGTCAGCGCAAGGGAATCGCCTCGGCCCTGCTCGCCGAGCTGTATGCGCAGGTCGACGACAGCGAGGCGCGCTTCACGCTCGAGGTGCGCCGCTCCAACCACGTGGCGATCCGCCTGTACGAGCGCGAGGGGTTCCGTGCGGCGGGCATGCGCCGGCGCTACTACCAGGACAACGGCGAGGACGCCCTTGTGATGTGGCGCACGCCGCAGACGCTCGCCGGGTCGCTGGACGACGTGCCCAACCCGGGCCCGGTATGAGTGTCCTGGCGCTGGAGACGAGCTGCGACGACACGTGCGCAGCGGTGCTCGACGCCGATGGACGCACGCTCGCGAACGTGATCTCCTCCCAGGAGGTGCACGAGCGCTTCGGCGGGGTCGTCCCCGAGATCGCCTCCCGTCACCACCTCGAGCTGGTCGATCTGGTCGTCGACCGCGCGCTGGGCGACGCGGGCGTGACGCTCGCGGAGGTCGATCTCGTTGCAGCGACCCAAGGTCCCGGGCTCGTCGGCGCGCTGCTCGTGGGCCTCTCCGCAGCGAAGGGGCTGGCCGCGGCCCGGGAGCTGCCGTTCGCGGCGGTCGATCATCTCCAGGGGCATGTCGCCGCGAACTTCCTGGCCGATCCCGAGGCCTTCGACCCCCCGTTTCTGTGCCTGATCGCGAGCGGCGGCCACACGCTGCTTGCTCACGTCAGCGAGCACGACGGCTTCGAGGTCCTCGGGCGCACGCTCGACGACGCCGCGGGTGAGGCGTTCGACAAGGGCGCGCGGATGCTCGGTCTCGGCTACCCGGGCGGAGCCGCGCTCGAGCGGCTGGCGGCCGAGGGCGACCCCGTCGCGTTCCCCTTCCCCGGCTCGCTGGGCGAGCGGGCGCGGGGAGGGCGCGGAGCCGGGCGCCGCCCCTTCGCGCAGAGCCTGGACTTCTCATTCGCCGGCCTGAAGACGGCGCTGCTCTACACGCTGCGTGGGCTCTCCGAGGCGGAGGCTCAGGCCCGCGCCGCCGATCTGGCCGCCTCCTACCAGGCCGCGATCATCGACAGCCTGATCACGCGCGTCGAGCAGGCGCTGCAGCGCAGCGGGATCGACCGTCTGGCGGTTGGCGGCGGCGTCGCGGCCAACGGCCAGCTGCGAGCGCGACTGCGAGCGATGGGGGCGACCCTGCATATCCCCGCGCGCGCTCTCTGCACCGACAACGCCGCCATGATCGCGAGCGCCGCGCGCTACTGCGAGCAGCTGCCCTACCCGCGCTATCTGTCCCTCGACGCCTACGCGACCGGGGAACGGCCGCGCTTGTGAGAGCACGAGCCCTGCCGCTCGCAGCGCAGATCCCGCGCTACGCTCACGCCAGCGATGGCGGTCGAGACCGAGGCGACGATCACCTGCCCGCTGTGCGGCACGAAAGCGCAGGAGACCATGCCCGAGAACGCCTGTCAGCACTTCTACCTCTGTACGGGCTGCGGCGAGCAGCTTTGCCCGAAGCCCGGCGACTGCTGCGTGTTCTGCTCATATGCCGACGCGCCCTGTCCGCCGAAGGCTCGTGAGTCGCGCTAGTCGTTTCGCGAGACCCGCCCAGGGCGGCCGGTCTACGATCCGGGCATGGCGCCAGAAGGCGAGATGGCGATGGTCACGGTGTACTCCAAGCCGGACTGCCACCTCTGTGAGGATGCGATGGCTGTGCTCACGCGCCTGCAGTCCGAGCTCGCCTTCGCGCTGCAGGAGCGCGACATCACGACCGATGAGAGCCTGCAGCGCGCATATTTCGAGCGGATCCCGGTCGTCGCGATCGACGGCGAGGAGGTGTGTGAGTTCTTCGTCGAGGAGGCGCTGGTGCGCGAGCGTCTAGAGTCACGGCGATGAGCTACGGAGAACGGACGAGCGCGGCCGAGGCCGAGCGCGGGCGCGCCGCCTCCGCCAATGAGCGGCTGTCGCTCGGCGTGGCAGCCCGCCTGTCGCGCTACCTGCAGGTGCTGACCCAGGCCAAGAAGATGGGCAAGGAGACGATCTCCTCCCAGGAGCTCTCCGACTACACCCACGTGAACTCGACCCAGATCCGCCGCGACCTGTCCGGCTTCGGCAAGTTCGGCAAGCGGGGGGTCGGCTACAACGTCGAGGCGCTGGTCTCGCAGATTCGCAAGATCCTGCGCACGGCCGGCCAGCACAACATCGCGCTGATCGGCGCGGGGCATCTCGGCAAGGCGATCGCCTCGTCGGAAATCTTCGCCGACCACGGGTTTCGCGTGGTCGCCATCTTCGACATGGACGAGGCGAAGGTCGGCACCCAGGTGGGCAGCCAGCTGGTTCGCCACATCGATGAGCTGCGCCAGGTGGTGGAGGACGAGGACATCGTGGTGGGCGTGCTGGCGGTGCCCAACCACGCCGCCCAGGGGCTCGCCGACGAGCTCGTGCGGGACGGCGTGAAGATCATCTTCAACTACTCGGAGTCGCTGCTGGACGTGCCGCCCGAGGTGACAGTCCACACCTCGAGCCCGGCGGTCGATCTGCTCTACGCGCTGTACTTCTATCTGACCTGAGGCCGGTTGGCTGCGGCTGCGTCACACACTCACGCCGAGGGCTCCGAGCACACGAGAGCACACAGACGCTAAGCGATGAACAGCCTGGATCTAGACCGAGCGGTGGAAAGGTTCGCCACGTCCCCCGACTTCACCGTCGGCGTGGAGGAGGAGTTCTCGATCCTGCATCCGCAGACCCACGATCTCGTCGCCCGCTACGAGCAGCTGCGCGCGGCCGCGGCGAGCGATCCGGTCCTGAGAAAGGCCGTCGCCGGCGAGCTGATCTCCTCCGAGATCGAGATCATCTCCGGCGTTGGCTCGGACCTGCAGGACGCGCTGGCGCGACAGCATGAGCGCCGCCGCCGGCTGTTTGCGCTCGTGGCCGCGCACGGAGCTGCGCTCGGCGCGACCGGGACGCACCCGTGGGCCGACTACCGCAAGCAGCCGATCATCGACACCGAGCACTACCGCCGGGTCGAGGAGGGCCTGAAGTACGTCGCTTGGCGCAACAACACCTTCAGCCTGCATGTGCACATGGGCCTGCGCGACATCGACCGTGCCGTGCGCGTCTGCGACCGGCTGCGCGGCGTGCTGCCGCTGCTGCTGGCGATCTCGGCAAACTCGCCGTATCTCGACGGGCGTGACAGCGGCCTGCACTCGGCCCGCACCCAGAGCTTCACCAAGAGCTTTCCGCGCTGCGGCGTGCCGGACGCGTTCGGCGGCTGGCAGGCCTACCGCGAGTACATCGAGTTCCTCCTGCGGACCCACTCGATCGTCGAGTTCACCCAGGTGTGGTGGTCGGTCAGGCCGCACTTCGCCTTCGGCACGGTCGAGGTGCGCATCTGCGACGCGCAGGCGACCGCGCAGGAGTCCGACGCGCTCGCGTCGCTGATGGCTGCGTGCATCGCCCAGGCGGCGCGCGACGTCGACGAGGGCGTGCCCCACAGCGAGCATCCGCCACGGCTGATCGAGGAGAACCTCTGGCGGGCGACCCGCTACGGGCTGGACGGACGCCTGATCGACTTCGACCGCGGCGAGGAGTATCCGGCACGCGCTGCGATCGAGCGGCTCGCGGCGTGGACCGAGCCGATGCGCGCCGAGCTCGGCATCGAGCTCGGCTTTCCCGAGCGTAACGGCGCCCAGCGCCAGCGACGGATGATCGAGGCCGGTGCCACGCGCGAGGAGGTCTTCGCCGCGTCGGTGAACGAGACCAGAGCAAGCTACTCAGAGGAGGTGACGGTGTGAGCACCGATCCGACAACGGCCCCCGGCGGGCAGGAAGGCGCCGCCGGCGAGAGCAGCGCGGCGCCCACCGAGGAGGAGCTCCGCGCCGCCTACGAGGCAGAACTGAGCCGGATCACGAGCACGGACATGATCGCGCAGGCGGCGGTGTCGCTGCTCAACATCGGCGCGCGCCGGCTGGGGCCGCCCGGCGCGCGCGAGGAGGGCTCGGGCGCGGCCGGCGAGGCACCTCGTGCGCCGGCGCCGGAGCGCGATCTCGAGCAGGCGCGCGACGCGATCGATGCCGCGGGCGCCCTGCTGGAGATCCTCGAGCGCCGGATCCCTCAGGAGGTGCGCTCGCTGCGCGATGCGCTCTCCCAGCTGCAGATGGCCTACGCGCGCGAGGTCCAGATCGGGGCGCAAGCCCCCGCTCCGCCCACGAGCAGGGGCGGAGCGGGCGGCCAGAGCGCTGGCAGCGGCGGCCAGGAGGGACCCGCGACAGAGAAGGAGCAGGGCGGGCCCGGCCCGGCGGAGTCGAGTGGCAGGCTGTGGGTGCCCGGCAGGTGAGCCCGTGCGAGCCGGCCTTCTGAGCGCCGGCACGATAGACTCCGCCCGCGTTTGCACCGGACAGACGCTCGCCCTGAGCGGTCCGGTCGACAAATGTGCGCGCGAAATCCTCGCGCGGCACACAAATCAGACCGCGGAGGATTTCTGTTGAGCAGCTTTCTGACGAACCATGGGGTCGTCGTCGCCCTCGTTTGCGCAGCCTGTGCTGTGGTCTACGGCCTGTTGACCACACGATCGCTGCTGGCGCTTTCGCCGGGCAACGACCGCATGCAGTCGATCTCGCGCGCCGTCCAGGAAGGCGCGAGCGCCTACCTCAACCGCCAGTACACGACCATCGCGGCCGTCGGCGTGGTCGTGTTCATAGCGCTCATCTTCATCCAGAACATCGCGGTCGCCTGCGGGTTCGTGATCGGCGCCGTGCTGTCGGGATCGGCCGGCTACATCGGCATGAACGTGTCGGTGCGCGCGAACGCGCGGGTCGCCGAGGCCGCCCGCGGCGGCGTCGCGCCCGCCCTCAAGGTCGCCTTCAGGGGAGGCGCGATCACGGGGCTGCTCGTCGTCGGCCTGGCGCTGCTCGGCGTGGCCGGCTACTACGGCCTGCTCACCGCCGTCTTCAACGAAAGCCAGCACACGGCCGTCAACGCGCTGATCGGCCTGGGCTTCGGTGGGTCGCTGATCTCGGTGTTCGCCCGTCTGGGGGGCGGCATCTTCACGAAGGCCGCCGATGTGGGCGCGGACCTCGTGGGCAAGGTAGAGGCGGGTATCCCCGAGGACGATCCCCGCAACCCGGCGACGATCGCCGACAACGTCGGCGACAACGTCGGCGACTGCGCCGGCATGGCGGCGGACCTGTTCGAGACCTATGCGGTCACCGCGGTCGCGGTGATGCTGCTCGGGGTGCTCACATTCAGCCACGACCAGACGCGCGTGGCGCTCTATCCGCTGGTGCTCGGCGGCGTCGCGATCATCGCCTCGATCATCGGCACCTTCGCCGTGCGCTCGCGATCGGGCAACGTCGAGCGTGCCCTCTACCAGGGCCTGATCCTCTCAGGCGTGCTCGCGGCGGCGGCCTTCGCGCCGGTGACCTACTGGCTGATGCACAACCTCGAAGGCTTCACCGGCACCAACGGGCCCGTCCACCCGCCCTCCTGGGGCAGGCTGTATCTGTGCTCGCTCGTCGGGATCGTCGTCACGGGCCTGCTGTTCGTGATCACCGACTACTACACCTCCACCCGCTTCTCGCCCGTGAAGAAGACCGCCCGAGCCTCGGTGACGGGGCACGCGACGAACATCATCCAGGGCTTCGGCTCGGGCCTGCAGGCCACAGCCCTGCCGGCGCTCGTGCTGTGCCTCGGCATCCTCGGATCGTGGAAGCTCGCCGGGGGCGGGGTCAACGGCATCTACGGCGTCGGCGTGGCGGTCATGGGGCAGCTGTCGCTGACGGGTCTGATCGTCGCGCTCGACGCGTTCGGCCCGATCACCGACAACGCCGGCGGCATCGCCGAGATGGCCGATCTGCCCGAGGACGTGCGCAACGTGACCGATCCGCTCGACGCGGTGGGCAACACGACCAAGGCCGTCACCAAGGGTTATGCGATCGGCTCGGCGGTGCTCGCGGCCGTGGTGCTGTTCGCCGGCTTCAGGCAGGAGCTGGCCGAAAAGAGCGCCGGCAACTTCATCTCCTTCGGCATCAACGAACCGCCGGTGCTGATCGGCCTGCTGCTGGGGGGCCTGATGGTCTGCCTGTTCGCATCGCTCTCGATCGAGGCCGTCGGACGCGCCGGCGGTGCGGTCGTCGAGGAGGTGCGGCGACAGTTCCGCGAGCACCCGGGGATCATGGAGGGCACCGAAGACCCCGACTATGCGACCTGCGTGGACATCGTCACGAGGACCGCCCAGCGGGAGATGATCCTGCCCTCGCTGCTGCCGATCGGGCTGACCGTGATCGTCGGGCTGATCGACACGCAGGCGCTGGGCGGCCTGTTGATCGGGGTGATCGTCGTGGGCTTCTTCTTCGCGGTGCTGATGACCGCCGGCGGCGGCGCCTGGGACAACGCGAAGAAGCTCATCGAGGATGGCGCCTACGGCGGCAAGGGCTCTGACGCGCACGCCGCCTCGGTGACTGGGGACACCGTCGGCGACCCCTTCAAGGACACGGCCGGGCCGGCAATCAACCCGATGATCAAGGTCGCCAACATCGTCGCCATCCTGATCATCCCGCTCATAACCTGAGGGGCTCGCAACCGCGGGTCGGGCGCGCTCGCGCGGGGCCGAGCGGGCGGGCGGCCCGCCGAGCCGAGTCGCCCCTCGGACCCCTAAGCTCAATCTGAGATGACAGGCCGACAGGCGCATCGCACCGCCACGTATGTGCTCTCGCTGCTGATGGCGGCGATCGGCGTGGCGCTGATCGTCGAGGCCTTCGCCGAGGACGGCAGCGCGATCTCACCGCGGCTGTTGCTCGGCGTGCTGTTCATCGCCGCCGGCGCGGCGCGGGTCTACCTGGAGATCAAGCGGAGACGGCGCTCATGAACGTCGCGGGAGGTGCGGGCCCGTCGAGCGGGCCCGACGGCGCCGCGGGCGCCACCGACCCCCGTGTGCAGGCGGCGAGCGCGGGCTCAGCCGCGCCGGAGCGCGAGCGCAGCGCCTCTGAGCTTGCCGCGCGCTCGCGCGAGATGGCGCGCCGCAGCATCGGTTCGCCGATCCTGTTCTCGATCGTCTACACCTCGCTCGCCAGCGCCATCTACTTCTCGCTGGGGGTGATATCGGGGCACGCCCTCGGGCTCACCCCGCTGGTGTTCCTGGTCGCGGCGCTGCTGTTCGCCGTGACGGCCACGACCTACGCCGAGGGCGCCTCGATGCACCAGGAGCGCAGTGGCTCGACGGTGTTCGCCCGCTACGCCTTCAACGAGCTCGTGAGCTTCATCGCAGGTTGGGCGATCCTGCTCGACTACATCATCCTGATCGCCGTAACGGCCTACTCGGCGACCCAGTATCTGCGGGTCTTCTGGAGCCCGTTGGGGGAGAGCGATGAGGCGCTCGGGCTCGCGCTGGCGATCATCGCGTTCGTCGTGCTCGCCAACATCCGCGGCTTCGGCGGGCGCCGCGCGCGGCGGATCGGGCTGCTCGTGGTCGCCGACCTCGCGCTGCAGGGCTTCATCGTCGTCGTCGGGCTGGCCCTGTTCTTCAACCCCGAAACGCTGCTCAACCCGATCCACCTCGGCGTCGCGCCCACCTGGTCCGGCCTGATCTTCGCGGTGACGATCGCGGCGATCTCCTTCACCAGCCTGGAGTCGGCGGCCGGGCTGGCCGGCGAGGTGAGGATCTCCCGCCGGGCCCTCAAGCGGGTGGTGGGCAGCGGCATCGCCACGGTGGTGCTGCTGTACACCGGCATCGCCCTGGTCGCCGTGACGGCGCTGCCCGTGCACGCGGGCCACACCGAACTGGCCACACGTTACGTGAACGCTCCGATGGTCGGGATCGTCGCGCAGATGCGACCGCACTGGCTGGCGCAGGGGCTCAGGTACCTGGTCGGGGCGCTCGGGGCGCTGACGCTGGTGGTCGCCGCCAACTCGGCGATGCTCGGCCTCTCGCGCCTGGCCTACTCGCTGTCGACCAACCGCCAGATCCCGAGCGGGCTCGGACGGCTGCATCCGCAGCGATCGACGCCGTATGTGCTGATCGTCCTCGCCGGCCTGATCGCGGCCGGCCTGGTGGTGCCGGAGGACCTCGACTTCCTGATCGGGATATACGCCTTCGGCGCGATGCTGGCCTTCACGATCGCCCACCTGTCGATCTGCCGCCTGCGCTACACCGAGCCCGATCGCGACCGTCCCTATCGGGTGCCCATGTCGGTGCGCGTGCGGGGCGGCGATCTGCCGTTGCCGGCGGTGTTCGGGGCGTTCGCGTCGGCCGCTGCCTGGATCGCGGTCCTCGTCGTCCACGAACCCGCCCGCTACGTCGGGTTTGCCTGGATGCTGGCCGGGATCACCCTGTACGTGGCCTACCGCCTCGCCGATGAAACCTCGCTGCTGCGGCGGGTGACCGTCTCGCCGCAGATCCTGCGCGCCGAGCCGCCCCGCGAGCGCGACTACGGCTCGATCCTCGTGCCTCTGTTCGGGACCGACCTCGACGACGACATCGTGCAGACGGCGGCGCTGCTCGTGTCGGGCGAGCCGACCGACGAGGCGGCGATCGACACCTCCACGATCGAGGCGCTGTGGGTGTTCGTGATCCCGATGTCGCTGCCCCTCGACGCGAGCCTGCCCGACGCCCAGGTCAAACACGCCCGCGAGGTGCTCGCGCGGGCCAAGGCGATCGGCGAGGAGTACACCGGCGTCGAGGTGGCGACGGCGATCGTGCGAACGCGGCGCGCGGGGTACGCGATCGTCGATGAGGCACGGCGCCGCGGCGTGGAGGCGATCGTGCTGGGCGCCGAGGAGCCGTCGCTGATCCGCGGCGGGGCGCGCCTGGGCGGTCGCGGAGGGCCGCGCGACAGCTTCGTGGGCGACGTGTGCAAGTACGTAATCGCCAAGGCGCCCTGCCGCGTGATCGTCACGGCGCCCGCTGCGGGGGACTCCCCGGTGGAGATGGCACGACGGGCGAACCGGGCGGGTGCCCCCATCGTCTAACCTGCCGGTGATGGCTGATCCCAGCGCGCTATGTTCGTCCTGATCGTCGGCGCCGGGCGCGTCGGCTCGGCGGTCGCCAAGTCGGCGCTCGCCGCCGGTCACGAGGTGTCGGTCCTCGACGAGGACCCGCTCTCCCATGAGCGTCTCGACGCCGGCCAGGACAAGAGCTGGGAGGACGCCAGCGGCCAGTTCACCGTGGGGACGGCGCTCGAGGTTGACGCGCTGATCCAGGCCGGGATCGAGCGCGCGGATGTGTTCATCGCCTCGACGGCCGGCGACAACACGAACCTGGTGATCGCCCAGATCGCTCAAAAGCGCTTCGGGGTCGACAAGGTGATCGTGCGGGTGATGGACCCGGCGCGTGCCGGCTGGTACGGCGAACAGGGCCTGCACACGATATCCCCGACCAAGCACGCGATCGAGATGTTTGAGCGCGCTCTGCAGCCAGAAGCGGCATAGCGATCATGTACGCGATCATCGTCGGCGCCGGCAAGGTGGGGCGCAACCTCGCGCGCGAGCTGATCAGCAAGGGGCACGAGGTGACCGTGATCGAGTCCTCGCGCCCGCGCTACCTCGCGATCGAGGAAGAGTTCGAGCACGCCGTGCAGTACGGCGACGCGACCGAGCTGTGGGTGCTCGAGCGCGCGGGAATCCAGCGCGCCGACCTCGTCATCGCGGTGACCGGCGACGATGAGGACAACATCCTCGTCTGCCAGGTGGCCAAGGAGAAGTACCTCTGCGACCGGATCATCGCGCGGGTCAACAACCCGCGCAACCACGACCACTTCCGCCTGCTCGGCATCCAGCCGGCCGTCTCGGCGACGGACCTGATCCTGCGCCTGATCGAGCACGAGGTGCCGCGCTACGGCCTCGTGCATCTGCTCGCGCTCGAAGAGGAGCGCTTGGAGATCATCGAGCTCGAGGTCAGCGAGGATGCACCGACCGTGGGCGAAAAGGTCTCCGACATAGTCCTGCCCGAGGGCAGCCTGATCATCTCCGTCCTGCGCGGCGGATCCGGGTTCGTGCCCAAATCCGACACGGTCATCGAAGCCGGCGATGAGGTGCTGCTCGTCCTCGACCTGGGGCTCGAGGAGGCGATCACCGCCTACTTCGCGCCGGGCGGGCAGCCCGCCCAGATCTGAGCCGCCCTGCGGCTCGGGGCGGGGCGGCGTGGAGATGCGCGGCGAGCACGAGCCGATCGAACGGCCGCGAGCGATCGTGCGGCGGCGGGTCGGGTGGCGCTCCACGGCGGTTGACTATCCTTGGGGGCGCGGTCCGGGATGGTGTAATTGGCAACACGCGTGCCTCTGGAGCACGAGTTTGGGGTTCGAGTCCCTGTCCCGGAGTGGCGATCGGCCCCGTGAACGCGGGGCTTTTCGCGTTCTGAGGGGGTGCTCGTGCCAGGATTCGTGCCAGCCGTGGCCCCGAGTGCGGCGAGCGACAGGCGTAGACTCCGGCAGGTGGAGGGAGGCGGACAGGACTGGCGGAGGCGCCGCGCGGGTGTGCTCATACTTGAGGGTGAGGGCGGACGGGTGGGCTTCGGGCGCGTCCAGGACGAGGATGGGCTTCGCTGGATTGAGTGCCAAGTGGCGCAGCCAGGCAAACTCGGGCGGCCGGTAGCGGGCGGCGCGCACCTGACCCCGGATGAACTCATTGAGGCGCTACGCGGTCCGCTCGGGCTTGGCTGACGGCGAGTCGTCGTCGGGAGCCGCTAGGCTGAGCAAGCCGTTTCGTTTCCGCTTCGTCTGCTTGAACACTTGCGAAGCACAGAGAGCGCCCCCGGAGAGCTTCCGCGCCGGGGGCGTTTTCGTTCCGTCGCCATGGGGGTCTAGTGTTCGTTTCGTTCAAGCAGGTACAGCTACTAAACGAAACGAGGCATCATGCAGCACACGGAAGCAGCAGCGCAACGGCGGCGCTCGGCCGACCAGCTAGCGCTCCCCGCAATCAGGCTGTGTCTATGGATTGAGCACAACCGCCCGCGCTCCGAGCGCGTCAGAGCGAAGCTCGCGCGGTTCCAATTCGTTGAGGCCCGGAGGGCCGTCCATGCTGGCGACCGCTCGCAAGGCTGTCTCCAGCTCCTTCTAATGGAGCTGCAACAGTGGGCGCCGAACAGAGTGCCTGTGCGCGCTATCTCGGGCGAGATCCCATTCCGCCGCGGCCGTGAACGGCCAGCGCGCCCCGTAGGTATCCGCCCCGGTCGACGGGAGTGTGTTGGCGGGAGTGGCAGGCCGGCGCACCGTTCGCCCCGCTCGACACACGCACCACCTGGCGGCGATGACGACCCTGGCGGTGGTGATCCCGAACACCACCATGTAGTTCTTCTTCGGCGGAGCAGTCGCCCACAGATTGACCCTCTCGCCCCCTCGGGGGTGATCGCGTGAGCTGGCGATGCAGGGCCACCGCGGTTCGCGCGCACGAGCTCGGTTTGCGCTGGACGATTGAGGTGTGGACCGATGGCACGGCAACCGCGGCCACGGTCGATACGACGCGCGCCGGCCTGGTGATCGACGTGCAGACGGATGCCCCATCCGATGGCGCGCTCGACCAAGAGATCCGCGAGCACATCGCGGACACGCTCGCACGGCGGCAGGTTGCGCAGCAGCTCGACGCGATCGAGCGCCAACAGTTCGGGCGCAGCGACCGACTGCGGGGTGCAGCATGAGCACCGATCACCCGTCCGGGCTGCGTATCACGACGGCTGACCTGTCCCGGGCTCGGCCGCCGCGGTGGGCGTGGAAAGACCGGCTGCCGCTTGGCTACCTGAGCCTGATCCTCGGATCGGAGGGGGTAGGCAAGAGCACCCTCGCGGCGTGGCTGATCGCCCGGCTGACGCACGGCGACCTTCCCGGTCACCTGCGGCACACGCCGATCAATGTTGCCGTGGTGGGCGATGAGGACTCTTTTGCACACGTCTGGACTCCGCGGCTGCACGCCGCGGGTGCGGATCTCTCCCGAGTGAAAGCACTCGACCGGCCCGAAGGCGGGTATATCGAGCTGAGGGCCGACCAGGAACGCCTCGCGCTCGCGCTCGACCTGGAGCAGATCGGTTTCGCGTTCTTTGACGCATTGGTCGACAACTTGGGGGTTGGCGTCAACGACTGGCACGCCCGCGAGGTTCGCGAGGCGCTGCAGCCAATCCGTCAGATCGCGCGGGAGCTGGACATTGGCACGCTCGGCTCGATGCACCCGAACAAGCGCGGCTCGACGTTCCGGGAGCTTGTGGCGGGCAGCTCGGCGTTCAATGCCGTGTCCCGCTCGTCCCTGCTGCTGGCGCAGCACCCGGAGGATGAGGCGCGGCGGGTGCTCGTGCGGGGCAAGGGCAACCTGAGCGCGCCACCGCCCGCCGTCGAGTTCACGATCGAGGGCGCCAGCTTCACGGCGAACGGCCACGACTTCAACGTGCCGAAGGCCGCCGGATTCGAGGCGTGCGACCTGACCGTCGAGGAGCTGATCGACACGAGCAGCAGCAAGGCCGCCGAGCACTCCAAAGTCGCGGAAGCGGTCGAGATTATCGAGGCGCTGCTGCCGCGAGATGGCGAGTGGCACCCGGCGGCGTCGATCTATGAGGCGTGCGCGGCCGATGACATCGAAAAGCACACGGTCAAGCGCGCCAAGAAGCGCCTCGGGCTCGAGAACCGCCGAGCATCCACATTCCAGGCACCGAGCGAGTGGCGGTGGCCACAGGGGACAGCACTGGGGACTAGTGAAAACGGGGTGCCGAGTGCGCCCAGTGTCCCCAGTGCAAACGCCCCTAAAAACTACACACAGCACACACAGCACACACAGGACACTGAAAACGATAGTCCCCAGTGCGTTCTCAGTGCGGGTGACGCTGAACTTGAGCGGATTGCGGCCAAGTTTGGCGCCACTGGGGACAACGGCCACCACTGCCGCTGTGATCGCCCGATGCCTGACGGCGGCCGTTGCGCGAAGTGCGGCCATCCGCTGCCCGGCGCCCTGGAGCCCGTGGAATGAGCGCGATCGAGAAGCCTCAGACACCGGCGCTAGCGCTCACGGTCGAGCAGGCGTGCGCGGCCCTCTCAGTGTCGTGGGACACGTGGAAGGCGCACATAGCGCCTGATGTGAAGATCGTGCGTATCGGCCGGCGGAAGGTGATCGCCGTGTCGGAGCTGCAGCGATGGCTGGACGAGCACGGGGAGCGCGTGGGATGACCGTGACATTGAGTGATAACGTGTGCGGTGAATCCCAGCGAGGTCACGGCAGAGAAAAGCCGCAGCACTTCACGGAGACACGTTCGACCGTGAGGAGCTGCCCACCGTGACAAGCACATTTGTATCGCTGCGGATGCCGGAGGATCTTCTGGAGGTTGCGCGCGAGCGCGCCGAGCTCGAGGACCGCAGCTTGTCCGCGGTCGTGAGGCAGGCGGTCCGAGCGTATGTCGCAGAGAACAGCCGCGACCAGTCAACCGACCAGTCCGAGGCCGCACGATGACCAGCCCGGAATGTGAATCACAGACGGGAACGCGCTGATGGACCGTCTCGAACCGCTCCCCGACTACCGCGAAAGGCTCGGCGTGCCGTACATACTCGCCGGCCGCGGAGACGACCGCTCCTGCCGCGAGGACGGCTGCCCGTGGCTAGCGGCTACCGGCAGCCCGCTCTGCCGCAAACATAAGACCCGCGACGAACGCCGCCACGGCACGCCGGCGCAGCGGCTCCGCTGGTTCTGCGAAGTCGCCGCGATCTGGGCCGAAGATTGGATCTGGGAGCGCAGAGATCGGAGGCGAGCGTGAACCGTCTGCCGCGACCCTGCATTGAGCTCGGCTGTCCACGGTTGACAGTCAACGGCTCACGCTGCCCGGCACACGCACGAGCACACGAGCGCAAGCGCGGCACAACAGCGCAACGATTCGGTCCGGGCTGGGATCGAATCAGTAGCGAAGTCATCGCCCGCGATCACGGTGTCTGTCATATCTGCGGCCTGCCCGGCGCCGACACTGCCGATCACCTACAGCCGCGCAACGGGCAACGGCAGACACGGCCAGCGGACAAGCGCGAACTAGCCGCCGCACACCGGGCATGCAACAGCAGCCGGGGAGCTGCCGTCGCATGAGCACACGAGCAACAGCGGCGACTGTCAACGAGGCCAACGAGCCGAGCGCCAGCCGGGCCCGTTGCACCTGCACACGAACCGAGGATGACCGCTCAGGCTCCTGCCGCCGCAGGCGTGCAATTCACCGGGGAGAGCCGCGGTGCCCGACATCGCACAGGAGGCCCGCACACGGCGCTACAGGCACCGCTAGAGGGCACTACAGGGCAGCCACCCCCCGGCGGCATGCCGAAGTTCACGAGTATCTAGATCCGACCCCCCCGAAGGCGAAAAAGCGCGTGTGCGCGTCTGGGACTTGGGATGGTGGCCTTCCCCTGGGGAATGGGCTCAGCGTGGCCGGGAAGGCTCGCTGATGGCCGGTCGTGGACCCGCTCCGAAGCCCGCTGAGCAGCGGCGCAGGCGCCACAAGCCGCGCGTGGAGGCGGAGCTGCCGGCGGAGGGCTATGTGGGTGACTTTCCACCGCTGCCGCGCTCCTATCGCGCTGGCGGTGAGTCGGTTCGGTTTCTCGCTGACACGCGCTCGTGGTATGTGACCTGGAGCCGGTCGCCGATGGCTTGCGTGTTCACGGCGACCGACTGGGGCCGGCTGGGGATGCTCGCGCGGATCGTGGATGCGTTCTACCGTTCGCCGAAGCCGCCGCTGTTGGCTGAGATCCGGCTGCAGGAGGCGCTGTTGGGCGGCTCGCCGCTGGACCGTCGCCGGATTGGGCTGCGGATCGAGCCGGCCGAGCCCGCGAGGGATGTGCAGCTCGTGGCGCTCGACTCCTACCGGCAGGAGCTGGGGGCGTGAGCACCGCAACCGCCACGGTGGAGGGCATCCGGTCTATCCCGGACACGACCCCGGACGAGGGGCGGACGCTCGGCTGGCAGGTGCTCGCGTGGACGCGGGCTTATCTACTCCAGCCGGACGGGCCGGCCGCGGGCGAGCCGTGGATCTTCACTCCCGAACAGGCCCGGATCGTGCTCCGGTGGTACGCGATAGACGAGGCTGGGAGGTTCACCTATCGCCGCGGAGTGATCCGGCGGTGCAAGGGCTGGGGGAAGGACCCGGTTTTGGCCGCGCTGGCTGCGGTGGAGCTTTGCGGTCCGTGCCGGTTTGGTGGCTGGGATTCGGAGGGTAAGCCGGTGGCGATCGAGCATCCGGCGCCGTGGATTCCTGTCGCGGCCGTGTCACGTGACCAGACGGCGAACACTATGCGGCTGTTCGCGGGGCTGTTCTCGCCCGAGGCGGTGGCTGAGTACGCGATAGACCTTGGCAAGACGATCATTTACGCGAGGGGCTGCGGGCAGATTGAAGCGGTGACGAGCTCAGCGCGAGCGCTGGAGGGTAAGCGGCCGAGCCTCACGATCCTGAACGAGAGCCAAGAGTGGATTAGGAGCAACGACGGGCACGCGATGGCCGATGCGATCCGTCGCAACGCCGCCAAGTCCAACGACGGCAGCGCTCGCACGATGGAGATTTGCAACGCTCACCTTCCGGGCGAGGATAGTGTGGCCGAGCGGGGATTCGAGGCGTGGCGGCTCGCCGGGGGTGACGTTCCGGGGCTCTATTACGACAGTCTGGAGAGCCCGCCCGTCCATGACCTGCATGACCTGGAGGCGGTGCGCGCTGGGCTGCTCGCGGCGAGGGGTGACAGTCATTGGCTGGACGTGGACAGGCTCGCCGCCGAGGTGCAGGACCCCACAACGCCCGAGCATGTGAGCCGCCGCTACTACCTAAATCACGTTGTCGCAGCGGCGGGCGAGCGGTGGATTCCCCGCGAGGCGTGGGATGCGTGCGCCGATTCGCGCGACATACCGGACGGCGAGACTGTGATGCTCGCGTTCGACGGGAGTTTCAGCGGTGACAGTACGGGCATTGTGGCTTGCACGGTGGGCGATAAGCCGCACCTGATGGTCGTGGCCTGCTGGGAGAGTGACGGTACGGACTGGCGGAGTCCGGTGGAGGACGTGGAGGACATGCTGCGCGAGGCGTGCCGGCGCTGGAAGGTGGTCGAGATCGCCGCGGACCCGTTCCGCTGGCAGCGTTCACTGCAGCTACTCGCCGCCGAACGGTTGCCGGTGGTCGAGCATCCGCAGTCACGCGAGCGGATGATTCCCGCCACGACCCGCACGTATGAGGCTGTGATGAACGGGACGCTCACACATTCCGGTGATGAGCGGCTGAGCCGGCACGTGTCAAACGCGGTGCTAAAGGTGTCATCGCGCGGCGGGCAGCTCGTCAAGGACTCCAAGGACTCGCCGCGGCGGATCGACCTCGCAGTGTGCGCCGTCATGGCTTACTCGCGGGCCGCGGAGTACCGGCCTAGAACGCCCCACGTGTGGATATGAGCGCGCTCGACCGCTATGCCGGCTGGCTCGAGCTTTTGAGTGAAAAGGATCGGGCCTATGCGCGCGCCCAGCATGAGCAGGTGGCGACGATCTGCGCTCACGACCCGTCCGCGCCTACGTGGCTTCGCATGTATTACGGCTGGACCGTTGCCGCGCTCGACGCCGAGGACCCGGCCGACGCTCTGGCGCTTGCGGTGGAAAACGAGGATGGCGACCCGGCGGAAGTGTGCCGGGCGCTTGCCGCGGTCGAGCTAACGAGTGACGAATGGGCGCAATGGTGGCCGGCATGGCATCCCTGCGCGAACTGAACAAAGGAGCAGAGCATGGCACCACGTAGAGCAAACCCAACAGAGACAGAAAAGCGTCTCGACCAGCTAGAAGCAGACCAGCAGACGCTCGCCCGTCTGCTGGTGGATACGCATGGGGCGAAGCCGGTCCTGCTGGAGATCCTGGGCCGCCATAAGGCGGCGCTGGAGACACGCCCGCAGGCACTTGCACCCGAGCAGCGCGTGAAGGCGGTGGTCTGAGTGGCGCTGAGTAGAAGTGTCATCGAGAATGTCCGCCCCGCATGGCAGGGGGAGTCGGACCGGCGCCGGGAGCGGCAGAAGGCAGAAGCCGAGGCTAACCGGCGCGCGGGCGAGCAACGGCTGGCCGAAGCCGAAAGCTACCTGCTGGGGGAGCGCGCCAGGCTCGACGCCGAGGAGGCGCTGAGCCCGCAGGAACGGACGGAGCGAAGGCTGCGCGAGCTGGAGGTGCGCCCAATGGCTGCGCCGGCTGCGGGGGCACCTGCACAACCGCGCGGGTTCTGGGTCGCGTGCGAACAGGTAAAGGCCCGCTGGCGCGCAGAAAATGAACAGGAGCGCGCGGAGCTAGAGGCGAAGGCCGGCATCCCCGCGTGGGAGAAGCGCCGCGCTGAGATTGACGCCCGGAGGGAAACCGCGATCCGCCAGGCGCGGGAGCGGTGCCAGAAGCAGCTCCGCGAGAGTGAACAGGCCGCGCAGGAGCGCGCGGATAACGAGCTGGCCGAGCTGGGGGAGCGGCCAGAGCTGAGAGAGCAGGTGACGGCATGAACGGACAGATAGAGATTCGAGAAGCGCCGGGGGGAAAGCTCGCCCTGCGCGGCTACGCGAGCGTGTCTGAACGGTGGTATCCGGTCGGGACGCTGTTCGAGGAGCGGATAAAGCGCGGGACGTGGCGTCGTAGTCTCGCTGAAGGCCCCGACACAGTGTTACTTCAGGATCACTCCGGGCTCGCGCTCGCCAGGACTAAGACGCCCAGCGGCGAGCCGACCCTACTGCTCAGTGAAACCGACCGGGGGCTTCACTGTGAAGCGTTCCTAGATGCCTCAGCGCCAAGGGTGCAGGATCTCCGCTCGACCGCGGAAAACGCCGGGCTGCAAATGTCTGTGGCTTTTCGGTGCTCGGCGGACTCGTGGAATGAAGATCGTAGCCGCCGCGAAATCAAGGAAGCCTCAGTCCATCGCGGCGATGTAACGGTCTGCAACTTTGGCTGCAATGAAGCCGCCGCCGCGACAATCAGCGCTCGTGGTGACGCTGGGGAGAAGGAACGCCGCGCCTATGCTGACGGCTTGAAGGGCTCGACGGAGCGCCGCATGTGTCCGGTGGAGGGTTTCGAGCTTCGGGAGACTCCGACTCTCACGGTCGCGCGTCGGAGCTTTGTGGAGATTGAGCGGGCTCGCCGCGCGAAACTCGGCACCCGCTCGGACGCGACCATCGAGGGCGTCGAGGACACGCCGCGCTACAGCGACGCGGAGATTCAGAAACTCGGGGAAGAAGAACTAGCGCTAAAGCGCAGGAACGGCCCCGGGTATCACTATCCGATCAAAGACCGGCGGGATTTGCTGAACGCGATCAGAGCGTGGGGAAGGGCGAAGCCGAGTGAACGCGCGGGCGTTAGAACGTGGATCAAGCTGCGGGCTCGGCTCTTGCGGCTGGAATCGCTACTGCCGAAGGCGTGGCAGGCACCGTTGCCCGCGGGTCACAGTGAAAGGCCGGACAGTGGCGCGACTGAATCCGTCGGCGGACAACAGCAGTAGAGGAGATCAGAATGTCACAGACAGCTACCGTCAAAAAAGCTCTAGAAGCCGCGGCGACGCAAAAGGCGGTCGGTGCCACGACGGGTGAAGCGCGGACGACCGCGAACCTCTGGAAAGCCATCGCCGACAACGTAGAAGCCACAAACGATCTGCGCGGGCTCGCCGTGCATTGGCGGGACGAGCTACAGGGGGCGATCAACCGTAGCGATAGCGCGGCGGTGGAAAGCGCCCTGCAGGCGCTCGGCGCGCTCGCGGGGAGGTTCGATTCGTGAGCGCCACGGCCACACGTCCAGGGGTGAAGATATGCGAGTGGTGCGGCTCTAACCGCCAGGTGATCGAGCTGCCGGCCGAGGACAAGCAGACAGGCCAGGGCGTGACACTCCACCTTTGCAGTACGTGCCGCGAGGGTGAAGATCGAACGTGGCGTCGACGCTACAGGGTGCAGCTATGACTTCGCGCGGGGTTCGCTCCTTGCAGCCGCGCGGGCGGGCTTCGCGCGCGGGCCGTAGTCGGCCGAGCCCGCGCTGCACCCGCGAGTCACAACGATAAATGCCAACGAGTGAAAGTGAGTAGTAATGACCGATGAGACAGAGACACTAACGGATGAGGAGCTGGCGAGCATCGCGGAGGTCGAGGCGCGCTCGAAAGGCCCGAGCTGGGATGAACTACCGGACGGCGTGTCGTTTGAGGCCGAGCCGGACGGTACGTGGGAGGAGAAGGACTGATGCCGGGCACGACGACTCATTTTGGTATCAAGTTCGCTCAGTCCGCGGACGAAGTCGAGAAGTACCCGGCCGAAGTCTCCGAACCGGGGATGAAAAAGATTGACGAAGTTCTCTACGAAGGGAACAAAGTCGCCAATAGCGAACCTTACGAAACATCAGTGAGCCGCACCACAGGGGTCGAATATGAAGCGAGCGCGGCGCGGGCCACGTTCGTCATGCTTGAAATCCAGATCGAAGCCGGGAAAGAAGGCATCGTCGAGCTAAGCGTAAAGCTCGGCGCTCTCCCCGTGAGCTTTTCGGGCGGAAAATCGACGGCGGTGGCTGCTGAGAATGCGATCTTGACGCCATCCTTCATCGTCCCGGCAACGGCCAAGTGGAAATACGAAGGCACGCACATCGAAAGTTGCCACTCGTACTATCTAAAGCTCTAGGCGGGGCATTCCACGTCGAAGCTGACACCGGCCGCTATTTCCGCCAACGTGTGCTCGTCTAGGAATGCTTCAACCTGTGCGCGGGTCGGGCATTCGACTTCCGCCGCTGCGGGTTCGGCCGGCGGGGGGGTTTCCGTCGACGGGACGGCCGGTGCGCTTGTGGTCGACGGGACGGGCACCGGCTGGGCGACGGGCACCTTGCGGACCATCACGGGGCACCGGACGAGATGCCGCGTCTCTCGAATGCACGCCGAGCGGTGCGGGCGCTTGTGCGCGCCGGCCGTGGTGGGAAGCGCGAGCGAGAGGACTGCGAGGGTGAGGGGGGTTAGCTTGGTCATGCTGGACAGCGTACGGCGTAAGCACTATGATGTCAACGCATGGACTCGACTACAGCTACCAAGGGAGGCCCGACAGTAATGTCCGGCGCCAGCGTGCCGCGTTCTACAGCCGATCAGAGCCTCATCCGGGTCCTGGCCCGGCTGCGGGAGGAGCGCGGGCTATCGCAGGAGCAGCTCGCCCACGACGCCGGCCTGACCGGCTCGGCGTACAACCGGATCGAGGCGGGGAAGTCCTCACCCGGATGGTCGACGGTGCGCCGGCTCGCGGAGGCGTTGGGCGTGTCGATGGCCGAGCTGGGGAAGCTGGTCGAAGCCGAGCGCTAACCATCCGAGACTCAGGAGGCGACCATGAGCACCAGAACCGCACCGACAGTCGAAGTGGACCCGAAACGCCTTGCATGGGGGCATGTAGCGGATGGTTACGTGCTGGCGGTCGCGGTGCCAGGGCTTGACGAGGAGGAGCGCGCGGAGTTGCGCCGCCACCTTCGCAGGGTCGAGCGGCTTGCGTGGCGGCGCCCGGTGCGCCTTGTCGAGCCGGACTCCGTGGATAACGTCGTGCGGCTGGACCGCGCGCAAGGCGACCAGGACGGAGGCGGGGACTGATGGCAAGACGTAGCAGCTTCACGTCGCAGCTCTACCGGGCTGCGCGGCTGAGCAACACGATCGGCGCGGTGGCGTCCGGCAAACCCCGGAGGGTCGCCACGCGCGGCAAGAACATCATCGTGGGCCGCACGCTCGGGCGTGCCGGCGTGTGGAGGAGGTTGTGGAAATGAGTACGACGAAGCGTGAGTACATCGGCAACGTATTCGTAGATCACGGGAGCGTGGTTGTGCTCGATCCGATGTACGCCGACGTGAGCGAGAAGGACGAGGAGCGGTTCCTCGCTGCAGACTCGGGCGCCAAGATTGACTGCGACGACGACGACATGCCGGAGGGCACCGACCATATCGGCGTGTGGGTCGGCACGGGCATGGGAGACGGGCGCTACCCGGTCTACGCCGACCTGATCGAGGTGCCGGGCGCGGGCGGCTGGCGGGTCGCGCGCATAGTGATCGACTGCCTCGGCATGGAGGATGAGCCGCAGTCAGCGATGCTGCGCGAAGACCTGATCGACGCCGTAGGCCAAGTGCGGGAGCAGACTGGCGGGGCTCTCGACGCGAAGCTCCCCTACGACAAGTCGAGGGCCGTCGAGGAGGACGTTCGACGGCGTGCGCTGGGCGGGGAGCCCGAGGGGGGCGATGCGTGATGGCCGCTGAGGGTGTATTCCAGCGTCACGGGAACCGCTGCAGCGGCAGGGCCCGCTGTGACTGTCCGTGGCAGGCGTCGGTCTACTCGCCACGGGACGGCAAGAAGATCCGCAAAGCGTTCCCGACGAAAGCGGCGGCGCTGGCGTGGCGGGAGGAAAAGAAGCCGGCCGTGCGCAAGGGCGAGCTGCGTGCGCCCACGTCCACGACGGTTCGGGCGGCGGCGGAGGCGTTCATGGCGGGTGCCCGCGACGGCTCGATACCGACCTCATCGGGTGGCCGCTACAAGCCCGCGACGCTTCGCGGCTACCGGGTGGGGCTCGACAAACGGGTGCTGCCGACGCTCGGCGACAGGCGGCTGTCCGACGTTCAGCGTCGCGACGTGCAGGATCTCGCCGACCGGCTCACCGCGAAGGGATTGAGCGCGAGCACCGTGCAGAACACACTCGACCCGCTGCGCGTCGTCTACCGCCGCGCGATCAAACGCGATGAAGTGACGATCGACCCGACCGCTGGGCTCGAGCTGCGCCGCCCGGATGGCCGGCGCGACAGGATCGCCGATCCCGCTGAGGCGAGCGCGCTCATCGCCGCTATCCCCGATGACGAGCGCGCGCTGTGGGCGTGTGCGTTCTATGCCGGGCTGAGGCGTGGAGAGCTGCGTGCGCTGCGTTGGAGCGACGTCGCCCTCCCCGCCAAGGTCATCCGCGTGTCGCGTGGATGGGATGCGATCGAGCACGAGCAGGCGGTCAAGAGCGCGGCGGGCAACCGCCGTGTCCCGATCCTCGACCCGCTCGCCGACGAGCTGACCGCTCACAAGCTCCGCACTGAGGGTGAGGGAGAGGGGCTAGTGTTCGGCGCCACGGCTACCAAACCGTTCAACCCAGAATCGGTCCGCCGCTGGTCGCTCGCAGCGTGGGATGCCGAGAACGAACGCCGCATCGATGAGGCCGAGGATGGGGCGGAGGTTGAGCTTCTGCGGCCGATCACGCTGCACGAGGCGCGGCACACCTGCGCGTCGCTGCTGATCGCCGCAGGGGTCAACGCGAAGGCCCTCAGCGTCATCATGGGGCACTCGACCATCGCCATGACGTTCGACACGTACGGCCACCTGATGCCCGGCGGACTGGACGAGGCGGCGACCGCCGCGAACGCCTACCTTGCGCAGATCGCGAAGCGTCCGAAGCTCAAGCTCGTGGCGTAACTGTTCCCGGCTCTGTCCAGGGCGGATGCGAGCCTACGGGCATGAACGCCGCGAAAGTCATCGTGGAGATGCAGCGGGCGGCTCCCGAATCGACGGCAGACTCGGTTCGGGAGTGGTTCATTGCGGTCGGCACGGTTGGGGCGACGATAGTTGCGCTCTATGTAGCCGTGTTTCGCGAGCGGTGGCGCCGGCCCAAGCTCTCGTTGGAGTACGGCGGTCCAACCTCATCTGATGCTGTCATCGTCGGCCCAAACCCGGACTACTTACCTCAGCCCGTGGCCTATGTTCGGCTCCGTGTCGTCGCTGCGAGGCGTCGTAGAGCCGCCGAGGACGTTGAGGTCATGATCCTCAGTGCGCGTGAGCTTGCGCCACGCCAAACGTTCCCCGCTCGCGCTGAGCCGAGCATTCAGATCGACGGCCAGCTACTCAGATGGTCTAACTCCACCCCCACCGTTATCCGACTGACCATCCCGCCAGGGACGCACCGACACCTTGATCTCGTGCGGGTCGACAAGAGCCTCGCGGCAGCCGGAGAAGCGCCAGCGCAGATCGAGGTCGCCGCTATCCCGGTTGACGGTCGACACCGGATCAAGAGCGGAAGGTTCGAGCTGGAGCTAGCCGTGGCTGCCCGGAACGCAGATGCCCGTCGCTACGTTGTCGTGGTGAGCTATGACGGTGGATGGGGGGATGACGTTTGGCAGCACCTCAGCGTTCAAGTGCCTCGGTTGGTGCGGTAGCCGCTCGTGCCAGTCTCGTGCCAGCCTCGCCCCGGATAGACCGGATTCAACCGGACCCGGCCGGATTGGCGCGGGAGGCGTTCTCCCTGCAAATAGGCCGGATTTGGCTCTAGCACAGGGATAGCGGCATGGGCTCGCCCACGGTTCGAGTCCCTGTCCCGGAGTGGCGATCGGCCCCGCAAATGCGGGGCTTTTCGCGGTCTGAGGGGGGTGCGCGCCAGCAGACGCGCGTTCGTTGTGCCGCCGGCGATCACTTGACTCGCAGCTGCGCGATGCCCGGTCCCTCGGCGAGATACAGCGAGCGACCGTCGGGAGAGAGCACGATCGAGGGGGTGTTGGTCGCGCTCCCTTCGGTGCCGCGCGCCGCGGCGCACCTTTCGGGCTTGCACCCGCGGACGTCGCTCGCCGTGAGCGCGCCGCTCGGTGGCGAGGGCGTGATCTGCACGACCCCGTTGCCCCCCTGGAATTCGTCGAAGGGGGCGAGCAGCACGCTCGCGCTCGCCGCGAGCGTCGGCAGTTCCAGGCCGACGGCCCAGCTGGGGAGGGAGCCACACCCCGCGACGGGAGCACCGCCCAGGGGAGAATCGAACGCTACGCATGCGCTGGGGCCGGCGAGCTCGCTGAGGGCGCCCGAGGAGCCGTCGCGCACGAGCACCGCGGCGCCGAACGAGCCGGGTTGCCCCCCGGCTCCCTTGGTGGCCGTGTACAGCGTTTCACCCGAGGGGCTCATCGCCAGGTCGGTGCCCGTCAGCGCCACTGCGCTGCACGGCGGCGGTGGCGTCGGCTCGTCGCTGACGCAGTCGCCGGGCCCCGAGAGAGGGGACAGCCGGCCGCTCGCGGGATCGCGCGCGAGCGCGAGCACCCGCTCCCCGCCACGGGTCGGCGCGGCCGCGCTCGCATACAAGGTGCTCCCCTCGGGTGCCTCCGCGAGCCCGTCGACCGAGCCATCGCCCAGCAACGGCGCGACCGTGCACCCGAGATCGGTGATCGCCGCGGCGGCCAGGCACTGCTCCGCGGTGAGACCGTGTGCGCCAGCCCGGTAGACGCTCAGCAGCGGTGATGCGCCTACGGCTGAGTTGCTCAGCGAACCGACGTACAGGAAGCGCGAGTCGGATGTGACCAGGAGCGTCCGCGGTTCATCCATGCTCGTCTTCGCGCATCTGCTTGCAAACGCGTTCGTGAGGCACTGCAGCCTGCGTGCTTCGCCGGTGTGCGGGTTCACGGCGAACGTCACCAGATAGCTCCCCAGGTTGCCCGCCGTCGCCACGTACAGGCGGCGTCCATCCGGGCTGATCAGGAGTTCGTCCGGGTTCTCGATGCCGCCGATCTGCTCGCACGGGCCGCGCTGGGTCGGCACCGGCTTGACTGCGTTCTCGATGCAGCCGCGGCGTCCCGGCAGCTCGCGCAGCGCGCCGCTGCTTCGATCGCGCGCGAAGATCAGCAGTCGCCCGTCGGTGGGGTATTCCGATTCGGTGAACGGACGGTCGGCGGCGTACACGAACGCACCGTTGGGCGAGACGACGAGCGGGCCGACCCGCGAGTCCGAGGACAACGAGGCCGCGCGCGTGCACCCGCCCGATCCATCGGCGTCGATGCACCCCGCCCGGCCGCTCGGCTGCGCGGCGAGCAGCGCCGGCGCGGGGGCCGCCGCCGCCAGGCAGGCGAGCACCAGGCCGAGCGTGATCGCGCCGCAGCGATGCCCGCGCCTCATGCAACCCGCCTCAGGCGGTTGGTCCGCCAGCGCGCGACCACGCTATAGACCTTGTTTCGAACGTGCCCGGGCGTCGAGCAGGATCATGTCGAGACGCCCCCGGGTCTCCTGTCCCATCGCTCGATTCCCCTTTCCAGATCCACATCGCCCGGTCGCGCGGAACCCGGCGTCGGTTCTTGAACATTGCGAGCGGATCGCCTCGACTCCCGCACTCGCAATCGTTGCAGTCCGGGCTCCACGGTGCGTGGTCGACGACGAGCGCTCCGAGCTGGCGCTCGCTGCGACGCGCTGGGCGAGCCCTCTCGCCGCGTTCGCGCGCTTTCGGCGGCACCCGCTCGCGTGGGCGCCCCACTCGCGATGCAGCGAAATGGGCGTCCGGATGCAGCGGAATGGGCGTCCGGCTCACGCCTGCATGGTTTCTCGTTCGTGCGTCGAACCGGGCTGTAGCAGCGAATGCACCGCGCGCCAGGTACCGATACCTCTTGGGGGCCAACCCATGCGACGGATACGACACCTCCGGCAGCTTGTGCTCGACGCGCGGTACCGCGTTGACGAGGAGTCGGTGGCCGACGCGATCATCACTCGAGCCACGGCGCGCAGTTTGGTTCCGGAAGTCTCATTCCGCAACGACCGTCGCGGCACAGGCGTGCGCTCGTTCCGCCCGAGCGCGCAAGCCCGATCCTTCAGGGTGTGCAGCCGAGGAATGTCCCGCAATGCTGCCGGTGCGCGGCGATGGTGAAGCGCGTTTTGGCAGACCTGCGAGTAATTCGCGCGTCGTGCGACCACGACGGCAAGGCGAGCGGGCGACTCGTGCTGGAGGGAGACAGCATCCGTCGTGAGATCGTCTGCGACTGCGGCCAGGTGATGGTGTTTCTAGGGCGCGAGGAGTTCCAGCTCGACGCCGTCTCGTTGGCGCGCCGCACGTTCGCCTTGAAGGTGTCCACTGGCCGCTGAGGGCCCCGTCGCCGGGCTCGCCCGCGGCTGCGTGCCCCAGTTCGAATCGCCGACTGCGACGCTCGATCGACGTGATCGGAGCGAGATGAGCGGCTGCGCCTCCCGCCGCGTTCAGGCGGCGGCGGCGTGCGAGGCCCAGTCGCGGTACAGCTCGAAGTAGCGTCCTTCGGCGGCGATCAGCTCATCGTGCGTGCCCTGCTCGGCGATCCGGCCGTGCTCGAGCACGACGATGCGACCGGCCTGGCGGATCGTCGAGAGGCGGTGCGCGATCACGATCGATGTGCGTCCGGCGAGCAGGCGTCGCAGGCCCTCCTCGATCCGCCCCTCGGTGTAGAGGTCGACGTTGGAGGTGGCCTCGTCGAGGACCAGGATGCGGGGGTCCGCGATCAGCGCGCGCGCGAAGGCGATCAGCTGGCGCTGGCCGGCGGAGAGTTGCGCGCCGCGCTCGCCGACCTCGGTCTCATAGCCCCGCTCCAGTTCGGAGATGAACTCGTCGACGCCCACCGCGGCCGCGGCCGCGCGGATCTCCTCATCGCTCGCGTTGGGCCGCCCGAAGGCGATGTTCTCGCGGATCGTGCCCGAGAACAGGAAGGCCTCCTGCGGCACGATCCCCATCTGCGAGCGCAGTGAGGAGCCGGCGATCTCGCGCAGGTCGTGCCCGTCGACGAGCACGCGCCCCGCGGTCGGGTCATAAAAGCGCGCAACGAGCTTGGCCATCGTCGACTTGCCCGCGCCGGTGGCGCCGACGAGCGCCACCGTCTGCCCGGCCGGCACCCGCAGGCTGACCTGTTCGAGCGCCAGCGCGGCCGGCGCGCCGCCGCCGGAGCCACGACGTGGCCGGTAGGCGAAGGAGACATCCTCGAAGGAGATCTCTCCATCGATGCGCGGCAGCTCGACCGCGCCCGGGCGGTCCTCGAGGTCGGGTTTGACATCCAGGAGCTGGAAGATCTTCTCGAGCGCGGCCATGCCCGACTGGTAGGTCGTGTAGAGCTGGGAGAGCTGCTGGATCGGTTCGAACAGGAACGAGAGCGTCGCCACGAAGGCCACGACCGTGCCCACCGTGAGATGCCCTTCGATCGCCTGCAGCCCGCCGTAGAGGATGATCAGCGCGAGCGCCACGCCGGAGAGCATTTCCACGGCGGGGAAGTAGGCGGCGTTGAGGCGCACGGTGGCCATGTTGGCCTCCCGGTTGTCCTCGTTGAACTCCGCGAAACGCGCTTCGTGGATGGGCTCGCCGCCGAAGCTGCGCACCACGCGGATGCCCGACAGTGTCTCCTGAAGATAGGCCGTGATCGCACCGATCGTCTCGCGGGTGCGTCGAAACGCGCTCGCGGAGGTCAGCCGGAACCAGATGCTGAGCGCGGCCACGAACGGAACGATGCAGAGCGTCAGGAGAGCGAGCTTGGCATCCAGATAGAGCAGGACCGCGACCGCCCCGATCAGGGTGAGCCCGGCCTGGAACAGCGTCACCACGGAGTCCGTGACCAGGTTTTCGAGGGCCTCGACGTCGTTGGTCATGCGCGAGATGAGCACCCCGGCGGGGCGGCTCTCGTAGAAGCCGATCGGCTGGCGCTGCAGGTGCGTGAAGATGCGCAGACGCAGGTCCGCCAGCGCGCGCTGCCCGACCCAGCCGACGAGGTAGGTCTGCACGGCGGTCATCAGCCACACCAGCACGGCGGCGAGCAGGAATGCGCCCACCACGAGCACGAGCGTGTGCGTGTCGTGACCCTCGATGCCCTGGTCGATCGCCACTTTGGCGAGCAGCGGCGGCGCGAGCGACGCCGCGGTGCCGAGCACGAGCGCGATCAGCATCACTGTGACGCGAACGCGATACGGTCGCAGCAGCTCGAGCAGCCCGCGCAGGTTGCGCCCGCGACTGCCCCGGCTGGCGCGCTCCCCAGCCCACTGCTGGAAGCCGCGCGCGCCGCCTGGCCCGAGGCCACGACCGCCGCCGCCACGGCCCGCGCCCACACCGCCGCCGAAGCCGGCTCGGGAGCTCACAGGCCGCTCACCTCCCGCTCACGGCTCTCGCGGGTCAGGAAGATCTGCTCGGGCAGGCCCTTCTCGACGATTTCGCGGTACAGCTGCGAGGTCTCGAGCAGCGAGGAGTGATCGCCGTGGGCGACGATACGTCCATGCTCGAGCACGACGATCTCGTCGGCCAGCGCGATCGTGGAGAGGCGGTGAGCGATGATGAACGTCGTGCGCCCGGCCATGGCCTCGTCGAGGGCCACCTTGATCAGCCGCTCGGTCGATGAGTCCACGGATGAGGTCGCGTCGTCGAGGATCAGCACGCGCGGGTCGGCGAGCAGGGCGCGTGCGATCGCAAGACGCTGGCGCTGCCCGCCGGAGAGCGTGAGGCCGCGCTCGCCCACGCGCGTGTCATAGCCATCGGGCAGACGTGCGATGAACTCGTGCGCCTGAGCGCGGCGGGCGGCGTGTTCGATCTCCGCCGCAGACGCGTCGGGGCGCGCGTAGGCGACGTTCTCGGCGACCGTGGCCGAGAACAGGAAGGGGTCGTCGCTGACAACCGCCACGGAGCGGCGCACTGAGCGGAGGTTCACCTCGCGCACGTCCGCCCCGTCGATCAGGACCTCCCCGGCGCTCGCGTCGTAGAGGCGCGAGATCAGCGACACGAGGCTCGTCTTGCCCGAGCCGGTGGCGCCGACGAGCGCGATCGTCCGGCCGGCCGGCACGTCGAGGTCGATGTCGCGCAGCACGGTGCGCCGCTCGCCGTGCCCGCCGCGCGAGCCGTTGGTTGCGGCGCGCCCGTTGGAGGGCGCCAGGTGCTCGTGCGCGGCCTTGGCGCCCACGAGCGCGAGGGGGGGAGGGGTGCCCTCGCGCGCGTGGGAGTAGGCGGCGCCCCACTCGTCGCCCTCGTCGTAGCGCAGCGCCACGTGGCGCAGCTGCACGTGCCCGTTGCCGGGGGGCAGAGGCGGCGCGTCGGGCGCCGCGGTCAGACGCGGAGCGCGGTCGAGCAGCTGGAAGATGCGTGCCCCCGATGCGGTGGCGCGTTGCGCGAGGTTGAGCGTCACACCGAGCGAGCGCATCGGCGCTATCAGCATGTTCAGGTAGAGATAGAAGGAGGTGAACTGCCCGAGCGAGAGGTGCGCGTGCACGACGCTCTCGCCGCCGATAAGCAGCACCGCGGCCAGGCCGAGCTGGGGCAGGAAGCCGATCACCGGGTTGTAGAGCGCTTCCAGGCGCGTCGCGACCATCGCCTGCTCGAAGACGCGCCCGACGCTCGTGCGAAAGCGCGTCAGCTGACGTGGCTCGCGGGCGAACGCCTTGACAACACGCACGCCGGAGATGTTCTCCTCGGCGTCAGCGGTCAGCTCGGCGATGCGCTGCTGCACATCCTGGATCGCCGGGCGCGCGCGGCGGCCGTAGCGGTAGGAGATGACGACCACGAAGGGCACCGGCACGAGCGAGATCAGGCCGAGCGCGGGGTTGATCGCGATCATCACCGTCCCTGCGAGCACGATCGTGAGGATCGACTGCAGGATGAAGACGAGGCCGTAGCCGAGGAAGAAGCGGACGGCCTGCAGATCGACCGTCGCGCGCGACATCAGCTGGCCGGTCTGTTGGTGGTCGAAGAAGCCGAGCTCGAGGCGCTGCAGCTGCGCATAGAGCAGCTGGCGCAGGTCGTACTCGATCCCGAGGGACACCCTCCCGGCGATCATGCGGCGCATGTAGGTGAGCAGCCAGCGCACCAGAACCGCGGCGAGGATCACGATCGCGAGCACGAGCAGCGTGTGGCGCTCGGCGTCGCGCAGAGCGCTTTGGTGGTGCTCTGCGTAGAGGGCGCCCTTGCGCACGGCTTCCACCGCATGGCCGGTCAGGACGGGCAGCGCGACGGTCATGATCATCGCCACGCCGGCGAGCGCCCACGAGGCGCCCAGGCCGCGCTTGTAGGGACGCAGGAATCCGAGTAGGCGGTAGAAGGTGGTCATAGTTGTATAGGCAACGATTATTGCAGGCGCCTGCCCGCCGGCGCGGGCGGCTCGTTGCGGCCGACGCCTAAGCTCCGGTCATGTCCACGCCTGCGACGCCATCGCCAGGCTCGGGGCCGCGAGCCGGGCTGTGCGACACGTGCCGCTACCAGCAGAAGGTGCGAAACACGCGTGGCTCGACCTTCTCGCTGTGCAGGCGCTCGCGCGAGGATCCTGCCTATCCGCGCTATCCGCGGCTGCCGGTGCGGGCGTGCAACGGGTATGAAGAGCGCGAGCGATGAGCTGGACGGCGCTCCTCAAGCCGTCACGGCCTCGGGCTGCGCCGCCCCATGCGCCTCGGCAGGATCCTCGGAGGTGACGAAGTCGCGGCTGCGCACGAGGATGAACGCGCACAGCGCGCCGACGAGGGCGATCGCCGCGGCGATCATCAGGATGGTGTCGAACGCGGAGGTGAAGCCGACGCGGTAGGCGTGCCCGAGCGCCGCGCGGGCCGCCAGCGGCAGGTGGCCGGCGATCTGGCGCACATCGCCCGAGACCAGGGCGGTCGACAGTGAGCCGTGTGCGGCGCCCAGCACGGTCCGTCCGGGAGCGCTTGCGGCCAGTGCCGAGGTCGTGCTGCGCGTGACCTCGTGCTCGAAGATCGCGCCGAGGCCGGCGATTCCCGTCGCGATACCGACCTGGCGGAACGTGTTGTTGATTCCCGACGCCATCCCGCTGCGCGAGTAGTGCACGACGCCGATCGCAGTCGACGCGAGCGGCGGGTTGATCAGCCCCACACCGGCGCCCGCGAGCAGGAACCCCGGGATCAGCACGGTCCATCCCGAGGAGGCCTCGACGGCGGTCATCGCGAGCAGTCCGCCGCTCACGAGCAGGAGCCCGCTGCCGAGGAGCAGTCGCACGGGCACGCGCACGCTCAGCCTCCCGGAGATCGGGGCAACGACGAAGGACAGGAGCGTGACCGGCAGAAAGCGCAGGCCGGCCTGCAGCGGGTCGTAGCCGAGGACGTCCTGTATGTACAGCGTGAGGTAGAGGAACATCGCGAACATGGACGCGGACACGGTGAAGGCGACCACGCTTGCGCCGACGAACGCGGGGCGCCTGAACAGCGTGAAGTCGAGCATCGGGCGCGCCTGTCGGTGCTCGACGATCACGAACGCCACGATCAGCACGAACGAGCCAACCAGAAACGAGAGGATGCGCGTCGAGCCCCAGCCCTTGTCGTTGCCCTCGATCAGCGCGAACACCAGCAGGAACAGCGAGCCGGAGAAGGTCACGAGCCCGAGCCAGTCGACGCCCGTGGCGTTCGGGTCGCGCGACTCGGCCACCTGCGTGAGGGTCAGGATGACCGCGGCCACCCCGATCGGCACGTTGACGAAGAAGATCCACTCCCAGCCGATGCCCGATGTTATGACCCCGCCGACGACCGGTCCCACGGCCACGGCCGCGCCGATCACCCCGCCGAACACCCCGAAGGCGATCCCGCGCTCCTTGCCGTGGAACGCCTGGGCGATCAGCGCGAGCGAGGTCGCGAACATCGCCGCCCCGCCGATCCCCTGCACGGCGCGTGCGAGGTTGAGCATCAGCGGGGTCGTGGAGAGCCCGCACGCGGCCGAGGAGGCCGTGAAGACGATCAGGCCGGTCACGAACACGCGCCGGCGCCCGAGCAGGTCCGCCAGCGATCCCGAGGTCAGCAGGAACGCCGCAAGCGTCAGCGCGTAGGCGTTGACGACCCACTGCAGATCCTGGAAGCTCGCGTGCAGCGAGCGCTGGATGTCCGGCAGCGCGACGTTGACCACGGTGATGTCGAGCAGCAGCATGAAGATCGCCACCGAGACCGCGATCAGGGTCCACCATTTGCGCTCCACGACATCCTCCTCGCTGTCGTCCGCTTGCTCTCCCGCACTATATGAACGGGCGCCGCCCGCCCTGTGAACTGCCCGCGTAGCGCTCGGGCGCTGCGCCCGTTGCAGCTCAGCCGATCTGCAGATGGCGTTCCAGGAACACCACGATCTCCTGCCACAGCCGGGCGGCCGGCTCGGGCCTGTACGTCGGCCGGTAGTCGGCGAAGAACGCGTGCCCGGCCCCCTCGTAGACATCCACTTTGACCTCCTGCCCGCTCGCCCGCGCGCGCTCGCGCAGCTGCTCGGCGAGCGTGGGCGAGGGATTCTGATCCTCGGCGCCGACGGCGGCCAGCAGCGGGCTGTGCAGTTGCTCGGCCAGCTCGAGCGGCGGCGTCGGGCGCTCTGGCGTCGAGCGCTGCTCCGGCGTCGCCTTGTCGATGAAGCCGCCCCAGCAGTCGACCGCGGCGTCGAGCCGGTCGCGGGCGCAGGCGAACAGCAGCGTGTAGCGCCCGCCCATGCAGAAGCCGATGCAGCCGATCTTGCCGCCCACCTCGGCGCGTGCGCGCAGGTAGTCAGCGGCGCCCTCGAGGTCGCCGAGCACCGTCTCATCGGACATCGCGAACAGGCGCTTCATCATCGCCGGCAGGTCACCCGTCGGGGGCGGGCCGCCTTCGCGCGTGTACAGGTCCACACCCAGCGCCACGCAGCCGAGCTTGGCGAAGCGGTTGGCGACGTCGCGGATGTGATCGTTGAGGCCTCCCGCCTCGTGGATGATGATCATGCCGGGATGCGTCGCGGAGTCGGCCGGACGGGCCAGGTAGCCGTTCACCTGCATCCCTCCCGCGCCGGCGAACGTGAGCTCTTCGCCAAGCAGGCCGGCGGTGTCGCTCACGGCGCCGGGGACGCCCTCGGGGCTCGGCTTGACCGGGGTGCTGGGCATGTGCTCTACCTCCTGCTCATTGGACGCGTTGGTAGGTCGGCGTGCGCTCGAAATGACCCGGCGGCGCGGCGGCGGCGCCCTTCGCAGGCAGCATTGCGACTCAAAGGATCGCCTTCGGATATGCGCGCGTCGCCGCGACGAGCATGACCGCGAAGAAGGCCGCCACGACGAGGAAGTCGAGCCAGACCACGCCGGCGCCGCCGACCCCCACGAGCATCTGCCGAAGGCCCTGAACCTCGTAGGTGAGCGGGTTCACCCGTGCGATCGCGCGCAGCCAGGAGGGCATGATCGCGAGCGGGTAGAGGGCGCTGGAGGCGAAGAACAGCGGCATCATGATCAGCTGGCCGATGCCCATGAAGCGCTCACGCTCCTTGACGGCGGCGGCTAGCAGCATCGACATGCAGGCGAAAGCGGCCGTGCCCAGCATGAGCATCGCGAGCGTGCCGGCGATGCCGAGGACGCTCCAGCGCACGTCGATTCCCGCAAGGGCGAGCACGGCGAGCAGCAGCAGCGCCTGGACGAGCGCGCGCACACATGCGCCGGCGGCCTTGCCCAGCACGATCGAGCTGCGGGGAAGGGGCGTGGCGAGCAGACGCTGCAGCTGCCCGACATCGCGTTCCCAGATCACGGCCAGCCCGAAGAAGATCGCAATGAACATCGCCGCCTGCGCCAGTACTCCGGGCGCCAGGTAGGCGCGGTATTCAAGGCGGCCCAGCCTCAGCGCGCGGGCGTTGCCGAGCGTGGTTCCGAAGATGAACAGCCACAACAGCGGCTGCACCGAGCGGGTGAATATGTCGAGGTGGTCGTGGCGCAGCTTGCGCATCTCGGCCTGGGCCATCGCCAGGGTCCCCGCGAGCACGCGGGCCGGCGGGCTCATGGAGAGCGCGGGCGCGCGCCGGGCGGGCCCCGAAGGCTCAGCCGAGGCGGCGTGCGACGCGGCGCCGGGCACGGACATCGGACAGCCTCCCTCCATCTTCGCCTTCGCCCGTCTGCTGGCCGATGCGCCGGCCGGTGACGGCTGTGAACACCTCTTCGAGCGTCTCGACCCCATGGTGCTCGATCAACTGTGCAGGCTGTCCCTGCTCGACCAGCCGTCCGAGGTCGATCACGCCAAGACGGTCGCAGTGGCGTTCGGCCTCCTCCATCACGTGCGTGGTGACGAGGATCGTCGTGCCGGCCTGCTCGCGCAACGCCAGCAGCTCTTCCCACACCATTGTGCGGGCGTTCGGGTCCAGCCCGACGGTCGGCTCGTCGAGGAACAGCACCTCCGGGCGGTTGAGCAGCGCGCTGGCTATCTCCAGCCTGCGCAGCATGCCGCCCGACAGCGTCCGCGCGAGGCGGTCGAGCATCGGCTCGAGCCCCATCGTCTCGACCGCCTCCTCGATGCGCTCTCGGCGCTCGCGCCGGGGCACGCCCGTCACGCGACCGTAGAAGTCGAGGTTCTCATACGCGGTGAGCGCCCCGTCGACTGAGATCGCCTGCGGTATGTACCCGATGCTCGCGCGCACGGCGAGGCTTTCGCTGCGCACGTCGTGGCCCGCGACGATCGCGCGGCCGCTGGTCGGGGGCAGCAGCGTGGTGAGCACGCGGATGGTCGTGGTCTTGCCGGCGCCGTTCGGGCCGAGGAGCCCGAACACCTCGCCGCGCGCGACCGCGAAGGACACGCCGCCGACGGCTTCGACCGGACCGAAGCGGACGACGAGCTCGCTCACCTGCAACGCCGGCTCGAGAGCCGGGAGGCTCACCGCGACGGCCCTCCGCTTCCCTGCAGGGCGTCGGCGGGAGGGAAGGTGCCGTCGGCCTTTGCGTCGAGCTCGCGGATCTTGCGCCTTGCGCGCTTGCGTGTCTCGCAGAGTTCGTTCTCGAGCTTGGCGAGCTCGCCGGCGCGGTGGCGGACGAGCGCGAGCTGCCGGTCGATGTGGCCGAGCGCCTCATTGAGAAGCTCGCGACGGCGATCGGGGCGTACGTCCTCGCGGCGGAGCTGCGCGCGCACCTCCGCACGCGCCTCCTCGGCTGTGAGCAGCGTCTTGAGCTCCTCGAGCGACACGCCGAGCAGGTCCCTCAGGCGCATCACCTCGCGCAGCCGCTCGACCTCCGCCTGGGTGTAGACGCGATGGCGGCCCGAGGGACGCGCTGGCGCCTCGGCGAGCAGGCCGATCTCCTCGTAGTAGCGGATCGTGCGCGGCGTGGTGTTCACCAGCCTGGCGACGTCGCCGATTCGCAGGCTCTCGCCGGCGCTGGCGGGCGCCGGCCGATCGGAGGGTGTCGCGGGCGTGGCCATTGCTCTCTCAGCGGGTCCCGGCGGGCAGCGAGGCGGGAAGCGGCTCGCCGTTGCGGTCTGCGCCGCCGGCGTCACCGGCGGGCCGGCCGGCATCGCGGGCGGGGCCGTTCAGGCGGGCGCGCAGCGTGCCCTGCCCGGCCTCTGCGGCGGTGTCCTGGGAGACCAGGTTCGGGTCGTGGCTCGGGCGCAGCAGGCACACGCCCGCTCCGACCAGCGAGACCGCCGCGAGCGCCCACAGCGCGGTGTGCATGTTGGTGATGAAGGGGGCCAGCTTCTGTGCGGAGAGACCTTTCGCCAGGCCGGAGAAGACGGCGAACAGGGTCGGCTTGGGCACCGCCGAGGTGATGATCGCGAGCACGAACGCGATCGAGAGCACCGCACCGGTGTTCTGCAGCAGCGTTCTCGCCCCGGCGGCGATGCCGCGACGGTAGGCCGGGACGGCCCCCATCATGGCCGCGGTGTTGGGACTGTTGAACATGCCCGAGCCGACGCCCACCATCAGCAGCCACAGCGCGCTCTGCCAGTAGGGACTGTGCACCTGCAGCGTGGTCATCGCGGCCAGGCCCGCGGCGCTGACGAGCATCCCGATCGCCGCGAGCGTGCGCGAGCCGTGGCGGTCGGCGTAGATGCCCGCGAGCGGTGAGGCGATCAACATCCCGAGCGCGAGCGGGATCAGCCGGATGCCCGCGGTGATCGGCGAGTTGCCCTGGGCTCCCTGGAAGTAGAAGACGAACAGGAACATCAGCGCGAAGCGCGCCAGCCCGTTGATGAAGGCGGCTGCGCTGGCGGCGGCGAAGAGGCGGCTGCGGAAGATCTTCAGGTCGAGCATCGGCGCCCTCGAGCGGCTCTCGATCAGCACCCAGAGGGGCAGCAGCACGGCTGCCGCGGCCAGGCTGTCGATCACCACCGGGTCGCTCCAGCCGCTCAGTCCGCCGCGCGATACCCCGAGCACGAGCCCGGTCAGCCCGAGCACGAACGTGGTGGTGCCGAGCACGTCATAGCCGCGCACTGTGTCGGGTTTGGCGAGCTCGCGCAGCACGAGCGCGCCCCAGGCGGCGCCGGCGAGCGCGAGCGGCACGTTGAACCAGAACACCCAGTGCCACGAGATCGCGACCAACGCCCCTCCGAGCACGGGGCCGAGCACGAGTCCGATCGCGGCGACCATCGTGTTGGCGCCCATCGCCAGTCCGAGCTGCTCCTTGGGGAAGGCGTCGGTGACGAGCGCGGCGGCGTTTGCGAACAGGAAGGCAGAGCCGATGCCCTGAAGGACCCGCCACACGATCAGGACGTTCGCGTCCGGGGAGAAGCCCGCTCCGAGCGAGGCGAGCGCGAAGGCCAGAAATCCGCCGATGTAGGCGCGCTTGCGCCCGAAGAGGTCGCTCAGCCGGCCGGCCGTCAGCACGAGGACGGTGGCGGCGATCAGGTAGGCGAGGATCACCCAGACGAGCGCGAGCAGGCTCGTGTGCAGCGAGCGCTCGAGGTCGGGCAGGGCGATGATCAGCGTCCCAGAGTTCGTCGCCGCGAGCAGCATGCCGAGGCTCGTGCAGGACAGCGCCCACCACTTGTAGTGCTCGTGCCCGGCGGCCACCCCGAATCGCGAGCGCGCCAGCTCGCCGCTTGCCCCCTGCTTGGACGTGATGCTGGTCAAGGTCGGTCCGCCCCCGGCACCTCGTGGAAAACTAACGTGAACGTAAGGATCAGGATAGCAGGCGGGGGACGGGCGGGGGACGGAAGCCTTGGCGTGGTGCTAGAACATTGGGCGTGGGCGCAGACGAGGACAAGGTCCTGAAGACGGATGAGGAGTGGCGTGAGCAGCTCACGCCGGCCCAGTATGAGGTGCTGCGCAAGGCCGGGACCGAGCCGCCCTTCACCGGGGAGTACGTCTACAACAAGGCGTCCGGCGATTACCGCTGCGCGGCCTGCTCGGCCGTGCTCTTCGGCGCGGATACCAAGTTCGACTCGGGCACCGGCTGGCCGAGCTTCACCGAGCCGGCGGTCGCCGAGGCCGTCGAGCTGCGCCCCGACAACAGCCTCTTGATGCGGCGCACGGAGGTCCTGTGCCGCTGCTGCGGCGGGCATCTCGGGCACGTCTTTGACGACGGCCCCGGTCCGACCGGGGAGCGCTACTGCATCAACTCCGCAGCGCTCGCCTTCCAGCCCGTGGACTCCCCGGCAGAGGGCTCCGACGCGGGCTCTGGCGCCGGCTCAGCGGCTGGCGACGCCGCTCAGTAGCCCTCCTCGGCCGATGATCATGCAAGACCAGTCCCGGCGGCTCTCGGAGCCGTTGCGCTGGGGGCGGCGTGAGAAGACGGTCGTGGCGGTGCTGCTCAGCTGCGTCGTGCTGGCGGCGATCGGGCTCGGCGTCTACGCGCTCAGCAGCGGGGCGCCCGCACGGGCGGACTGCATTCAGGTGACCTTCGCGAGCACGTTGGGCGGCGCCTATGTGCACGAGTGCGGCGGGAAGGCCCGAAGCGTGTGCGCCTCGCCGGGCGCCTTCAGCGGCATCGCCGACGCGTTGCGGGCGGCCTGCCTGCGGGCCGGATTCCCCTACGGGGGACGCGCTCCGGGCTCGCACTAGCTGCAGAACGCGGGGACGTGAGCTGCGTTCGGAGGCCGTTCTGGCGCGCGTCAGGAAGGCGCCTAGACAAATGTCGAAAGCCGTGGCCCAAGTGTTGGCCACGATGTCCCTACCGGCAGATCCAGCGGCCGGATTTCATATCCGCAGTGCAAGAGCTGCGCCCCTGGACCGCGTGTGCGGTCCGGGAACCCATCTACAAACGGTAGGGAATGGAGGCACATGACCTGGCTGTCATACCCAAGTTGGCTGAATCCGGGCGATAACGCATGGCAGATGACCGCGGCGACGTTCGTGGGGCTGATGAGCCTCCCGGGCCTGGCCGTTCTATACGGCGGCGTCATGCAGAAGCGCTGGTCGGTCAACGCCATGATGCTCACGTTCGTGGCGTTCTGCGTGACGCTCATCGTCTGGGTCCTGTGGGCGTTCAAGATGGGCTTCGGCCATCCGATCGCGCACAGCGGCTCGGGTGTGTTCGGGACCAAGGGCTTCCTGGGGACGTTCCTCGGCGAACCAGGCAGCGTGCTCAGCCACACCGGTGAGGAGGGCATCGCGGAAATCCAGTCGATCACGACGGGGCCGCCGTTCCACTTCCCGGAGGCATCGCTTGTGTACTTCCAGTTCGTGTTCGCCGCGATCACCCCGATCCTGGCGCTCGGCTCGGTGCTCGGGCGGGTCAACTTCAAGGCGTGGATCCCGTACGTGGCGTTGTGGATCACGTTCGTCTACGCGGTCAACGCGTTCCTGCTCTGGGGGGGCGGCTACTGGGCGGCGCACGGTGCGCTGGACTACTCCGGTGGTTACGTCATCCACCTGTCGGCCGGGGTCTCGGGCTTCGTGTTCGCGGCCGTCATCGGCCCGCGGTTGCAGCGAGACCGCGAGATCGACGCACCCAACAACCTGCTCATGCTGGCGGTCGGCGCGGGTCTGCTGTGGCTCGGCTGGAACGGGTTCAACGGTGGTGACTCCTACTATGCGGGCGCCGACGCATCGGCGGCCGTGCTCAACACGAACCTGTGCACCGCGGTGGCGATGATGGTGTGGATCGCGTGGGACTACATCTTCCGCGACAAGCCGTCGATGATCGGCGCCGTCAACGGCATGATCACCGGGCTGGTGTGCATCACGCCGGCAGCAGGTTTCGTCAATGGCTGGGGATCGATGATCATCGGCGTCGTCGGCTCGACGATCGTGTGGATGGCGATCCGCTTCCTCAGCCGGGTGCGACCGTTCAGAAACGTGGACGACACCCTGGGGGTGATATTCACGCATGGGATCGCCGGCCTGGCCGGGGGGCTGATGGTCGGGCTGCTGGCGGATCCGGCGGTCGTCGAGTACATCGGCGCGAAAGGCGCGCCGAACCTGCCGGGGGCGGAGGGGCTGCTGCTCGGCGGCGGCTGGACGCTGCTGCGCTGGCAGGCGGAGTCGGCCGCCTGGGTGATCGCCTACACGGCGGTGGTGACGTTCGTCATCCTCAAGGTGATCGGGATCTTCGTGCCCTTGCGGCTCAGCGACGAGGAGCTCGAGATCGGCGATCACGCGATCCACGGCAACGAGGTCTACCCCTCCGACGTGCCGACGCTCGGCGGGCCCCACGCACCTGTGTGGCAGCCCGGCAGCGCGACCCCTGCAGGGGCGGGTGCCTGAGGCACGAGACGACGATCATCGGGCTCGGGCGCGTCTCATCCTCCGGACGCGCCCGGCCCAGGGCGATGGAACGCAGCGGCCCCGCCTCGGCGGGGCCGCTGCCGTGTCCGCGGGCGCGTCGGCGGGGCTCCGGGTTAGCGGCGCGCGCGATCGGCGCGCGCGAGCGGGCGGCCGGGATGCCAACACCGGGGGGCTCAGCCATGAACGCTGAAACGGGGCTCGGCCTCGCCCACGGCGAGGCGGGCGGCGGGGACTAGCCGGCGATGCCGACCGGGCAGGCCACGCCGGTGCCGCCCAGCCCGCAGTAGCCGCCGGGGTTCTTGGCCAGATACTGCTGGTGGTAGTCCTCGGCGTAGTAGAAGGGGTGGGCGGCGTCGACCTCGGCGAGCTCAGTGGTTATGGTCCCGTGACCGGCCGCCGAGAGCATCTTCTGGTAGGCCGCCAGCGAGGCCTCCGCAGCGCTTCGCTGGGCCTCGTCGTGCCACAGGATCAGCGATCGGTACTGGGTGCCGAGGTCGTTGCCCTGGCGCATGCCCTGCGTGGGATCGTGCCCCTCCCAGAACAGCTTCAACATCTCCTGGTAGCTCGTGACGGCTGTGTCGAACGCGACGAGCGCCACCTCCGCGTGACCGGTCCGCCCGCTGCAGACCTCCTCATAGGTTGGGTTCGGCGTGAGCCCTCCCGCGTAGCCGACTGCGGTCGTGTAGACGCCGTCGGCCTGCCAGAAGATCCGCTCGGCGCCCCAGAAGCAGCCCATGCCGAAGATCGCGGTGTCCACCCCGTCCGGGAATGGCCCCTTCAGGGGGGCGTCGAGCACCGCGTGGCGGGCCGGCACGGTGAGCTCCTGCGCACGCCCGGGCAGGGCCGAGGCGGAGTCCACCATCGCCATCTTGTCTCGGCCGAAGAGACGCATGTCCCCAGGCTAGCCGATGCGCGCGGCCCGAGCACGAACACGGCTATAGAGTGCGTGCGCATGCGCGTGAGGGGCTCTCGCCGATCATCCACCGCCGCCCGCGGTCGGGCATTCGCGAGGTCACGCTGAGGGTGGAGCCCGTCGTCCGCTACGAGGTCGCCGACCGGGTCGCGCGGATCACGCTCGACCGCCCCGAGCGCGGCAACGGGATCACGCTTGGCCTGGTCTCCGAGCTGGCCGCGTGCGTCGAGCGTGCCGACCTCGACCCCGCGGTGCACGTGCTGCTGTTGGCCGGCAATGGGCCGGGGTTCTGTGGCGGCTATGACCTCCTCGAGAGCGCCGAGCGCATGGGTGCGGGCCTCGCCGCAGAGCATGCAGGCGCAAGCGGCTCGCCGCTTGACCCGCTGGTGAGCGCGGCAAACCACGACCCCGCGAAGACATGGGACCCGATGGTGGACTACGCGATGATGAGCCGCAACGTCCGCGGCTTCATGAGCCTGTTCCACTGTGGCAAGCCGGTGGTGTGCAAGGTGCACGGCTTCTGCGTGGCCGGCGGCACCGACATGGCCCTGTGCTCGGACCTGCTCGTGATCGCGCAGGACGCGAAGATCGGCTACCCCCCGGCCCGCGTGTGGGGCTCGCCGACGACCGCCCTGTGGGCGCAGCGCGTGGGCGCGCAACGCGCCAAGCGGCTCCTGTTCACGGGCGACTCCCTGTCGGGCAGCGAGGCCGTCGAATGGGGCCTGGCGATCGAGGCTCCGCCGCCCGAGCAGCTCGATGAGCGGACTGAGATCCTGCTCGAGCGGATCGCGAGGGTCCCCGTCAACCAGCTGATGATGATGAAGCTGCTGGTGAATCAGACGCTCTACGCGCAGGGCCTGCACACGACCCAGGTGCTCGGCACGCTGCTCGACGGCATCACCCGCCATACCGCCGAGGGCTACGCCTTTCAGCGGCGCGCCGCCGAGGCCGGCTTCCGCGAGGCGGTGCGCGAGCGCGACGAGCCCTTCGGGGATGTCGGCCGCTCGACGTTCAAGGGCTAGCGCCGATATGCGATCTTTCCACCATGGCACTTATTCGCGCGAGCAGGCCACTCAGCCGCGAGCTTGAGCGCGTCCTGCCGGCGCGTCCCTTCCATGTGCGCTTCTGGGATGGCAGCACCGTGGGCGCGACTGTGGAGCGAGCACCGACGTTCTTCGTGCGGCGCCCCAGAGCGCTTGCTCACTTCCTCGCGGCGCCGGGAACGCTCGGACTGGGCCGCGCCTACGTGGACGGCTCGCTCGGCGTCGACGATCTCGACAGCGCGTTCGCCGTCGTCGATGAGTTCGAGCCGCCGGCCCTGAGCGGCGCCGATCGGGCGCGGCTGGGGCTCGCGATGGTGACCGCCGCGGTGCCCGGCGGCATCCCGCGGCGTCCCAGCCTCGAGCTGATCCTCGGCGGCGAGCGCCACAGCGTCGAGCGCGATGCGGCCGCGGTCCGCTACCACTACGACGTCGGCAACGAGTTCTTCGCGCTCTTCCTCGACGAGTCGATGACCTACAGCTGCGCGATCTTCTCCAAGGGCGCGCAGACGCTCGAGGAGGCCCAGCGCGCGAAACTGGACCTCGTAGCGGGCAAGCTCGAACTGAAGCCCGGGATGCAGGTGCTCGACGTCGGCTGCGGATGGGGCAGCTTCGCGATGCACGCGGCGCGCGAGTACGGCGTGAACGTCACCGGCATCACGCTGTCCGAGCCCCAGGCCGCCCTGGCGCGCGAGCGCGTGCGGGCGGCCGGCCTCGAGGAGGCGGTCGAGATCCGCGTCGCCGACTACCGACAGCTGCCGCACTCGTCATTCGACGCGATCGCGAGCATCGGCATGTCCGAGCACGTGGGCGACAGCCAGATCGACCGCTACGGCCGAACGCTGTTCTCGCTGCTGCGCCCCGGCGGGCTCCTCCTGAACCACGCGATCGCCGCGCTCGACCCCGAGGACAACCCACTCGAGGACCTCTTCTCCACGCGCTACGTCTTTCCCGATGGCGAGCCGCTGGCGCTCTCTCGCGTGCAGCTCGCCTTCGAGCGCGCCGGACTGCACACCGAGCACGTCGAGGGCTTCAGGGAGGACTACGCCGTGACGCTACGCCACTGGGCGCGCCGGTTGGATGAGCACATCGCCGAGGCCGAGGCACTCGCAGGTGTCGAGCGGACGCGTGTGTGGCGGCTGTATCTGAGGGCGGCCGGGCGCGGCTTCGAGACGGCCCTCACGGCGGTCTATCAGGTGCGCGCGCGCCGGCCCACCTGACCGACGTGTGCCGGTCTGCTCCCGCGTTTGCGCCCGGTGCCGCCGCCAAGCCGAGAGGGGCGAGGGGAGGGACCTGGACGTCGCCCCGCGGCGGGGGCTAGAATGCCGCGAGCACGCGGATGTAGCTCAGCTGGCTAGAGCGTCGCCTTGCCATGGCGAAGGTCGAGGGTTCGAATCCCTTCATCCGCTTCCTGTTGCACTACGCCCGAGTTCTGGCCCAAGGCCGCGCCCGGCCGGGGCAGCTCGGCCGGCCGGACTCGACGCTCACCTCACGCCCGCGTGTGCCCACCGGCCGCTCGTATCGAGCGCAGCTCGTCCGTCGAGTGGTCGCTGGCTGGTGGCGGAGCGCCCGGTGCGCTTGCACCGGGCGCTCCTATCGATTGTTCGCCGAGACGCCCTGAGTGTGACCCAGGAGAGTGACCCGGCCGGGCGACCTAGATGCTGTTGCTCAGGTCCTCATATCGCCGGTATGAAGCTGATGTTGCCGCCCTGAAGCGTGACTTCTTCCAGTTCGCCTTCCATTTTCCCCCCGCCGTATTCAGCTTCCCCGGCGGCGTTGAGGTGTGCGCCCTTGTACGTGCAGGTGGGCCCCAGCTTGACGGTCGCATTGACGCCTTTGAGTTCCCAGCTGACGTGAAGCCGTTCGCGGACCGGGCCGTATTTCTTGGCCTGGCCGCCTTCGAGTGGTTCTGTTTCGGTCGAGTAGCTAGCGTCTTCGAATAGCTTGTATTCGCCTTTGGTTTCCGCCGAAGCCGGGACCCACTGGGCCGGGATTGTCACTTCGCAGGCGCTGTTGCCCGGTCGCACCGTCGCCGGGCCGATTTTGAGGGAGCCATTCGAGTGGAATTCCATGCCGAGCGTAAAGCTGGCCAGGATCGGTTCTTCAAGGCCGCCGCCCGCAGAGCGAGTGGTGACACATTTAGAGAACTTCACTTCCTGCATAAAGGTTTCGGATTCGCCTTCTGCGACGGTGCCGTCGGACCTGAGTTCCTTTTCGCATTCGCTGAACTTGTAGGGCCCGATGGTCATTTCGCCGGCGGTGCCCTTGCCTTTCGCGGCACCCGCGACGGTCGCGTGGAATTTGCCGAAGACGGGCTTTGTTTTGACGGCGAGCGCCGGTGAGGCGAGGACCGCAAGTGCACACACGCCTGTGACGAGAGCCACCATCATCCTGATCCTTGTCATTCCCAAGATCTCCTTGTGTTCGCAGTGGGAAGAGATGGACGAGACCCTGGTGCCTCTGGGCATCGACCCCACGTCGCGCGTCTGGCCGCTTCCCTCCTGATCGACCGCCTGGCAACATATCACGACAGACCGCTGGCGGCGCCGGTTGACCGTACAGGACCTCGCTCACCTTCCGTCCCGCTGTGGCGCTCAGCCCGGGTACGCAGAGCTAAAGATGCGGGCGATCGTTCCCGCATTCACTCTCCGGCCTGCCGATTTCGGCCCGCCATCTGTTACTTCGTCTCCGGTGATGCCGCCGGCCTCGCGCGACCCCGGCCCGCGCTGGAGAGCGAGTGGACCGGAGAGCGAGTGGACCTGGTGGGAGTCGAACCCACTCCGTTGGGGCTAAAGACCCGCTTGGCGCCAACCCGGCCAGGTCCCCGGCTGGTCGGCAGCCTATCTGGTCATGCCTCACGTGATGGTGCGGAGGCGCAGCCCCCTGAGGTGTACGGCTGTCGGGCGGCGGGGTCAGGCAGCCGGCCTGACGTGCGCCGCGACCGCGGCGCCGTCCTTGAGCCAGCTCTCCAGGAAGGCCTCTGTGGCGCAGGCGTCCAGCGGGCGCGCGAACAGGAAGCCCTGGCCGCTGTCGCAGCACTCCTCCCGCAACAGTGTCAACTCGTGTGGATGCTCGATGCCCTCGGCCAGCGTCTCGATCGAGAGCGCCTTGCCGAGCTTGACGAGCGTGCGGATGATCGTCTCGCCCTCGGGGTTGTCCGCGAGCTGGGAGATGAACGACCGATCGATCTTGAGGGCATCCACAGGGAACCGCTGCAGATGGGCCATCGATGAGTAGCCGGTGCCGAAGTCGTCGATTGCGATGCGCACGCCGAGCTCCTTTACCCCGCGCAATGTGCGGGCCGTCTCATCGGGGCTGCGCATGAGCGCGGTCTCGGTGATCTCGAGGATCAGAGCAGCTGGGTCGAGCCCGCTCGCCGAGAGCGCCCCGCGCACGTCGGCGATGAACTCGTCGGTGTCGAGCTGGCGCGCGGATACGTTCACGGCGAGCCCGATCGGGTGTCCGGCCTCGCGCCAGGCCGCGCCCCGACGGCAGGCCTCGTTGAGGACCCACTTTCCGACCTCCACGATCAGGCCGGTGTCCTCGAGCAGCGGGATGAAGTCGTTGGGCTGGACGACTCCGCGAAGCGGGTGCTTCCAGCGGATCAGCGTCTCGACGCCGGTCGGGGCCATCGAGCGTAGATCGAAGGTCGGCTGGTAGACGAGGAAGAACTCGTCGTGCTCGAGGGCGCTGCGCAGATCCATCTCGAGTTCCATGTTGCACTGCACCACATCCTGCATGCCGGACTCGAACACGACGTAGCGGTTCTTGCCCTCCCGCTTTGCGCGGTGCATCGCGATGTCAGCGTCTCGGAGGAAGTCCTCGGCGGAGTTGCGCTCGCCGCCGGCGATCCCGATGCTCGCGGTCACCTTGAGCTGGGTCTCCTCGGTGTCGGAGAGCGTGAAGGCAGCCTTGAGGGCTTCCTGCAGGCGCTCGGCGATCAGCTCAGCTCCGGCGGCCAGCGAAAGCCCCTCGGCCAGCACCACGAACTCATCGCCGCCGAGGCGCCCCAGCGCATCGGTGTTGCGCACCACGCCGTCGAGCCGAGCGGCGATAGCCTGCAGCAGGGCGTTGCCCTTGACGTGGCCCAAGGTGTCGTTGATGCTCTTGAAGTTATCGAGATTGATCAGCAGCGCCGCCACCGGAGCTTGACCGCGGCGCCCGCGTCCGAGCATCCTGTCGCAGCGATCGAGGATGAGCGTTCGGTTGGGCAGGCCGGTGAGCGAATCGTGGGTCGCCATGAACGCGAGCTCCTCCTGCTGGCGGGCCAGCTCCTCTTCGATCGCCGCGCGCTCGGTGTCGAAGACCTCGCACATCCGCACGAGGGTCACGTCGAGGGTCACGCGCACGGCGGAGAGCGCCTGCGTGGTCGCCGCGGCCGAGATGCGCAACTCCTTTGCGCATTGGCAGAGCACCGCTTCCACCGCGTCGCGCCAGCGCAGGCAGCGCCTGGTCATCTCGTTCAACGACGCCGCGCCGTGGGCCGCCAGCTGGCCGAAGAGGTCCCAAACCTCGCGGTGTGCCTCACGGTCGGCTCCGGGGTCTGCGCCCGCCATCCAGCGGGCGATCGCAATCGTGGAGCTCGTGCAGATTCGCTCCAGGCTGATCCTGACCGGGTCGTCGAGCTCGACGCCGGCCTTGGCGCTCTCAGCGCTCACGCGCGCGAGCACCTCGTCGGCTCGTTCATGAAGCGCCGCGCCGAGACGATGCAGGTCCTTGCCCGATCGCTCGAGCGGGCGTTTGGGGGCGGCGCGCTTCGACGTGCGTCTGGCCATTGTGGCGCTCTGGGTAGATCCCGCGATCGGTCCCGCCATGTCACCCAACGGCGTCGGCGGGCCCCGCTGCGGGCTTGAGGATCGCGAGGGCACGTAAACGAGTGGTCTCGCCATGTTCGACTGCTCTCAGCTATCCATCCATGCGGCGGGCGCCGCTCCCGGTCGGGGAGATCGGCCGATCGCCAGCCGCTCAGGGCCCAGCAGTAGCTTCACGCGGCACGTAGCGCCCTCCGTCGCCGCGGGCGAGCAGCCCGAGCAGCTCGAGCTCGCTGAGCGCCATCAGCACGGCGCCGGAGTCGGCTCCCCCGGCGGTGAGCTTGTCCGCCGTGTCAACGCCCGCCCCCACGCGCTGTAGCACGGTGCACAAACGTGGCTCCAGCTGCGCGTGAGCGCTCCTCGCCGGCGCGACGGCGGGGCGTGAACCGGCCGCGCACAGCAGCTCCAGCACATCCTGCGGCCCGCGCACGAGCGCCGCTCCCGCCATCAACAGGGCGTGGCTGCCCCGCGCGAGCTGCGAGGTGACCCGGCCCGGCACGGCGGCCAGGGGCCGTCCGAGCTCTTGTGCCAGCTGTGCGCCGGCCAGGTCGCGAGGGCTGTCCTCCGCCTCGACGACGACCGCAATGTCTGCCATACCGGCCACGATCCGCTCGCTGAGGTGCTGCCCCCACAGCCTCCCCGGGCAATCGCATGGCAGCTCGGACACCACGCAGCCGCGCCGGGCGATCCGCTCGAACAACGACCGTCTCGCGGCCGGGCAGGACGCGGCGAGGCCGCCGCCCATGAGCGCCAGCGAAGGGCAGCGAGCTTCGAGCGCTCCCCCGTGCGCCGCGAGGGCGATCCCGTCGGTGAAGCCGCTGGCCACGGTCACGCCACTGGCAGCCAAGCCCCGGCCGAGGCTCTTGGCCATCGCCAGGCCGTAGTCGCTCGCCCTGCGGCTGCCGAGCAACGCAACGACGGGTGTGCCAGTCAGCCGAGCGAGGCGATCCGCTCCGCCCGCAACACTCAGCGCGTGGGGGGCCGCGTCGCCGTTCAACCCACGCGGGAAGCGGCGATCGTGGCGGCAGAGGACCTCAACGCCGTCGATTTGAGCAAGATCCTCCGCGGCGAAGCGCTCGTAGCGATCCGTGAGCTCCTGCCGGCGTCGGCCGCCGATGGCCGCGAGCAGCTGCTCGTCCGGCAGCGCGATCAGCTCGAGCAGGCGGGTGCGGTCGCGGCAGCAGAACTCGAGCGGGCTGCTCAGCGCCGCCAGCAACCAGCTGCGGCGCAGGCAACGCTCGCAGGCCCCGGCAGGTCCGGGCGTTTGCGCACTCATGCCGCGCGGCAGCCGGTCATCTCCGCCCCTGGGCGCAGGGCGAGCGCGGCGCCCACGTCGCGCGCGAGGACGCGCTCGTTCCCGTTGAGGTCGGCGATCGTTCTCGCCACACGCAGCACGCGGTGCTGTCCCCGCGTGCTCAAAAGACCCCGCTCACGGGCCTCGTGCACCATCCGGTCGCCTCTGGCATCGAGCCGCACGTGCTCGCGCAGCATGCGCAGGTCCATGTGCGCGTTCACGAGCACGCCCTCGGATCGCAGACGCGCAGCCTGGCGCTCGCGCGCCCTGATGACCCGCTCGCGGGCCTGCTCGGAGCTCGTCGCGGCCGCCTGGCCGCCCTCGTGGGCGTCGTCTCGGTGGAGGGTCGCGTGCAGGTCGATCCGATCGAGCAGCGGGCCGCTGAGGCGACGGCGATGGCGCGCCAGCGCGCTTTCACTGCATGAGCAGCGATCTCCCACCCCGGCATAACCGCACGGACACGGGTTGGTCGCGGCGAGCAGCATGAAGCGCGCCGGGTAGATCACCGCATGCCGCGCCCTGGCGATCGCCACGCGACCGTCCTCGAGCGGCTGTCGCAGCGCCTCCAGCGTTGGGCGGGCGAACTCGGATAGCTCGTCCAGGAAGAGCACTCCGTTGTGGGCCAGCACCACCTCGCCCACCCAGCCCCGCTGCGCGCCGCCGACGAGGCCGGCCGTGGTGATCGAATGATGCGGCGCGCGGAACGGGGGCGTGCTGGCCAGCCGCTGGACGACACCGCCCGCGAGGCTCTGGATTCGCATCACCTCGATCGCCTCGCCTCGGCTGAGCGGCGGCAGGATGGAGGGGAGCCGCTGGGCGAGCATCGTCTTGCCCGTCCCCGGCGGCCCGCTCAAGAGGCTGTTGTGTGCCCCCGCCGCGGCGATCACCAGAGCTCTCACCGCGTGGTGCCGACCGAGCACTTCGCTCAGATCCGGTCCCGGAACGCTTCGCGGGCACGCACCGCCCTCGCCGGTGCACGGTGCCGGCAGGGGGTCGCCCGGTCCTCCGCTCAGCACCCGCACCGCGCTGCTCAGTCGATCCGCGACGGCGATCTCGAGGCCCTCGACCAAGCGCGCCTCGTGCGCCCGGGCGCCTGCCAGAACGAGTGTCCTGAGCCCCGCGCGGCGCGTCGCCTGTGCGACCGCGAGCGTGCCGTGGGCGGGCCTGACCACACCGTCCAGCGCGAGCTCCCCGAACAGCGCACAAGCTCCCAGGTTCCGCGAAGGGAGCTGCTCGCTGGCCGCGAGCACCGCGCAGGCGATCGCGAGATCCAGACCCGGGCCCGCCTTGCGCACATCGCCGGGGGCGAGGTTCGCGGTGATACGTCTGGCGGGGAACTGGTATCCGGAGTTGCGGATCGCCGTCTGCACGCGCTCACGCGCCTCGCGCACGGCTGCGTCGGCCAGCCCGACGATTGCGAACGCCGGCAGCCCGGCGCGAATGTCGACCTCGACGGTGACCGGCCGCGTTTGCAGCCCTTCGATCGTGAACGTGTGTGCCCGAGCAAGCATCGCCGTGGCTCCTCTCGCCGTTCTTCTGGACGGGAGAGAGGCAAGCTAGGCGGCGCTTGGGACGGGACGCTCAGCCCGGCCGGCGCAATACAGCGATCATGGTGTCGGCGAACATCGACCTCGCGCCACGGCCGCGCGGCGGGCTCCGTCGGGTCGGGACAGCTCTCGCTAGAGGCCGGTGGGGTGGCGTTCCACGAAGCCGCCGCCGTCGCTGCCCGGCCCGCCCCACCGCGACCCGCTTTCCGCCAGGGCGACAGTATCGAAGCGTTTGCCGTCGATCACCATGTAGGCGTGTTCGGAGTTGGCGTAGATCGTGATGTAGCGGCCGGGGCCCGGTTCACCGTAGGACTCGAGTCCGGTTGAGTCCTCGGGCGAGCTGAGCAGGCCGCCGCCGTGCAGCGCGTAGGAGACAGATCCCGAGCAGTCGTAGCCCGAGGACTGGAACGAGCCGTGCCCGCCGCCCCAAACATAGGGTCGTGTGGCGATTTCATCGGCCGCGGCGATCACGCGCGCGACGACGCCCGAGCCTTCCCCGCCCGCGGTGCTGCTGCTCGAGGATTCGCCTTCGGGGGAAGAGGAGCCCTGTGCCACCTTGGCCGAGGCGGGTGGCGTCAGGGTTCCCTCGGTGGTGATGCCGAGCACCCGCCAGGTGGCAGGTCCGACGACTCCGTCCGGCGTGAGGCCGTGGCGGGTCTGAAGCCTCATCACCGCCGCCTCGGTCGTGGGTCCGAATTCGCCGTCGGGGGTGAGCTTGAGGGCTTTCTGCAGGCGTGCGACCGGGCTGAGGCCGCCGGCGGGAGCTTCGCTGGATTCGGGTGTGCTCGTCACGGCGGCGTTGGCCGCGGAGGCGTGGTGTTCGTGGGGCGCGGGCAACGCGGAGGGGGGAGGCGTGAGGGTTTCGGCTCCGCGAACCCCGATCACCGCCCACGTGGCAGGGCCCACGACCCCGTCGACGCTGAGGCCGTGGCGGGCCTGCAGCCGCCGGACGGCCGCCTCGGTCTCGGGGCCGAATTCGCCGTCGGCCGTGAGATGCAGTGCGGCCTGCAGGCGTGTCACCGCGCTCGCGGGGCCGGGTTCAGTTGCGCTGTGAGGCGTTGTTTCACTGTGAGGCGTTGTTTCAGCTTCAGAGGCGGCGCCGGTGTCGGATGTGCCGCCGCTGCTGCTCGCCGGCGAGGCGCTGCTCTTCGCGGGCGCTTCCGGTTCGTCGCTGCCCTTCGCCGGTGCTTCCGTTTCGGCGCTGCCAGCCGTTGACGCTTCCGGTTCGGGAGTACCGCTCTTCGCGGGCTGCTGGCTGGGGGTGCCCTGCGAGGCGGATTCGCCAGCTTCGCCTGGAATGGGCGCTTTGAAGCTCGCAAGCGCCCTGCTCGCGTCGCTGGTGCGCAGCGCCGCGCTCGTGAGAGGCCCGACGACGCCGTCGACGCTCAGGCCCCTGCTTTCCTGGAAGCTGCGGACGGCCGCTTCGGTTTCCGGTCCGAAGATTCCGTCCACTTTGATTCCACCGAGAGCCTGCTGGAGCAGCCGCACCTGGCGGCCTTCGCTGCCGAAGCTCAGGATGATGACGTGTTCGGTCGTCGTCGCCGGTTCGGGATTCGGCGCGGCGAGGTTGAGCGTCGACTGACCACTTGCGAGGCTCGCGGTCGGGCCCACCGTGAAGGCGGCAAGGGCGCCGAGTGAAACGCGCTTTGCGCGGGAGCTCGCCGGCACGAACTGCAACTGGGCCGCGCGCCGACGCGCACGGGAGCGGCCGAGGGAGAGCTGCCATGGCTCCTCATCGGCGAGGTCGCGCATGTTCCTGCGCGCGTCGAGCAGCCCGGAGAGCGAGAGGGTGGCGGCAGCATCGCGACGGCTACGTCCACGGCCTGCCCGCGCGCGGCGCGCACGCGAGCGCTGAAGCGAAGCGTTCCAGGGGTCCAGAGCAGCAAGATCACGCGGGGATCCCGACATGGGAGGCGTCCTTTCTCCATTCCTTTGCTTGGCGCCTACGGGGTTAGCTGTCGGGCTCGCGTAAGCTTCTACGCTACGCCACGGATCTTGTGGCGATTCGCCCCCGCAGCCTCACGGCTGCATTGGGTCCCCCGCTCCTCCACCCCTTGGGGCCGAGGATTCGGCACGAACGGGCGGCAACCTAACAGATCTCTCTGCAAGATGTATTCCAGAGGCAGGCATGCAAGGTTTTTTGCCGACGGAACCGGCGGTGCGAGGGGCCGCACGCTGATAAGTTCGCTGTCTGATGCGCAGACAGGGCATCGACCTCCGCCTGCTTCTCTCGCTGCTCGCGCTCGTTGCGATCGTGGGGGGGATAGCCCTGCTCACGATCGGCGGCTCCTCGGGATCCAAGAGCGCACAGGCCCGCGCGGCGAGCTTCGATGCGGCGGGCCTCTTGACGCCGGTGGCGCCGGCGCCGCCGCTCGCGCTGCGCAACTACTTGGGCCAGCCGGTCAACATCGACTCCTACCGCGGCAAGGCGGTCCTAGTCACCTTCCTCTACACCAACTGCCCGGATATCTGCCCCCTGATCACGTCGAACCTGCGCGAGGCCCAGAATCTGATGGGACCTGCGGTGGCCGCCAAAGCGCAGATCATCGCCGTGTCGGTGGACCCGCGGGGCGACACGCCCAAGGCCGTGGCGGCGTTCCTGGCGCGCCATGAGATGACCGGCCGCATGCAGTACCTGATCGGCTCCGCCAGCGAACTCACCCGTGTCTGGGCGGCCTGGGGGGTCGGATCCGAACGTGACGCCCAACAGCCCCAGTTCGTCAACCACTCGGGCCTCGTCTACGGGATCACCGCGTCGGGCAAGCGGCTCACCTTCTACGCCTCGAGCTTCCAGCCGTCCGAAATCGCGCACGACGTGCCCCTCCTCGCCGCCCGCTGACGGTTGAGGCGATGGCTGGCCGGCGGCGACTGCTCGGTTGGACGCTCGCAGCGGCCGTCGCCCTCGCCGCGCTCGTGGTCTTCGGTCTGGCGCCCGATCGCTCCGTGTCAGGCGGCCGGCCCGCGCCCGCGCTGCCGCGCGAACATCTCGCCGGGCCGACCGTAACGCTCTCGAGCCTGCTCTCGAGGGCGGCGGGCCGGCCGACGCTCGTCGTCTTCTGGGCCAGTTGGTGCGGCCCGTGTGCGCGGGAGGCCCCGACACTCGAGCGCTTCTATCTCAGCCCGGCCGGGCGTGACCGTGTGGCGGGAGTCGACTGGAGCGATGGCCTCGCGGGAGCACGGTCGTTCGTTCGGCGCTACTCCTGGACCTTCCCCAACATGCGCGACGCGGAAGGAACAGTGGGCAACGACTACCACCTGACCGTTCTGCCGACGACGTTCGTTCTCGATGCCCATGGCCGCATCCGCCAGGTGCTGCGTGGGCCTCAGAGCGAAAGCTCGCTGCAGGCGGCGCTGGCCGGCGTGGAACGCAGTTGAACGCTCCTGAGGCGGATCGGCGCGTTGACATCGGCCGGCCGGCGAGATACGGTGCCCACGACGGCGGCCGCGACGGGGGAGGCTGCGCCCGCGGGTCATGCCCATGGCGCAGCCGGGTCCGGGTGGCACGCGTCGGAGGGAGGCCTACGAGGGAGTCGGGCCACGGTGCTCGAGGGCGAGCCGTCCGAGGGCTAGGAGACGAGGAATGGAGACGGACATGACAGGAAGGATTCCAGCGCGGGCGGTGCGACTTGCCGCGGCCATGCTCGCCGCGATCGGTGTCTTGGCCGTTGGAGCCGGTACGGCGAGCGCGAGCGAAGTGATCTACAACAACATCCCTTCGCCATTTCCGGGGAACGTCCCGTCGGTCAGCTTCGAGGCGACCTCGACCTCGCAGTTCGGCGGGGAGGTCGAACTCACGAAGCCGTGGCCCAAGGGCGTCCACGTGACGGTCGCGATGAGCAGCTGGGCGTGCCAGAGCGGAAGCTGGACCGGAACGCCTGAATGCAAGTCGGCGATGGGCGCCAAATTCACGTGGCCGATCACGCTCAGCGTCTACGAAGTCGGCCCGGGAAACACCGTCGGGCCTCTGATCAAGTCGCTGACGAAGGAATTCAGCATGCCCTACCGGCCCTCGCAGAACAACAAGCTCTGCGTGAACAACGCCGGAAAAGGCGAAGAAAACTACGGCGGCTGGTATGACTCCAAAGCGAAAGAATGCCTCGCCGGCCGGCTCTTCAAGGTCCAGTTCATGCTCGACAAAGTCGCGGTGCCGCAGAAGGTGATCATCACCGTCGCGTACAACACGAGCGACTACGGCGCCGAACCACAGCGCTCGAAAGAGACGTGTGCAACGGAATTGGGCGGCTGTCCCCATGACTCGCTCAACGTGGGCCTCAACGCGATCTACTCGCTGAACGCGAAAAAAGAATACGAAGCGCAGCCGACGTCGCCGTCGGTCGGTGCTTACGCGCTGCCGGCCGAAGTGTTCGTCAACTCTGCGTTGTCGGCGATGTATTGCGGCAACGCCGCCGCAACGAAAGCCTTCGGGCCATCTGGACCCTGCTGGACCTACGAACAGCCCGCCTTCGAGGTCAGGACCGGCTGAGACCGACCTGATCGCGCTGCTCCAGGGACGGGGCCCCGGCGACGGAGCCCCGTCTTGCTTTGCTCGATCTTCGCTCTGGCCCGGCGCCGGCGACAGCCGGGATGGCGCAGGGCAGGGCGGATGCCGGGGCTCAGGGCGACGACCGGAATCGAGCCGCTGCTGTCGCCTACGCGGCTCGCTAAGCCGATCTTGCGAAGTACCTCCGCCGGGACCGCGCCAAGGCGTCGTTCGTTGCGCTGCTCGCGGCGGTTTGGCGGCTGTCGGCCCGCGACCCAGAGACGGGGCGGCTGCGGGTCCTGGCGCGCCCGGTGCGCATCTCGGCGGCGCTTACGCGCCGGACGGGCGTCACGATGGGTCTCCTGCGGTTCAAGCGCTGGGGTGGCGAGAGCGGGGGCTGGTGAGGAGGAGGTGCGAGGGCTGTATGCGTGCGTCACGGCGACGGAGGTCACGGGCGCCGCCATCACGGAACTACGCGCAGCCGGCAATTTGTTCGCTCGTAACGCCGGCGTTCGGTGATGAGCCCCAAGCGGCCCAGACGACGTTACCCTTCGAGCCAACGTTGACACCTTCCGACTCAGGCGTAGCCGTAGAAAAGATCTTCGCGGCGCGCTTGTTGGCTTTGACTGCTTGTCTCGCCGCATGTTCGGCTGAGCCTACGTCCGAGTAGACCTGCACGGTTGCTTCGCCCTTTCCCGCTGAGCCTCTTGCCGCAAGAAGCGCCATCGAGTGGTCAGACCCTTGACCCAGGGCGACATCCGACCACACGCTCCGCCAGCCGCGTGTCTGATGCTCGTTGACTACGGGTGGAGGCGTGCTGTCGTGTGACACATTGAATCCTGCTTGCTTCAGGCAGCTTTGAACGCTGCTGACGGTAGCCAGTCCAGGCTCGGACGTGGCGACCGTAGTCTGCGTGGTCGCGCTCTTGCTGGACCCGCAACCGCTGAGGGCAAGAACTCCCACTACGAGTAACGGCGCGGCTCGCCTCACGTCGGCGACCGTACCACCAGCCGACCGCTCCTGCACGGTAGGCGGCGGCTCCTTGGCGGAAAGGCGACTCGACGCGGTGTCGCTCGCCGGACGGGGTCCGACGGAGGGCCGGTCGGAAGGGGCGGCGCGGCGCTCCGGCCGGCAGGCCGTAGCGAAGCCCCGCAGCGGCCGCCCGCCTCACCGCCGATGCCTGACCCGGCGCGGCGCGAGCGTATCCGCGAGCATAGAGCGCCGCGAGGCGGCGCCTTGGGACGGCCGAGGCTCGACGACATGGTCGCCGCGGTCAGGGATGCGGCCTACGGGATACGAACGAACGTTCTAGCGGCGCGCAGAGGGCCGATATTCGGCTCAAGGCGACGACCGGAATCGAACCGGTGTAGACGGCTTTGCAGGCCGCTGCGTAGCCACTCCGCCACGTCGCCAGTGCGCAACAAGCGTATCGAGCGTTGATACCCTTGGCTCCCCAGGGCGATTAGCTCAGCTGGGAGAGCGCCGCCTCGACAAGGCGGAGGTCACTGGTTCGAGCCCAGTATCGCCCATCGCCTAAATGCCTGCAAATCGCGCACTCCCGCGGCGACCGTCGGAACATTATCGGAACAAATTGCGCCGCCGTCGCGCTCGGCGTATCAGGGCGGACGCTCAAGGTCGCCGCGGCCGACGCCCGGCGGCGATCGCGACGACCAGGAGCACGATCGCGAATCCGAACGGGGGCAAGAACAACCCCGCAACGAACAGTGGGAAGAACGGGTAGCCCTTCCCCTGACCGTAGAGGGCGGCCGCTGCATTGATGACCACGTAGATCAGGATGGCGGCACCGATGCCGACTTCGACACGACCGTTCGTACTCAGTTCTGCCAGTGGAGTGGCCGAGGCGGTGATCGCAGACGACGTCGTCATGAAAGTCAGCACGCGCCAAACCATCCTCCATGAGGTGGACGTACGCGAAGGCGCTCTCGGTCATCATGGGCCACGTAACAATCGCAATGACCTTCGACACCTACGGACACCTCATGCCGGGCGGGCTCGACGAGGCCGAGGCTGCGACGAACGCATACCTCGCGCGGCTGACCGGCGAGCGCCCGGCGCTGATGGCGGTGGGTTGAGATGCCGGACCTCTTCCGAAGCCCGGCCGAGCGCCAGCGTGCGCGCGAAGAACGCGAACTCCGCTACGGCGAGATCAAGAACGAGCAGTCCCGCCCCGGCCATCCGGGCGAGTACATCGCCGACATAGTGCCGCCACCGGACTACCTCACGCCCGACCAGCTCGACCTCTTCGACGCGCTCGGCGAAGTCGACGATGACCTGTCGAGGGGCGGGGGCGGCGTGTTCACCTCGGAGCAGCTCCGCAACTGGACCGCCAGCGGCTTCCAATGGGTCTGCCAGCTTGAAGGCGTCGAGGTGCCCGAGGTCGAGGCCGTGCTCGCCGAGATCGACCTCCGCCATCCCGGCTGGCCGGGCCACTGGACCGAGCCTCGGAGGGTCGGCCCGCCGCTGCCTCACAAGCAGCTTTGCCTGACGCTGAAGGCGCCGAGCAAGACAGCCCCGGAGCTGGCCGAGGCGCTCTACACCTTCCCGCCCGGATGGGGGCCGTTCGGGCCACGATGAGCGCCATCGGGCTCACCGCAGGGACGCTCGCGTGGCCCTCACGCGTGCTTCCCCGGTGCGTCGGCGGCGCTGCCCTTTTCGGCGTGTTCAACCGCGAGAAGCTTGGCATCGACTTCCGCGAGCACCGATCGGAAAGCCTCATTGCCGGGGAGGGTCTTCGCGTGGTCTACGTAGTTGCGGGCGGCCTCGATCTGGCCGATACGCATGAGCATTGCGGCGGCCCGGATGACGCGGGGCCCATCATTCTTATCGAGTGCGATCGCGGTCCCTATCTGCCATGCTGCCGCGCCATCCGGCTTCGTGAGGGCGAGGCCCGTCGCGTAGAGCAGATTCAGCTCGGGGTCGCGCGGAAATCTCGCTACGGCTAGCGCGCCTGCGTCTGCCAACTGCTGTGCTGTCCCGTCGCGGAGAAGCTGCCGTAAATGCTCGATTTCTCTCTCGATTCCTTGCCGTCTGATCATTGCGTCCCATGTATCGGCTGCTCAGCAGGGGGGCAGAAGCCTTGGCTCTGATGGCCAGTGAGCACCGGCGTCGAGCGTCTCCGACCGGTGCGGGCCGATGGCGCTATCCCGCGTCCTAGAGCCACTCGGAGGTCCCTCCGTCCGGGCGGTGGCCTAGCGTCGTCGCCCGATGTTCGTTCTCGCTAGCGCCGAGGGCGTCGCTCTCATCACCGGCATCGCGACGATCGTGGGCGCGGCGATACTCGCAGGCGTGGCGGCAGTCACGACGAACAAGCGGCTGACGAAGCAGATCACCGCAGAGCGCGAGAGGCAGGAGCGTGACCTCCGGGCCGCAGGCGAGCGCCAGCGAGAAGAACTCGACGAACGGACCGACGGGCAGCGGCGCCAGCTCGCTCATGCGCGCGAACTCGCCGACCTCGCCGACCTGCGCAAGCTGCTCGACGAGGCGGCTGTCGCGCTCGACGAGGCTCGGGACGCCCGTGACGAGCTAGACGTGAGCTTCACCGAACATGGCCGCCACCTGCCCGACGAGCCGAAGCTCAAGCTTGCGGACCGCGGTCGACGACTCTTCCCTCTCCTCGTGCGCCTACAAATCCGTCTCGGACCGCAGCACGCAATCACGACCCAATTCAGCCGCGCGGCCGAGGCGCTTCTCAATACGTGGCGGCAGGTGACGCACTTCGAGGACGATGATGCGGCAATCCTGGTGGAAAAGCGCAAGGTGATCCGAGACGACCTCGATGCCTTCACTACGGCATCGCTCGCCTTCACGAAGGCCGCCGTCGAGCGGGCCGGGACGGCCGAGACGGCGTAGGCCGTCGGAACACCGTCGGAACAACCTGAGCGAATCTGAGAGAACCTCAGAGCACCTCAGCTCAATGAATCCGGGCCTACATGCCTGACGCGAGGCCGGGCAGCGAGTTCGAGCCCAGTATCGCCCATTGGTCATACCTTCACAGGGGTCGCGGCCCGTTTAGCGACGGTGCGTCGGCGGCACCTCGCGTCACGCTCGCTTCGATGAGAAAGCGGGAGAGCGCCTGCGGGACGCCGAGACGCTCGCTCCTCGTCCGCAGCGGAAGCGTCGGGGCCGGGTTCCCGGACACTCGTTCGGCTGCAGGAAGCAGCAGTCAACGTCGTCCGGACGACCTTCGACGGGGTCCTCTCGGGCCACACGACCTGATGCTCCCTGACGGCTTGCGAGATACTCCTCGCATGATGTCTCAGGAGTCCTTGAGCTCCGATCTGCTGGTGCGTATGCGAGCTCTGCTTGAGGCTGTTAATCGCGGGGACTTCGACGCGATGATGAGCTTCGTCGCACCCGACGCCGTCTTCGGGACCCGGTCGACCGCCGGCGCCGAGACGTGGGACTGCCCGTGCACGTCAGCGAACTCGCCGACCGGCTAGCCATCAGCCGCGTTCCGAACCAGCCGAGGCAGAAGATCTAGGGTGCGGCGTCGACGGTGACCGGGACCGTGGTCTTGGCCCCCGAGTGGTCGACGATGACGAGCTGGGCGGTGAGAGGACCGGCCGCGATGGGCTTGGCGGCGACGTTCAGGTCGCATCGGGCGCGCGGCGCCAGGGTGGCGCCTTCGCACCCGTCGCTCGCCACGGTGAAATCGCCGGCGTCTTCTCCTTCTAGGCTCACACTGGAGATCTGGGCCCCGGATTCTCCGGCGCCCACCGTGACGGGGACCTTCGCACTGCTCGACCCGACCGCCGTCTGGGGCCAGTCTATGGCCGTGGGTGCCACGGTCTCCGGCGCTTCCGTCGCCGGCTCTCCCACCCGTACCTCGCCGAACAGGGCCGGGGCTTCGCGACCTTCGCAGTGCTGTTCATACAGCGCCCAGAACCGGTCCACCTTGCCCGAGCTGTTCAGGTGGATGTCTTTGATGATGAAGCGCCCGTAGTCTGTATTACACTCGCGTGCGCCCCCGGACACGGTGAGGCCCGGTGAGCCGTTGGCCTCGAACGGGTAACGTTCGGCACCTGTGTATTCGCCCACTTGCAGCAGTTTCCCGGCAGGTGGGGCGAATTCGAACGAGTAGGTTTCCCCTTTGCCTTCGGCACGGACGTCGACGAGGCTTCTTTCGCCGCTCACGGAGAGCGCTTCTGGCGCGTCGATCAACAGGTCCTGCCCGCCCCCGATGAAGTCGCCGGCTTCGCTGACGAGCGTGGCCGAGTTGCTGGCCATCAGCTGTTCGGGAGGAGGTTCGGTGTCAACGGCGAGCTGGACCGTCGTTTTCGCACCCGACCGGTCGGTGATGACGAGCTGGGCGGTGCGCAAGCCAGCCGCGCTCGGTTTGACGGTGACGATCACTTCGCAGTGTTCGCGGGGTGCCAGGGTGACGCCTTCGCATTCGTCGGTAGACACGTCGAAGTCGCCCGAGTCTTCCCCTTCCAGGCTCACCGCGGTGACGTGCGCCCCAGATTCCCCGCCGATGACCGTGACCGGCACGTCTGCACCGCTCGCCCCGACGACCGTCTGCGGCCAGTCGATGGCGGTGGGAACGGCGGCCTCCGGTGCTTCCGTCGGCGGCTCTCCTACCCGTACCTCGCCGAACAGGGCCGGTGCTTCGGGGTCTCCGCAGTGCTGTTCATAGACCGCCCAGAGCCGATCCACCTTGCCGGAGCTGTTGAAATGGATATCTTTGATGATGAATCGCCCGAAGTCCTGGTTACACCCGCGCCCGTCCCCTGAGACGCTCAGTCCCGGATAGATCTTCGCCTCGAAGGGATAGCGTTCCGCGCGTATGTATTCGCCCACTTCCAAGGGCTTGCCGGCGGGCGCAGCGAAGTCGAAGGAAAACGATTCGCCGCCGCTTTCGACATGCGCTTCCACATGGTTGCCTTCACCGCTGATTGAGACCGACCGCGGCGCATCGAAGAGCCGGCCGACCCCCTGTCCCACCCAGTCGCCACGTTCGCTGACGAGCGTCGCCGAATCGATCGCCAACAGCGGTTGAGCGTCGACGGCCAGCTGTACCGTCGTTTTCGCGCCAGACTCGTCGGTGACGACGAGCTGAGCCGTGCGCATGCCGGCTGCTGCTGGTCGCGCATTGACCGTTACTTCGCAGCTCCTACCGGGAGGCAATTCCGCGCCTTCGCAGCCATCGCTTGCGATATTGAAATCGCCGGCGTCCGCGCCTTGCAGGCTGACACTGGCGATCTGGGCCCCAGATTTCTCGCCAAGTACGGTGACGGGCACGGCTACGCTGCTGGTGTCGACCGCCGTACCGGGCCATTCAACGGCCGCGGGAACGGCGACCTCTGGCGTTTCCTCCGACGGCTCCCCGACTCGGACCTCACCGAACAACGCCGGAGCTTCGGGGGTCTCGCAGTGCTGTTCATACAACGCCCAGAAGCGGGTCGGCTTCCCAGATTTGGCGAAGTGGATGTCCTTGATCAAGAAGCGCCCAAAGTCGCGGTTACACCCGCGACTATCACCGGAGATCGTGAGGCCCGGCGAGCCTTCGGCCTCAAAAGGGTAGCGTTCTGCGTCGGTATATTCGCCGTCTTCCAGCCGCTTGCCAGACGGCGGCGCGAAGTCGAAGGAGAACGATTCGCTACCGTGTTTGACGCTGACACTCACGAGATGCGCGTCGAGGTGGATCGAGACAGCGGGCGAGACAAATAGACGATTGATCCCACCTCCGACGAAGTCGCCCGGTTCGCTGACCATCGTCACCGAGCGCCGGATAGTCCGTGCCGCCGCACTTGGCGTCGGTAATACGAACCCCCACGCGAGCAGAAGCAACGAAACCCCCAGCAGAGCTCCTGGACCTCGCCCGAGACGACCCGCCCGCAGGACACGCCCCCTTGTCCGACCCCTGTTTCGAACTACCGACGCGATCGCCACATCCATCGTCAACCACCCTTAGATCGTCAGCCACCCTTAGGCCCGAGCTTTGAGCGGCGCAAGCCTAACGACGTACCTAAGGAACCGCACGGCATGCACAGGATCTTTCAGGACCGCTACACGCCTGCTCGACGCGGACATCGTCGGAAGCACAATCTTCGTGCGAACCATCGCCTGCGTGATGCCGCCATTTGAGCCGACAAGTGGAATATCGAGCGTATCGGGGATCACTCACAATTGCACGGAATGCTCTCACGCGCACCTTCACCCGCTCCGGTGGATCACGATGTACGTTCCCGTGGCGCTAAGCCGCGCTAGCGGGAGTGTTCCCTACCATCGAGAACGGGCGTCTCGACGTTCAAGCTCCACGCTGTCGCGTTGGACGACGAGCACTCGTCCTAGCGCCAGCTCGGCGGACTACTGCTTTGCCATGACAAAAGGAGCAGTCTCGGCGGCGCCCAGCGAGACGCCTGGGTTTCGTCCGATCCAGGAGCCAGCGGCGGCTCAGAGGAGACGACTCCTTTCACGCGACAGCAGGAGCAGTTGGGCGTCAGCCGGCGGCCGTGAGCCGGACTTTCCGGCTAGTCCGCGTCTGAGTTCTTGCTGTCCCACCGTTCGTCGTAGGCAGGGACACCGAAGAGCTTCGCCAGCGCTGAGAGCGGCGGGAGGATCAGGTTCTGGACCCAGACGGGGGGTGAGGTGACGCGGCTCTCGCGACGGAAGTACCAGAGGGTGGCGCCAAGCTGGAGCGGGTTCTTCGGGGCGCCCCGCCCCGTGGTCTTGCCTTCGGCCGCCAGTCCCGCGAAGGCCTCGTGCATCTGGCGGGTGTGCAGCGCTGGGCGTAGCTCCACGATGCCCTCAACCGGGGCCGAGCCGGCGTTCGTCTCGGAGTGAGGTGCTCCTACGGGCACGGTGATCGTTTCGCCTGCCCCGACCACGCGTTGCTCCCCATCGAGGGTGAAGTGCGCCTGGCCTGCGCCGATGATGAAGCGCTCCTCCTGGTGGGGGTGGGAGTGCTCGGGGATCGCGCCGCCGGGGATGCTGGACCAGTTGAAGCGGACCACGTCTTCGTCTCCCTCGACGGGGGCGATGAACTGAATCTGCTCGCCGGTCCCGGGGTTTACGAGGGTTCGGTATCCAACGGTGGCGCGCTCGCCGCCGTCAACGGTGCTGGTGTAACTGGCGTCGTCAGCCATGGGGCCGATCCTTCCTGTGCTTGTGGTGTGCTCGCGTGGTCTCGGTACCAGGCGACGGTCGTCGCGATGGCGCCGGCGAGCGAGCTGCCGGCGTCCCCGAACACGTTGCGGTACTTCGTGGTGTCGAGCACGAACGGTTCCTCGAACTCATAGGCCATCTCCCCGAGCTCGCGCATCATCGGGTTGAAGAAACCCAGCGCACGCACGAGCAGCTTGGGGACCGAGCGGACAGCGACGGGGTGCCCCACCTCGCTGGAGATCAGCTCCAGCACGGCTCGAGTCGTGACCGTCTCGGGGCCGGGCAGATGCCACACTGCACCGACGGCACGTTCGTCGGTGCCGAGGGTCGCGAGACCCGCTGCTATGTCTGGGACTCCAATCCCGCTCACGGCCTGGCCACAACACCAGCGGCGGCTATCGCCGCGGCTGCTGCCTGCTGAGTCCTCAGGCGCACCCCGGCCAAATCATGGAAGCCAGCCAACGCGGTAGCGAGCAGCAGCGCACCCGCAGCGATGCCCGTCGTAGCGACCAGCGCTGTGCCCGATAGCGTCGCGACCAGGATCACCGGGCCAACCGTCAGCGCCCAGCCGACGGGCCGGTAGCGCGGAATCTCCACCAGACGGTCGAGATACAGCAGCAACGGCCCGATCGTGATCGCGATCGACGGCAGCACCCAGTCCGAATGGCCGGCTGCGCTCACCACCAGCGGCAGCACGAAGGCGGCAACGAGCTCAGCAACGGTGGCGAGGGTGACGTACCGCTCGATCCGCTTACCGTCCGCGCTGTGTGGCCGAGGCGCGGTACCAGACGTGAAACCCACCGCGTAGACAAACGTCGCGAGCACGGCGACGCCCGACACCGCGAGCAGAGCCGCACCAGCGGCACCGCCAATGGCATGGCTGCCACGCACGAGCCAGAACGCGGCAAACGCAGCTTGAATCAGTCCCCCGACGCGCCTCACCCGACGCGACCACGCCGCCGCAGGCGTCAGATCCGCAGCACTCGTAGCCGTGAGGGCCAGATCTCGCCGGGCCCTCACGCCCTTCCTGCTCACCGCACGCCCGCGACCACTCTCGGCCGCCATTGCTGTCCCCGATCCATCGACCCCTCAAGCAACTAACGATCAACGATCGGCGAGTCTCAAGGATGTCTTCATCGAGCGTAACAGAGAGCTCACGACGGGCGCCCCGACCCCGTCAGGGGTTAGCGCGCCGGCAACTCCAACCCGCACCACGCACGCACTTTGGTTGATCGTCGCGCTCTCGCGTTACGACAAGTGCAGCCGTCCCGAAGTCTTGCGGCGGCGCGCTCGCGTCGGACGAACAGCACCACGTCGTTCAGCAAAGCCTCCAGGGATGCTCGAGGGTGGAGTGGTGTCCACTAAGGCCCATTGGCACCCGACCGAAGTCGCCGCACTCCAACCATCCGATGTTTCGCTACTCAGACGTTATTTGCGGAGCGGGCTATCTCGGCACGGTCGGATGTGGCGGTCCAGCTGCCGAGTAGCCGCAGGGCCTCCTCGGAGCGGCTGCCGGCCTCTGCGGTGTAGATATTGATCGTCAGTCCGTTGTCCGCCGGGAGCTCGAGCGCCTCATAGCTCAGCTCGAGATCGCCGACGATCGGGTGGTGTAGGCGCTTAGTCCCGGTCTGGTGGAAGCGGACGTTGTGTGCGGCCCAGCGGGTGCGGAACTCGACGCTGCGCGTCGACAGTTCGCCGACGAGGTCTGAGAGGCCGCGGTCGTAGGGGTTGCGGCCTGCGTCTGAGCGCAGGTGCGCGACGAGCTCATCGGCTACGCGGTCCCAGTCGATGTAGAACTCAGCGGCGGCGGGATCTAGGAATAGGAACCGGGCGCTGTTGGCGGGTTGCTCGCGGCTGTTGAACAGGGGGGCGTAGAGGGCGCGACCGAGCTGGTTGGCGGCGAGGTAATCGCCGCGTGTGCTGCGCACGATCGCTGGGGTATCCATTGAGTCGAGGATGCGCTGGACGACGGCGCGGACAGGCCGCTTCGCCGGGCTGCGACGTGCTCGCGGCGGCACCGGCCCGGCCGCGCGCGCGAGGTCGAAGAGGTGCGTGCGTTCGGCGTCGTCGAGCTGGAGCGCCCGCGCGAGGGCTTCGAGCACCTGATCGGAGACGCCCATCAGGTTTCCGCGCTCGAGGCGCTTGTAGTAGTCGACGCTGACGCCGGCCAGTGAGGCGACCTCCTCGCGCCGCAGTCCGGGCACGCGGCGTTTTCCGTATGTCGGCAGCCCGGCCTGCTCGGGCGTGATGCGTGCACGGCGGGACAGGAGGAAGTCCGCTATGTCGCTCGTCGCGTCCACCACCAGGAAGCGTACGCCGGTCGCCGCCCCTCTGGGGGGCTCTGTGAGACCCCCTGTCACAGGTCCCTTGTGAGCACGATCGGCTGGTGCTTGAGTCGTCCTCATGCCAGATCAACAGCGACTCAGGGAGGAAGGAATGGACACGCGCACACTGGGCGAAGCCGGGCTCGAGGTCTCTGCCCTCGGCTTGGGCTGTATGGGGATGAGCTTTTCCTACGGTCCGCCTGCGGACAGGGGCGAGATGATCGCCCTCGTCCGCTCGGCCGTCGAGCTCGGGGTCACGTTCTTCGACACCGCCGAGATCTACGGCCCGTTCACGAACGAGGAGCTGGTCGGCGAGGCGCTCGCACCTCACCGCGACGACGTCGTGATTGCTACCAAGTTCGGATTCCAGCCGGAGGTCGGCCTCGGCGCCCTGGACAGCAGCCCCCAGCACATCAAGCAGGCCGTTGAGGGGTCGCTTGGGCGCCTGAAAGTCGACGCGATAGATCTTCTCTACCAGCACCGCGTCGATCCTGACGTGCCGATCGAGGATGTCGCCGGCGCCGTCAAGGAGCTCATCGCCGAAGGCAAGGTCAAGCACTTCGGCCTGTCCGAGGCAGCACCCCAGACGATCCGCCGGGCGCACGCCGTCCAGCCCGTCACCGCCGTGCAGAGCGAGTACTCGCTGTGGTGGCGCCAGCCCGAGGAGGAGCTGCTGCCCACGCTGGAAGAGCTCGGCATAGGTTTCGTGCCCTACAGCCCGCTCGGCAAGGGCTTCCTGACGGGCAAGATCGACACGAACACAACGTTTGACGGCTCGGACTTCCGCAACAGGCTGCCCCGTTTCACCCCGGAGGCCCGCGCAGCGAACCAGGCGCTGGTCGATCTGCTCGGCGAGATCGCCGCCCGCAAGGACGCCACGCCCGCACAGATCGCGCTGGCGTGGCTGCTGGCCCAGAGGTCGTGGATCGTCCCGATCCCCGGCACCACCAAGCCCGATCGTCTCAGTGAGAACCTGGGTGCCCTCGCCGTCGAGCTGACGGCCGACGACCTGAGCGACATTGAGAGGGCCGCCGCACAGATCACGGTCCAAGGGGCGCGCTACCCGCAAGAGCCCGAGGCGCTCGTCGGCCGCTGACCTCAATACGAGCCGGCCGCCCAGAAGGCTGCGCCGAAGACCGCAAGAAGGAGATTGTCATGAGCAAGGAGGTGTTAGCCATAACCGGAGCCGGCGGGATCGGGCAGGCGATCGCGCGCCGCCAGGGGGCCGGAAAATCAGTGCTCCTTGCAGACTTCAACGAGGAGACACTCCGGTCCGCCGCGAAGGCGCTGGAGGGGGCCGGCCTCGACGTCACGACGCAACTGGTCGATGTGTCCTCCCGCGAATCCGTCAGCGCGCTGGCACGGGCAGCCGAGGGCTTGGGCAGCGTGGTCCAAGTTGCCCACACCGCTGGCCAGTCGCCGACGATGGCATCGCCCGAGGCGATCCTGACGGTCGATCTGCTCGGTACGGCCCTCGTACTGGAGGACATGGGCAATGTGATCGCCGATGGCGGGGCGGGCGTCGTCATTTCGAGCATGGCTGGGCACCGACTTCGGGCGTTGGCGCCGGAGCAAGACGACGCGCTCCGGAACACCCCTACGGATGAGCTGCTTCAGCTCCCGTTCCTGACGGCCGAGGCAGTTCCCAACTCAACGGCTGCGTATGAAATCTCCAAGCGCGCGAACAACCTCCGCGTGGAGTCTGCGAGCCTCCAGTGGGGCGACCGAGGCGCTCGCGTCAATTCCATCAGTCCGGGCATAATCGTGACTCCACTGGCCCAGCAGGAGCTCGACTCCGAGCGCGGTCCGACCTTGCGCGGAATGATCGAGGCATCCCCCGCCGGCCGGGTGGGAACCGCCGATGAGGTCGCCGCGGTCGCTGCCTTTCTGCTTGGGGGAGACGCGGGCTTCATCACCGGGAGCGACCTGCTGATGGACGGCGGTACCGTTGCCGCCCTCCACGGTGGCCGCTGGGAGGCTTCACGTTTTGCCGGAGCGACCGACGCCATGGTGCAGGAGCAGTAGCGATGGCCACTTGGAATGCCAACGAGTTCGCCGCGATAGCGGCCGCGTCGGAGCTCCAGATCACCTCGCGTCGCTCTGACGGAACGGTGCGCAAGCCGGTTACGATCTGGGTTGTCAGAGTGGGCGAGGACCTCTACGTCCGCTCGGTCAGGGGCTCGGAGGGGTCCTGGTACCGCGGCTCGCGGCAGCGCAACGTGGGCCGCATCGAGGCGGGGGGCGTCGAGCGAGACGTCGACTTCGTGGCGGCGGGTCACGGCCTTGACGAGGAGATCGACGCGGCATACCGCGAGAAGTACGGCTACCCATCAAGCGCGGTCGACCACATCACCAGCCCGGAGGCGAGGGAGACCACGATCAGGCTCCTACCGAGCTAAGCGGCGATGACGCCCGGTTCGTGATCGAAAACTCCACCTTGTCCCGCACTCCCGCCTAGGCAATGCACTTTCGAGAACCACCAACGGAGGAGGAACTCACCCATGAGCCCCAACGAAGATCAAGGCCGCGTCGCGGTCATCACCGGCGCGTCCTCCGGAATCGGAGAGGCCACAGCGCGCGCTCTCGCCGCTGATGGCTACCGGCTGGCACTGCTGGCCCGCCGCGGCGATCGCATCGCGAAGCTGGCACAGGAGCTCGGCGACGGCGCCGTCGCGATCACTGCCGACGTCACCGACCGCGACTCGCTCGTCTCTGCCGCGGCGCTGGTCGCGGAGGAGCTCGGTGGCGCCGACGTCCTCGTAAACAACGCCGGCGTGATGCTCCTGGCTCCGTTCTCCTCCGAACAGAAGGACGAGATCCGCCAGATGATCGAGACCAACCTGCTCGGCGCGATGACCGCGACAGAGGTCTTCCTCGACCAGCTCAAGCACGGGGGCGGTGACCTCGTCAACCTCTCCTCGGTGGCCGGCCGCACCGCCCGCCCCGGCAATGCCGTCTACGCCGCCACCAAGTGGGGAATGGGCGGCTGGTCGGAGGCACTGCGGCAGGAGCTGCAGCCGCAGATCCGGGTGATGCTGATCGAGCCGGGCGCAGTGGCGACCGAGCTGACCGACCACATCACCCACCCTCAAACCAGGCAGGCGGCGGAGCAGATGTACGAGAAGGAATCGATCTCCGCCGAGGACATCGCCGAGGTCATCGCCTTCGCGCTCTCCAGACCCCGCAGCGTGTCGCTGAACGAGATCCTGATCCGCCCGACCGGCCAATCGCTCTGACCCCGGCCGGCCCACCCCTAGGAGGCAACCATGAAAGTGTCGAAGAACTCCATCGAGACCACGGTGGGCCCCAGCGACTGGTTTGCGGGCGCCGTCTACGTGGACACCGTGGCCACTCCCTCGGCGCCCAACCGCGTGCAGGCGGCGAGCGTGCACTTCACCCCCGGCGCCCGCACCGCCTGGCACACCCACCCCAACGGCCAGACCATCTTCGTCACCGAGGGCATCGGCCGCTGCCAGCGGCGCGGCGGCCCGGTCGAGACCATTAGCCCCGGCGACCGGGTCTTCTTCGAGCCCGGCGAGGAGCACTGGCACGGCGCCGCACCCGACCGCTTCATGACCCACATCGCGATGCTCGACGTCGACGAGGACGGCAACAGCGCAGCATGGGGTGAGCACGTAACCGACGACGAATACGCCTCCGCCCCGAACACAGGCGGCTGACACCCAGCGCCGGCGCACCGCCGGCGCCCCCGACAACCCGACGCGAAGGAGCACCATGGAGATCGTGACCCTCAACAACGGCCTCGAGATGCCCGTGCTCGGTCTCGGGGTCTTCCAGACGCCCCCCGACGAGACCCGGGATGCCGTGCACGCCGCACTCGGCGCGGGGTACCGGCACATCGACACCGCGGCCGCCTACGGAAACGAGCGCCAGGTCGGCGAGGCCGTGCGCAGCTCCGATCTGGACCGTTCGGAAGTCTTTCTGGAGACCAAGATCTGGATCAGCGACTATGGATACGACGAGACGCTGCACGGGTTCGAGAAGAGCGCCCGCAAGCTCGGCGTCGATCAGATCGACCTGCTGATCCTGCACCAGGCGCTGCCGTCGGCGTTCGATCGGACGCTGGAGGCGTACCGAGCGCTGGAGAGGCTGCTCGCCGATGGCAAGGTCCGCGCGATCGGCGTCAGCAACTTCATGGTGGAGCACCTCACGGCGCTTCTCGAGCGCGCCGCGGTGGTGCCGGCGGTCAACCAGATCGAGGTCCACCCGTACTTCGCGCAGCGAGACGTGCAGGACTTCGCTGCCGAGCGCGGCATTCTCACGCAGGCCTGGTCACCGATCGGCGGCATCACCTTCTACCGCGACGGTAGCCACGGCAGCACCCTCGAGGACCCAGTCATCGGAGATATCGCCACGGCCCACAGCAAGACCCCGGCCCAAGTGATGCTGCGCTGGGGTCTTCAGCAGGGCCGCTCGGTCATCCCGAAGTCCACCAAGCCCAGCCGCATCGCAGAGAACATCAACGTGTTCGACTTCGAACTGTCGGCCGACGAGATAACCGCGATCGACGGCCTGGACACGGGCCGTCGCGGCGGCCCCGAGCCGGACGCAATCACCTTGGAGGCTTTCGGCCGCGAGATCCCGGAGGCCTAGGAACCGGCTCTCGCGTTTCGCCGGGTGGCTTGCACTCGCTGTCTCCGCAGAAGCGTCGGCGGTTCGACCGCTGCAAGGTCAGCGAACGGTGGTGCTCGACACTTCGATCCACACGAGGAGCGGCCGCGAGCGGTGGCGGTTGTCGCGCTTGCGCGGGTAGACACGTCGGCGTGTGGGCAGGATCAGCCCGTCGAATGACTGATGGTCGAGGCAGTAGTGGGCGGCCTTGGCCCAGCTGCCGATCGGCTCTGCCGTGTAGTCATGGCGAGCGATCAGACCGTTCGTGTCGATATAGAAGGTCTGCTGCGGTGAGTGTGTGTGGACGTCGCGCGGAAAGGTCACTGCGAGGCGCCTGAAGCGCTCGCCGCTCTCCTCCCAGGGATCGAGCTCGCTCACTTGATAGTCCTCGCGCGCGAAGACGAACGGCGTCGATACGTAGGTCCAAATCGCATAGGTGGCGAAGTAGAGGATGTCGAGCCGGTCCCACCACAGCTTGTGACGCAGGTCCAGAAAGGCGCTCCGCGCGTGCTCGCGCGCTTCTACCAGCTCGCCGGAGTCCGTCTCGATTCGCACGCTCCCGTCCTGCTCGAGCACCCCACGTTCGCCGGGGCGGGGGTACGGCGTGAAGATCACATGCTGATCCCGGGTCGAGACCCGTGCCTCGACATCGCGCACGGCCGAGCCCTGGAGCTTGGTGGCGAAGGCAAAGCCACCAGATGAGATCCGCGCGCTGATCTCACTGGCGCTCTCCCACAGCTCAATGCCGCCGTGGGCGGCGATGACCTCGTCGACGAGTTCGATGGCCACGAGAGTAGTCGGTTCAAGCGCACATCACCTGACGCGACGTGCCTGTGCGAGCTCGAGCCGAGTATCGCCCATGCGTCATAGCGGAGTGGGGTCGAGCCGAGTGCCGGGTCGCCGGCTGGAGCGCACTTGGAGCCCTCGCGGCCGCCTATCCTTCGCCCGGCTCAGGCATCTCGGCTCCCTCGTCTTCGCAGAGCCGGTAGATCACGTGGTCGAGAACGGACTCGCGGGCGCTTTCCTGTTCGCGGTGGCCCCTCAACGGGACGATCTCGTGGACGAGGGCTTCTCTCTGGGGACCCTTGGCGTCGGCCATCGCGCCGATCTTGTTCAGCTCCGGGCAGTTGTGGCTTTCCACGCTATGCGTGAAGTGCATCGCGGCAGCCTGCTCTACCGTGACGTACGCCTCCCCCAAGGTCTCCTCGGGTCTCGCGTCGGCACCCGTGGCGAGCGCCAGGTTGTTGATCAGGAAGAACACCTGGAAGGTGGCCCGGTGCCCAGGGCGCTTTGGCGCGATGACGTCCGCCACCGAGCGGATGCCGGCCGGAAGCCCGGCCGGGTCGATGCTGGCGAGGAGGATCGGGCCGGCGCTCTTTCCCGGCTTGCCGGTGGCCGTCACGGTCAGCAGTTCGACCGACGCTTGCCCGGGTGCAGGGAGCGGCAGGGTCACCCTCAGCGCGTTCTGCACGTGCGCCGCGCGCACGCGTGCACCGGCGCCCGTCGCCACCAGCGCCACCGCGACCAGCGCCGCCGCCAGGACGGTGGCAGGGATCCAACGCCGCTTCCCCCACATGCGATGCATCATAAAGGCCATCGGCGTCGATCATCCAGACGCTGGGGCACACCTCGGCCCGCGCTCCCGGCCACCGGATGGTGGGGCACCGCAGGAGCCAGGTGGTCCCGTGCAGGAAGCTTGGCAGGAATCACGGAGAACTGGGATTCTGCCGACTGCACGCCCCGAGACGATGCGTCTCCACATTTGGGCGATCCGCTCCAAAGATACGGGCCGAGGGGCGGCCCGCCGACACGGAACCTTATGGCACGAGCACTCATGCGCCGCACGCCGATCATCCTGCTTCTGGTCCTCTCCTTCGCGAGTGCGCAGGCCCTGACCGGCTCTCGAGGGCAGAGCGGGTCCGCAACCGCCGACACCGCCGGGTTGTTGCTGGCGAACACTCAGCGAGAGCTAACCGGCCCCATCGGACCTGTCAGTCCCATCGGGCCCGTGCGTCCTGTTGACCTACAGGCGCTGAGTCGCTCAAAGCCCAAGCCGACTTTGCGGGGCCCGAGGGGCGAAACGGGTCCAGCTGGACCTCAGGGCAAGGAAGGCCATGCGGGAGCCGCCGGACCCGAAGGCCACGCAGGCGCCGCCGGGCCCGAAGGCCATGCGGGCGCCGCTGGGCCCGAAGGCAGGCAGGGGCCGCAGGGTGTCAAAGGCGAAACGGGCGCGGAAGGCAAAGCGGGCAAAGGAGTAGAAATCGCCTCTGAAGAGATCACGGAAGCAATGCTGGCCGCTGAAGCGGTCACAGCGGTCAAGATCGCCAAAGAAACGATCACCGCCGCTCAACTGGCTAACGGCGCGGTTGGCACCGACAAGATCGCGACCAACGCGGTGACGGCCGGCAGGCTCGGCAAAGAAGCTGTCGAAACGGCGAAGCTGAAGAACGAAGCGGTGACGGTGGGAAAGCTGGCGTCCGAAGCGGTGACGGAAGCGAAGCTGACGAACGAAGCGGTGTCTGCGGCGAAGATCGCAAAGGAAACGATCACCGCGACTCAGCTGGCCTCCGGAGCTGTGACCGCCGAAAAGCTCGGCAGCGAAGCGGTGACGGCCGGGAAGCTGGCCTCTGAAGCGGTGACGGCCGGGAAGCTGGCCTCTGAAGCGGTCTCTGCGGCGAAGATCGCGAAAGAAACGATCACCGCGACTCAGCTGGCCGCCGGCGCTGTCACCGCTGAAAAGATCGCGGGGGAAGCACTGACTGCCGGGAAGCTCGGTAAAGAATCCGTGGAAACGGCCAAGCTGAAGGACGAAGCGGTGACGGCAGCGAAGCTGGCCCCCGAAGCGGTGACGGAAGGGAAGCTGGCCCCCGAAGCGGTGACGGAAGGGAAGCTGTCGAACGAAGCGGTCTCCGCGGCGAAGATCGCCAAAGAAACGATCACGGCGGCACAGCTGGCCGCAGGCGCTGTCACCGGCGAAAAGATCGCGAACGAAGCCGTGACAGTTGGAAAGCTCGGCAAAAACTCTGTCGGGACGGCGCAGTTGAACAGCGAAGCGGTGACGGAGGGCAAGCTGGGCGCCGAAGCGGTCACGGAAGAAAAGCTGGGCGCCGAAGCGGTCACGGAAGGGAAGCTGGCCCATGAAGCGGTGACTGAAGAAAGGCTGGCGGCTGGAGCGGTGACGGAAGCTAAGCTGGCCTCGGGAGTGGTCTCTGCGGCAAAGATCGCGACAGAAACGATCACGGCGTCTCAGTTGGCCGCGGGCGCGGTCACGGGCGCGAAGATCGCGGGGGAAGCGGTCACGACCGCGAAGCTCGGCAAAGAATCGGTCGAAACGGCGAAGATCCTGAACGAAGCCGTCACCGAAGGCAAGCTCGCAGCCGGCGCGGTCTCGGAAGCGAAGCTGCAAAACGGAGCCGTGACGGAAGCGAAGCTGGCCCCCGAAGCGGTCTCGGAAGCGAAGCTGCGAAACGGAGCCGTGACGGAAGCGAAGCTGGCCCCTGAAGTGGTCTCGGAAGCGAAGCTGAAAAGCGAAGCGGTGACGGCCGCGAAGATCGCGAAAGAAACAATCGCTGCCCCCCAGCTGGCTGCCGCCGCTGTGACTGCGGAAAAGATCGCCGGGGAAGCGGTCACTGCCGGGAAGCTCGGCAAAGACTCCGTGGAAACGGCCAAGCTAAAAGACGAAGCGGTGACGGAAGCGAAGCTTGCTCCGGAAGCGGTGTCCGCAGGGAAGCTGAAAGCCGAAGCGGTGACGGCCGCGAAGATCGCGAAAGAAACGATCACCGCGACTCAGCTCGCCGCGGCCGCTGTGACTGCGGAAAAGATCGCGGCGGAAGCGGTGACGGCCGGGAAGCTCGGCAAAGAATCCGTGGAAACCGCGAAGCTGCAGAATGAAGCGGTGACGGAAGGCAAGCTGGCCCCCGAAGCGGTCTCGGAAGGGAAGCTGAGGAGCGAAGCGGTGACGGCTGCGAAGATCGCGAAAGAAACGATCACCGGGTCCCGGCTGGCTGCGGCCACTGTCACAGGCGAAAAGATCGCGAAAGAAACGATCACGGCGTCCCAGCTGGCCGCGGCCGCTGTGACTGCGGAAAAGATCGCGGCGGAAGCCGTGACGGCGGGGAAGCTGGGCAAAGAATCCGTTGAAGCGGCGAAGCTTAAGAATGAAGCGGTGACGGAAGAAAAGCTTGCCGGCGAAGCGGTGTCTGCAGGGAAGTTGAAAAGCGAAGCGGTGACGGCTGCGAAGATCGCGAAAGAAACGATCACTGGGTCTCAGTTGTCTGCCGGCGCTGTCACGGGCGAAAAGATCGCCTCCGAAGGGGTCGCGGCCGCCAAGCTCGGCAAAGAATCTGTCGAAACGGCAAAGATCCTGAACGAAGCCGTCACCGGAGAAAAGCTCAAAGGCGAAGCCGTGGAAACCACGAAGATAAAGAAAGAAGCCGTCACGGGCGAAAAGCTCGCGAAAGAAACGCTCACCGCGAGCCAACTCGCTACCGAAGCGGTAACGGCGGGCAAGCTCGCCTCCGAAGCTGTGACCGAAGTGAAGCTCAAAAACGGGGCGGTCTCGGAAGGCAAGCTCGCCAACGAAGCGGTGTCCGGAGAAAAGCTGAAGAGCGAAGCCGTGGAAACGTCCAAGATCAAGAAAGAAGCGGTCACAGCCGAAAAGCTCGCGAAAGAAACGATCACCGCGAACCAGCTCGCCGCCGGGGCGGTGACGGCCGGCAAGCTAGGCGCGGAATCCGTCGAAACGGCGAAGCTGAAAGGCGAAGCGGTCACGGCGGAAAAGCTGGCTGCCGGAGCGGTGACCGAAGCCAAGCTAGCCGCGGCACTGAAGGAAGTCGCCGCGACTAAAGTCGGAGCACCGGCTGCGCCTGCAGCGGTGACATCGGGCACGGAATACACGCCGAGTGCCACTGAACCCACGATGGTATACCTGTACTGGAAGTCCACCACGGGGAAAACAGCTAAAGTGAAAATCGAAGTGGGAGGCGTGATCGTGGGCGAATTTGAAAGCGTCGAAAACAAAAGCGTCAACTCCACCTGGACCGGAATCGTGCCTAAAAGCAGCAAACTCAAGGTCACATACAGCGAAGCGACAGAAGTCAAGGACAGCTACCAGCCGCTGTGAGACGTCGAAGGCGCTTGCGAGCGCCCGGCCCGGCAGCGGCTGTCGGGCGCTGGCGGCTCCGATTCCGCCGCATGCTTCGAGGGTCCAATTGCGCCGCATGCTCCGAGGGCCCGATTCCGCCGCATGCTTCGAGGGTCCAATTCCGCCGCATGCTCCGAGGGTCCAGGCGCAAGGTCTGCCGGGGCTGGGCGCCTTTTCGGGGCGAGGAGCGGCGGTGCGTTCGCGTGGCCTACGTAGGGCGAGGGCGGCCGGGTCCCATCGGCGATGCAGGAAACGAACGAGGCGCGGCGAACAACGAGGACGCGCAGCCGACTACAGCGCTCAATCGTCCGCTAACGCCCGCGATAAGAGGATCCTAGGTAGCTGATATGACAACGAGCACTCAGGACTTTGGGTCTCAGTGGCCCGCGCAAAACATGAGCACCGCTTCCGCACCTCCGATTCCCCCTCCACAGGCCTCGGTCGGGGGGGCGGCTGGCTCGGTTCCGGGCTACGTGCCTCCTCAGCGTGGCGGAGCCGCGCCGACCTGGCGGAGTCCGGGCGGCTCCAATAGGCGCATGCGCGGGGCGGCGGTGGCCGCCGCAGCTGCCCTCGGTCTCGCCCTTGTCCTTCTTGCGGCGGGCGTGTTCAAGTCAGGGTCCAAGGTAACCGCCATCCAGGCGCCGGCTACGGCGCAGGCTGCCGCCCAGGCGCAGGCGGGGCTGAGACAGCCGGGAACGGTGTCGGTGTCCGGCCACGCGCCGTTTGTCCTGCACTACCCCAGCGACTGGACGCAGCTGACGGCGGCACAGCTGGCGAGGATCGCCAACCCGCCCGCCGCCGGGCTCGTCGCGGAAGGCGGCAGGGTGCTGCTGCTCGTGCGACCCAAGAAGCCGCTTACGCAGTCGCTCACGACGCTGTCCGCCCAGCTCACGAAGTCCCTCAGCAATCGCTTTGCCGACTTCAAGCTTCTGAGCACGGGGACGACCAGGACGCTGGCGGGCCCGGCATGGGTTTACACGTTCCAACGCACTCGGCACGGTCTCGTGCAGAGCGAGGTGGTGATCTCCACCGGAAACGCAGCCTATGAGATAGACATCGCACTCCGCGGTGGGGCCAACCGCGCGGCCCGGCAGATGGGCGAAATTGTGCACTCCTTCCAGACATGAGGCTGCGAGCCCTGGCTCATCTGCGCCTTTTGAGCAGTTGGGCCGCACGGACGTGCGCTTCATCCACGCCGAGCTGACCCTGGCACGCGAGACCGCGGACGACGGCGTCTACCAGGCTTCCCGAGGGTCCGATCATCGCGGTCGACGTCAAGGCGACGTTGGAGTCCTCGCCCGCCGGCCGGGAGGTCACGGAGCGCCACCAGCTCGGTGCAGCGCGTGAGGCCGGCCGCGTCGCAGCCCGTGAGGCCCTCGAGGCGGGCCCGGGCCGGCTATTCAACTGACCAACCCGCCCTTGAATGTCACATCCGGGCCACCGTGGGCGAGTCCGAGGTGACCTGAGACCACCTGAGAGCCGTGCGTGTCCGGTCTCATTCCTCCTCGGCCATCTCTGTGAGCTGCTTGTCGGTGATCGCCGCTGCGATTGCGGGATGGTTGGCCTGCATGTGTTCGCGTCCGCGTTCCACGACCTGCTCGTCGTCCTCCCCATGGATGATGTAGCCGCACTCACAGACGATTCGCTTTGCCATGTCGCTATTGTCGCTGATGTGGTCGTGCAGTTGTGTGGGCGCCTCGTGGTGAGGTCCGGAGGAGCTGAATTGGCGGGTCGGCTCCCCGGTGCGCAGGGCCGGATCGCATTCGCGTGGCTGGTCTGCAACCGGCACCGCGCCGCCGCGCGGGAGGAGCTGGCGGAGGCGATCTGGGGAGAGGAGCGGCCGGTTGCGTCGGCCGAGGCGATTCGCGCGTTGCTCTCGAAGCTGCGCTCTGCGATCGGACGCGACTCGCTGCCGCCGGATGGCCCGCTGCGTCTCACGTTCGGTGATAGCGCGAATGTCGACGTAGAGGTGGCCGCGCGAGCGATCCACGATGCTGAGTCCGGGATCGCGCAGCAGGAGTGGGAGCGTGCCTGGATCGCCTCTCAAATCGCAATGAACGTCACACGCCGCAGCTTCCTGACCGGTCACGATGGCGCCTGGGTCGAGGAGCGCCGCACCGAGCTCGACGCCGTCTACACGCGCGCCCTGGCGACGCTCGCGGCGGCCGCGCTGCAGCTCGGCGGAAGCGAGCTGCTGACCGCCGAGCGGGCGGCGCGCGAGCTGGTCGCCGCCGAGCCGCTGAGCGAGGGCGCGGCCGCGCTGCTGATGCGAGCCCTTGACGCGCGCGGTGAGCGGCCGGCTGCGCTTCTCGCCTACGAGGAGCTTCGCCTGCGGCTGCGCGAGGCGCTCGGGGTCGCGCCGGGGCCGCAGCTGCTGGCGTTGCACTCCGAGATCGTGGTTCGCTGACGAGACGCCAACGGTGCACCAACGGGTCAGCGGGATGATCCGCACATGACCAAGAAAGAGATTCAAACCGGCCTTCAGCAGCTGCAGGCGATCCGCGATGGCGCGGCGCCGCCCGCGCCCATCCAGGAGTTGCTCGATTTTGATCTCGTCGACGTGGGCGAGGGCACGGTCGCATTCCGGTATCGGCCGGACGTGCGACACCGCAATCCGCTCGGCACCGTCCACGGCGGGGTCGCGATGATCCTGCTCGACTCGGCGGCCGGCGCAGCGGTGCACTCCACGCTGAGCGACGGCTCCGGATACACGACCCTGGAGACCAAGGTCAACCTCGTCCGGGCGGTCCGGCCGACGACTGGACCTTTGATCGCCGAAGGGAGCGTGGTCCATCGCGGAGCCACCATCGCAACCGCCGAGAGCCGGCTCCTCGACGCAGACGGAGCACTCTACGCGCACGCGACGTCGACCTGCCTGATTCTGGACGACTCGGGGCGCAGGCAACCCACCAACGCCGCCGGCGGCGCTGCCGGGGTCGACGCGTCGCAGGTCTGAGGCGAGGGCGCCCATGCATTCCAACGACGCTGACATCCACCACGCGACCGCGGCTGTGAACGGAATCGAGTTGCACTACGCCCACGCAGGCACGGGCCCGCTGGTCGTGTTCCTGCACGGCTTTCCCCAGTTCAACTATGCCTTTCGTGCCCAGTTGCGCGCCTTCAGCGCCGACCACCTCGCCGTTGCTCCCGATCAGCGGGGCTACAACCTCTCATCGAAGCCCGAGGGTGTCCACAGCTATGGCGTCTGGCCCGCGGTTGAGGACCTGCGCGGCCTGGTCGCGCATCTCGGGTACGACCGCTTTGTGCTCGTCGGCCATGACTGGGGCAGCCTCGTGGCGTGGGCATTCGCGCTGCACTACCCGGAGATGCTCGCGGCGCTGATCAGCCTCGGTGGTGCCCACCCGGCTGTCCTGGACCGCGCGCAACGCGAGGATGAGGAGCAGATCCAGGCCAGCCAGTATCTCCTCGGTCTTCGCCGCCCGGATGCGATCAGGGCCATCGCTGCCAACGACTTCGCCGTGCTCGAGCAGGCGCTCGAGCACGCCTTCTTCAGTGAGGAGGATCGCGAGGCGTACCGACAGTCGTGGCGCATTCCGCGCGCGATCGAGTCGGCGCTGCACTGGTACGAGGTCGAGGGGATCGCGCCGCCGGATGCCGACGGTACCCCCGGCCGCGGGAACTACACCCCGGACGTGGCGCCACTGTTCGTCGATGTCCCGACGATGGTCATCTATCCCGAGGCCGACCCATACGTCCGGCCTGCCTCTCATGCCGGCCTGGAGCGTTTCGTCGCGAACCTGACCTTCCGGCCAGTGAAGGACGGGACGCACTGGATCGCGGAGCAGCACCCCGAGCTCGTCAACCGCTACATCCGCGAGTTCCTCGTCGCTCAAGGTCGCTGATCGACTCGCGTTTCCAGCCAGGTCACAACTCGGGTCACAGGGAGGCGTGCGTGCGCCTAGCTGATCAGTCCCGTTTCCACCCCGCTCAGAGCCATGTCGAAGATCGTCGTTCGGGTTTTGGCACATGCGGCAGATCGCAGGCTTTCGGGCCTGTACAGGTTGCCGGCCGCCGTGCCGTAGATTTCTGGTCCCCATTCCCTCTGCGCGAACGTGGCGGATATTTCCTTGAATTCGTAGACGCACGGTCCCGCAAGGTGTATCCGCATCGGCGCCAACTTTACGACCATCTTCTTCGCGCTCGTGATTTCAATCGCCTTGGCTCCTCCGCTGCAGCCTTCGGCCTGTCCCGCCCCGCCGGTCCTCGCGAGCTTGTCGGTTTTCGAGCCGTTCACCGTCACCTTGAATTCCTGTTCTTCCCAGTAGCACCCGCCCAGCGAGTATCCGGCCACCAGCAGCACTTCGGCGCCCGCGTTGAGCGGCTTGCCTTCCGTCTTGAGCTCCAGCAGCGTCCTGGTTGATGCGGCGCTTGCGCAGATTGCCGACGCCCCCAGCGCGACGGTCACGCTCGCGCCCACCGCCAACAGCTTCATCCTTCCCATGCCGACCTCCCTGTGTTTCGAACAATTGCGCTCGCCTGAGGCGTGGTCGGGGGCCGGCGAGCTTCGAGCGAACGCTCCTCAGCAGCCTAGTCGCTGCGGCGGCCGCTTCGCGCCACCAGAGGCGGCTCCGGGGCGGCTACGGGGGTCGCGACAGGCCAGGCGCGGGGCGCCGGGCTGCGGCTGCGGCCGCGGCTGCCAGATGCTATGGCGCCAGGCGATCGATGGGCCAGCCGCCCTCCTCGACGCGGCGGTAGCGCAGCCGATCGTGGAGGCGATCGTCGCGCTGCTGCCAGAACTCCATGGTCTCCGGGGCGAGGCGGAAGCCGCCCCAGCTGGCCGGTAGCGGCAGCTCGCCCGCCGCATGCTGTGCCCGCAGCTCGGCGACTCGCTCCTCGAGCGCCGAGCGGCTGGCGATCGGCTCGCTCTGCGGCGAGGCGAGGGCGCTGAGCTGGCTCGCGCGCGGGCGGCTGCGCACGTAGTCGGTGGTCTCGGCGAGGCTCGTGTGCTCGACCGGCCCCTCGATCCGCACCTGCCGGCCGAGTGGATCCCAGTAGAAGAGCAGCGCCGCACGCGGGTTGGCGGCGAGCTCTTGGCCCTTGCGGCTGGCATAACCCGAGTAGAAGACGAAGCCGCGCTCGTCGACGGCCTTGACCAGCACCATGCGCACCGATGGGGCACCGTCGGCCGAGGCCGTTGCGAGCGCCGCGGCCTCCGGCATCCTCATCCCCGCCGACCCAGCCTCCCGAAACCAGATCGCGAACTGGCGCAGAGGGTCGGGATCGACGTCCTCCTCGGTCAGTGGCTTTCCGTAATCGATCACGCCGTGCATTCTCCCTCCCCGACCGGCGGGGCGACGCTGTCGCCTCGCGCGCTCAAGCGATGTGCGGCGGCCGCGCAAACAGCGAGGTGAGCCGGCTGCCGCGCGCGTCGGCTGCGCCGCAGCAGCCACGTTCGGAGGAGCCCTCGTCCCACGTGAGCACCAGGCAGGTCCGCACGGTCGAGCACGCGGCGCTGCACCCGGCATCCCGTGCCGGTCTACTGTTGGCGCTCGGAGCGATAGATCCTTATCATCGACTCCAGCAGCTTCCAGCCGATCACACCGTTCTCCTCGACGATCGGGCGGAAGTCCCAGAAGGTGACTCCGGAGCAGACGAGGTCGCTGGAGGCGGCCACGGTCGCGGTGCGCGTGCCCGCGTCGATCAGGGCCATCTCGCCGAAATAGTCCCCGGGCTTGAGGACCCTGTGCTCGTTGCCGCCGACGAACACGGTCGCCTCGCCGGAGTCGATCACGAAGAAGACGGCCGCGCCCGAGCCCTGCTGGATGACCGTTTCACCTTGGGAGAAGCGCCGCTGCTTGAACACGCTGGCGATCCGCCCGAGCTCGTTCTCGTCGAGGTCGGCGAACAGCGGCACACGCTGGAGCACCTCGACAGAAGCGCCGGTCATGTGAGAGCTCCGGCCGGCCGCCGCGCGCGGCGCTTGGCGGAACTCGCCCCCGGCGGCAGGGAGCACTGCGGCGGCGTCCTCGTCACGGCCCCGCCCTTGTCACGGCCCGGCACTGCAGCAGGTAGAGCGTCCCGCCGGCGAACGCCCACTCGATGTCCCGCGCAGAGCCGTAGATGCTCTCGCAGCGATCGGCAAGGCGGCTCAGCTCGCCGAGCTCCTCGTCGGCGAGACACAGTCGTTCGACGAGCTCGGGTGCAACCTCCGCCTCGACCGTGCCGCCCTCCGGGAGCGAGCGGAAGGCAATGCTCTTGCGCCCCGCTACACGCTCGAGCACCTCGCCCGCGCGGTCGACGCGGTAGTGGTCCGGGATCACGCGGCCCGCGACGACTGCCTCCCCGAGGCCCCAGCTCGCCTCGATCACCCGCTCGTCGGCGCCGGTTATCGGGTTCTGCGTGAACATGACCCCCGCCGTGTCCGGATCGAGGAGCACCTGAACCACGACGCCGACGCTCGGCCGCGTGAACAGCCCGACGCGCTGGCGGTAGGTGATCGCGGAGTCGGAGTTCGCCGACCACCAGATCTCGCTCAGCGCCGAGCTCAGCTCATTCGCGCCGGGGACGTTGAGCAGCGTCAGATGCTGTCCGGCAAAGCTCGCCTCGGCGCCGTCCTCGTCCACCGCGGAAGAGCGCACCGCGAGCGGGCCGCCCAGCGGTCGCACCAGCCTCGCGACCTGTTCGATCACGCGCTCATCGCCGCTGGCAACCGCCTCGACTGTCGGGCCGGCGAGCGCGACGCCCGGCGGAACCGGAAGTTCGTCGCGGATCGCCTGTCCGAGCCCGACCGCCTTCGATCCGAAGATCGCGGTGTCCTGGGCATCGATCAGCGGGACGGCCTCGCTCACCCCGGCACCGTCACCTCTCCGGAGTCACCGTCGACGCGCACGCGCGTCCCGTCGGCGATGCGCTGGGTGGCCTCGCGAGTGCCAACCACGCCCGGAATGCCGTACTCGCGCGCGACGATCGCCGAGTGCGAGAGCAGACCGCCGCTGTCGGTCACGATCGCCCCGAGCAGCGGCAGCAGGATGTTGAACGCCTCGCTCGTGGACTCGGTCACGAGGACGTCCCCGCGGACGATCCGGTCAAACTCGGACGGATGCGAGACGCATCGCGCGGGCCCTTCGTACACGCCCCGGCTGGCCGCCAATCCGTGCAGGACGTGCTCCTCGTGCTCGGTCTCGGAGCTCCCGAGCATTTCGCCCATCACGATGCCGATGGCGTGCATGACCCGCGCCGCTGCGGGCGGCAACCCGGACGGGTCCGGCGGCGGGCTCGGTGGATCGCCAAGGACCGCCGGGGCATCCTTGGCGCTGTGCGTGGCCCGGTACTCGGCGCGCGCAGCGAGCTCCTCGGCTGCGGGTCCATCCGCGCCGGACAGCAGCGCGCACATCTCCTCGATGCTCGCGTCGATGAGATGCTCGGGCTCGCCGATACGTCCCCTCGCGGCGAGTCGGCGCCCGGCGGCGAGCACCGCCCTGCGCATGAGGCCCGAGGCCCAGATGTCGCTGAAGACGCCGCGCTCGTCGCGGATGCGGTACGTCAGCCGCGCCTCCCCGAGCAGCTCGTCGAACTCGGCCCGATGCTCATCGGGGACCTTGGCGCGCACGCCGGCGATCAGCTCATCGACGTTCGATCCCTCGCCATCCCTGCCCGCTGCAGCGATGCGGATCGCCCGCAGCAGCACGTCGGGCAGCTCGAGCGCGCATGGCCCGGAGATGTCGAAGCCGTCGAGCAGCCGCCAGCCAACCAGGTCGAGATACGCGCTCACCGCCGCACCGGCATCACCTTCCAGCGCGCGTAGCTCCTCGAGCACGCGCTCCGGCTCACCCTCCGACGCCAGCAGGTCCCGAGCCCGGGCGTCCTGCGCGATCGCGGCCACCAACCGATCGAGCTCGGCCGACGCGCCCGCGGACACCGGCGCGGCGCCGCGCAGCAGGCCGAGCAGGTCGGAGGTCGGCAGGCCGGTCCACTCCCCGACGTGCGCGAGGAAATCTCCCGTGGGGACGGTGGCCGCGGCCGTGAAGCGCATGTGCTGGGAGATCATCGCCGCATGGTGATCGCGGCAGCGTGCCAGGTACGCGGCCAGATCCCCGTCGGAGAGCTCGTCGGGATCGACCGACTGCAGCTCGCGATGAGCAGCGATCGACGCCGGCTTGGCGACCTCGTCCCATTCGCGAAGCTGCTCTCGCCAGAGCTTGCCCGCGAAGACCTCCTCGGCGCGTTGCAGCCGCTCGGGGACCTCCTCCCCGGCAACGGGCGCCGCGTACATGTACGCAAAGCCGTTCACGTACGCGTTGTTGAGTGAGATCAGCATCCCGTAGAAGCGGCTGAAGTCGCGAGTGCCGCGTCTGAAGGCCTCCGGGTGCGTTTCCGCCCAGTAGCGCGTCACCGGCCGTGGAAAGTGGACCGCATCAAGCTGCCACGACCCGGGGGCCGGGGGCTCGAAGCGGATATCGGACGCCGTCTCTGCCTGGGTCATTGAACTCCCCTTCCCTGTCGATGTCCCCGCTGCCTGGGGAGCCCGCACGGGCGGAGTCATTTCTAACGCATGCAGCCACGGGGTGTCTACACCCCAGCCCGGCGATGCCTCGCCGACGGCCGTGTCGATGGACGCGAGGCCGTCGGCCTTCTGCCGCGCTGGCGGCGGGCAGCAGCGAGGAGTAGAGTCGCTCGCATCCATCGGAAGGGGCAGGCGATGGCCGTCGATCCCACGGACAGTGTTAGAAGGCTGCTCGAACGGGCCAGCGAACCGCTATCCACGCAGGAGGTGGCGGACAGGCTGAAGTCGATTCACGGCGAGCGCGAAGTTGCGCTCGCCCTCGACTTCTGGCGCCGCGAGCAACACGCCGCCTACGAGGACGCCGACGGCCGGTGGTCGTGGCAGGGCCCGCGCTCCGCGTAACGCTCGACCGACGATCAGCCGAGCGCCAGGCGGGGTGTCCCGGGGCGCCGCAGGGCGCGTGCAAGACGGCTGCTGATCGGCTCAGTTGCTGTCAGCGCGGTCACGCTCGGGGCCCGCGCGCATCCCCGGCACGCGCGGGCGCGCGGCCGAATCTACGCTTCCGCGGTGACCGCGATCCGCCGCACGTTCCCGGCCGCTCTCGTCTTTGCGGCCGTGGGTTGGACGGCGCTGTACGACGGCGGGTTCTTCGCCACCTCCTGGGGCTGGCCCACGCTCGCGTTCCTGTTGACCGTGACCGTCATCCTGGTCGGCGCCGACCGCGTGCGGCTTGGCGGGCGCGATCGGGTCATGCTCCTCGCACTCGCGGGGTTCGTCTGCTGGAGCGCGCTCTCTGCACTTCGCATATGGCACCTCGCCCCTCTACGGCTCCAGCGTGCCGTGCTCCCCGCTGCCAGGCTCCGGCAGCAGCCCGGTGGAAGTGTCGGCCTCGCTCAGCGGTCTCGTCAAGAACACCTCCTACCATTTCCGAATCGTCGCCACCAACCCAGCCGGCACCAGCTACGGCTCCGACCGGACATTCGCGACTCTGAACCCACCGACCGTCAACAAGCTTTCACCGAGAGAAGGGCCACCGAAAGGCGGGACGCTCGTGGCGATCACCGGCGCGAACTTCACCGTGCCTGCATCGGTGTACTTCGGCAGGGCCCCTGCGAGCGAAGTGCGGGTCATGTCGGCGAGATCGATCAGCGCCGTCTCCCCGTCGGGGAGGGCCGGGAGCGTGGATGTGACGGTGACGACGCCCAGCGGCCTGAGCCGCATCACCGCAAAGGACCGCTTCACCTACATGAAAGCAAAGGCATAGGCTCAGGCCCTCGGCCCGCCGCTCGGCAGTGGGGCTCACGCGGTCGGCCGCCGGGCTAGCCGACCAGACGAATCTCAGCCGCACTTGCCCGACGCAGCCGCCTCGCCAGGCGATTGCCGCCGCGCGTGAAGCGATGGGAGGGGAGCAGTACGAGGTGAAACGCATGCTCGGCCACCCATGCCGCGAGCGGCGGCTCGGGACAGCCGACCAGAACCCTGAAGACGGCTCGTTCGGAGAGCGATCCGAGCAGTCGCCGCGCCTCGCGCAGCTCCTCCGCGGCCTCCTCTCGCACCGCCCAGTTGTAGGGCCCCTCCCCGGCTCCGCGACAGCATCGCAACGGAGGAGCCTGCGGCGCGAGCGTCACAACCGAGAGCTCGCTGCCGGCGCTGGCCAATTCGGCTGCCTCGCGCAGCGCCGCCGCGCCGCTGCGGCCCGGCTCAAAGACGACCAGCACGCGCGTAGGCGGCCCTGCGACTCCGGCTCGATCTTCACCGAAAGCACCTCGCGCCAGCGTGGCATCCCGCCCGCTCATTGTCCCCGCACGTTAGCGCGTCGTCGGCGCGCGAGCTGCGCGGGGCCGATCCGGCCGCGCGGGCGCTGCGGGTCAGAGGCAGCGGTCGATCTCGACCATGACGAGCGCGGTGAGAGTGACCACGCGCCGCCCGTCCTCCCAGCGAAGCCGTCCGTGCATCCGCTGGGCGGGATGCTCGTGGCGCTCGACCGTGTTGCATACGGCGTTCCAGAAGTAGAGCAGCGCCTCCTGCATCCCGCACCGCTCCTCCCCGACCTGCCGTCTGTAGCGCTCGACCACGCTCGCGAGGCGCAGCATCGTGTCGGTCGAGTCCGGCAGCGACGCGTGCGGCGCGCGCCAGCCGACCAGGACACAGGCAAAATCCCGCATCGCCTCGCGCGCAGTGCGCGCGACGCCGATCACCTTCGCCGTCGAGTCGGCTCGCCACAGCATCGCCGAGGCGTCACGCCAGCGCTCGTGTGCCAGCGGATACCTGGACCTGAAGCGCTCGTCCTCCAGGTAGGCATGGAGATAGTCCTCGACCCGCTCGAAGTCCTCGCTTCGCACGCGCGGCGCCTCGCCGCAAGCCGGCCCGGGGGCCGGCGCCGCGACCGCCAAAGTCCCAGCGCCCGTCATGTTCGAGGCATCGGCTCTCAGTGGGCGCTACTTGAGGAGCCTGCTGCGACAGCGGTCTTCCCTCGAGTGCTCGCTGGGAGCCGGCGTTGGCTAGGCTCGGCGCGATGAAGCACCTGCATGGAGCCGCGCGGGCGGACGTCGACGTGCCGATCGAGCAGTGCCTCACGCTGCTGGCCGCTCTCGAGGACTACCCGGGCTGGTACCCGGCTGTCGTGAGGGCGGTGGAGGTCATCGAGTCCGGCGACGACGGTCTTCCGCTCAGGGCCGAGACGAAGCTGCACCTCGCATATGGACCGGTCTCCAGGGACATCGATCTGCTGCTCGCGGTGCGGGTGCGCAGTCCTGGCCTGGTGGCGCTGAAGCACGTTCCGCGCGGGCCGGCCAGCGGCGCGTCGTTCGATGCCACCTGGCGCCTCGAGGACCGCGGCGGGACCCACCTGGAGATCGAGCTCGACGCGAACATGCCGATGCCGAGGCTCGTCCCGCTCCGCGGCGTTGGCGACGCGTTCGCGGCCGGCTTCATGCGGGCAGCCGTCGAGAGGCTCACCTCACCGCCGAGCGCGTGAACACCCGGATCGGAGATCGCTGCCGAGAGGCCTGCGCATGTGTCCAACGCCGAGCTGCAGATGCTGGCCAGCTGGCCCTTCTCTCTGCGCGCGCGGCCGTCATCCTCGATCCATGCGTGGCGATCCCGAGATCATCGGCGGGCCCACTCCGATCAACGCTCCGCGCGCCGGTGACACCTACCGCTGGAAGGTTCAGCACGGCCTGGCCGAAAAGCACGTGTATGTGCAGATCGCGGACTCGCTGAGAGCCGAGGCGTTCGACGAGCCGCTCCGATCGGGCATCGAATCCAAGGGCGAGTCGGTGCTGCTCAAGCTGCTCGAGCGCGGCGAGGTTCCCATCCGCATCAAGATCACGTCGGCCGGGATCACCGAGGTCGGGGTCGATCGCCACGCGCGTCCCTGCTCGGTCTAGCTCGCGCGCGGCCGATGCGCGCGGCCGATGCGCGCGGTGTGACACCGACCGCCGGACCGCCGCTCCAGCGCGGGCAGCTCAGCTCGGGCGCCTGCGCGGGCAGCTCAGCTCGTGCGCTTGGGCGGGCGGCTGGGTTTTACCCGGCGTTCGAGCCCGGCGGCGACCTTCGCGAGCTCGGCCGGCGTGCGCAGAGTGCCGATCGTCCGCTCGAACAGCTCGGCCTGATGGCCCATCAGCTCCGCCGTCTCCTCGAGCGCACGTCCGGCCGCGGCGAGCGCTTCGGCCTGGCGGCGCAGCGTCGAGCCGGTTTCCTCGAGCAGATCGAAGACCGCGTCCGCAGGCGCCAGCAGGCGGCCGGCCAGCTCCTTCTGGAGACGGCGCTCGCGCTCGAATAGCTCCTGCATCAGCTCGAGCTGATGCAGGGAGACAGCGAGAAGTTCGCGCGGCAACTCCGCGCGGCTGCCGTGCGACGTCGCCGATGCGATCAACGATTCCATCCGCCGCCGCCACTCCTCGATCAGCTCGCGTCCGCTCAGGTCAGCCACCGGGCATCATCCTCGCAGGGAGGATCGCATCCTCGGGGCGTCCGCGTCGCGCCCGCGGCGCCGGGCGCCGCGCCGGGTCGGGCCAAGGGGGCAGGCCGCTCAGATCCATTCGAGGAGCGGGCCGAAGACGAGCAGGGACACCGAGACGAGCGCCGCGAGCGAGCCGACGACCCGCAGCTGCCTGGAGCGCTGCTCCATGTCGTGCACCCAGAAGGCCACCACGTAGAAGGTGAGGTAGCCGAAGACCACGATCACCGGGAAGCTCACCACGTTCCACCACCAGTAGTACCAGTGGAACACCCCGTCGGCGTGCAGCAGCAGCTCGACGCCGACCGACACGAGCGACAGGCCGATGGAGATGGCCCAGCGGTTGGGCAGCCCGAGGATCCGCTTGCGCCGGTCGGCGGGCAGGATCTTGGCGAAGATCACGCCGTTGATCGCGAAGAACAGCGAGATCTCGATGTTCAGGCCGATCAGGATCGTGAAGCTGCTCGTGCCAGTCACGGTCCAGAGGGCGGCGTGCCCGTCGAAATGCAGGACGAGCGCGTTGATGATCTCGTTGATCCAGTCCATCAGCCAGAAGGCGATGCCGGTGAGCACCGCGTCCCAGTTGGAGCGCTCGATCTCGACCGCATAGACGTAGACGACGAGGGCGAGCAGCGTGACCGTCGACCAGTTCAGGTGTCCCGGGGCGCGGAGCAGATGCTCGGCTTCGCGCGTGAACTGTGTCTGGCCTCCCATTTGCCGGTCGAGTATCGCCGACCGGGAGGCGTCCACGGCGGCACCGGCCGCCGGCGGGGCTCGAGCCGCGCCGAGAGCCGGCCGCGGGGCTCGAGCCCGCCGAGAGCCGCTCGACGGCGCCGCTCGTCGCGTGCAGGCCCGCGGGGCGTTAGGATCGGCGTGATGGAGGCCCTTCCAAGCGTGTGCGTCATCGGGGCCGGCATGAGCGGGCTCACCGCCTGCAAGGCGCTCGATGACTTCGGCGTGCCGCACACGTGCTTTGAGGCCTCGGATGAGGTTGGCGGAAACTGGTACTTCGGTAACCCGAACGGGCTCTCCTCGGCCTACAGGTCGCTGCACATCGACATCTCCAAGCCGTCGATCTCCTTCCGCGACTTCCCGATGCCCGACCGCTACCCCGACTACCCGCACCACACGCAGATCTTCGAGTGGCTCTGCAGCTACGCCGACGCGTTCAATCTGCGCGAGGCGGTCCGCTTCAACACGCGCGTGCAGCGCGCCGAGCGCGGAGACGGGGGTGGCTGGCGCATCACCCTCGAGGACGACAGCCAGGAATGCTTCGACGCGCTGCTCGTGTGCAACGGCCATCACTGGGATCCGCGCTACCCGCACTATCCCGGCACGTTCGCCGGCCCGCAGATCCACTCCCACGACTACGTCGATCCGAGCACTCCGCTCGATCTCAAAGGCAAGCGTGTGCTCGTGGTCGGCATCGGCAACAGCGCCGTCGACATCGTCTCCGAGCTCGCGCGCAAGACGATGTGCGACACGGTGTTCCTCTCGACGCGCTCGGGTGCGTACGTCGTGCCCAAGTACATCTTCGGAAAGCCCGCCGATCAGGTCGTCAAGACCAATCCCCACATTCCCGTGGGCATCCAGAGGCGGATGGGTCGCCTCCTGCCCCGCATCTTCTCCGGGCGGATGGAGGACTTCGGCCTGCCCACCCCCAACCACAAGTTCCTGGACGCGCACCCGACGGTCTCGAGCGAGCTGCTGGGGCGGCTGGGGGCCGGCGACGCCGTCGCCAAGGGCGACGTCGCCGAGCTGATGGGCGACCGCGTGCGCTTCGCCGACGGCAGCGTCGCGGAGATCGACGCGATCATCTACGCGACCGGCTACAACATCAGCTTCCCGTTCTTCGACCCCGAGTTCATCTCGGCACCGGACAACGTCCTGCCGCTCTACAAGCGCATGCTCAAACCCGGCATCGACGACCTCGCCTTCATCGGCCTCGCTCAGCCGATCCCGACGCTCTTCCCGTTCTCCGAGCTGCAGTCCAAGCTCGCGGCACGATGGCTGAGCGGAGACTGGGCGCCGCCGCCGGTCGATGAGATGTGGCAGGAGCTCCGCCGTGACGAGGCGTTCCACACCGGACACTTCGTCGCAAAGCCGCGCCACACGATGCAGCTCGAGTGGTACGGCTACGAGCACGAGCTCAAGACGCGCTCGATTCCGCTCGGACAGAAGCGCGCCCGCGCCGGCGCGCCGACCGGGCGCGACACCGCCGGCCGCGCCGCTGCTCTTGATCGCGCGGTGCTCGCCACGTGAGCACCGTCTCCTTCGACAGCGGCGGGGTGCGTTGCGCCGCCGTTCACCTGCCCGGCGAGGGCGGTGCGTTCGCGGGCGACGACGGCGCACGGCCGTGCGTGGTGATGGCCCACGGCTTCGGCGGGACGGTGGACTCGGGGCTGCTGCCGTTCGCCGAGCGCTTTGCGGTGGCCGGGCTCGATGTGCTCGTCTTCGACTACAGGCACTTCGGAGCCAGCGACGGCGAGCCGCGCCAGGTGCTCTCGATCCGCCGCCAGCTGGAGGACTACGCGGCGGCGATCACGTTCGCCAGGGGCCTTGACGGGGTGGACCCCGATCGGATCGTGCTGTGGGGCTCCTCCTACTCCGGCGGGCACGTCGTCGCGGCCGCGGTCGCCGACGGCCGGGTCGCGGCGGTCATATCGCAGGTGCCGGCCATGGACGGCGTGGCGACGATGCTCAACGCGGTGCGCAAGACCGGTCCGGCGGCGATGACGAAGCTGACCGCCCTCGCGCTGCGCGACCTGCTCGGCTCGCTGCGGGGACGCGAGCCCGTCACCGCGCCGGCGGTGGGAGCGCCCGGAACCGTCGGCTTCATGACGACGCCCGACGCCGTGCCCGGGATGCGGGCGGTCGCCGGGCCATCCTGGCGCAACGAGGTGGCGGCGCGGATCGCGCTGCAGGCCGGCTCCTACAGGCCGGGCCTGCAGGCGGACCGACTGCCATGCCCGATCCTCATCCTGATCGCCGACCGCGACTCGGTCGCGCCCGTCAAGGCCGCGCAGGAAGCGGCCTGGCGCGCCACCGGCCGTGCTGAGGTGCGCACCTACCCGATCGGCCACTTCGACATCTACACTGGCGCGCCGTTCGAGCGGGCCGTCGCCGACGAGCTGTACTTCCTGCGCCGGCACGTTGGTCCCGTCGGCGCGTCCGCAGACAGCGCCGCGCCACCTGCGCATCTGATCGCCTAGGAACGCAGCGGCCCGGTGTCGCGATCAACCGCGATCGGCGGTCGCGCTGCCGCTCAGCGCCACCGGCGAGAAGCGCCGGCTCCAGGGCGCGGCGGCCTCGACCTGGGAGGCGAGCGCGAGCAGGTCTGCCTCGCCGGCGGGGCGCCCGGTCAGCATCACGCCGACCGGCAGCCCGTCCTCGCCGTGCGCGATCGGCAGGCTGATCGCCGGCAGGCCGGTGAGGTTGGCCAGCGGGGTGAACGCGATGAAGCGCCCCGCCTTCGCGAACTCCTCGGGCGGCGACTCCGAGCAGCCGTCGATCGCGCCGATCTCGACCGGACGCGCCGCGAGCGTTGGCGTGAGAACGGCATCCCATTGGAGCTGGGATGCGACGAGCGCGCGCGCGTAACCCTGCGCCTGCCCGGTCGTGGCGGCAAGGTCGAACGACGATTGGCGATTGGCCCGCTCCCACAGGTGGAGCGTCAACGGCTCGACGGTCTCGGGCGTCACGTCATTGCCGCAGAGGCGGCCCACCAGCTCGACACTGCTGCCGATCAGCGCCGACCAGAGCGTCATGAACATCTCCATCAGGTTGGGCAGCTCGATCGGCGGGTCGATCTCCTCCACCTCATGACCAAGCCCGCGCAGCAGCTCGGCGGTCCGCTGCACGGCGGCCACATGGGAGGGGTCGACCTCGGCCTCGAGCGGGGGGGCGAGGATGACCGCGATGCGCCTGCGATCGGGCTCGCACGCGGCCTGCGCGGCGAAGGAGCGGCTGGGCGGAGGCGCCCAGCTCGAGTCCCCCGGCTCGTAGCCCGCGAGAACATCGAGAACCGCAGCGGTGTCGGCGACGGTGCGGCTGAGGACGCCGTTGACCGCGAGGAAGGACTCGCCCACCTCGGGGCCCATCGATACGCGCCCGCGCGCCGGCTTGAGCCCCACGAGCCCGTTGCACGCAGCGGGCACGCGGATCGACCCGCCGCCATCGCTCGCGTGCGCGATCGGCACCATGCCGGCGGCGACGGCCGCTCCCGAGCCGCCCGACGAGCCGCCGGGGGTGCGCTCGAGGTCCCAGGGGTTGCGCGTCGGGCCGAAGCGCCGCGGCTCGGTGACCGGCAGCGCGCCGAACTCGGGTGAGGAGGTCGCGCCGACGATCACAAACCCGGCCCCGCGCAGCCGCCGGGTGAGAAAGCTGTCGTAATCGCGCACCCAGGCCTCCCCGGTGATGGACGAGCCGCAGGTCATGCGCTGCCCCGCCACCGTCGCAAACAGATCCTTCATCGCCAGCGGGACGCCGGCGAACGGGCGCTCGTCGCCTGCGCCGATCTGCGCGGCGCCGGCAAGCGCGGCGTCGGCCGCGACGGTCGTGAACGCACCGATCTCACCGTCGCGCTCCTCGATCGCGCGCAGCGACAGCTCGGTGAGCTCGGTGGCGGTCACCTCGCCCGCGCGCACCAGGGCGGCGAGCTCGGTGGCGGAGCGCAGCAACAGGTCTGGGTCGGGCATGATCGCGGCTCCTCGTGGTCGCTTGGGCCCGCGCGATCCTATGCCTTCGCGGTGCTCGCCGTGGCCGCGCCCGTGCCCGCGCGGCGCCGCCTCAGGCTGGCTGCTCGGGGCGCAGGAACTCGGGCGTCAGCAGCAGCACCGAGCAGTGAGCACCGTGGACGACCCGCCTGCTGATGCTCCCGATCGCACGCACGCCGCCCAGCCGGCGGCTGCTCATCACGACGAGCGAGGCACCCAGATCGTGGGCCGCCTGGATGATCTCCGTCCTCGCGTTGCCGTCCATGAGCAGCACGTCGGCCGCGTCGCCCAGGAGCGCTTTCAGCCTGCTCGCCTGCGCGTGGACGCGATCCTCGCGCTCGCCGGACTCGCTGGCACGCGCGTGCACGAGCGTGACCCTGGCCTCCCGCTCCCGCGCCAGGCGCGCAGCGAACTCGACCAGCTCGTCAGAGCCCTCACGCCCGTCGCTCGCGACGAGCACGTGTGAAGCGAAGTCCGACTCCACCTTCGTCGTGCGGGCGACAAGCAGCGGCGTCGGCAGCGCGCCGAGCGCCGCGTCCGCGACGCCGTGCGTGAACATTCCACTGAACCACGAGGTGCTCGGAGGGCCCATCGCCAGCAGATCGTGCTCGGCCGCCCAGTCGAGGATGACCTGCGACGGTGGCGCGGCGGGATCGACCTCCACGGTCGTGCGCACGTGCGCATCGACGGCGATCGCGACCGCGCGGTCGAGTATCTCCTTGGCGCGCCCCGGACCGACGGCGATCACGGGGTGACCGTGCGCCTGCCCGGAGGAGGTGACCTCGAGCAGCGTGAGATGGCCCGCTGGACCTGTCAGGTCCGCGGCCTGCGCGACCGAGTCAAACCCGCCGGGCGTGCCGTCGACCGCGCACAGCACGTCGCGGAACACCGGCGTCGCTGTGCCCTCTGAGGCTCCCGACTGCTGATCGACCCCGGCCATTGCCGAGAACTATGCCAGGGTGCGCGGGTCGACGAACCGTGGAAATCCGTAGTCCTCTGCAGCGCAGCCGCAGGATCGGCGGCGGGCGTCGCGCACGCTCACGAGGCCGTGGGCGGATCGCCCCCGCGGTTGTGATGAGATACGCCTCATGAGAGGAGAGGCGCCGGTGCTGCGGCTCCCGCATGAGCTCACCGCCGGATGGTTGAGCGCCGCACTCGGCAGCGGCCCGATCGAGGGCTTCAGCGTCGAGCCGGTCGGGACCGGCCAGATGAGCGAGAGCTGCCGCGTGCACGTCGAGTACGCGCCCGGGGCGAACAGCGGGCCCGCGACGGTCGTTGTGAAGACCGCCTCTGCGGATGAGAGGAGCCGCGCGACCGGCGTCGGGCTCGGAGTCTACGAGCGCGAGGTGCGTTTCTATCGCGAGCTTGCTCCGCGCATCGGCGGAGCGCTCGCCGAATGCCACCTGGCGGTGATCGACCCCGAGGAGGGCTGGTTCACGATCGTGCTCGAGGACGTGGCGCCCGCCGTCCAGGGGGACCAGATCGCCGGCTGCAGCGTCGAGCAGGCGCGGCTGGCCATCCACGAGCTGGCAAGGCTGCACGCCCCCGTGTTCGCCGATCCGCAGCTCGGCGCCACGCCCTGGCTCAACCAGGAGAGCCCACTGGGCCAGGCGCTGCTCACGCAGCTGCTGCCGGCGTTCCTGGAGCGCTACGGCGAGCAGGTCGCCGCCGAGCACCAGGCCGTCTGCCGGCGGTTCGTCGAAAGCATCGACGGCTGGGTCGCAGACCGCCGCCCTCCACTCGGCCTGGTGCACGGCGACTATCGGCTGGACAACATGCTGTTCGGCGCCGAGGAGGCGGCGCGCAGGTTCGTCGCGGTCGACTGGCAGACGGTCAGCTGGGGGCCGGTGATGACCGACGTCGCCTACTTCATCGGCGGCGCGCTGGCGATCGACGATCGCCGCGCGCACGAGAAGACGCTCGTGCGCGAGTACTACGAGGCGCTCCATGCCCACGGCGTCCGCGGCTTTGACTGGGAGGACTGCTGGCTCGGCTACCGCCGCGAGACGTTCCTCGGCATCGTCATGACCGTCGCGCCCGCGCTGCTCGTGGAGCGCACCGAGCGCGGCGATGAGATGTTCATGACGAGCCTCGCGCGCTACGCCCAGCAGGTGCTCGACCTCGACGCGCTCGAACTCTTGCCGGAGGCCGGCGCCGGCCGTCCGGCCGCGCTGCGTCCGGATCACGCCGACGAGGGCCGGCACCCGCCCGGGGCCGAGGAGCTGTGGAACGAGAGCTGGTATTTCGACGTCATCTCCGAGGACGCCGAGATCGGGCTCTACACGCGGCTCGGGCTCTATCCGAACCTGGGAGTCGCGTGGCTCACCGCCTGCGTGTGCGGGCCGGGGCGCCCCACGGTGGCGATCGTCGACTTCGCGGCCCCGCTTCCCGCCGGCGACGAGCTGACCGTCGAGAAGGATGGCCTTCGCGTCGAGCACCTGTGCGAGTCCGCGCTCGAGCGCTTCCGGGTGCGTCTGAGCGGCGTCGGCGAGTCCCACGCGGACGCCGGCGCGCTGCTGCGCGGCGAAAGCGGCAGCCCGGTGCCCGTCGCGTTCGATCTCGAGTGGGACACGCTCGGGCAGCCCTACGCGTATCGGGTCGCCACCAGGTATGAGATCCCCTGCCGTGTCAGCGGCACCCTGACGGTCGGCGATGGGCAGATCGCGCTGCGCGGCGTCGGTCAGCGCGATCACTCGTGGGGCACGCGTGACTGGTGGTCGGCCGACTGGATGTGGTCGGCCGGGCACCTGCAGGACGGCACGCATGTCCACGGCGTCGAGTTCCGCATACCCGGTGCTCCGGCCATCGGCGTCGGCTACCTGCAGCCGCCCGACGGCGGCGTCGTCGAGCTCGACCTCGTGCGCGCATCCGAGGCGGTCGGCGACGACGGGCTGATCACGAGCGCCAGGATCACCTACGGCGAGTTGACACTCGACGTGCAGCCGCTCGCTTTCGGGCCGCTGCGCCTGCAGGCGCCCGACGGGCGCGTCTCGCAGTTCCCGCGAGCCATGTGTCGGGTGCGAGCCGAGGATGGCCGCACGGGCGTGGCGTGGGTGGAGTGGAATCGCAACCTCTCGACAGGATGACGCGCGCCGCGGGGGGCGCCGTGCACTCCTGGACGGAGCAGCCGCTGTCTCTCGATGCCGAGTGCCGCGCGGCGGACCTGCCCGCCGCGTAGCCGACCCCGCCCACCATCGCAGCTCGCATTGTCGGTCGTCTTCTGCGCATCATGGCTCTGGGCTCTCTCCCTGATCGGTGCAGGCGGCGCAGCGCGTCGCGCGGTGGAGTCGTGACGAGGGCTCGCGGCCCGGGCGGGGGGCCCGGGCGGGGAGGCAGCCGGACTCCAGAGCGCTGCTTCGCGACGCGAGGCTAGCCCGCCGCGCGCGCCATCCGCTCGAGGAAGGCGGTCAACGCGACGGTGCCGGTCTCGACCACATCCCGGTCGACGCCGGGAGGCGCGCTGAAGGCCATGTCGAGAATGCGGTCGCCGAGTCCGACGAGCATGTCGAAGACGATCGCGGGTGTCGATGCCGGCACGAGCCCGGCGGCGACCAGCACGTCTCGGGCGCGCTGCGCGAGCGCGTGGTTGCGCGCCTGCACCTCCTCGACGATGGGGGGCGAGACGCGCCCCCCGAACCAGAGCTTGGGGAAGCTCGGGTGCTCTTCGTAGTAGGCGACGTGCAGATCGAGCTCGAGACGGATGAAGTCCTCGATCGACGTCCCCACCCAGGCTCGCTCGGCGGCGGCGGCGTGGGCGTCGAGGTCGCGCAGACCGCGCTCGAGCATCGCGTCGAGGACGCCGTCGCGGTCGGCGAAGAAGCGGTAGAGCGACGGGGCCGCGACGGCGGCCCGCTCGGCGATCGCCCGCGTGGTCACCGCGTCCACTCCTGACTCTTCGACGAGTTCCTCGGCCGCGTCTAGGATCCGCTGCACCGTCTGGCGGCTGCGCGCCTGCGAGGGTGTGCGGCGAGTTCTGAGGGTTTCGGTCACGCGGTGAGCGAGCTTCGCAGACGTCCGGCCCCAACGTGAGGGTCGGGTGGAGACTCAGCGGCGCTTGACAGCGGCGTGCCAGAATAATAACATGACTCGCGTTATAATTGTGTCTCGTGCCGCTGTCGGTGGAACGGGATTCTCCGACTACTGGTGATGGGTCCTTGAGCGCAGGCAGCGTGATCGACGAACCGGATCTGACTGGCAGGGTCGCCGTGGTCACCGGTGGCGGGTCGGGGATCGGCCGGGCAACGGCGCTGCTGCTGGCGCGCCACGGTGCGAGGGTGCACGTGGCCGACCTCAACGCCGGCGCCGCCGAGGAGGTCGCCCGGGCGATCGAGAGCGGGGGAGGTGGTGCGCTCGGCCACGCGCTCGACGTGTCCGATCCGGATGCGGTGGAGGCGTTCGCCGCGGCCATCTTCGCCGCGGACGGCCACGTGGACATCCTGCACAACAACGCGGGCATCGGCCATGGCGCAAACATCGAGGCGACGACGATCGAGGACTGGCAGCGCGTGATCGCGGTGAACCTGCTCGGAGTCGCCTACGGCGTGCAGGCCTTCGTGCCGCGGATGCTCGGCCAGGGCCGCCCGGCGTCGGTGATCAACACGGCATCCATGGCGGGCCTCGTGCCGACGGCCAAGATGGCTCCATACTGCGCCTCGAAGTTCGGCGTGGTGGGGCTCAGCGAGGCGCTCAACGCCGAGGTCTCAAAGCGCGGCATCCACGTCAGCGCGATCTGCCCGGGCATCATCGACACGCCGATCGTCGCGACGGGGATCATGCGCGGCGACGTGGCGGCGATCCAGGCGCAGGCCTCGAGCTTCTACGCCAGGCGCGGCGCCTCGCCCGACGAGGTCGCGCGGGCGGTTCTGGCGACGGTCGCCAGACACAGGCTCATCGTTCCCGTGCCGCGCCGTCAGGTGAGCCTGCCCTACTTCCTGCACCGTCTATCGCCGCGGCTCGTCCAGCCGATCGCACGCAACTTCGAATGGATCGTCACACGATGATCGATCACGTCGCAGCGGGCCGTGGGCCCGCGGATATCCCATCGAGAGCCCCGAATCGGAGGAGGCAGCAATGACTGAGGTCACAGGCGGGGAGCTGCTCGCCCGCGCCCTGCAGGCGGAGGGCATCGAGTTCCTGTTCGGGCTGCCTTCGCCCGAGAGCGACCCGCTGCTGGTCGAGCTCGAGGCGCACGGCATCCGCCTCGTGCCCATCCGCCACGAGGCGGCCGCCGTGCACATGGCCGAAGGGCTCTACAAGACGACCGGCAGGGTCGCCGCCGTGCTCGGCAACCCGGGTCCCGGCTCGGCGAACCTGCTGCCCGGGGTGCTCACCGCCAAGCACGAGGGCGTGCCGGTGCTCGTGATCACCTCCCAGCACCGCCTCGGCATCGTCTATCCCTCCACGCCCGCCACCTTCCAGGGGCAGGACCAGCTCGATCTCTTCCGCCCGGCGGTCAAGTGGGGCGGCCCGGTCTTCCAGTGGGAGCGCATCCCCGAGGTGGTGAGCATGGCGTTCCGCGAGATGTGGAACGGGCGGCCGGGGCCGGTGCACATCGAGATGCCCGCGCCGATCCTGTATGAGGAACAGGACGACGAGGCGGTGCGCGTGATCCCGCCCGCGGGCTCGCGCGGCACCGGTCCGCAGGCCTCCGCGGCGCAGCTCGATGAGGCGGCCGCGCTGCTCGCATCGGCCGAGCATCCCGTGGTCGTGTCGGGCAGCGGTGTCGATCGCGCCGGCGCGAACGAGGCGCTGCTCGAGATCGTGAGGCTGCTCGGCGCCCCCGTGCTGACGAGCATGGCAGGCCGCTCGACGGTGCCCTCCGACCACCCCAACTACGTGTTCGGGTTCGGCGAGGCGGGCGATCAGGTCAGGCGCGAGGCCGACGTCCTGCTCGTCGTCGGCTCGCGCATGGGCAACCTCGACGTGCCCTACGACGAGTACTGGGGCGATCCCGCCGGCCAGCGCCTCATCCAGATCGACGTCGATCCGCGCCACCTCGGCGTGACGCGCCCGCTGAGCCTGGGCATCGTGGCCGATGCGCGCAGCGCGCTCGAGGGACTCGCGGAGAGGCTCGGCCAGATGGCGTTGGCCGCCCGCGACGGAGACGACCTGGTGCGCTACCGCGGTCTCGACGAACAGGCGAGGATGGTCCTGGCGGGGCCGATCATGGAGTGGCAGGGGCCGGGCATCCACCCCGCGCACGCGGTCGGGGTGATCGGCGCGGTCTTCGGCCCCGATGCGGTGTACACGGTGGACGGCGGCAACACCTCGCTGTGGGCCGCCGCGGTCCTGCCCCCGACACGGCCGCGCTCCTACCACTCGATTCTGGAGCTGGGGATGCTCGGCACGGGGATCCCCCAGGCGATCGGCGCGAAGCTCGGTGCGCCCGAGCGCGACGTGGTCTGCATCACCGGAGACGGCGCCGCCGGCTTCAACGTGATGGAGATGCAGTCGGCCGCGCGAGAGGGCCTGGCGATAACGACGATCGTCTTCGCCGAGGGCTCGTGGACGATGGAGGAGCCCAACGAGCTCGACCTCTACGGCCGGACGTTCGGCACCGCCCAGGGGACGATCCGCTGGGACCTCGTGGGCCAGGGCCTTGGCTGCCGGAGCGCCTATGTCGAGCGGATCGAGGACCTCGAGCCGGCGCTGCGCCGCGCGCGCGAGCACGACGGCCCGACCGTGATCTGCCTGCGCACCGACCACGATGCGAACCTCGCGGTGCCCCCGGAGATGGTGGCGCGCTTCTTCGAGGTCTACTCGGGCCCGGCGGCGGTCGAGCAGCCGGCCTGAGCGTCGCGCCCGTCCGGGCGCGACGGGCCGTCGCCTGTCGCTAGGATGGGCAGCTGATCGGGCCGAGGGCCTGCTTGTAGGCGTTCGCCAGCTGCGTGAGGCCGGCCTTGATCTCCGGACCCGCCTGCTGCAGCTGCGCCGTGCCCACGCCCGACAGGAGCCCCGAGGTGAGGCCGGCTGCGAGCCCGCTCATCTGCTTTTGGAAGTTCTCGGTCGCCGTTTCGACCTGTGCCCGGCGCGCCGGCTGGAGGTTGGGCTGCGCGGCCTTGATCTCCTTGAGGTCGTTTCCGATCGCTTCGACGCTCTTCTTGGCTTCGCTGAGGAAAGTCGATGAGATCGTGAGGCCCTCCAGCGTTTTGATCTGCTGGGATATGTTCGAGCGCGCCTTGCACACCTGGGCGGTGGCCTTCTGTTCGGCGGATTCCCCGCACGCCGCGAGCGTCAGCGCGCTGAGGATCAGCGCGGCCAATGCGGTTGACTTGGGGATGATGCGCGGCAGCGGAGGCATTGTCACATCGAGGTGCACGCCGGAGCAGGTGGCGGCAGTCTAGCGGTTGGCGCGGTGCGAGCGAGATCGCAGTCTCATCCCTAGCCGTACCTGTCCGCCCACGGGTCGAGCTCGGGAAGTTTCTCTTCCAGCTGGCTGGGGCCGAACTGCGTGACGCCGAAGCGGCCCGGGACGCCGGTCTCGTCGACCACCCGCTCGGAGATCACGGAGTTGCCCATCCGCATGCCGCCGATGAAGGCCTTGATCAGGGCGCTTTCCACGGCCAGCGAGTCGCGCTCGTCGAGGTCGGCGAGGAGGCGATGGCGCAGCTCCTGCTCGATCGGGGCGACGCTCCCCATCGCGAGCGGGCCGATGCCCATCGGGTCCTGATCGTCGGGCACCCCTGGCTCCTTTCTACTTGAACGTGACCGGACGCGACGAGACGGTGCACTGGCAATGTCGCGTCGGGGCGCAGCCTACCTGCTGGCGCGCGCCGCGTCGCCGGCGCCATCGAGGTCGGCGTCCGCGGACCTGGCCGGTCGGTGCCGTGCCTGCTTCTTGGCCGCCCGCCTGGCCTTGCGCGCCGCCGACTGCTCGGCGGTCTTCTCCCGCGCCTCGCTGTAGGACTTCCCGACGAGGGTCTTGCCTCCGCTCCAGCCGAACGCCCAGACGAGCAGCGGGATGGCAAAGATGATGCTCCAGGCGGTCACCACGAGCTGTTGGGTCACCGAGTACGCGTTGGCGTTGGCCGCGCTCGTGACGCCCTTCAACGAGAGGACGTTGAACCCCTGAACCACGCCGGCGCCGCCCGGCGTCACCGACGTCACGTTGGCGATCGAGTTTCCCGCCACCACGCGCATGAGCGTGTGGAAGCTGACGGGAATGTTGTAGGCCGACAGGAAGACGGCAATGATGCCGAGCATCGCCGCCCAGCTGATCGCCTCGGGAAGCACCACGCGTGTGAGATAGGCCCGCGGGTGAGCGAGGATCTGCCCGCCGACCTTCGCCTCAGCCCACCACTTCCTGGCGCGGTCCTTGAGCACCTGCAGCACCAGGAACACGAGCACGGCGGCCGCGACCAACAGGATCACGGCCGCCCAGGGATGGTCGGAGATGAACTTGAACTGCAGGTCGAACGAGCCTCCCACGGTCAGGAACAGATACAGGTAGCCGGCTGTTCCGATCAGCGTGTAGAAGATTTTCTGCACGGCGAAGCCGGCGAGCACGCCGGCGAAGTTGGCGGCGGCGATGATCGAGGTGAACATCAGCATCATCGTCAGCGTTCCGAGATTCGCGGGCAGGACCCAGTTGAGTGCCACCGCCGCGGCGTAACAGGCGAGTATCTGCAACCAGCGGACCTCCGAGTCGGGGTAGCCGTAGCGGAGAATCGAGTACCAGGCGAATGCGGTGGCGGTCGTCTGCACGGTGATCAGCACGATCGCCCCGAGCAGATCCGCGAGCGGGATGCTCGTCATCGTGTTCCACAGGTGCTTCAGCCAGCCGCTGATGTCCCATCCGGCGAGCGTCGCGGCGGCGCCGATCAGGACGATGGTTAGTGCGCCGATCAGGATCCTTCGGGGATGAAACCGCCGGCCGGGCGGCGCAACTGTCTGCGTGGCTGCCATCGTCTCCGATCTTACGGCTCGGAGGTGCTCACGCCGCCCCTGACGGCATGCCTGCGACGCGCTCGGACGGACCTCGGCGAGGCGAGCGCGCGCTCGGCGCGGCCGTCATTATGCTCTGGTTGTGGTGTCGAGCATGCAGCCATCGCCACGCCCTCGAGCGCGATGAGCGAGATCGGGGATGGGCCGTTTCACAAGGGCGATGCCGTCTGGGTCGTGCAACGCGACGGCTCGCAGCGGGCCGCGGAGTATGTCGGGGTGGGGGAGATGAGCGCGTGGTTCGGGGGAGCGCCGACGGTCCTCGTCGTCTACCCGGACACCCACTCCGGTGAGGCCGTCGAGGTCGACCGCGTGATCCCGCGCGCGGGCTAGCGTCGAGCCGGGCCGCTCGGGAGCGCGGGTCTCGCCGGCGGTGCGCCGAGACCGCTAGAGCGCGAGGGCGCGCTCGACGATGACCGCACCCTCCGCGCTGCGCGGCAGATCGCCGAACGCAAGACCGCGCGCGCCGAGGCGTCCGGCGCAGAAGGCGTCGGACACAGCCGCCGGCGCGTGGCGCAGGAGCAGGCTCGCCTGCAGCGCGAGCGCCATGTCCTCGACGACGCGGCGCGCGCTCCATTCGGCCGGCGCAGGCTCAGCCGACAACGCCCGCAGTCCCTCGCGCACGCGCAGCATGTGAGCATCGAGGTGAGCGTTCCCGCCGGCGGCGAGGTCGCACTGCGCCAGGAACGCCGCCGCCGCCTGAGGTTCGCGACGCAGCGCGCGCAGCACGTCGAGGGCGATCACGTTGCCCGAGCCCTCCCACACAGTGCCGATCTGGATGTCGCGGTAGAACTGCGCCATGGGCGCCTCCTCGACGTAGCCGTTGCCGCCGAGGCACTCGAGCGCCTCCGCGGCGAGCGGAGCGCCCCGCTTGCAGACCCAGTACTTCATGACCGCCAACGCGAGCCGACGGAAGGCGGCCTCGTCGGGGTCATCGGAGTCGAACGCGCGCGCGATCCGCAGCGCCGAGGCGGTCGCGGCCTCGGACTCCAGTGCGATGTCGGCGAGCACGTTCACCATCGCCGGCTGCTCGGCCAGCGGCGCGCCGAACGCCGCCCGGTGGCGCGCATGCCAGATCGCCTCAGCGACGACGCGGCGCATCATCCCCGCCACCGCCGTCAACGTGTCCAGACGCGTCCAGATCAGCTGCTCCACGACGAACGCCGTGCCGCGGCCCTCCTCGCCCAGGATGCGTGCCGGCAGACGGTCGTACTCGACCTCCGAGGAGGCAAGGCAGCGGCCGCCGAGCTTGTCCTTCAGCCGCTGCAGGCGAAACCCCGGATGCGGTCGCTGAGCGACGAAGCACGTGATTCCCGTCTCGGTCTGCGCGAGCGTGAAGAAGACGTCGAAGACGGGGTGGGTGCAGAACCACTTGTGGCCGGTCAGCTCGAACCAGCCGTCGCCGATCGGCTCAGCGGTCGTCGAGTTGGCGCGCAGGTCGGAGCCGCCCTGCTTCTCGGTCATCACCATCCCGGCCTGGGCGAAGGCGTCGTAGTCGGGGAGCGTCAGGCGCGACTCCCATTCCCCGGCCAGGGCGGCGTCCTGGCGCATCGTCGGGACGGCGGCATAGTTGATCGACATCGGGCAGCAGGGACCCGTGTCGAGCTGGTTGAACAGGCCGAACATCGCTGCCCGCACGACGTGCGCGCCCGCTCGCGGCTCGCGCCAGGGCAGCGAGTTGACCTCACGCTCGACGCCCAGGCGCAGCATCCAGTGCATCGACGGGTCGTACTCGATCGCGTCGATGCGGTTGCCATAGCGGTCGTGCGTGTTGAGCACCGGGATGTTGCGCTGCGCGCGCCTGGCGTGGGCGAGCGCCTCCGCGGAGGCGATCACGGCGCCGAAGTCGCGGACCCTGTCCAGACCCCACTCGCCGCCCTCACGGACGAGCGCTTCGCCCAGCGCCGGGTCGGCCTCGAAGGCGTTGTAGTCGACGAGCGGCGGCGGCTGGTTGAGAACCTCATGCGTCGCTGCCCGATCGGTGCGGTCCCTCGTCGACACGGTGGCCTCCCTCGCAGGGTTCGCTGTCGGTGTGAACCCTAGCGCTCGTCGCGCCGGGGCTGGTCGCGGCGTGCGGCTCGGCCACGACACACGACCGGCGGCGGATCGTCGTCGGCCACGACACGCGACCGGCGGCGGATCGTCGTCAGGCATGTTCGTGCGGCGCGCCACACCCGAGTAGGCTGTCTGCGTCGACGGATGGAGCGGAGATGGAGCAGGTCGATGTCGTCGTCGTGGGGGCCCGACTAGCCGGATGTGCGGTGGCGGCGCCGCTCGCGCGGGCCGGCCGCAGGATCCTCGTCCTCGACAAGATGCGGTTCCCCTCAGACCAGCTGTCGACACACCTGCTGATGCCGGCGGGTACGAGCGAGCTCGCCAAGATGGGCGCGCTGCCGCGGATCCTGTCGCTGAACCCGACCAGGGTGCACCACGTCCACATCGAGGTCGACGGGGTGGTGTGTCGGGAGCGCGTGCGGCCCGCCGCTGACGGGATCGACTTCGGCGTCTGCGTGCCGCGCGATCTGCAGGACGTTCAGCTCGTGCAGGCCGCTCGCGAGCAGGGAGCGGAGGTGCGCGAGCTGTGCACGGTGCAGGAGCTGCGCTGGCGCGGCGGGCGGGTCGTGGGCGTGCGCTACCGCGACGAGGACGGCGTCGTGCGCGACGTGGGCGCAAAGCTCGTCGTGGGCGCGGATGGCCGGCGCTCGACGGTCGCCTCGCTCGTCGGCTCGTGGAGGCCATACCGGCTCTCGCGCAATGGGCGAGGGCTCGTGTTCCGCTATCTCGAGGACCCGCTCGCCGGCACGCTCGCCGCCGACACCTTCTACCAGTGGCGGGAGGGCGCCTCCTTCGCGTTCGCCTTTCCGACGACCCCCGCAGGGAGGCTGCTGGTCCTGATCATGGGGCACCGCGCGGAGGCGAGCGAGGCGAGGAGCGATCCGGAGGGCTATTGGCGGCGCAAGCTCGGCGAGCACCCCGGCCTCGCCGCGCGGCTCGCCGGCGCAGCTCCCGGATCGAAGCTCCGCTCGACGGGCGACACCCCGGCATTCTTCCGCGCCTCCTCCGGGCCGGGATGGGCGCTCGCGGGCGACGCCGGGCATTTCAAGGACCCGGTCACGGGCCAGGGCATGCGAGATGCGATGCTCGCAGGGCGAACGCTCGCCGAGCGGGTTCTGGCGCTTCTCGACGAGCCGGCCGCGCTCGACAGGGCGACCCGCGCCTGGGAGCGCGCGCGCGACCGCGAGTGCCTGGCGGCCTACCACTTCGCCAACCTGGACACGCGCGCGGAGCGTCAGTCCGGGCTGCTGCGCGAGCTGATCCGCGACGCCGGGCGCACGAGCGAGCCGGACCTCAGTGACCTGTTCGGGCGCGCCCGCACTCCGGCGCAGATCGCGCCGCCCGCACGGCTGGTGCGAGCACTGCTCGCCGCGCTGTGGCGGGGCGAGCGGCCGCGGGCGGAAACGCTCGCGCGCGCCGTCGCCGAAGGGCGCACGATGCTGGGCATCGAGCTGGAGCATCGCCGCGACGCCTTCCGCAGTGCGCGCCCGGTCGCCGGCTCCGATCACGCCGGAGCCGTGTGGCCGGCGCCGCCGGCGCCGGCGCGGACGGGCGACCCCCAGCTGTCGCGGACGGGCGACCCCCAGCTGTCGCGGACGGGCGACCCCCAGCTGTCGCGGACGGGCGACCCCCAGCTGTCGCGGACGGGCGACCCCCACCCGCACGGCCACGCGCAGGCCGACCAGGTGGCAGAGCGTCCGCCGGCGAGGTCCGCCGCCGCCCAGCTGACCGCGGCGCCGCTGCCGGGGGAGACGCTCGCGTGACGCGCATCGCAGTCGTCCAGCCCGCGCTCGCCCTCGGGGAGGTCGAGCGCAACCTCGCGCGCATGGAGGAGCTAATCCGCGACGCGCACCGCGAGCACGGCCCCGACGTGATCGTGGTGCCGGAGGGATGCACCGGTCCGAACGTCTACGCGAAGGTGCTGCGCGAGGCTCCCCGGCCGGTCGATGGCCAGCCGCTGCAGATGCTCACGCGGCTGGCGCGAGAGCTCGGCTGCGTGCTCGCCGGGGGATTCCTGGCGGTGCGCGGCAGGCACTCCTACGGCACGTTCGTGCTGGCCGAGCCGGACGGCGCGCTGCACCTGCACGACAAGGACATCCCGACCGCGTGGGAGCAGCACTTCTACCGGGGCGGCGACGATCCGGGCGTTGTCGAGTGTGGGACGCTCGGCTGCACAGTCGGCCTGATGTCGGGCTGGGAGTGGGCGCGCTTTCGCACAGCCGCGCGCGTGCGCGCCGGCGGCGCGCGGCTCGTGCTCGGCGGGATGTGCTGGCCGTCGATGCCGCTGAATTGGAGCGCGCCCGGGCTGCGCTGGTGGGTCGGGCGCGAACACGCGATCTGGCGCCGTCAGGCCGCCGAGCTGCCGGGCCAGGTCGCACGGCTCACCGGTGCGCCCGTGGCCCACGCCGCCCACGTCGGCCCCGTCGCGGGCGATACGCCGCTGGCGCCGGGCGTTCCCTGGCGCACCCAGATGCTCGGCGAGTCGCAGGTGTGTGACCGGGAGGGGCGGATCCTCGCGCGGCTGACCCTCGAGGACGGTGAGGGCCACGTCGCCGCGGACGTCGAGCTGGCGCCGCCGCGGCCGCTCGAGACGATCGAGCAGCGGTTCTGGATCCCGCGGATGACCGTCTCCACGCAGTTCGCCTGGCACGCGATGAACGCCCACGGCGGGCTCAGCTACAGGCTCCGCCACGCGCGCAGAGGCTTCGCCTGGCAGGAGTGGCCCGCGGGCGACCTCCCCGACGAGAGCCCGCCATGCAGCGCTGCGCAGGCGCCGGCGGCGACAAGTCCGTAGGGCGCTGTGAGCGTGCAGGCCGCGGTGAAGCGCCTCACTCACTCCCTGGTGGCGTCACTTCGCCGCGATCGATCGCCTGCGAGAGGCGGTTGCGTTCCGCCTGCTGGCCGGGCGTCAGAACCCCAGATCCGGCCGCGCGCGAGATCGGGTCCCCGCCGCGGCCGCGCAGGATGAACGCGAAGCCGACAGCGATCATGGCGCCGGCGAGGGGGCCGACGAGGTAGACCCAGTAGCTCGACCAGTCGCCGCTCACGAGTGCCGGGCCGAACGAGCGCGCGGGGTTCATCGAGACGCCGCTGACCGGGGCCGCCCACAGTCCCGCCAGCGCGATGTAGCCGCCGACGCCGAGCGCGGCGATCGCGCCGACGTTCTGAGCCGCGGAGGCCGTGCCGAGGATCACGCTCACCAGGCCCGTCGTCAGCGCGATCTCCATCAGCAGCGCCTGCCAGTTCGCGTAGCCGGTGCCCGGCAGCGTCGCGCCGAGGTGCTCGACGTTGCCAAACACGGCGAGCAGGAACAGGCAGGCGAGCGTCGCGCCGATGAGTTGGACGATGATGTAGCCGGGCACGCGCTTCCAGGGGAAATCGCCGCGCAGCGCAAAGGCGAGCGAGACGGCCGGGTTCAGATGTGCCCCCGACACGGCCCCCATGAAGAGGATGATCGCGAGCACCGTGAGGCCGGGCGCAACCACGGCGGAGGACAGTGCGATCTGCCCCTTGCCGACGAGGATGCCGCCCCCGGCGGCCGCCATCACGAGCAGAAACGTTCCCAGCAGCTCCGAGAAGAGGCGGCGCCACTCCCGTCGTGGGTCATCGAACTCGGCACGACTGCCGAACTCCAGGATCAGCGCGTGCCGCGTGCGCGACCCCAGCCAGAGGGGCAGGGGAGCGCTCTCCTCGGGGATCGAGGTGGACTCTGGCTCTGCTTGCTGGTCGGCCATCGCTTGCCCTCCAATCGAGACCGTTCGCTCAGGGCGCCAAGCATACGTCCCCCGCGGAGTGGGGCTTTCACCCGGTCGGGACGATGCGAAGGGGGCGAGCGCGTTGCAAAATGAGCACGCGGGGCCGACTGGGCTCTGCAGAAAGCTCGTCCCCTGCCGGCTGGCGATGGAGAGTGACCGCGCAGCGGCGGCCCTGCGGATGCGCGCCCGCACGCATACTGCGAAGATCATCGACCAACCGCGCGAATAGCGCTCGACTGGAGTTGACATGGCGACGGCAACCAAGAAGCGGGCGACGGAGGTGCAGCACCCGACGAGGGCGGAGCGGGTGGCGCGCGGCAAGGCCGCGCGCCGGGAGGTGCCCCGCTCCAGTCACGGGGTCTTCGAGCCTGCGCCGCATCGGCCGGACCCGGTGGAGCTGCTCGAGCGCCAGGCGGCCACGCGCGTGCCCGAGCTGGTGCCGATCCGCTACGGGCGCATGCTGGTTTCACCGTTCACCTTCTATCGCGGCGCGGCGCTGATCATGGCCAGCGACCTGGCGGCGACGCCGCGCTCGGGCCTGAAGGTGCAGTGCTGCGGCGATGCGCACCTGTCGAACTTCGGCGTGTTCGCCTCGCCCGAGCGCGCATTGGTGTTCGACATCAACGACTTCGATGAGACGCTCCCCGGGCCGTGGGAGTGGGACGTCAAGCGCCTGGCCGCGAGCATCCTGATAGCGGCGCAGTACAACGGCTTTGCGGCCAAGGACCAAGAGCGAGTGGTGCTCGACACCGTCGCCGAGTACCGCACGGCGATGGCGGGCTTCGCGGCGATGAAGAATCTCGACGTGTGGTACGCCCGGCTGGACATCGAGTCCGCGCTCGCCGAGTTCGGCTCGCAGTTCTCGGCCAAACAGGTCAAGCGCACCGAGAAGACGCTCGCCAAGGCGCGTACCCGCGACAGCATGTCGGCGTTCTCCAAATTGACGCACGAGGTCGACGGACAGGCGCGGATCGTTGCCGATCCGCCGTTGATCGTGCCGATCGACGACCTCGCAGAGGGCACCGAACGTGACGAGATGTTCGACGGGTTGCACGAGCTCCTGCGCTCCTACCGCGCGACGCTCCAGCACGACCGGCGTGTCCTCCTTGAGGAGTTCGAGCTGGCCGACTTCGCGCGCAAAGTTGTCGGCGTGGGCAGCGTCGGTACGCGCGCCTGGATCGCGCTGCTGCTCGGTGCCGACGGGCGCGACCCGCTGTTCCTGCAGATGAAGGAGGCCGAGGCTTCGGTGCTCGAGGAGTTCCTCGAGCCGAGCGAGTTCGCCAACCACGGCGAGCGGGTCGTCACTGGACAGCACCTGATGCAGGCCTCGAGCGACATCTTCCTCGGCTGGCTGCACGTGGACTCCGGTCTCGATGAACAGGAGCGTGACTTCTACGGGCGCCAGCTGCGGGACTGGAAGGGCTCGGCGGAAGTGGAGCAGATGGTTCCGAAGGGCTTGGCCGCCTACGGCAGGCTGTGCGGCTGGACGCTGGCGCGCGCCCACGCCCGCAGCGGCGACCGCGTCGCGATCGCCTCCTACCTCGGTCAGCGGCTCGAGCTTCGACCGTGCCATGGTCCAGTTCTCCCAGGCCTACGCCGAGCAGAACGAGCGCGACTACCAGGCCCTCGCCGAGGCCGTCAAGTCGGGGAGGATCACCGCCCAGGCCGGGCTCTGAGCCGCGCTGCGCCCCCGTGAAGCGAAGACCGCGGCGCGAAGCCGCGCCGTGTCGCACGACCTCCAGATGACCGACTCCCACCTGCCTGCGCTCGGTCGCCGCTGAGATGCCCTCCGAAGCCCTCTCGCTCGCCCTCGCGGCGTCGATCTATCCGCCCGCGGTCGCGGCCGTGATCGCCCTCGGGCGAGGGTCGGATGTGCGCCTGCGCGTGTTCCTGCTCGTGAGCGCCGCGCTGCTCACGGTGTTCGTGACCGGGTCGCTGATGCTGCTGCTGTTCGAGGACCTGGGCGCCACGAGCCGGCAGCAGCGCTCGCTCAGCGCAGGGCTGTACATCGCCGGCGGAGTCGCGCTGCTGGCGCTCGCGGTTCGTCTGCGCAGCCCCGGCCCGCAGAAGCCGAAGCCGCAGGGCGGTCCGTCGAAAACCGCGCGCTACCTCGAGAGCCGGCGGCTGGTGCTGCTGCTCGGGGTGATCCTCTACGTGGTTCCCTCGCCGATCTACGTTGGCGCCGTAAAGGCGATCGCCAATACGAAGGCCTCGACGCCGCAGGAGCTCGTCTACCTCGCGGTGACCGTGCTGGTGATGCTCTGGATGGTCGAGATTCCGATGCTGATGCTGCTCGCCGTCCCGCGACGCGCCTCCGCCGCGCTCGAGAGCGTCAACGACTGGTTCGCCCGCAACGGACGGCTGGTCGCGGTCATCGCGGCCGCCGGCGCCGGCGTCTATCTGATCGGCGTGGGGCTCGTCGAAGTGCTCTGAGGCGCCCGGCAGGATGTGTCGATGGCCAACGTTGTCTTCTCCGTGTGCGCGGGTGCCGCTTCGCTGGCGATCGCCGTGCTGGCGGCGCTTCGAGGAGCGGACGTCGTCACCGCGCTGTGGAGCCTGCTCGCCGTGGGCTTCGCCGTCAGGGCGGCATACGGATGGCGTAGAAGATGAGGCCGGCCGAGCTCCGAGGGGCGGCGACGGTCCGTGGCAACAGCCGGCGCTGTTGCGCGGCCACGGCTCGTTGGTATGGTCTGCGCCCTTGGTGGGCTCGGAGCGTATTCCCCGGCATCGGCTCGCCGCGCGCTGCGCAGGGGGCGGGGGGGAGCAGCAGCCGGGATGACGGGCGATCTCCCGAGCGACGTCGACGTGGTGGTCGTCGGGGCCGGGCTCGCCGGCCTCGTCAGCGCCCGCGAGGTGATCGCGGCAGGGCGCAGCGCGGTCGTGCTGGAGGCACGCGAGCGCGTGGGCGGGCGGCTGCTCAACCGCAGCATCGGCGACGGGAAGGTGGTGGAGGTCGGCGGACAGTGGGCCGGGCCCACTCAGCACCGCGTCCTGGCGCTCGCGCGCGATCTCGGCGTCGACACCTTCGCCACATACGCGGACGGCGAGAACCTCGTGGAGCTGGATGGAAGGATCCGCCGCTACCGCGGCGCGATTCCCCGCATCAGCCCGGCGGTGCTCGCGGACATCGGCCAGGCGCAGTTCCGCCTGGATCGGATGGCGCGCAGCGTTCCGCCCGAGGCGCCGTGGCGCGCCGCGCGGGCCGAGGAGTGGGACGGGCAGACGGCGTGGACGTGGATCAGGCGCAACACCGTCACGCACGCCGCGCGGGCGCTCTTCCAGGTCGCGGTCGAGGCCGTCTGGGCGGCGCATCCGGCCGACGTCTCACTGTTGCACGTGCTCTTCTACACGCGCGCCGCCGGCGGCTTTGACGCTCTCATCGGCACGGAAGGCGGAGCCCAGCAGGACCGCTTCTTCGGCGGCTCGCAGGAGCTCGCGCTGCGGCTCGCGGAGCAGCTCGGCGACGCCGTCGCCCTGCAGGCGCCGGTGCGCAGGATCGAGCATCGCGACGAGGGCGTGAGGGTCGGCTGCGACCGCGGCGAGGTGAGCGCACGCGCCGCCGTCGTGGCGATCCCGCCGACGCTGTGCGCGCGCATCTCCTACGACCCGCCGCTGCCCGCGCTGCGCGACCAGCTCACGCAGCGGATGGCCCAGGGCAGCGTGATCAAGTGCATGGCGATATACGACGAGCCGTTCTGGCGAGCGGACGGCCTGAGCGGCCAGGTGACGAGCGTGGACGGGCCGGTCAAGGTGATGTTCGACAACTCGCCTCCCGACGGCTCGCCCGGCGTCCTGCTCGGCTTTCTGGAGGGGCGGCAGGCGCGAGAGCTCGAGCAGTGGACGCCCGAGGCCAGGCGCAACGCCGTGGTGGGCTGCTTCGCGCGGCTGTTCGGATCGCGGGCGGCGCGCCCGGAGAGCTACCTCGAGCAGGTGTGGGCCGCGGAGGAGTGGACGCGCGGCTGCTACGGATGTCTGCTGCCGCCCGGTGGCTGGGTGTCCTTCGGCGCCGCGCTGCGTCCCCCGATCGGGCGCATCCACTGGGCCGGCGCGGAGACCGCGACCACCTGGAATGGATACATGGACGGCGCCGTGCGCTCAGGCGAGTCAGCGGCCGGGGCGGTGCTCGCAGCGCTCCAGCGATGAGCGTCGGGTCGCTCGGCGGCTATGCGCCGCAGCTCGAGTCGATCCGCGCCGATGTGGCCGCGCTCTCACAGATGCGACGCTCATCCGCGCGCGCAGGCGAGCGCGCAAGCGCGGAGTGGCTGCTGAGCCGCCTGCGCGAGCTCGGGGTCGCCGACACCCGGATCGAGCCCTACCGCTACCAGGCAAGCTATGCGCTGGCGCACGGCATCCATAACGTGGCGGGCCTTGCCGCGAGCGCGCTCGGCGGAGCCCGCGGCGCGGCCCTGGCCGCTGCGACGCTGTGCTCGTATGAGCTGGAGGTGAGCGGAGCGCGGCAGTGGCTGCGGCGGCTGCTGGGGAGCGGAGAGGGGGCCAACGTGATCGCGCGGGTGCCCGCGGCGGGCCGTGCCCGGGCGAGCCTCGTGTTGGTCGCCCACCACGACGCCGCGAACACGGGCCTGATCTGGAGCCCGCGGGTCGTGGCGGCGGGCGGCGCGCGTCACCTACGCCGCCACCGGGTCGACCCGTTCATGGCCCAGCTCGAGCTCGCGCTCGCCCTAGCTGGCGTGGGCTGCCTGCTCCCTCGCAGGAGCCGCGCCACGCGCGCGCTGGCCGCCGCGATCCTCGGGCTTGCGACGCTCGCCGACGCCGATGTCGCGCGCAGCGAGACCGTGCCCGGCGCGTGCGACAACGCCAGCGGTGTGGCGGTCTGCATCGATCTGCTGCGCGCGCTGGTCGCCGCGCCGCTGCCCGACATCGACGTGCTCGTGGCCTTCACGGGGTCCGAGGAGGCCGGGATGGGCGGCATGGCGGCGTTCCTGCAACGACACGGAGGGAGCCTGGAGCGCATGCCGGCGTTCGTGCTCGGCCTCGACACGCTTGGCGCGGGCAGGCCGATCGTCTGCAGCGCCGAGGGCGCCATGCGCGAGCAGCGCTATCACGAGCGCGACATCGCGCTCGTCGAGGAGGGCGCGGCGATCGCTGCCGCCGGCGCCCCCCAGCGCTGGCGGATCGGCGCCTGGACGGATCCGATCCTGGCAGTCCACCGTGGCCTGCCGTGTGCCTCGGTGCTCTCGATCGGTCCCGGCTACTTCCCCAACTACCATCACCCGACGGACACGGTCGAGCGCGTCCGCTGGGGCTGCGTGCTGGCCTGCGCGAGGATCGCAGCCGGGACGATCGAGGCGTTCCGGCGACGCATCGGCGCCCAATCCTGGCCGTGAGTGCCCCAGCGGCCGGGGCGGCCGTCCGGCCGTAGCGACGGGAACAGCCGCCGCTCGCCAGCGCCCGGCGCTCGGCAACACGTCCGCCCTCGCGGAGATCATGGCGGGCATGGCGAGTCCGGTGGCGCGCGGCGCGGTCCACGGCGATCCAATGATCTGGGCGCTGCTGCCCGGCGACGCGATCGAGCGCGCGACGCTGCAGGAGCGCTACGGAGGGCGCCTGCAGGGCGGGATCGGACCCTCGCGCGGCTCGCCGAATGTGCTGATCTTCTCCGATCCGGCGGCCGGCGAGCCCTACGGGCACTTCGACGGCTGGCGCGCGGACGGCTGCTTCCACTACACCGGGGAAGGCCAGCGCGGGGACCAGGAGATGAAGTCGGGCAACGCGGCGATCCTCAATCACAAGGCCGAGGGCCGCGCGCTCAGGCTGTTCCTAGGGGCGCGCGGCCGGGTGACCTACCAGGGCGAGTTCGAGCTCGCGCCGGAGCGGCCGTTCTACACGACGGATGCTCCCGAAGCCGGCAACGGACCGGACCGCAACGTCATCGTGTTCCGGCTGCGGCCGCTCGACGTCGGACCGAAGCCCGGCTCCTCGCGGCTCGACGGCGTCAACAGCCCCGGGGTCGAGGAGGTCCCCGTCGAGGAGCGCTGGAGCGAGCGGGCGTTCGTGGCGCCGAGCCGCAAGGAGGACGAGGCCGAGCGACGCGAGCAGGCTCTGCTGCTGGCGTTCCGCGACCACCTGCTCGAGCAGGGCCACGCGGTGAGCCGTTTGAAGATCGTGCCGGCGGGCGAGGCCAAGCCACTCTTCGCGGACCTGATCGATCGGACCACCAACACGCTGTTCGAGGCCAAGGGGACCGTCGAGCGCGGCGCCATCCGCATGGCGATCGGCCAGCTGCTGGACTACAGCCGTTTCCTGGATCCGCCGCCGCGGCTGGTCGTGCTGCTGCCGTCAAGGCCCCGCAGCGATCTGAGCGACCTGCTGGGGAGCGCCGGAATCGGGATCGTGTGGCGCGATCGACGGAGGTTCGTGGAGTCGCCCGCCCGACCGTGAGCGGCGCGGGTCGCCTGCGGCGAGCCGGCGCGGGGTGCGCCCTCACGCCCCCCCGGCGCGAGCATCGCAGCCGTAGAGGTGCTCGCGCAGCTGATCGCAGCCCTCGGCCGACCAGCGCTCACCGGTCTCCAGCGCCTCGATCACGGCCTCGGCCGATCGCAGCAGGCGCTCGCTTTCCGGCTCGCCGAACAGCAGGGAATCGGCCGCGGCCAGCAGCTGCTCGCGCTCGCCGGCGTGCAGCTTGGTCGCACCCTGGCGGTCCATCGCCTCCAGCAGCGCCGTGTAGTGCGCGCCACGGACGCTCATCGGTGCGGCTGTGCTCATCATCATCATCATCGTGCGCTCGCACGTTAGCGAGGAGCGGGAGCGCTCAGGGTCGCAGGCGCACCGGCAGCGTCTTCAGCTGGTTGGCGAACGGCGATTCGACGTACCTCGGGGTGTCGGCGATCTCGATCTCGGGGAAGCGCCTGAGCGTCTCCTCGATCAGGATCCGCAGCTCCAGGCGCGCGAGCGCGGTGCCGAGGCAGAAGTGCCGGCCCCCGGCACCGAAGGCCTGGTGCTCGGGTTCGCGGGTCACGTCGAAGCGGTCGGCGTCCTCGTAGCGCGTCTCGTCGCGGTTTGAGGACGGGTACCACATGACCACCTTCTCGCCCTCGCGGATCGTCTGCCCGTGCAGCTCGGTGTCGCGGGTCGCGGTCCGCGCGAAATGCCCGAACGCCGGGAACATGCGCAGCGACTCCTCAACGGCGGCCGGCACGCGCGAGGGGTCCTCGCGCACCAGGCGCAGCTGGTCGGGGTTTTCCATGAGCGCCCGCATCCCGCTGCAGTAGGTCGCCTTGGTGCTGTCGTTGCCGGCGGCCATGAGCAGGAAGAAGCCCATCACGATCTCGTGGTCCTCGAGGCGCTCGCCGTCGATCTCGGCGTGGACGAGCACGCTCGTCAGATCGTCGGTCGGCGTCTCGCGCCGTTCGGCGATCAGCTTCCCGCAGCGCTCGAACACCTCGGGCACCTCGCGCTCCATCACGACCTGGGCGCCCTCGGGCGTGGCGTCCGGGTCGCCCGCGCCGAGGATCGTGTTCATCAGGTTCGCCCAGACCGCGTCGTCCTCGGGCGCCAGGCCCATGAAACTGCCGATCACGCGCGCGACGACCGGCTGCGCGACGTCGGTGACGAGGTCGCAGCTCTCGCGGTCCTCGAGCCGGTCGAGCACGTCGATCGTGATCGCGCGGATCGCGTCCTCGTGCTCGGCGATCCGCTTCGGCGTGAAGCCGCGCTGGAAGAGCGCCTTGAGCCGATCGTGCTTCGGCGGGTCCATGCCGATGAACATCGCCTGCTGCAGCTCGAGCGACAGGATCGCGTTCTTCGTGCCGTTATCCCGCCGAGTTCGGAGGAGAAGGTCTGCCAGTCGCGGCTGACCTCGAACACGTCGTCGGCCGTCGTGATCGACCAGAAGCCATCCTCGTCCGGATACTCCGAGATGCCGTCCGTCCAGTGGACCGGGCATTCGGCGCGCAGCCGCCGGAACAGCTCAGTGGCGGCCCGTCCTGGAAGTTGGCACGGTCACCCACGCGCACCTGGTCGAGCGGTGTCCGATCCCGGCTGGTGGTGGTGCTCACGACTGTTCTCCCCTCGGGCGTTTGCGGCGTCTCCCCCGAGCCTACTCCTCCGGCAGGCCCGTGAACGCCCCGCGATCCGTCGCAGGCCCCTGCGACAGTTGCACGCGAGCACAGTCAACACCGACGCGAGCGCGCAAATCGAGATCCGGCCATGAGCGAACCGTCGCACGCAGGGGGAGCATCCCCGACGCCGGCCGTGACCGTCGAGCAGCTGCCGGCGAGGTTCAGGCGAGCCGGCAAGCACGCAGATCCGGGGCACGAGCTGGGCTTGGTCGGCGGCCTCGCAGCGCTGAGCCTCGACGCCCTCTCGAGCGTCGCCTACGGGCCCGAAGCGATGATCCTGGTCCTCGTGGCCGCGGGAGCGGGGGCTCTGAGCTTCACGTTCCCGCTGACGCTCGTGATCACGGGGATGCTGGTGCTCCTGATCGTGTCATACACGCAGGTGATCTCCGCGCATCCCGAGGGCGGCGGCGCGTACGCGGTCGCCAAGCTCAACCTCGGACGCGTGCCGGCCCTGCTGGCAGCGGCATCGCTCGTCGTCGACTACGTGCTCACGGTCGCGGTGAGCCTCGCCGCCGGCGCGGCGAGTCTGGGGAGCGTCTTCCCGCCGCTGTCGCACCATCTGCTGCTCGTGTGCCTGGTCGGGCTCGCGCTGCTGACGGCGGTGAACATGTTCGGGATCGCCGAGTCCGCGCGGCTGCTGATGCTGCCGATGGCGGTGTTCATCGTGAGCATGCTCGCGGTTGTCGCCCTCGGATTGGTCCACCCGCGGCCGGTTGCGACCATCGGCACGGGGCTCGGGCCGATCCGCCCCACCGCAGCACTGGGGATCGTGCTCGTCCTGAAGGCGTTCGCGGCCGGCTGCTCGGCGGTCACCGGCGTGGAGGCGATAGCCAACGGCGTGCCCGCGTTCCGCGAGCCGCGCGTGCAGCGCGCCCAGCGGACGGAGATCTCTCTCGGGGCCCTGCTCAGCCTGATGCTGGTGGGCCTCGCGATCCTGATCCGAGCCCATCACGTCGTACCCCGCGGGGGCGTCACGATCCTCGCGCAGATCACCGCGGGCGCGTTCGGCACCGGCTGGCCGTTCTACGTCTCGAATCTCGCCGTCACCCTCGTGCTCGCGCTGGCGGCGAACACGAGCTTCGGCGGTCTGCCGGTGCTGATGAGCCTGCTCGCCAAGGACAATCGCATGCCCCACCTGTTCTACCTGCGCGCCGAGCGGCCCGTCTACAGGCCGGGCATCGCCGCGCTCGCGCTGGCGGCGATGGTGCTGCTGATCGCGGTCGGCGCCGAGACGGCCCGGCTGATACCGCTCTTCACGATCGGGGTGTTCATCGGCTTCACCATCAGCCAGGTCGGCCTCGTGCGCCATTGGCGCCAGCAGCGCCCGGCCCACTGGCGGGTGCGAGCCGCGCTCAACGGCACCGGTGCGGCGATGACGGCGGTGGCCGTGCTCGTGTTCCTGTCGACCAAGTTTCTCGAGGGCGCGTGGGTGGTCACGATCGCGATCCCGTTGATGATGATCCTGTTTGCGCATACCGAGGGCTACTACGCGAAGGTGGCCGCGGAGCTGAAGTTCGGCCGCACGCCCGCGATCCCCCATCGCGGCGAGAGCATCGTGATCGTCCCGACCGCCAGCGTGAACCTGCTCACCGAGCAGGCGCTCAGCGCAGCGATGTCGCTCGGGGAGATCGTCATCGCGATCGCCGTGGCGGGCGATGAGGATGAATGCGCGCAGATCAAGCGGGACTGGGACCAGTGGCATCCGGGCGTGGCGCTCGAGCTGCTGCTCGACCCGCAGCGGCGCCTGATACGCACGGTGCTGCGCTACATCGACTCGATACCGGCGGGCGGGCCCACGATCACCGTCCTGATCCCCGAGATCGTCCCGAGCAAGCGCCGCCACGAGATCCTCCACAACCAGCGCGGGCGCCTGCTGGAGGCGGCGCTCAAGTCGCACGCGAGGGGCGTGGTGGTCGCGACGCTTCCGTTCCACATCCACGACTGAGGGGCCGACCCGACGGCCGCCCGCCGGCCGGGCGCCGCGCGCACGTCATGCTCAGTCCGGCCGCCCGGAGAAGAAGGAGTGCAGTGCGGCATGCGTCTGCTTCGGGAGCTCGATCTGGGGAACGTGTCCGCAGTCGAGCTTGAGGTGGCGCGCGCTCGGGAGCGTATCGGCGACGTGGCGCGCGAAGGCCAGCGGCACGAGCCTGTCGTGGCGGCCCCAGACGAACAGCGCGTCGGGCTGGAGCGTCGCGAGTCGTGTCCAGAAGCCCTCCTCGCCGTGCGGCTCGTCGAGATAGATATGGCGAGCCGCCGCGTAGAAGGCGGCGCGCCCGGAGGGTGTGAGATATGCGCGCAGGAACTCATCGACGCCGGCCGCCGTCCAGCCCTGCTCGGCGTTCGGGATGAGACCGTGCACGATCGCTTCCACCACGGGGCGCGGGGCGAGCTGGATGAGCCCGAGCTCCGGCCGGGTCAGGCGCAGCAGGGGCAGCCAGGGGCGCCCGCGCCGCCAGGCGAGGGAGGGCGCCAGCAGGCCGACCCGCTCGACGCGGTCGGGGTGGCGCAGCGCCAGCTCCAGCGCGACGCGCCCGCCGAGGCTGTTGCCGACGAGGTGGACCCGTTCGAGGTCGAGCGCGTCGAGCAGCGAGGCCGCGGCCGCCGCAAAGAAGCGGGCGTCGTAGGCGGCGCCGATCGGCTTGTCCGAGTCGCCGAACCCCGGCTGGTCCACGGCGATGACGCGAAAACGGTCGGCCAGCGCGACCACCGTCGGCAGGAATGAGCCCTTCGTGGCGCCGAGACCGTGCAGCGCGAGAATCGGCGGCCCGGTGCCTGCTTCCATGATCGACAGGCGCGCCCCGGGGGTCTCGACGCTGCGAAAGCGCAGGCGCCCGGGCTCGGTATCTCCGTTCGTCGCCGCGAGAAAGCCGACCCCGACGTGCATGTTGCGGCGCATCGATAGACGCCCGGAGCGATAGGCGTCCATGCCGCGGCGCAGATCCGTGGCGATCCGGGCCCAGACGCTCTCATCGGCGGTGATCTCCGCATCGGGGCGCCCGTCTGCGGGCTCGATGGCGGCCAGGCCATCGGCGATCACCGCATCCCAGGCCTCGCCGTCGGCGAGGGCGAGCCGCACCCGGGTGACACGAGTGCGGGCATCGAAGACGCTCGCGTCGTAGCGGCCGACCAGCGTCTGCATGGAGCTGGGCGCCACGAGCGCCTTGACGGGGCTCAATCGGTCCCGCGCCTGTCCGTGCGCGATCGCGGCGACGCCACTGACGATCGCGGCGTCGCCGACGATGCGCGGGCGCGCGCGCGCGCGTGAACGCGCTCCTCGTCCCGCAGCATCTCGAACGTGCTGGTGGCCCGCTCGTAGCCGGCGCGGATCAGCTCGGGCCAGCGGCTGCGGTCGATGAAGAGGTCGTAGAAGGCAGGGCCGCGCAGGAGGCGGTGGTCGGCCGCATCGATGATCGTCAAGCGGTTCCCGAGGGCCTGGCGCAGGCGGTGCGCGAACTCGAGCTGGACACCCTGCTCGGCCTGACGGCTGGCCTTGAGGATGCCCAGCCTGGTGTCCTGCCATCCGGTTATGTCCTGCGGCTGGAGCTGGGGCGGAAGCATGAAGTTCACGGCAACGACGTGGTCGAACCCGTCGTCGCGCATGATCGGATCGGCTGGGAGGAGCTCGATGATGCCACCGTCCACATAGAGGTGCCCGTCGACATCCACCGACTCGATGAAGACGGGGAGCGCGATCGCGATCCGAACGAGGCGCCCGACCGTGAGCTCTGGCTTGCTCGAGCTGCCGAAGTACTCGACGCTGCCGCGATCCATGTCGTAGACGATGGACTCCAGCGGAATCTCGAGCTCGCCCACCGTCAGCGAGCCAAAGCGCTCGTTGAACGTCTTTTCGATCGCCTCCCCCTTGGCCAGGCCGGTGAAGCCCTTCAGTGCGGCGGCAGCGTAGCGAGGCGCCTTTGCCCACTGGATGTCGAGGTAGTCCTCGAGCTGCCATGAGAGCGAGAACTCGGCCATCTGCTGTGCGGTCATGCCGGCAGCCCACATCGAGCCCCAGATTGTTCCGCCTGAGCAGGCGGTGATCAGGGCCGGCTCGAGCCCGGCCTCCTCGAAGGCCCGCCGCACGCCGATCAGCGACACGCAGGCCCCGGCCCCGCCGCCGGCGATCAGAGCGACGCGCCGGCCGGCGAGCGCGCGGACGGGGCGCCGGCGGAATGGCGGGAAGATCGCCGCGTCGACGGTCGGCGGCCGGTCCACGATCGGGAGCGGGAACAGCGCGCGGCGGGCGCGCAGGAGAAATCCCGGGTCCACGGTCGCCTTGATCAGCTCGCCCCGCTCGCGAGCCCAGCCAAAGCCGAGCAACACGTTGTAGAGATCTAGGTCAAGACGACCGGCCATGCTCCAATGCTGCTGCGCGGCGCCCGCGCGCGCCACCGCACTACGCCGCAGCGGGGTGCGGAAAACCACCCGGGTGCAAGCTACGGCCGGTTGCGGCCGAGGCGGTCGTGCGCTTGGACCCATTCCTCGGCAATGATCGCCGATCCAAGCGACAGCTCGCCGCAGAGCACCGTCGCGGCGACGATCTCGGCGAGCTTGCGAACCTTGCCGGTGCCGTAGCAGCCGAGCAGCTCCAGGCACTCACGTTGCGTGGCCAACCCGGTGCCACCGCCGTAGGTTGCGACGATCAGCGACGGGAGCGTGATCGAGTAGTAGTAGTCGCCGCTCGGCAGCAGTTCGCTCAGGCCAAGCGCCGCCGAGGACTCGGCCACGTTGGCCGCATCCTGGCCGGTGGCGATGAAGATCGCGGCGACGGCGTTGGCCGAGTGCAGGCCGTTGTTGTTGACGCCGGACATGAACCCGCCGAGGTTCGACACCTGGCGCGCTCGGAACATCCTCTCGCCCGTGGTGTGCATGTGCCTCTCGATCAACTCGGCCGAGACCGTCGCCTCGGCGACGACGCGCTTGCCGCGGGTGCGCAGCACGTTGATCTGCGAGCTCTTCTTGTCGGTGGCGAAGTTCGACTCCAGATAGAAGTTTGCGATGCCCTCGTAGTTGGACGTGATCCACGCACAGGCCGCGGCGGTCGCCTTGCCCGTGAGGTTCTGCCCGGCGGCGTCGCCCGTCGTGTAGTCAAAGCGCGTGAACAGGACCCTGCTCGCCGAGTACTGCTCGATCCGGCGCAGCCGGCCACAGCTGGTGGTGGCCTCCGCGGCCTGCTTGACCTCCGCGAAGTGCTCTTTCAGCCACTGGCCGAACGCGCGTGCGCCGCGGGCGTCGTCGAAGACGAACGCGGGGGCGCGCTGCATGGCGTCGTCCAGGATCGTGGTCTTCACCCCGCCCGCCTCGCGCAGCATCTTCATGCCCCGGTTGTAGCTCGCGACCAGGGTGCCCTCGGCGGTGGCCAGTGGCACGTAGAACTCGCCCTGAGCATGCTCGCCGTCGACGAGCAGCGGGCCGGCGATACCGATCGGAACCTGGGCCACCCCCGTGAACTGCTCGACGTTCCCCGGCAGGATCGCCGGATCGAAGGAGTACTGTGAGACGTGCTCCAAGGCCACGCCCGTCTGCTCGTACAGGAACGCGCGGCGCGACGCGGCGGCCGCGAAGGTGTAGTCGTTCTCGCGATCCCGCGGGATCTTTATCCTGCGTGCCTGAGCGGCGGTCATCCCTGTGCTCCTGACGCGTTCGCTGTGGCCGCGCGTTCGCGGCGACGAGCGCCTCGCCGCGAACAACCGTCGGCCCGTCTGGGAGTGCCTCTGTGCCGGCCCCCGCGATGTGCTCGATTGGGCACCCGCAACGGCGCGCTACTTGCCGGCGCCCGGCCCGCCCAGCGACCTGCCGGCGCTGTCAACCACCTTGCGGATGAACTCGTACTGGGTGTGGACCAGCCGCTCGGCCATCTCCAGCGCGGAGTCGAGGATCTCCTGGCGCTTGCTCGGTCCCTCGCCGTGCGGCAGCGTCCGCTCGACGGTGTCGACGAACTTGTTGACGGCCTGGATCGCCGCACGCTGACCGGCCTCGACCGATTCGAGTACCTCCTCCGACAGCTCGGTCGTCCTGGCGACGGCGGTTTTCGATCTCGAGGCTTTGGTTCTGCTGGCGGTTTTCGCGCGCCGCGGGGTGGGTTTGGCGGCTTTGCTCGCCTGGGTCTTGGTAGCGGCCATCAGAGTCTCCCTTCAGGAATTGTGTCCGGCCGCGCAAGACGCTACGCCGAGTGAGGACCGATGACAGGCGCACAAGGCCGCACACCGGTTGCGGAGAACCCGAATTCGTTGACCTCGCCGCGCCGCGCGAATTCGGCCGAGCCGGCCTAGCCGATCACCGGCCAGCGCCGGGCGGCGGCCAGCTCGTCGAGCGTTCGCTGCATGAGCCCGGTGATCGCGTTGTAGATCGCATCGACGTCGGGGCTGGGGCCGTAGTCCGCGCGGAGGTCGATCGGCTCGAGCACCTGGATCGTGATCTTCGCGGGCAACGCGAGATGGCCGAAGAAGTCGCCGACGTCGAGGCCCCAGGGCAGGGCGAGCGAGACCGGGAGAACCTTCAGGCGCAGTCGCCGGTCGATCCCCAGCGCCCGCGCGACCCCCTCTCCGCGTGTCAGGAACAGAGCGGTCTCCTGGCCGCCGATCGAGACCACCGGGACGATCGGCACGTCGGCGGCGAGCGCGAGCCGCACGAAGCCCTCGCGACCGGCGAACTCCACCCGGTGGCCGTGCCAGGATGGCCGGTGCGCCTCCCAGTCCCCGCCCGGATAGACGAGGACCGCAGCACCACGGTCCAGAGCGGCGCGAGCGTTCGACGCGGTTGCCTCGATCATCCCGTAGCAGCGCAGCAGCGACAGCCACGGCGCCCTCATCACGAGGTGGTGGGCCAGCTGGAAGAAGGGACGCTCCACTCCGAAGCGCCGGTAGAAGCCGTTGGAGCCGGCCGTGACCACATCCACCATCGTTGAGGTCTACGGCGCCCCGCTCGGCCACACATCGGGACGATCCCGTAGATCAGGTGCTCGAACCTGCTGAGGCGCGCTCGACGCTGGCTGAGGCGCGCCCGACGCCGGCTGCGGATCGTCGGCTACCGGCGCGAGAGGACCACAACCGGGATCTCCCGGTCGGTCCGTGCCTGGTACTCGTCGTACGCGGGCCAGACCTCGCTCATCAGCGACCAGAGTCGGCTGCGCTCCTCGCCTTCAGCTGCTTCTGCCCGCACCGGCACGGTTTCGCCCCGGACCTGGATCGTGGCCTCCGGGTTGGCCTGCAGGTTCTCGAACCAGCTCGGGTTCTCGGGCGCCCCGCCCTTGGAGGCCACGACGACCCAGCGGTCACCGTCGGTGCGGTGGATCAGCGGCGTGGTCCTCGGCTGGCCGGACGTCCGCCCCTCCGTGGTCAGCAGAAGGATTGTCGTTCCGCGCCAGTGATAGCCGCGCTCGCCGGCGGTCTCGCGGTAGACGCGGACGTGCTCGTCGCCGAACAGATCATCGTCGGATTCAGCCATCGTCGGCGAGTCTAGTGGGCGCGGCGGGTTTCGAACCTGCGACCTCTCGCGTGTGAAGCGAGCGCTCTCCCACTGAGCTACGCGCCCTGGACGCCCGATTCTATTGGGCTTTCGAGCATTAGGCGCGTCCCGCCGCGAGGGCCAGATGCTCGCGGGTGCCTATCGGGTGCCTATCGGGTGCCTCGCTGGGGGTTGCTAGGAGGGTCTAGCGGAACTCGCTAGACCAGTCGTGGTGCAGGATCTGCGGTTGTCCTCGCATCGGTGATACCTCGTTTTCGGCTAGCTTCTACCCCAGGGTCAGACGGTGTTCGCGTTTGCCCAGGCGACGATGTGCTCTGAGTCGTCGACAATCCTGCCGTCGTCGAGGATCAGCGTCGGGACCTTGTAGTTGCCGGTCAGACGATTGACCTTCCGCCGCCCGCTGAACAGCCGGTCGGTCCCGTAGCAGCCGTATGTCTTGACGACTGTCGGCTGATGACCGGCGGCCGTGAGGGCTTTATGCGCCCGCGCGCACGCGTGGCGCTCGGCGGGGCCGAACGTTCCGTAGCAGACGTACAGGTCCATCTCGCGCATCGTAACGCCTGTCACGCTCACGGAACTGCGCCGATGCTCGGCACCTGCTGAGGTGCGTCTCCAGACGGCCGTAGACCGCCGCAATCGCAATCCGTGAAAGGCCTATCGCGGATGCAGCAGCAGCTCGGTGCTCAACGCGATCGCCTGGGTCGCGAGTTCCGCCTGCCGGACCGTCACGGACGGCGGGGATGGCCGACCATGCTGGTCAACGTCCGAGGCTCCGGCCCTCCGCTCGGAACGCTCGCTCGGCCAGAAAAGCGCTAGCGCATGGTGGCCCACGCTGCGAGCACAGGCCACGACCGAGACGGCGCGTGGGACCAAATGGTCCCACGCGCGCTTCCAAATTCTCATCCCAACCAAGAACTTAGGTTGTGAACCCTACTAAGCGATACCTAGCACTCGCAGGTCATTTGATCGCTACCAAGGTAGCGGTTCTTCGCGTTCGCAGGGGAACGCACCCTTTCCTTCAGAAACGGCACCTTTCTCGTTGCAGTCCCTGATCTCGATCTTTGACTTATCACGAGTGGAGTTCGTGACGAGGACTGTCAGAGTACTCGGGATAGGAACGTAGGTTAGCCCGCCGTTTGTGGAGTATTCGGTTTCAAGGTCCTGTTCACCTTTTCCTGCTCCGAATGCCACCTTCCACGTTGTCGTCATCTTGCTGACCGGGGTGACTACGCCGCTGGTCTGGCCACCTACGCGGAAGATTACTCCATGACATTCGAATATGGCCATATAGGGGAAGTAAGGTTCGCCTTCTGAGGCAAAGTATGCATTCCACACTTCACGTTCCTTAGGTTCGAGTCCACTGGACCCCTTCGTTCCGTGATCGATTAGGTACGTGTCGCTGAACGCCAGAAGTTCGCCTTCGAAAAGCAATAGTTCGCCTGCCGGGAGGCCCGTGCATTTTCCGACAGCTGTTTTTGATTCCTCAAGGAACAGCGAGCATTCCTTGAACAAGGTCGTCTCCACGTTGTACTGCGCGCCGAGAATCTTGCCTTCGTCTGTGCCTTTCTTGCATTCGACCCTGCCGAATTCCGAGGTCAGGTTCGCCTTCGCGGTCGTTGACGTGATTTCAAAGTCTTTAGGCGGGCCGGGATGCCATTCGAACTCGCCTTCGTTCATTAGGTTCTGTGACGCCTCACAGCCGCCGTCATTCCACCTGCCAGTGGAGTGAGCTTTTTTGCCTTCTTTGACCCTTGGCGCCTTCAAACATTCTCCGTATTCCCCTGCATAGGCCGACGACGCGGCGATCGCGCCGAGCGCGAAGATCGCGACGACGCACAGCCCTGCACTCCTGACGCGTTTCATCTTCATCACTGCCCCCTCGCCCTCTCGGGCCTAGCTGAGCGGCGTCCGAGCCATGTCTATGGGACGCCGCAGCGCCCCGCGCGAGTCCATTTGCGCCGCACCCAAGCGGCGCACCCGCCAGTCTCGCAGACGGTTCCTCCCAGGTCAATGCCACGCGGATACGCGGCGGAGCTAGCGCCACGCCGACCCAAGCACGCGTTCAAGAGGGACGAGCGCGGCGAAATCGGGCGCTCGAGAGAGACTGGGCGAAAGTGTTCTCCTTTCGCACAAGAGCAGGCGCCTCGGCGCCGCAACCTGAGGCTGTCGAGATGGACGAGTAGGAGCGGCCCGAACCTACGCCGGCCCTGCGCTTGCTCTCTGCCTCAAAGCAGCAGGCTGTCGACCGGGATGCCGCCGGCGGGTAGCCTTCTCGGAATGGGGACAGCCGCAGCAGGGCAGGGACTGCCATGCGCCGCAGGCCGGCCGGAGATTGGGACGCGCCGGAGAGCGACGTGAGCGCTCGCGCGCACCTGCCGGCCGCCCGTGCGTGCCCGCTGCTGCTCGCCGTGATCTGGCTGTGTGGTGTGTTTGGCGCCTCGACCGCGAGCGCAGAAACCACGACCCTGGGCCTCGGCGGCTGGCAGGTGCAAAGCAGCGCCCTCGCGCCCCAGCCCGGGGATCAGATCTCCGAACCGGGCTTCGCCACGGGCTCGTGGCTCGCGGTGAAGCCCGACGACGCCGGCGCGGTCGGCACCGAGATCGGCGCGCTGCTTCAAAACGGCGCCTGTCCGAACGTGTTCTTCTCAGAAGCGATGAAGAGCTGCTTCGGCTACATGGGCACGATCGGAGCGGACACGGTCCCCGAGTTCGCGGTTCCCTGGTGGTTTCGCACCGACTTCGAGCCGAATCTGCAGCCCGGGGAGCACGCGCAGCTGATCATCAACGGCGTGGTCGGCCAGGCCGATCTGTGGGTGAACGGGCACGAGCCGGCCACGCAGGCCGCCCTCCAGGGCGACTACACCCGATACGCGTTCGACATCACCGACCTCATCCGGCCGGGCGTCAACTCGATCGCCCTCGAGCTCTACCCGAATGATCCGACGAGCATGTTCACGCTCGACGACGTCGACTGGAATCAGATTCCCCCCGACAACAACACCGGAATCCAGTTCCCGATCGAACTACATGTCTCCCACGCGCTCGCGATCAGCAACACGCACCTCATCGAGAGCAATGCCCCTGATCTCTCGAGCTCCGAACTCACACTCAAGGCCGACGTCACCAACAACACCGGCACCGCCCAGACGGGCTCGGTGTCGGCCACCGTCGCGCCTCCGGATGGCGGCGAAGAACCGATCACGCTGCTCAAGGCGATCACGCTGCCCGCGCAGAGCACCGCCGCCGTCTCCTTCAGCCCGCTCGAATACCCGCAGCTGCGCATCGTGCGGCCACAGGTCTGGTGGCCCTACCAGATGGGCTCACAGCCACTCTATGAGCTGTCGATGGGCGTCTCCCAGCCGACGCTCGCGCCGGACTCCCAGACGGAGGAGTTCGGGATCCGAACGGTCACCTCCAAGCTCGTCGGCGCCTCGCCGATGGCGCCCCACGGCGTTCGGCAGTTCGCGATCAACGGCCAACCGTTCGTCTTCCGAGGTGGCGGCTGGGCCGAGGACCTGTTCCTGCGCTATTCCGCCGCCAACACGGCTGCGCAGATCGCGCTCATCAAGAACCTGGGCCTCGATGGCATTCGCACCGAGGGCAAGGAGATGCCGGCTGACTTCTACGAACAGATGGACCGCGCGGGCATCGTCATCGACGCGGGCTTTCAATGCTGCGACGCCTGGCAGCTGCCGCGCAGCGGCAGGGGCGTCACCAAACAGGACTACAACCTCATATTCCTCTCCGCTCTGGCGATCGGCGAACAGCTGCGCAACCACCCGAGCGTCCTCGACTTCAGCTGGAGTGACAATGCCCCAACGCCCAAGCAGGAGAAGCTCTCGCTGAAGGGCTTCGCGCAGGCCGACTTCGAGGATCCGCTCGTCTCCTCGGCCGAGTACAACAGCAGCCCCAAGCTCGGACCGTCGGGAGAGAAGGAGGGCCCCTACGCCTGGGTGCCACCGAGCTACTGGTATGACACCACGCACTACAACCCGGGCGATCCGACGCGCACGAACGTCGGCGGCTCGTGGGGCTTCGACAGCGAGGCCAGCGCCGGTGACACTGTGCCGACGCTCGACTCGATCGAGCGCTTCATGTCGCCGTTTGAACAGAGCGCGCTCTGGCAGGAACCCGCCTTCAACCAGTACCACACCAACTACGAGCCCGAACTGCCCGGGCCGGCCAACGAAGGCTATGCCTTCGGCACCCTCTACGAGCTCGATAAGGCGATCAGCGCCCGCTACGGCGGGCCGTCGAGCCTGGCGCAGTATGTGCAGGAGGCACAGGTGCAGAACTACGAGACCCAACGGGCACAGTTCGAGGCCTACATCGACCACTCGTCAGCCAAGCGCACCCCGTCCACGGGCGTCGTGTACTGGCAGCTCAACAAGGGCGTGCCGACGCTGCTGTGGGATCTCTACAACGAGGAATTCGATCAGGCCGGGAGCTACTTCGGCGCCAAGGAGGCCAACGCGCCGCTACACGCGCTGTACGCGTACGACAACAACACCGTTACCGTCGACAATCTCTCAAACGCCCCCCAGAGCGAGCTGTCGCTGGAGTCGAAGGTCTACGGCCTCGACGGGCAGCTGCTCGACGACCAGAGCGTCTCGGGCATCACGCTGGCGGCGCAGGGAGTGGCCAACGCGCTGATCACCCCCAACGTCCCGGCGCCCACGGCGCCACCGGCGCCGGCCGCGACGTACTTCATCGAGCTGCTCCTCCGCCAGCACGGCCTCGTGGTCGACCGCAACACCTACTGGCTCTCCACGCAGCCCGACGTCGTGGATTGGAAGAAGACGCTCGGAGACGCGCAGGCCAGCATGTCCCAGTACGCCGATCTGACACAGCTGCGCCAGCTGGCTCCCGCCACACTCGAGCTGAGCGCCGGCACGCAGCCGCAGCCCGGCCCCGACGGTGCGGACACGCTCACCACCGTCACCATCACCAATGACTCATCGACCCCCACGGCAGCCTTCTTCCTGCGCGCCGATGTGCGCCGCGGAAACAGCGAAGGCACCCCGGCCCCCGGCGACAACGAGGTGCTGCCGATCTTCTGGAGCGGCAACGACACCACGCTCTGGCCTGGCGAATCGGAGACCTTGACCGCTGCCTACCATGCGTCCGAGCTGGACGGCCAGTCGCCCGTGGTCAGCGTCTCGGGCTGGAACGTGCCCACCAGCGACGTCGCCACCGGCTGAGCGCACGCGGCGTCATCCCCGGCTAGATGCCCGGCAGGCGGTACTTGCGTGTCAGGGGGCACTGTTCGAGCAGTCCTAGCTCCATCAGGGTGAGCGCGTAGCGGTGGGCGGTGCTCGGACTCATGCCGAGCTCCGCGGCGAGCTCGACGATTCCGCGGGCATCGCCGTCGGTCCCCAGGCAGCTGAGCAGCGCCATGCCGCGCAGCAGCGAACGCGAGAGCCGCGGGTCCACGGCGTCGACCGGTATGTGAGCTCGCGGCGCGGCCGCCCGCGCGCGGACATCCGAACGCGCCGCGTGATCTGACGGCGCTGCGGGATCTGAAGGCGCTGTGGGATCCGAAGGCGCCGCGGCATCCGAACGAGCCGCAGCGTCCGACCGCTCGGGCGCCAGCGTCGCGGTCGCGGGCTCGGGCGCTTGCGCCGGCAGCGGTGTCTTCAGGGCGTTCGCGATGAGCGTCGAGATGCTCGGCGCGCTGCTGTGCGACGCCGCTCGGACAACGCCCTCCACCTGGGCGGGGGTGAGGGTGATCGTGATCGACTGCCGCTCGCCGGTCATGTCGCGATGATCGCAGATGCAGACGACTGTCTGAAGTGGTGTTTCTCAATGGCGGCCGCTTGCACGTGCAATCATTGCGGCGATGGCGCCGATCTCGGTGACCCACTTCAGCGACCCGGGGTGCCCGTGGGCCTACTCTGCAAGCCCGGCGCTCGCCGTGCTGCGTTGGCGCTACGGCGGCCAGCTCGAGTGGCGGCTCGTCACGATCGGCCTGGCCGAGGATCCCCAGCGCTACATCGACGCCGGCTACACGCCCACCCGTTCGGTGATCGGCAACCTGCGCGGCTTCCGCCGCCACGGCATGCCGTTCCTGCTCGCCCCCCGCGAGCGCGTGTTGGGCACGGCCCGCGCGTGCCGAGCGATCGTCGCAGCGCGCCTGCGCGAGCCCGCGCGCGAGAACGACGTCTTCCGCGCGCTGCAGTTCGGCTGGTTCACCACGACGCTGCTGCTCGACCAGGATGCGGACATCGCGCAGGCGCTCCAGCGCGTGAGCGGGCTCGATGTTGACGGGGTCGTCGCGGCGATCGACGCGGAGGCCACGCTCGCGGCATACGAGGCGGATAAGGCCGAGACGCGCACGGCCGAGGGCAGCCCGACGCAGTTCCAGGGCAAGGCGCGCCAGACCGACGGCCCCGTGCGCTACTCGGCGCCCTCGCTGGTATTCCAGAGCAGCTCCGGGCAGCGACTCGAGGCCGGCGGCTTCCAATCGATTGAGGCCTACGACGTGCTGATCGCGAACCTCGACCGAACGCTCGAGCGCCGGCAGCCGCCGGCAGAGCCGACCGAGGCGCTGGGCGGGTTTCCCGGCGGCCTCGTCACGCAGGAGGTCGCGGCGATCATGGCGCACAACAACCAGCTCCCCGACCGCGTCGCCGCCGAGGCCGCCCTGGTCGAGCTCCTCGGCGCCGGCGAGGTGCGCCGCACGCCGCTGGCGGACGACGCGCTGTGGCAGCTCGCCTGACTGCGACTGACCCGCCTGCCGCCCGCGGGGTAGCCTCCAGCGCTGCGATGTCGGTCACGGTGACACTCCCCGACGGAAAGACGCTGGAGCTGGCGCCCGGCGCCACCGGCGCCGACGCCGCCGCCGCGATCGGGCCGGGGCTCGCCCGCGCCGCGCTGGCGGTGGAGGTGAGCCACCCCGAAACCGGGGGGCAGGCGGAGGTGCGCGACCTCGCGCGTCCGCTGCCCGACGGCGCGCGCGTGGCGATCATCACCGCCAAGAGCGGGCGCCCGGCGCTCGATCTGATCAGGCACGACGCCGCGCACGTGCTCGCCGCGGCCGTCATGGAGCTCTACGAGGGGGTGAAGATCTCGATCGGCCCGCCGATCGAGGACGGCTTCTACTACGACTTCGAGTTCCCCGCAGGGACAGCGATCTCCGAGGCCGACTTCCCGAGGATCGAAGAGCGGATGCGCGCGCACATCAAGGCGGCCGAGCCGTTCGAGCGCGCGGACGTGCCCGTCGCCGAGGCTCGCGAGCGATTCCTCTCCGAGCGGCAGGACTACAAGGTCGAGCTGATCGACGACCTCGTGCGCGCCGCCGCCGAGAAGGGCGAGGACGGCGCGGGCGGCAACCCCATCGAGACCGTCTCGCTCTACACCAACGGGCCGTTCACCGATCTCTGTCGCGGCCCGCACGCCCCGACCACCAAGACCGTCGGCGCGTTCGAGCTCGGCTCTGTCGCGGGGGCGTACTGGCGAGGGGACTCGACGCGCACGATGCTCACGCGGATCTACGGGACCGCGTTCTTCTCCAAGGCCGAGCTGAGCGAGCACCTCGAGCGGATCGAGCTGGCCAAGGCGCGCGACCACCGCAAGCTCGGACGCGAGCTCGACCTGTTCACCTTCTCGGACGTCTCGCCCGGCGCCGCATTCTGGCTGCCCGCGGGCACGAGCGTGTTCAACTCGCTGCTCGGCCTGTCGCGCAGGATGGGGGCCGAGCACGGCTACAGCGAGGTCAAGACGCCGCAGATCTTTGACGCGGAGCTGTGGAAGACCTCGGGGCACTGGGGCAAGTACCGCGAGAACATGTTCGTCGTCGAGGTCGAGGAGCGCGAGATGGGGGTCAAGCCGATGAACTGCCCCGGGCACGCCCACCTCTTCGCCAGCCGCCGCCACTCCTACCGCGACCTGCCCGTGCGCTACTTCGAGCCGGGGCTGCTGCACCGCAACGAGGCCTCGGGCGTGCTCCATGGACTGCTCCGGGTGCGCCACTTCGCGCAGGACGATGCGCACATCTTCTGTACCGAGGAGCAGGTCGAGGAGGAGGTGAAGGGCTGTCTGGAGATGGCCTTCGCCACCTACGCCATGTTCGACATCGACGTGCGCCTGGAGCTCTCGACGCGCCCGGAGGAGCGGGTTGGCAGCGACGAGATGTGGGACAGGGCGGAGGAGAAGCTGATGCGCACGCTCGCCGAGCTCGAGCTCGACTACGAGCTGAACCCGGGCGACGGCGCCTTTTACGGGCCGAAGATAGACATGCACATGACCGACTCGCTGGGGCGCTCCTGGCAGCTGGGGACGGTGCAGCTCGACTATTCGATGCCCGAGCGCTTCGCGCTGAGCTACACCGGTTCCGACAACCACGAGCATCGCCCCGTGATGATCCATCGGGCGCTGTTCGGCTCCTACGAGCGGTTCATCGGGATCATGCTCGAGCACTACGGTGGCGAGCTGCCGCTGTGGCTCGCGCCAGTGCAGGCGATCGTGCTGGCGGTATCGGACCGCTTCAATGACTACGCCGCCGCCGTGCGGGACGAGTTGGAGCGCGGCGGCCTGCGCATCGAGACGGACGATCGCAGCGAGTCGATCGGGCGCAAGATCCGCGAGGCCGAGCTGCGAAAGATCCCCTACATGCTCGTCGTGGGCGAGCGCGAGCAGGCGGAGGGCTCGGTGTCGGTGCGCGAGCACCGCGGCGGCGACCTGGGGAGCATGTCTGCCGAGCAGTTCAGCCAACGCCTGCACGGACAGCTATAATCGCGTGCATTGAAGCCCGGCAAATCCTCAGAGCGCCACGCCTAGTTCTCGGTTGACGCGCGGTCACGACAGCTAGTGCCGGTTCCCCGCAGGTTCGACCGGCGCCCGCCTGAGCGGGACACGACGAGGATAAACGAGCGGATCCGCGTGCCCGAGGTGCGTCTGATCGACGACGAGGGCCAGCAGATCGGGGTGCTCAAGACACCCGACGCTCTCGCGTTTGCCCAGGAGCGCGATCTCGACCTGGTCGAGGTCGCCCCCGAGGCGCGGCCGCCCGTCTGTCGTGTGCTGGACTACTCCAAGTACAAGTACGAGCAGGCGCAGAAGCTCAAGCAGGCGCGCAAGCACCAACAGCAGATCACCATTCGCGAGATCAAGTTCCGCCCCAAGATCGCCGAGCACGACTACGACACCAAGAAGCATCACGTGGCGCGCTTTCTCCGCCACAAGGACAAGGTCAAGGTCACGATCATGTTCCGCGGCCGCGAGGTCACCCACCCCGAGCGCGGCACCGCGATCCTCGACCGCCTTGCGGAGGAGCTCTCGGAGCTCGGGGTCGTCGAGCAGCGTCCGATGCAGGAAGGACGCAACATGACGATGATGATGGCTCCCTCCAAGGCCGTGCTCGCCGGACGGGTCGCCGGGACCGAGGCCGCCGAGGCGGGGGTGCACGACGCCCACCACGTCGGCGACGTCGCCGCCGCGGCGATCGAGTCCCCGACGCTGAGCGCCGCGCCCGCCGCCGGCGAGCCCTCAGGCGCCGAGGACGCGCCCGCCGAGGACGCGGGGCGCGCGCTGGTCGAATCCTCCGCCGAAGAAGGCGGGGGCGCGGCCGCGGGCACGGCCGTGTCATAATCGTCGGCTCGCGATCATGCCCAAGATGAAGACGCACTCAGGCGCCAAGAAGCGCTTCAAGGTCACCGCCACCGGCAAGGTGCGCGGTCGGCACCCCTTCACGAGCCACATCCTCGAGAAGAAGTCGCCTAAAAAGAAGCGCGCCCTCGGCAGGCCGGCGATCATCAACGATCACGACGTGCCCCGGATCAAGCGCATGCTCGGGGTGGGCAAATGACCCGGGTCAAGCGCTCGGTCAGCGCGCGCAAGAAGCGCCGGGCGACGCTCGAGCGCACGAAGGGCTTCCGCGGCGAGGCGCACTCCAACTACAAGCGCGCCAAGGAGGCGCTGCTGAAGGCCGATGCCTATGCCTACCGCGACAGGCGCAACCGCAAGCGCGACTTCAGAAGGCTGTGGATCACGCGCATCAACGCGGCCGCGCGCATCAACGGCATGAGCTACTCCCAATTCATGCACGGGCTGTCGCTGGCCGGTGTCGAGCTCGATCGCAAGGTGCTGGCCGACATCGCCGTCCGCGACGCCGACACCTTCCGACGTTTCGCCGAGGTCGCCCGCGAGGCGTCGGCTGCCTGAGCATCGGCTTCGCCGGCGCTCCCCGGCAATCGACATCGACAGCCTCCCGGGCGTCGCTCCTGAAAAGGACGGCGCCCTTTTTCGTGGGGCGGAAGGCATCGAGACCAAACCAACATCACCACCGGATCACCAATCACACGAATGAGCCAGATCGCATCCCAACAGAACCCCCGACTGAAGGCCGTGCGCCGCTTGCAGAGCAAGCGCGAGCGCGCGCGCCGGGAATGCTTCGTGGGCGAGGGCGAGGACCTGATCGCCGCGGCCGAGCGCGCCGGCGTGAGCGCGCTGGAGGGCTTCCGCCTGGCCGGCTCTGGCCTCGGTGCCGCGGACTTCCATGATGTCGAGCACGGCGCGCTCGCAGCCGTCTCGACGCTCGGATCGGGCGCGCGGGTGATCGGAGTCTATCCGCAGCGCTGGGGCCCTCCGCTCGGGCCACTGTGCGTGTACCTGCATGGCGTCGGGGACCCGGGCAACGTCGGCACCGTGCTGCGCTCGGCGCAGGCCTTCGGCGCGTCGTCCGTCGCTCTTGGCCCCGGCTGCGCCGATCCGCACTCGCCAAAGGCGGTGCGGGCGAGCATGGGCGCGATCTTCGCGGTCGCGCTGGCACGCGTCAGCGATCTCGCCGAGCTCCCCGGGGAACGCATCGCACTCGTGGCCGGCGCCGGCGAGCTGCTGCGGGGGCCCGAGGCCGGCGGCCCCGACGCGGCGATCACGCTGCTGGTGGGGGCCGAGCGCGAGGGCCTGCCGGCGGACCTGGTCGCGCGCTGCGCGCGCGTCGCGCACATACCGATCGCGTCGGAGTCGCTGAACGCGGCGATGGCGGCGACGGTGGCACTGTACGAGATGACCCGCCGGGGCGGGCGGGACAACGATACCGTCCCGGCGTCATGATCGAACGTATCGAGCAGCTGCGAGCCGAGGCCGAGGAGGCGATCGCGGCGGCCGACTCGAGCGAGTCGCTGGAGTCGTTGCGCGTGCGCTATCTGGGGCGCAAGGCCGAGCTGCCGCAGCTGCTGCGCGGGGTGGCCGGGCTCGAGCCCGCCCAGCGAGCCGAGGTCGGCAACGCGGCCAACCAGGCGCGCCAAGCCCTCGAGGCGATGCTCCAGAGGCGTGCGGATGAGCTCGGCGGGCGGGAGCTCGAGGCGCGCCTGCAGGAGGACGGGGTGGACGTCACGCTCCCGGGGGCGCCACCGCAGCCGATCGGGCGCCTGCACCTCCTCAGCGCCGTGCGGCGCGAGCTCGAAGACATCTTCCTCGGGCTCGGCTTCACCGTGATGGAGGGGCCGGAGGTCGAGACGGTCCACTACAACTTCGACGCGCTCAACCACAGTCCCACGCATCCCGCCAGGGCGCGCACCGACACCTTCTACGTCGCGAGCGGGTGGGGAGCTGATCCCGACCTCGTGCTGCGCACCCACACCTCGCCGATGCAGGTCCGCGCGATGGAGGCCCACCCGCCGCCGCTGTACGTGATCATTCCCGGACGGGTGTACCGCCCGGACTCGGATGCCACACACACGCCGCAGTTTCACCAGATCGAGGGACTGGCGGTCGACGACGACATCACGCTGGCAGACCTGAAGGGGACGCTCCTGACGTTCGCCCGGGCCGTGTTCGGGGATGAGCGTGACGTGCGCCTGCGTCCGCACTTCTTCCCCTTCACCGAGCCGAGCGTCGAGGTCGACGTCTCCTGCTTTCACTGTGACGGCAAGGGCGTCCTGCGCGACGGCGCCCGCTGCTACCTGTGCAAGGGCGAGGGCTGGCTCGAGGTTCTCGGCGCGGGCGAGGTCGACCCGAACGTCTACTCCTTCGTACCCACGAGCGAGCGCAACGCGCCCGGATATGACCCCGAGAAGGTGCAGGGGTTCGCGTTCGGCATGGGAGTCGAGCGGATCGCGATGCTCAAGCACGGGATCCCGGACCTGCGGCTGTACTACGAGAACGATCTTCGCTTCCTGGAGCAGTTCTGATGAGGGTTCCGCTGCCCTGGCTGCGCGAATACTGCGACCCCGTGCTCGCCGTGGAGGCGATCGCCGAGCGCCTGACGATGACCGGGACGAAGGTCGAGGCGATCCACCATCACGGCGTCCCCTCGACCGAGCAGTTCGTCGTCGGTCACGTGCTCGACCTCCAGCCCCATCCCGACGCCGACCGGCTGAAGGTCTGCACCGTCGACCTCGGGCCCGAGCTGGAATCGCCCGCGACGATCGTCTGCGGCGCCCCCAACGTCGCGGCCGGCCAGACGGTCGCCGTGGCGCGCCCGGGCGCGCTCATGCCCGACGGGAGCAGGCTCAAGCAGGCAAAGCTGCGCGGTGTGCTCTCCGAGGGGATGATCCTCTCCGAGAGCGAGCTCGAGCTCGACTCGAGCCCATCCGCCTCAGCCGGGATTCTCGTGCTCGACGAGCTGACACCCGATCCCGAGTTCGCGCCGGGCACGCCGCTGGCCGAAGTGCTCCCGATCGCGATGGACGTCCTCGAGCTCGAGGTTACGCCCAACCGGCCGGACTGCCTCGGCATCTACGGGGTGGCGCGCGAGCTGCACGCCGCCACGGCGGCGCCGCTCGCCCCGGCGCCGTGGAGCGATGACCCCGGTTGCGCCGGAGACGTGGCGGGCGTCGAGGTGCGCGTCGAGTGCCCCGAGCTGTGCCCGCGTTTCACTGCCCGCGTGTTCGAGAACGTGACGGTCGCGGCGTCGCCGCCGTGGCTGAAGGCGCGCCTGCTGGCCGCCGGGCAGCGGCCGATCAACAACGTGGTCGACATCACCAACTACGCGATGCTGCTGACCGCGCAGCCTCTGCACGCGTTCGACCTCGACCGCGTAGCAGGAGCCCGGCTGACGGTGCGGCGTGCCCGCGACCGCGAGCAGGTGCAGACGCTCGACGGCCAGACACGCACGCTCGACCACGGCATCGTGGTGATCGACGATGCCGACGGGCCGACCTCGATCGCCGGGCTGATGGGCGGCGCTCGCTCGGAGGTCCAAGCCGACACCCGCCGGGTGCTGCTCGAGGTCGCCAACTGGAACGGGCCGAACATCCACCGCAGCTCGTGGGCCCTGGGCCTTCGCAGCGAGGCCTCAAGCCGCTTCGAGAAGGGCCTCGCACCCGAGCAGTGCATGTACGCGCAGGCGGTTGCATGCGCTCTGATGATCGAGCTGTGCGGCGCGACGCTCGCACCCGGCACCATCGACGTCGGTTGGCAGGATCCGCCCGCTCAGGAGATCCCCCTGCGCGCCGCGCGCGTGCGCGCGATCCTGGGCGTGGACGTGGCCGTGGAGCGTCAGGCCGAGATTCTGGGCGCGCTCGACTTCGCCACCGAGCGCGCCGGCGACGGCCTCGACGCCACCGTGCCGCCGCTGCGGCGCGAGGACGTCACGCGCGAGGTGGACCTGATCGAGGAGGTCGCGCGCATCGACGGACTCGACCGTCTCCCGCCGACCCTGCCCGCGCGTCGCGGCGCGGCGGGCAGGCTGACGCACGCGCAGCGGATCCGCCGCGCGGCCGAGGACGCGATGGTCGGGCGTGGCCTGCACGAGATCGTCGGCTGGAGCTTCACCGATCCCGGGCTGCTCGATCGCCTGCGCCTCCCGGCCGACCACAAGATGCGACGCGTCGTCACGCTCGAGAACCCGCTGTCGGACGCGCAGTCGATCATGCGCCCGACCCTGCTCGGATCGCTGCTCGACGCGGCGCGCTACAACCTCGCGCGCAACGGGGCGGATCTCGCGCTGTTCGAGTCGGGCACGGTCTATCGCGCCGCGGCGAGCGAGCGGGCGCCGGCCGAGGAACATCATGCGCTCGGGGTTCTGCTGAGCGGCGGACTCTCGCCGCGCTCGTGGCGGGGGGCGCAGGTCCAGGCGGACTTCTTCGCCGCCAAGGGGCTGCTCGGCGCGCTGCTCGACAAGTTCCATCTCGACTGGTCGGTGCAGCCTGCAGGCTGGCCATTTCTGCATCCCGGGCGCAGCGCGGCGGTGCGCGCTGGAGCCGAGACGCTCGGCTTCCTCGGCGAGCTGCATCCGCTCGTCGCGCGCGTCTGGGATCTGCCGCGCACGGCCGCCTTCGCCGTCGACCTGGGCAAGCTCGCCGGGGCCGCGCCGCCCGTCGTCTCCTTCCGCGCGTTCGCGTCGGTCCCGTCGCTGCGCCAGGACCTCGCGGTCGTGCTTCCCGCGACGGTCGCGGTGGCCGAGGCGCTCGACCGCGTCCGCGCGGCGGCCGGTGAGACGCTTGCCGACGCCAGCGTGTTCGATGTCTACACCGGCGAGCAGATCGGCGAGGGGCGCCGCTCGCTCGCGCTGGCGCTGTCCTTCCAGGCGCCGGATCGCACGCTCACCGACGAGGACGTCGCGCCCGTGCGCGAACGGATCGTCGCGGCGCTTGTGGAGGTCGGGGGCGAGCTGCGTGGATAGGCAAGCCTCCGATCAGCTCTTCGCGCCGGGAGCGCCGCGGGTGATCGTCGCGGGCGCGACCGGCTTCGCCGGGGCGCTCGCCGCCCACCTGCTCTGGCGCCACCCCGGCTTCGAGCTCGTGGCGGTCACCGGGCGCTCGGAAGTGGGCCGGCGCCTGGACGACCTCTACCCGCGCTACCGCGTGCCGTTGACGATCGCCCCGCTCGAGCTCGATCGCCTCGAGCAGATCGACGTGGCGGTCGTCGCCTACCCGCACGCCGCCGCGGCTCCCACGGTCGGCACCCTGCGCGAGCTGGGAGCGCGCGTGGTCGATCTGAGCGCCGACTTTCGGCTCGGCTCGCTCGCGACCTACGAGCAGTGGTATGGAAAGCACCCGCGTCCCGACCTGCTCGGTGAAGCGGTCTACGGCCTGACCGAGCTGCACCGCGAGCGCATCGCCGGTGCCGCCATCGTCGCGGTCCCCGGCTGCTACCCCACGGCCTCGCTGCTGGCACTCGCGCCGCTGGCCCGGGCGGGGCTGATCGCCGACGTTGTGATCGACGCCAAGCAGGGGATCTCCGGCGCCGGGCGCGCATTCGACGAGACCACGCATCTGTCGATGGCGGGCGAGAACATCCTGCCCTACAAGGTCGCAGCCCACCGCCACACGCCTGAGATCGAGGAGCAGCTGAATGATCTGGATCCCGCCCACCCCGAGCTCAGGGTGCAGTTCCAGGCGCACCTCGTGCCGCTCGACCAGGGCGAGCTCGCGAGCTGTTACGTCACGCCGACGCGCACTGTCGGGGCTGCAGAGCTGCGCGAGATCTTCGCTGAGGCCTACGCAAAGGAGCCGTTCATCGAGGTGGTCGATGAGCCCTCCGGCACGCGCGAGGTGCGCGAGACCAACTACTGCCGCCTGTTCGCCGCCGCCGACGAGCACACCGGCAAGGTGGTCGTGCTGTCGAGCATCGACAACCTCTGGAAGGGGACCTCCTCGCAGGCCGTCCAGGACCTCAACCTGATGTTCGGGCTCGACGAGACGGCGGGGATCTCATGAGCGTGCGGGGCGACGACCTCTGCCAGCGCCCGTTCTTCCGCTCCCGCTGGGTGCAGGCCCCCGCGCACGTGCTCGAGCTGGGCCCGGGCGCCGGGCTCCCCGGCGGGTTCCTCGCGGCCGGCGTGGCCGCGGGGCTCAAGCCGAGCGGCAACCCGGACGTCGGGCTGCTCGTGAGTGAGAGCGCGAGCACGGTCAGCGCCGCGCGCTTCACCTCCTCCGCCACGCCCGCCGCGCCGGTGCTCCTCAGCCGCGAACGCTGCGACCTGAGCGCCCTGCGGGTCGTGCTGGCGAACTCGGGGTGCGCCAACGCCGCCACCGGCCGGCGCGGACTCGACGACGCCGCGAAGACCCAGGGCGCCGCCGCCTTGGCGGCCGGGGTCGACCCCAGTGCCGTGGCCCTGGCCTCGACGGGCGCGATCAGCCATCAGCTGCCCGTCGAGGCGGTGCTCAAGGGAGTCCTGGCCGCATACAAGCGCCTGAGCAGCGACGGCGACGGGGACTTCCAGAAGGCGATCGAGACCACCGACGCGTTCGAGAAGCGCGCCTGCCTCGAGGTGGCATTGCCCTCCGGATCGGTGCGACTGACCGCCCAGTGCAAGGGCGCCGGGATGATCTCCCCCCGCTTCGCCACGATGCTGTGCTTCGTGCAGACCGACGCCGAGCTGTCCGCCGAGACGGCCGATCTGCTCCTCGGCGTCTGCGTCAAGCGCTCCTTCGACCGCGCGTCGGTCGACGGGCAGCTCTCGACCAACGACACGGCGATCCTGATGTGCTCGGGGGCCAGCGGTGTGCGCGTGCAGGCAGAAAGCGAGGATGAGCTGCTGCTCGGCGAGGCGCTCGACGCGCTGCTGCGTCAGCTGGCGATCATGATGGTGGCCGACGGCGAGGGCGCCGCGCGGGTCGGGCGCGTGGTCGTGCACGGCGGGCTGCTCGAGCACGCCGAGGCGGCGGCCCGCGCGGTCGCCAACTCGCCGCTGGTCAAGGCGGCGCTGCACGGCGGCGACCCCAACTGGGGACGCATCGTGCAGGCCGTCGGAGCGGCCCTCGGAGGGCGGGACAGCCTCATCGAGCCGCTCGCGGTGGACATCGCCATCGAGGGCGTCCGGGTCTGCGCGGAGGGTGCGGCGATCTCCTATGACGAGGCGGCGCTCGCCCGCGCGGTGCAGGCCGATGAGGTCGAATACGAGGTCGGCCTGCCCGGCGGCGACGCCGAGACCGAGGTGTTCTTCTCCGACCTCTCCCACGACTACGTGCGCATCAACGCCGAGTACACCACATGAGCATGCAGCCTCCCCAACCCCGCAAGGAGGATCGATGCGCGACGTAGGCACGCTGCTCGAGGCGCTTCCCTACATCAGGGAGTTCCATGGCAAGACCATCGTCATCAAGTACGGCGGCGCCGCGATGGAGCAGGCGGATCTGCGCGAGGAGTTCGCACGTGACGTGGTGCTGCTCAAGTACGTCGGGTTGAACCCGATCGTCGTGCACGGCGGCGGGCCGGAGATCACCGGCTACATGGAGCGCCTCGGCATGCCCGTGGAGTTCGTCGGCGGCCTGCGCGTCTCGGGCGAGGAGACCGTCGAGGTCGCCAAGATGGTGCTCGTCGGCAAGGTCAACAAGGAGATCGTCCTGCGCCTGAACCGCCACGGCCAGCCGGCCGTGGGCCTCTGCGGCGACGACGGCTCGCTGTTCGGTGTCACGCGCCGCGCCGCGCCCGGGGGCGAGGACATCGGCTTCGTCGGGCGCATCGAGCGGGTCAACGTCGGGGTGATCGAGCACATAGCGAGCGACTACATACCCGTGATCGCCTCCGTCGGCGCCGACCGCGAGGGGCGCTCATACAACGTCAACGCGGATGAGGCCGCCGGTGCGGTCGCGGGCGCGCTCGGCGCGTACAAGGTGGTCTTTCTCACCGACGTCCCGGGCTGGCTCGGCGATCCGTCCGATCCCGAGAGCCTGATCGCGCAGGCGAGCACCGCTCAGGTGCAGCAGGCGCTGGCGCAGCTCGCCGGGGGCATGCGCCCCAAGCTCGAAGCCTGCGTCGATGCGATCAACCAGGGCGTCAGCGCCGCGCACATCCTCGACGGGCGGATCGCGCACTCGCTGCTGCTCGAGCTCTTCACCGACGCCGGCATCGGCACCAAGATCGAGGCGGCATCATGAGCCTCGCGGAGCTGCAGGAGCTCGAGCGCAGCAGCGTGATCCCCTCCTACGCACGCTTCCAGGTCGAGTTCGTGCGCGGCCAGGGCGCGCGCCTCTGGGATGACGAAGGCAACGAGTACCTGGACTTTCTCTGCGGCATCTCGGTGACGAGCATCGGCCACTGCCACCCGCGCGTGGTGGAGGCGGTGCGCGAGCAGGTCGGGCGCCTGATGCACGCGAGCAACCTGTTCTACACAGAGCCCGGGATGCGCCTGGCGCGGCGCCTGTCGGAGTCCAGCCTGGGCGGCAAGGTCTTTCTCTGCAACTCCGGCGCCGAGGCCAACGAGGCGGCGATCAAGCTCGTGCGCAAGGCCAGGCACGCGGGCGAGGTGCTCGTCGTGCACGGGGCCTTCCACGGGCGCACCTACGGCGCTCTGTCGGCGACGCCTCAGGAGTCCAAGCAGGCGCCGTTCGCGCCGCTCGTGCCCGGCTTCCGGGCCGTCGCCGCCGAGCCGGACGCGCTCGCGGGCGCTGTCAGCGAGCGCACCGCTGCCGTGGTGCTCGAGCCGATCCAGGGCGAGACGGGCGTGAACGTGCTCGCCGAGGAGGTCCTGCTGGCGGCGCGGGCGGCCTGTGACGAGCACGGCGCGGCGCTCGTGTTCGATGAAATCCAGTGCGGCATGGGGCGCACGGGCACGCTCTGGGCCTACGAGCAGACGGGTGTGCGGCCCGACGCGATCACCGTCGCAAAGGCCCTCGGCGGGGGGCTGCCGATCGGCGCGCTCGTGACCGGCGAGCGCCTGGCCGACGTGCTGCAGCCCGGCGACCACGGCTCCACGTTCGCCGGCGGGCCGGTGATCGCGGCCGCCGCCCTGCAGGCCCTCGCGGTGACCGACGACCCCGAGCTGCTCGCGCGGGTGCGTGCGCGCGGCGCTCAGCTCGCAGCCGGCCTCGAGCGCCTGCCCCATGTGCGCTCCGTGCGCGGGCGCGGGCTGATGCTGGCCTGCGAGCTGGACATCTCGGCCCCTGACACGGTGGCTCGCGCGCTGTCGGAGCAGCGCCTGGTCGTGAACGCGACCGGGCCGACGACGGTCCGCCTGCTGCCCCCGCTGACGATCGGCGAGCCCGAGGTGCAGGACGCCCTCCAGCGGCTGCGGGCCGCGCTGGAGGCGTGAGCGTGCGACGCGAGCTTGCAGGCGGGTTCGAGCTCGACGACGACCCGCAGCGCATCGACGTCGACGCCGTGCACGCGTTCATCGGCGGGCGCTCCTACTGGGGACGAGGCCGCTCGCGCGATCTGCTCGAGCGCTCGATTCGCGGCTCCAGCCGGGTGGTGGGGCTCTACCGCGGCAGCCAGCAGATCGGTTTCGCCAGGGCCGTCTCCGACGGTGCGATCCTCGCCTACCTGGCCGACGTCTACGTGCTCGAGCCCTACCGCGGTCGCGGCCTCGGACTCGAGCTCGTGCGCGAGATCGTCGATGGCACGGGGCCGGCGGAGGTGCGCTGGCTGCTGCACACGGCCGACGCTCAAGGCCTCTACGCACGGCTCGGCTTCAGCGAGGAGCCGCCCGTCTACGCGATCATGGAACGGGGCCCGGTCGGCGAGCGGCCGAGCTCATCGACCGGCGCCGAGCGCGCGGCAGGCGCGCCCGCGCCCGTCGCGAACCCGGCGAGCCACCTGCGCTCGCAGTAGCCTTGGCCGCCGTGAGCAGCGAGCAGCAGACTCCCGCGCCGCGCACCGCCTCATACGAGGCCGACCCCGAGCAGGTACACCGGGTTCTGCTGCTCTACTCCGGCGGTCTCGACACGAGCGTGATGCTCAAGTGGATCCAGGAGAAGTACGAAGCCGAGGTGGTCTGCCTGACGGTCAACCTCGGGCAGCCCGGCGAGGACTACGAGGTCATCAGGGGCAAGGCCATGCAGCTGGGTGCGCGCGAATGCCACGTGGAGGACGCCAGGGAGCAGTTCGCCCGCGAGTACCTCGCGCCGGCGATCAAGGCCAACGCGATCTACGGCAGCGGCTATCCGTTGTTCACGGCGCTCGGCCGGCCGCTGATCGCGAAGCTCGCGGTCGAGCATGCCCGCCGGGCGGGCTGCGACACGATCGCCCACGGCTGCACCGGCAAGGGCAATGACCAGGTGCGCATCGAGGCCACGATCGCGACGCTCGCCCCCGAGCTGAGGGTGATCGCGCCGGTGCGCTCCTGGCAGATGGGCCGCGAGGAGGAGATCGCGTATGCGCGCGAGCACGCCATTCCGATCAAGTCTCACCAGACGCAGTCGACCGAGGGCGAAGCCCCCTACTCGATCGACGACAACCTCTGGGGCCGCTCCTCGGAGGGCCGCTGGATCGAGGATCTCGGCCACGCGCCCGAGGATGACGTCTTCCAGCTGACAACCCGACCGGAGGACGCCCCCGACGAGCCCGAGCACGTCGAGCTGGGCTTCGAGCAGGGCACGCCCGTGGCCCTCAACGGCGAGCGGCTGGGGCTGGTGGAGCTGATCGAACGCGCAGGCGAGATCGGCGCCCGTCACGGAGTCGGGATCATCGACCAGCTCGAGGATCGCATCGTCGGGCTGAAGGTGCGCGACATCTACGAGGCGCCCGCGGCCTCGATCATCCTGCCCGCCCACCAGGAGCTCGAGCGGCTCGTGTGCACGATCCACCAGAACCAGTTCAAGCCCCAGCTCGACCGCCAGTGGGCCTTTCTCGTCTACGCGGGACTGTGGTGGGAGCCGCTGCGGGCGGACCTCGATGCATACATGGAGCGTGTGAACGAGCACGTCACCGGGACGATCGGGCTGAAGCTCTACAAGGGACACGCGCGCGTGGTGACCCGCTCGTCCGCCAACGCCGTCTACGACGCGAGCCTCGCATCGTTTGCCGAGTCGGGCGGGCTGTTCTCGCAGTCCGCCTCACCCGGCTTCATCGAGCTGTGGTCGCTGCAGTCGCGGATGGCCTGGCGGCTGCACAACGAGTGAGCGCCGCCGGCGGCTAATCGTCCGACCGCGCCCCTAGCCTCCGTGTCATCGTGATGGCAGAGGGAAACGAGACGCCCGGCGGGGATCTGGGCGGCGGGCCCGAGGGGCGGGGCGCCAGAAGCGAGGGCGACCTGCTGGCCGAACGCCGCGCGCGCCGTGCGGCCGAGACGGGCGAGGTCGCGCTCACGCGCCGCGCGGAGGCGGCAGAAGCGACCGTGCTGACACTCGAACGACATGTCGCCAGCCTGCAGCAGCGCCTGCGCGAGGCCGAGGACGAGTTCGCGCAGATGTCCGAGCTGCTCGAGCTCGAGCGGGCCTCGACGCTCGACCGCGAGCAGGAGCTGCGCAGCGTCAAGCAGCGCGAGTATGCCGAGCAGCAGCTGCGGGTGGAGGCCGAGGAGCGCCTGCTCAGCCTCGACCGGGAGAGCCGCGCGGAGATCGAGCGGCTGGGCGCCCGCCTGCGCGCCGGCGAGCTCGAGTCCGGCGAGCTGGCAGCCCGCCTGGAGCGCCTGCAGCGCGCGCTGGCCGAGGCCGAGCAGGCCGCCGCAGCTGAGCGTGCGGCGGCGCGGCGGGCCGAGCACGAGCTGCGGGAGAGGCTCGGCGAGCTCGAGCAGCGCACCACGCAGATCCAGGCGGGACTCGATGCGGAGCGCACCGCGCGCGAGCGCTCAGAAGGGCTGCTCGAGAGCGTGCGCGCGGGCCAGCGGCAGATGGAGGCGCTCGTGGGCGAGCTGCGGGGTGTCGCCTCCCGGCTGGGCGCCGCGCTCGCAGGCGCTGAATCCGCGGCGCAGCCGGCGCCGGTGAGCGCCACCGCCGGGCCGCGGTTTCCCCAGCCGGCTGTTCCCGGACAGGCGCCGGCGGGCCTCGGCTCCACGCCGCGAGCTCTTCCGGCGGAGGTCCGCGGCGTCGAGATGGCCGATGCCCTGGCGGCCGCCGTGGAGCGCCTGCGGGCCCGGGCCGAGGCGGCTCCCGCTCTCCACGAGGTGGCGGCTGAACCGCGCCTGAAACCGCCGCCGCACAAGCACAGCATGTCCCTGATAAGGCGCTGGCGCAACAGGCGCAAACAGCGACGCTCTCGCTGAGGCTCCGCCGCCGCGAGGCTTAGCATGCAGTCCCAGTGAGCATCTCCTCCTGCGCCCACCTGCACGTTCACTCCGAGTATTCGCTGCTCGACGGCGCCTGCAAGATCGAGGCCCTGGCTGCGCGGGCGGCGCAGTTCGACCAGCCGGCGCTCGGCCTCACCGACCACGGCGTCATGAACGGGGCGGTGGAGCTCTACAAGGCATGCCGCAAGCACGGTGTCAAGCCGATCGTCGGCTGTGAGATCTACCTGGTCGACGATCACACCGTGACGAGCACCGGCGCGGGCCGCAGCGAGCGCAACCACCTGACCCTGCTCGCGGCCGACGAGGTCGGCTACCGCAACCTGGTCAAGCTCTCATCGGCAGGCTTTCTGGAGGGGCTCCAGAGGGGCAAGCCGACGGTCGACCTCGCCCAGGTCGAGCGCCACTCGGCTGGCGTGATCGCGCTCACCGGCTGCCTTGCCTCGCGCTTCTGTCAGCGCCTGCTGGAGGATCGCCCGGCGGATGCTCGTGCCCACGCGGAGGAGCTGCAAGGAGTGTTCGGCGCGGAGAACGTCTACTTCGAGGTCCAGAAGAACGGGCTCGCCGCCCAGGAGAAGTGCAACGAGGGCATCGTCCGGCTCGCGCGCGAGCTCGGCGGCAGCCTGGTCGGCACGGGCGACGTGCACTATCTGCGGCGCGAGGACTACGACCACCACACCGCGCTGCTGTGCGTGCAGACCAAGAGCACGCTCGCCGCGCCCAAGCTGACCTTCGACAGCAACGAGTTCTACCTGCGTGACAGCGACGAGATGGCCGGCGCCTTCGCGCAGTGGCCGGAGGCGATCGCGAGCACGCTGGAGATCGCCGAGCGCTGCTCGGTCGAGCTCGAGCTCGGCAAGCAGCTGATCCCTCGCTTCCAGACGCCCGACGGCAGCTCCGAGCGCGAGTACCTGCGCGAGCGGGTGCAGCAGGGCCTGCGCCTGCGCTACGGCGATCCGCCGCCCGCCGCGGCGATCGAGCGCATGGAGATGGAGCTCGAGGTGATCGATGGCATGGGCTTCAACGCCTACTTCTTGATCGTCTGGGACTTCGTCAAGTTCGCCAAGGAGAACGGCATCGCGGTAGGCCCCGGTCGCGGCTCGGCGGCCGGCTCGATCGTCGCCTACTGCCTGGCGATCACCGACGTCGACCCGCTGCGCTACGAACTGCTCTTCGAGCGCTTCCTGAACCCCGAGCGCGTGTCGATGCCGGACATCGACATCGACTTCTCCGTGCGCGGGCGCGAGCGCGTGATGCGCTACGTGACCGAGAAGTACGGGCGCGAGTCGGTCGCGCAGATCGTCACCTTCGGCAAGATGTTCCCGCGCGCGGCCACCCGCGACGCGGCGCGGGTGCTCGGCTTCGACTACGCCGCCGGCGACCGGCTGGCGAAGCTCATCCCCGACCCGATCATGGGCCGCTCGCCGTCCTTCGAGGACTGCTTGAAGGCCGGCCAGCCGCTGCGCAAGGCCTGCGATGAGGACCCGGTTGCCAAGCAGATCGTGGACGTCGCCCAGGGTCTCGAGGGAATCGTGCGCAACTCCTCGATCCACGCGGCGGCGGTGGTCATCGCCGACCGGCCGCTGACCGACATCGTCCCGCTGCAGCTCGCCGACGCGGGGACCGATGAGCACGGCGAGCGGGTCTTTCGCACGGTGACCCAGTTCTCGATGAAGCCAATCGAGGAGATCGGCATCCTCAAGATGGACTTCCTCGGGCTGCGCAACCTCGACGTGATCGAGGACGCGCTCGACATCATCGAGCGCTCGAGCGGTGCGCGTCCGGACATGACGACGCTGCCGCTCGACGACGCGCGCACGTATGAGATGCTCGCGCGGGGCGACTCGACGGGCGTGTTTCAGTTCGAGTCCGAGGGTATGCGCGAGGCGCTGAAGAAGGTGAGGCCCGACGAATTCAACGACCTCGTCGCTCTCAACGCGCTCTACCGCCCGGGCGCGATCGATCAGATCCCCGTGTATGCCAAGGGCAAGCACACTCCGCAGGCGATCGTCTACCCCGACGAGCGCCTGCGTCACATACTCGAATCCTCAAACGGGGTGATCCTCTACCAGGAGCAGGCGATGCAGATCTCCAAGGAGCTCGCGGGCTTCTCGGGGGCAAAGGCGGACGACCTGCGCAAGGCGATCGGCAAGAAGAACCGTGCGGCGATGGCCGCGCTGAAGCCCGAGTTCGTGGAGGGCTGCCGCGCGTCGGGCACGCGGGCCGAGGTCATCGAGTTCCTCTGGCAGACGAACGAAAAGTCGGCCGATTACTCGTTCAACAAGTCCCACGCCGCCTGCTATGGCCTGATCGCCTACCGCACCGCGTGGCTGAAGGCGAACCACACCGCCGAGTACATGGCCGCGCTGATCTCCTCGGTGATGTCGACCAAGGACAAGGTGCCGTTCTTCGTCGCCCGCTGCGAGGAGATGGGCATCGAGATACTGCCGCCGGATGTCAACCTCTCAGACCACGAGTTCACGGTCGGGCCATACGGGCACACAGCCGGAACGACCGGGTCCGAGAGCCGGGCCGGCAACATCCGCTTCGGCCTCGATGCCGTCAAGGGCGTCGGCTACCAGGCCGTCGAGGCGATCAAGCGGGCGCGCGATGAGGGCGGGCGCTTCACATCGCTGTGGGACTTCTGCGAGCGCGTCGACAACCGCACGGTCAACAAGAAGGCGATCGAGGCGCTCATCAAGTGCGGCGCGCTCGGCTCGACGGGCGCGAGTCGCAAGGGCATGCTGGCCGTGCTCGAGCAGGCCCAGGCGGCGGGGCAGAAGATCCAGCAGGATGCGCTCATCGGCCAGGGCTCGATCTTCGATCTGCAGGATCAGCAGCCGGGGAGCGCAGCGGGCGCCTCGCCGTCCTCCGCGCCCGCAGTCGCCGGCGCCGCGGGGCTGGCCCGGCCGGTGCACCCCCCGATCCCGGCGGAGGAGTTCGAGCAGGCCGAGTTGCTGGCCGCGGAGAAGGAGGCGATCGGCCTGTTCATCTCCGCGCACCCGCTCAAGCCGTTGCGCGAGGCGCTGCGCGCGCGCGTGGACTGTCCGCTGTCCGCGCTCGAGGATCGCCGCGACAAGGACCTCGTGACGGTCGGCGGAATCATCACGGAGACCAAGCGCATCCGTACCCGCAACGGCGACCACATGATGTTCGCGACACTCGACGATCTCGTGGGAGCGGTTGAGATGCTCGTGTTCGGCAAGGCGCTCAGCGAGCACGAGGCGGCGCTGGCAGTCGATGAGGTGGTGATCGTGAAAGGTCGCGTCGATCACAAGGAAGCCGGCAAGACATGTCTGGTGGTGCAGAGCGTGGAGGCCTTCTCACCCTCGGCGGAGGAGATAGAGCGGGCGCGAGCGCGGGCCGACGCCGCGGAGCGAACCGCCACGGCGCTCGCCCAGCCAGTGCATCTGCGGGTCTCCGCCGCCTCGCTGTCGAACAGCGCTATCGACGATCTCAAGCACGCGATCGAGGAGTTCCCGGGGCCCGCCGAGGTGCTCATCGACATCGACACGAGCGCCGGCACCCGCCGGCTGCGTCTCGGCGAGGAGTACCGCGTGCAGCACACCCCGACGCTGCGCGCAGAGCTCGAGCACGCACTCGCGCCCGTGCCGTCCGCCGCGACCGGCTAGCGCCGTGCCGCGACCGGCTGGCGCCGTGCCGCGACCGGCTAGCGCCGCGCCGCGAGCCCCCGCTCACGAAGCCTGTTCGCGAGCTCCACTTCTTCGCGCGAGGGGCCTTCACGGTTGCGGCCGGGGGTCTCGAGCACGCACGGCAGCCGCTGCACGCCGCGCGCAGCCAAGAACGCGCTGGCGCCCTGCTCGCCGAGCTCGCCGGCGCCGATGTTGGCGTGGCGGTCTCGGTTGGACCCGAGCGGCGCCTGGGAATCGTTGAGGTGAAGCGAGCGGATGCGGCCGCGGCCCAGCGTGCGCGAGGCCGCTCGCAACACCGCCCCCATCCCGTCAGGCGTGCGGATGTCATAGCCGGAGGCGAACAGGTGGCAGGAGTCCAGGCAGACGCCGAGGCGCGCGCCGCCCCCCGCGGCCTCCAGCAGCGCTGCCAGCTCCTCGAAGGAGCGACCGAGCGTGCCCCCCGCGCCGGCCGTGTTCTCGAGGTGCAGCTCGCACTCCTCGCTCTCGCGCAGAGCCTCGCGGATCGTGTCCCCGGCGCGGGCGATCGCCTGCTCGACGTCGCCGGTCTTGGCCGAGCCTGGATGAAGCACGACGCCGGCAGCGCCGATCGCGCGGCCCACGCGCAGCGAATGCGTCAGCGACGCGAGCGATTTGCTGCGGATGTCCGGATCGTCGCTGGCGCAGTTGACGAGATATACGGCGTGGATCAGGACCGCATCGATCGGGCTGGCCGCCATCGCCTCCCTGAAGGCGGCCACGTCCTCCTCGCGGTAGACAGTCGCCCTCCACATCCGCGGCGACTGGTTGAAGATCTGAATCGCACGGCAGCCACGCTCAAGCCCGCGTTCGATCGCTTTGGGCAGGCCGCCCGCGGGCGAGACGTGCGCTCCGATCAGCATGCGCGCGGATTATGAGGGTCGATCGCCGGCGGCGTCATCGCCTCATATCGGGCGCGGCGGTCGGGCGCCGCGGTCGGGCGCCGCGACCCGGCGCCGCGGCTCTGCGGGATACTGGAGCGGATGATGTCGGACGCCAACGTCGAGAGCCTTCGCGGATCGCTGGCCCTCGGGGTCGCCGAGGCCCAGGAGTAGGCGATGTCGCAGGAGAACGTGGAAAGCGCGATGCGGGTCGAGGACGCTTTCAACCGGCGCGATGTGGACGTCATCGTCGAACTGGCGGTCGCGGACTTCGAGTGGTTCCCGGCGATGCCGGGCACGACGCCCGGCGGCAGCTTCAGCGGGCGCCCCGGCATCGAAACCTACCTCGCGGACATCGGCGAGACCTGGGAGCAGTATCGCTCGGTCGCACTGGAGTTTCGCGACCTCGGCGAACGCGTGCTGATGCTCGGTCGGCTGGAGGGACGCGGGCGCGGCAGCGGCGCGTGGGTGGACGCGCCGCAGGGCACGGTCTTCGATTTCCTCGCCGGGAAGCTCTGCCGCGTGCACACCTACCTCGATCACGGCGAGGCCCTGAGGGCGGTGGGGCTCGCTGAGTAGCGAGCTAGGCTAGGCACCGCCATGAGGGTTCGCTTTGCACCATCGCCCACCGGGGCGCTGCACATCGGCGGCGCGCGCACCGCGCTGTTCAACTGGCTGCTCGCTCGGCACGCGGGTGGGGAGCTGGTGCTGCGCATCGAGGACACCGACCGCGAGCGCTCGACGCCGGAGAACATCGAGCAGATCATCGACGCGCTGAACTGGCTCGAACTCGACTGGGACGAGGGCCCGATCCTGCAGACCGAGCGCTCGCAGCGCCACGGCGAGGCACTGCAGGCGCTGCTCGACGCCGGTCACGCCTACCGCTCCAACGCGACCGCCGAGGACGTCAAGGCCTACAAGCAGCGCCACGGCGCCGATCGCGGCTTCCGCGGCGAGGCCGAGCGAGACGGCGCGGTGCGCCTACGCGTACCCGACACCGGCGCGACGGTCGTGCACGACGTGATCCGCGGCGATACGCGCTTCGATCACGTTCACCTCGACGACCCCGTGATCGCGCGCGCGGACGGCTCGGTGCTCTACAACTTCGCGGTCGCGATCGACGACCTCGACGCTGCCATAACGCACGTGGTCCGCGGCGAGGATCACCTCTCGAACACGCCCAAGCAGCTGCTCGTGCTGGAGGCCGCCAAAGCCGTCGGCTTCGGCCGATCCGAGCGCGGCGAGCAGGCGCCGCTGCCGCTGTACGCGCACCTTCCGCTGCTGCACGGGCCGGACGGCAAGAAGCTCTCAAAGCGCCATGGCGCCGCCTCGGTGCAGGAGCTGCGAGACGCTGGCTATCTCCCCGAGGCGGTGCGCAACTACCTTGCGTTGCTCGGCTGGGGGGCGGGCGACGACGCGACCGTGCTCTCGACCGAGGAGCTGATCGAGCGCTTCACGCTCGAGCGGGTCAGCCGCAACCCGGCGCGCTTCGACGAGGTCAAGCTGCGGTGGCTGAACGGCGTCTACATCCGCAGGCTGCCGGTCGCGGAGCTCACCCGGCGCCTGGAAGAGTTCACCGGGCGCCAGGGCCTCGGCGAGGCGGCACGTATCAGCCAGGAGAAGATCCACACGCTCGCGGACTTCTGGCCGCTGGCCGGATCGCTGCTCGATGGCCCCGCCGACGACCCCAAGGCGCGCGAGCGCTGGCTCGGCGAGGACGGCCGCGCGGCCCTGGCCGACGTGCGCTCGAGCCTGGCAGAGTCCGACAGCTTCGATGAGACGGCTGTCGGCGAGGCGCTGGCCGAGGTGATCGAGCGCCGTGAGGCCAAGCCGCGCGAGGTCTACCAGCCGCTGCGCGTGGCCATCTCGGGGGGCACCGTGTCCCCGGGCATCTTCGAGAGCGTCGCCCTGTTGGGCCGCGATGAGACGCTCCGACGGATCGACAAGGCGCTGCTGCAAGGCTGATCGCAGCCACCTCTCAACTGTCGGCAGGCGGCTGCCGATACGACCCCATCGGAATCACCCGACCCGGATGGTCGGGAAACCCAAGGAAGGGGTCTGAAGGGCATGCAGGCAACCGTCGCCGGTAAGAAGCCGTCCGCAGGGAACAAACTCAACGAGAAGCGCTCGCGCCGTCCTGCCAAGGTCGACGCGCGTCCAAGCACGCCCGCGTCCAGCTCCGGCGAGCGCCACCAGAACGAGGGGCACGGCCGCCGCCTGACGATGGCCTTCGAAGCACTCGAGGCATTTCCGGCGCTCGCGGAGTCGCGCGATCGCCTGCTGTCGGTGATCGCCAAGGACCACGTGGCCACTGCCGACGTGGTCGCGGCCGTCGAGTCCGACGTCGCCCTGATCATCGCCGTGCTGCGCCTCGCCAACCGCGTCCAGGACGGCCGCGTGCGGGCCGACACGGCCGTGGCGGCAGTCGAGCTGCTCACCCCGCAGACGGTCCAGGCCCTCGCAAACCACGTGCGCACCTTCGACTTCTTCGAGCGGGCGACCGTGTGGGACGCGGCACCCGAGCGCTTCCGCCTGCATGCGCTCGCCACCCAGCACGCCGCCGACCGCGTGGCGGCGGAGGTCGGCTACGAGCACCGCGACCGTCTCACGGTGACGAGCCTGCTGCACGACGTGGGCAAGCTCGTGCTCCTGCATGCCTATCCCGGCTACCCCTCGCAGGTGCATCGCGGCGCGCGCACCCCCGAGGAGCGTGTCCACCAGGAGCGGCGCGAGCTCGGCGTCGACCATGCCCTCGTCGGCGGCGTCCTGATCCGGCGATGGGGGCTGCCGGCAGCCGTGGCGACCCCGATCGAGCGCCACCACAACGGCGACGTGGAAGGTGAGGGCGCCCTGATCCGCCTCGCGGACATGCTCGCCCACTACGAGCAGGGAGGACGGGTATCGCCGGCCGAGATGCTCGCGACCGCGCGTTCTGTCGGGCTCGGGCCCCGGGAGCTGCGTCGCGTGATGTACGAGCTGCCCAGCTCGACCAGCCAGCGCCAGCGCCACGTCGATCCGTGCCCGCTGTCCGGCCGCGAGCTCGGAGTGCTGCAGCGACTCGCCGAGGGCAAGGTCTACAAGCAGATCGCTCACGAGCTGACGCTGTCGACGAGCACGGTGCGCACGCACTTGCACAACATCTACGGCAAGCTCGGCGCGGTCGATCGCGCCCAGGCCGTGCTGATAGCAACCGAGCGCGGCTGGCTGTAGGGCACACGATTCATCGCCGCCGGCCGGCGGACGAGCGCGCGCCCAGCACAATACGATCGCCTTCGTGCCACCAAGTTCCCAGCGGTCGCCGGCGCGATGATCTCGATCACCAGCAAGTCGCCATACGCCGTGCTCGCACTCGCCGAGCTCGGGCGCAGCAGCGGCTCGGAGCCGGTCCCGATCGGCGAGCTCGCGCGCAGGCGCGGAGTGCCGGTGCAGTTTCTCGAGCAGCTCTTCGCCGTGCTCAGGCGTGCCGGCATAATCAGCTCCCAGCGCGGCGTCAAGGGCGGCTATCGCTTCGCGCGCCAGCCCGCGACGATCAGCGTGCTCGAGATCGTCGAGCTGCTCGACGGCCCGCTCGGGCGCGACTCCGAGGGCGTGTTCGCCGACGCCGCCGCGGCGGCCCGCAAGATCCTGGCCGACACGACCATCGCAGACGTGATCGAGCGCGAGGCGCGCGAGGCCGGCGCGAGCATGTACCACATCTGAACCGCGCCCCAGCGAGCGGGGTCAGTACTTGCGCGAGAAGCCGGCAATCATGGCGCGCGCCAGGCTCAGCGGCCCCCCGGACGTGTCCAGCTGGCAGGCCACGCTGATCTGAAGAATCATCGGTGCGGTGCTCCGCTTTGCGGATCCGTAGGCCGTTGCGTAGTCGCCTTCAGTGCCGGGCTGGCCCGCGCAGCTCGGTCCGGTCTGATGGGGTTCGATCTTCCCTTCGTTGGGTTCCATGGAGCAGAGGCCCTTTTCGCTGTTTTCCTGCTCGGAGCTCCAGACGGCCATGCCTTCGAAGAAACGCCCGCGCCGCGGGTTCCCGGTCACGTACTCGCCGAAGCCGCCACGCATGTGATTCGCCGCCAGTGCCGAGGCCTTGGCCTGTTTGAGCAGGGCCTTTCCGACGAACGAGGGCGCTGGAAAGACCGCCACCGTGACCACGAAGGCATACTGACCGGACGATTGGCCCGACCACGAGCACAGGCTGTGGCTACCACCCAGCTCCGTAACGCCTGGGCCCGTGACGTGCCCGGGGGCGAGCGTCAGAACCTGACCCTCAAAGCTCGCGCAGTTGGGGACCCCCTTCATTTCCTTGGCCTTTCCCCTTGTTTTCGCCGCCGTCGCCATCGCCGGCCTCGCCGAGCTGACCGCGGCGGGCATGCCGGCGATGCAGGCGACAGCCAACGTCAGTGGAAGACAGCACCTGAGGGGCGTGCGCAGCACCACAAGCCAACCTACCAACTACCGGACTCCGCGTGACGCTGGGTCAGCCGCGTCTCACCCGACACGAGGCTCGCCGCCATCTCGATGGCCGCGGCGGGCGGCGGCGCGCCTGCACTATTGTCGTGGCGTCGATGGCGGCAATCCCGATCAACATTGCAGAGCTCGTGGGCGGCACCCCGCTGGTGGGGCTGCCGCGCATGCTCGCGGGCACGGCGGCAGCCGACAGCGGCGTTGAGCTGTTCGCCAAGCTCGAGTCATTCAACCCCGGCGGGAGCGTCAAGGACCGCATCGGCGTGGCCATGATCGAGGCCGCCGAGGCGCAGGGCAGGATCGAGCCGGGGCGTACGACGATCGTGGAGGCGACCAGCGGAAACACCGGGATCGCGCTCGCGTTCGTGTGCGCGGCCAAGGGCTATGAGCTCGTGCTCACCCTTCCCCAGGGTATGAGTCGCGAGCGCGAGAGCCTGCTGCGACTCTACGGCGCGCGCGTCGAGATCACCGAGTCGCTCGGAGGCATGGGCGAGGCCGTGGCGGCCGCCCAGGCGATGGCACTCCAGGCGGACGTGTTCCTGCCCGATCAGTTCTCCAACCCCGCCAACCCGGAGGTCCATCGCCGCACCACCGGGCCGGAGATCGCGCGAGCGCTCGACGGCCGGGTTGACGTGCTCGTGGCGGGTGTGGGCACGGGCGGCACGATCACCGGCGTGGGCGAGCACCTGCGCGAGCACGTCAACCCCGAGCTGCAGGTCGTCGCCGTCGAGCCGCGCGGCTCGGCCGTGCTCTCAGGAGCGGCGCCCGGGCCTCATCGCATCCAGGGGATCGGCGCGGGCTTCGTGCCGCCCGTGCTCAACCGCGAGCTGCTCGACGAGGTCGTGGCCGTCTCCGACGACGACGCGATCCAGACCGCGTGGAGCTGTGCCAAACGCGTCGGCCTGTTGGCCGGGATCTCCTGCGGAGCGGCGCTGTGGGCGGCGCTGCAGGTCGCCGCCAGGCCGCAGAGCGCCGGCAAGCGGATCGTCGTGATCATGCCGGACTCCGGCGAGCGCTACATCTCCCAGGCCTTCTTCGCGCCCTGACGCGCCAGCGCAGCGGCGGGCGGTGGCCGCTCGTCGCTGTGACGATCGGGGTTTGCGCCGCCGAGAGCGCGAGGTTCGCCGCTACCCTGTTGCCATGCCCGGTTTGCACGCGCTCGCACGGGTCGCCCACGAGGTCCGCCGCGACGTGCTTGCCGCCCGCGACCGCGATCCCGCGGCGCGCGGCGTGGCGCCGGCGGAGATCCTCGCGACGTGGCCCGGCATCCACGCGCTGCTGGCCTATCGCGTGGCGCACGCCATGCAGCTGTCCGGCGTGCCGCTGCTGCCGCGGCTGATCTCGATGTCGACGCGCGCGATCACCGGCATCGAGATCCACCCCGCGGCGCGGATCGGCGAGGGGCTGTTCATCGATCACGGCGCCGGAGTGGTGATCGGCGAGACGGCCGACATCGGCAATGACGTGACGCTCTACCAGGGGGTCACGCTCGGCGGCACGGGCTTCGCGACCGGCAAGCGACACCCGACGGTGCAGGACAACGTGACGATCGGCTCGGGCGCCAAGCTGCTGGGCCCGATCACGATCGGCCACGGCGCCAAGATCGGCGCCAACAGCGTCGTGATCACCGACGTGCCGCCGAACTCGACCGTCGTCGGCAACCCCGGTCACCCGGTGCGCATCGACGGCCGTCGCGTGGAGGGGCCGGACGCCGACTGGATTCACCTGCCCGATCCGATCGCCGAGGCGATCCAGGCGCTCTCGGGCCGTATCGCGGACCTCGAACGCCTGGTCGCCGAGCTCTCCGACGGGGAGACGCGGCCCGCCGCCGAGGTTCGTCCGCTGCGGACCGTCAAGGGCCCCAACCCGGCCGGGGGCTAGGGCGAGATCATCGCCTGGATCTCGCGGAAGAGGTCAAGGCGAAGGGGCACGGCAGTCGGCACGGCAGCGGGCGCGATGGCGGGTGGCGCGGAGCCTGCTCAGCCCGCCGATTACGCATCTATGCTGGAGATCGATGTCCAGCAACCCCCACGCCGATCACCTCCAGGAGCTCCTAGAGGACCTCAACGAGCCGCAGCGCGAGGCCGTGACCCATGGCGAGGGGCCGCTCCTGGTGCTCGCCGGCGCGGGCAGCGGCAAGACGCGCGTGCTCGCGCACCGCATCGCGTACCTGATCTACACAGACCAGGCGCAGGCGGGCGAGATCCTCGCGATCACCTTCACCAACAAGGCCGCCAAGGAGATGCGCGAGCGGGTCGAGCGGCTGCTCGGCCGGGGCACCCGCGGGATGTGGCTGATGACCTTCCACGCGGCCTGCGCGCGGCTGCTGCGTGCCGAGGCGCAGCAGCTCGGCTACACCCGCCAGTTCACCATCTACGACCAGGCCGACGCGCGGCGACTGACCAAGCGCTCGGCCGATGCCGTCGGCGTGGATCCCAAGCGCCACACGCCGGCCGCCATCCACAGCCAGATCTCGGCCGCCAAGAACCGTCTGATCGACGCGGCCGCCTACCGGCAGGCGGTCGGCTCGCAGTTCGAGGAGATGGTGGCCGACGTGTACGACATCTACGAGCGCGACCTGCACCGCATGAACGCGATGGACTTCGACGACCTGCTGTTCCGCACCGTCAACGTGCTCGAGCTGTTCGAGGAGGTCCGGGAGCGCTACGCGAGCACCTTCCGCCACGTGCTGGTGGACGAGTACCAGGACACCAACCACGCGCAGTACCGGCTGCTGCAGCTGCTCGTGGGCGGCGGCCGGCAGGAGCCCGCACGGGGAGCGCGCACGAGCCTGCCGGGTCACCGCAACCTCGCGGTGGTCGGCGACGACGCCCAGTCGGTCTACAGCTTCCGCGGGGCGGATATCCGCAACATCCTCGACTTCCAGGACGACTTCCCGGACGCCCGCGTGGTCAAGCTCGAGCAGAACTACCGCTCGACCGAGACGATCCTCGCGGCGGCCAACGCCGTGATCGCCAACAACCGCGGCGGGATCGCCAAGCGGCTCTGGAGCGAGCTCGGCGCGGGCGAGCAGATCCAGCTGCGCGCGCTCGAGGACGAGCACGCGGAGGCGCGCTTCGTCGTCGGCGAGATCGAGCGGCTGCTCGACGAGGGCGCCTCGCGTTCGGAGATCGCCGTGCTCTACCGCACCAACGCGATGTCGCGGGTCATCGAGGACGCGCTCGTGCGGCGCGAGATCGCCTACCAGGTGATCGGGGGGGCGAAGTTCTACGAGCGCGCCGAGATCAAGGACGCGATCGCCTATCTCTCGCTGCTGGCCAACCCGTTCGACGTGGTGAGCTTCACCCGCGTGGCCAACTCGCCCAGGCGCGGGATCGGGCAGACCTCGCTCGCGCGCGTGCTGGCCCACGCGGCCAGTGTCGAGCTGTCGGTCTGGGAGGCCGCCGCCGCCCCCGAGCGGATTCCGGGCCTCGGCGCGGCCGCCGTGAAGGCGCTGCGCCGGTTCATGGACACGATGCAGGCGCTGCGCGAGCTGACGGGCGCCGCGCCGATCGGCGAGGGAGCGGCTCGTGAGGGCGCGGCTCGCCCAGACGCGCCCGCGGCTGCGATCGCAGAGCTGCTGGAGGCGATGCTCGCGCAGACCGGCTACGTGGAGGCGCTCGAGGCGGAGCACACGATCGAGGCCCAGGGGCGGATCGAGAACCTCCAGCAGCTCGTCGAGGTGGGGCGCGAGTTCGACGCCACCGCCGAGGGGGAGGGGACGCTCGACGTCTTCCTGCAGGAGATCGCGCTGGTCGCCGACGCGGACGCGCGCAGCGACGACGAGGGCCTGGTGACGTTGATGACGCTGCACAACGCCAAGGGCCTCGAGTACCCGGTCGTGTTCGTCGCCGGCTTGGAGGACGGCGTCTTCCCGCATTCCCGCGCGCTGGACGAGGGCAGCCTGGAGGAGGAGCGGCGGCTGTTCTACGTCGGCATCACCCGCACGATGCGCCAGCTCTACCTGACCTACGCGCGTCGGCGGGCGGTGTTCGGCGCGCAGAGCTACGCCGTGCCCAGCCGCTTCCTCGACGAGATCCCCACCGACCTGATCGACGAGCCCGAGGCGAGCGTTTTCCGCCCGGGCTGGGGACCGCCCGGCGTGGGCGGAGGGGCGGGCGCCGCGGCCCTGCGCGGGCGATCGGCGGGCGGCGGCTGGGGCGAGCCCTCACGGCTCGTCGCGCGCGAGCGCGAAGGCGCATCCGCGGCGAGCCTGTTCCGCCTCGGCGAGGATGTCGTTCACGCCGCCTTCGGCGACGGGGTGATCACGGGGGTGGAGCCCGATGGGGTGATCGTCGTGCGCTTCGCCGACGACGGCTCCGAGCGCAAGCTGATGGCCGAGTACGCGCCCGTCACCCGGCGCTGACGCGCGCGTTCTTTTCGCGCGGCAAGGCATAGCATCTCGGGTATGAGCGCCACGATCATCGACGGCAAGTCGATCGCAGCGCGCGTGCGTGGCGAAGTCGCCCGCGAGGTCGAGGCGTTCAAGGAGCAGACGGGCCGCGCGCCGGGATTGGCGACGGTGCTGGTCGGCGAGGATCCCGCCTCCGCCGTGTACGTCGGCGGCAAGCAGCGCGCCTGCCTGGAGGTGGGCATGGTTCCCTTCGACCGGCGGCTGCCCGCCGAGTCCTCCTTCGAGGACGTGGCCGAGGAGCTCGAGAGCCTGAACGCCAACAGCGCGGTCAGCGGGGTGCTGCTGCAACTGCCCGTGCCCGAGCACCTCGACGGGCCGGCGCTCACGGCGATCATCAGCCCGGACAAGGACGTCGACGGCCTCACTCCTGTCAACGCCGGCCTGCTCGCGCTCGGGCGGCCCGGGCTGCGGCCGTGCACGCCGTCGGGCGTGATGGAGCTGCTCGACGACACCGGCGTCCGGCTCGAAGGAGCCGAGGCGGTCGTCGTCGGGCGCTCGAACCTGTTCGGCAAGCCGATGGCTCAGCTGCTGCTCGGGGAGAACGCCACGGTGACGGTCTGTCACTCGCGCACCCGCGACCTGCGCGGGGTGTGTGCGCGCGCCGATGTGCTGATTGCGGCCGTTGGGCGCGCGCGCCTGATCGAGGGCGACTTCGTCAAGCCGGGCGCGGCCGTGATCGACGTCGGCATGAACCGGCTGACGCCCGAGCAGGCGGGCAACAAGAGCGGTCTGGTCGGCGACGTCGACTTCGCCGCCGCCGCCGAGGTGGCCTCGGCGATCACGCCGGTGCCGGGGGGCGTCGGCCCGATGACCATCGCGTTCCTGCTGCGCAACACACTGCAGGCGGCCCGCTATCAGGCGCGCCTCCAGGCGTGGCTCTCGGAGGTCGATCGAGATGCCGTATGAGGCGAGCAACGGGCAGGTGAAGATGCGCGCGAGGCGGCTCCGCGCGGGCGAGCTGCTCGCGCTGGTGGGTGCGGCGTGCGTGATCGCCTCGCTGTTCGAGCCCTGGTATGAAGGCGCGCTCGGCACGCTCGACGCCTGGGAAACGTTCGGGGGAGCGACGGTGCTGCTGATCGCCGCCGCCTGCGCTGCGCTCGCGCTCGTGATCAGCGCGCTCACCGAGCGCAGCCCCGCGCTGCCGGTCTCGATCGGCGTGTGGTGCGTGCTGCTCGGGCTGATCGCGGTGATCGCCGCGATCGTCAGGGTGCTCGAGCGCCCCGATCACACCACCTCGCTGTGCATCGGAGCCTGGCTTGCGCTCGCCGGCGCCGTCGCGATCCTCGCCGGCGCCTGGCAGTCGCTGCGCGACGAACACACCTCACTGTATGAGCCGGCGCGCCCCGACCCGCGCCCGCGGCCGTAGCGGCGTAGCGCTCGGCGCTCTGTCCCGTCCCGGCGCGGGCGCCGTGGCGAGGCAGGATTCCAACAATTGGTGGGGAACCTAGCGATCACGTCTGCACGATCCGCCCGGCCCGGGGTCAGGGGCGAGGGGCGTGTTCATCACCTACCCGCGGGAGAATCAGCGCAATGAGCCTCGACTTCAGTCGTCTTCGCCGTGCCGATCGCATCATCGGCGGCGGCGCCATCGCCCTGTTCGTGTTCATGTTCTTCTTCAAGTGGTACGGCGTGAGCTCCAGCTCCTCGATCGGCGGGGTCAGCTTCAGCAGCAGCGCGAACGGTTGGCACAGCTTCACCAACAGCCGCTGGATCTGGCTGATCACGATCATCGTCGCCCTCGGCTACGTCTGTCTCACCGCGGCCCAGCGTGAACTGGACATCCCCGTTCAGGGGAGCGTGATCGTCGCGGCCCTCGGCACGCTCTCGGCGCTCCTGATCGCCTACCGGATCATCGACCACCCGAGTGCGGGCGCGAGCGGAACGATCGCCGGCGTGCACTACTCCGCCTCCGCCGGCATCAAGATCGGCATCTGGCTCGGTCTGATCGCGGCGGTGGCGATCGCCTACGGCGGGTACCTGGCGATGCAGCAGGAGGGCACCTCGCTCGCGCACGTGCACGAGCAGGCCAGTGGCGCCTTCAGCGGGATCGTCACGACGCCCGCCGCGCAGCCGGCAGCGCCCGCCGCACAGCCGCCGGCGCCCGCGGCGGAGCCTTCGGCCCCGTTCCCGCCGATCCCGCCTGCGGCCGGGCCGCCGGCAGTCGGGTCCGCGGGCGAGCCCCCGGCTGTGGCCTAGAGCCGGCATCGGCGGCTCTACGGGGCGCACCCTGCGCCCCGTAGAATGCCCGCCACTGTGATCGCGCGCGATGAGGTCCTGCACGTTGCCCGGCTGGCGCGCCTGGCGCTGAGCGAGGACGAGCTCGAGCCGATGGCGCGCGAGCTCTCGGCGGTGCTCGAGCACGTCGCGAGGATCGGCGAGCTCGATCTGCGCGACGTCGAGCCGACATCCCACGTCGTCGAGGTCAGCGGCGGGCTGCGACCCGACGAGCCGCGCCCGTCGCTGCCGCGCGAGGTCGCGCTCGCCCAGGCGCCCGCCGTCGGCGAGGACGGCTTCCTCGTTCCCAGCCCGCAGGCATGATCTCGGGCACGCGGAGCGGGGCCAGCGACATGCTCGAGCTCTCGGCGAGCGCGGCGGCCGGCGCAATCGCCGCCGGCTCGCTGTCCGCGCAGGAGCTGTTCGAGTTCTATCGCGCGCGCGCCGCAGCCGATCGGGAGGCCGGCGCCGACGGCCTGAACTGCTTCACGTGGGTCGCCGGGCGGGCGCCGCGCGAGCGGGCGCACGGCCCTCTGGGCGGAGTTCCGCTGGCCATCAAGGACCTGTTCTGCACCGAGGGGGTCCCTAGCCAGTCGGGCTCGCGGATCCTCGAGGGATACCTGCCGCCGTACACCGCCAGCGTCGTCGCACGCCTTGCCGAGGCCGGGGCGCCGCTGCTGGCCAAGACCAACCAGGACGAGTTCGCGATGGGCTCCTCCAACGAGAACTCGGCCTACGGGCCGGTCCGCAACCCGTGGGATCGCGAGCGGGTGCCGGGAGGCTCCTCGGGCGGGAGCGCCGCGGCGGTGGCGGCCGGGCTGGCGCCGTGGGCGCTCGGCACCGACACCGGGGGCTCGATCCGCCAGCCGGCTGCGCTGTGCGGGATCGTCGGGCTGAAACCCACCTACGGCGCCGTCTCGCGCTACGGCATGATCGCCTTCGCCTCCTCCCTGGACCAGGCGGGCCCGATGACGCGAGACGTGGCAGACGCGGCGCTGCTGCTCGGCCAGATGGTCGGCCGCGACCCCTGCGACGCGACCTCGCTCGCGCTCGCCGACGCGATCGAGCGGCCGACGGCCGAGCGCCTGGACGGCGTGCGCCTCGGGGTCCCCACGGAGCTCACCGGCGAGGGGATCGAAGCCGGCGTGCTCGCGGCCTTCCAGGCCGCTCTCGCGCGAGCGCAGGAGCTCGGCGCGGAGGTGCACGACGCTCACCTGCCGCACGCCCCGCACGCGCTGTCGGCCTACTACGTGCTCGCCCCCGCCGAGGCCTCCTCCAACCTCGCGCGCTTCGATGGCGTGCGCTACGGCCTGCGCGCGGACGGCGCCGAGGATCTCCTGGACATGTACACCCGTACCCGCCACGACGGCTTCGGTGCGGAGGTCAAGCGGCGGATCATGCTCGGCACCTACGCGCTGTCCTCGGGGTACTACGAGGCCTACTACGGCCGGGCCCAGCGCGTGCGCACCAAGATCGCCGAGGACTTCAGGGCGGCCTTTGCAGAGGTCGACTTCATCGTCACTCCCACCGCTCCCACGGTGGCCTTCGGGCTGGGCGAGAAGACGGGCGATCCGCTTGCCATGTACCTGAACGACTACTGCACGGTGCCGATGTCCCTCGCCGGGATACCCGCGATCTCGATCCCGTGCGGCACCAGCGAGGGGCTGCCCGTGGGCCTGCAGATCGCGGGCCCGGCCTTCAGCGAGAACCGCCTGCTCGACGCGGCGTACGCACTGGAGCAGGCGATCGGCTTCGACACGACGGCGGCCCATGTCTGAGCAACTGCGAACGCTCGCACAGCCGCCGCAAGGCGGCTCCGGTAAAGACGACTCATACGAGGCCGTCATCGGTCTTGAGATCCACGTGCAGCTGGCGACCGCCACGAAGATGTTCTGCGGCTGCGAGCTGTCCTTCGGCGACCCGCCGAACACGCACACGTGCCCGGTCTGCCTCGGCCTGCCGGGCAGCCTGCCGGTGGCCAACGCCCGGGCCGTGCACTTCGGGCTGATGATCGGGCTTGCGCTCGGCTCGGAGCTCGCGCCGCGGTCGATCTTTCACCGCAAGAACTACTTCTATCCCGACCTGCCCAAGGGCTACCAGATCTCCCAGTACGACGAGCCGCTCTGCCGCGGCGGAGCGCTCGCGGACGTACGCATCCACCGCGTGCACCTGGAGGAGGACGCGGCGAAGCTGATCCACGTGGGCGCCAGCGGGCGCATCCACGGCTCGGCGCAGAGCATCGTCGACTTCAACCGCGGCGGCACGCCGCTGGCCGAGATCGTCACCGAGCCCGACCTGCGCTCGCCCGAGCAGGCGAGCGAGTGGCTGAAGCTGCTGCGGGGCACGCTGCGCCAGCTCGGCGTCAGCGACGTGAACATGGAGGAGGGCTCGCTGCGCTGCGATGCGAACATCTCCCTGCGCCGAGCCGGATCCGAGGAGCTGGGCGTGAAGACCGAGCTGAAGAACATGAACTCGTTCCGCTTCATCGAACGCGGGATCAGGGCGGAGATCGCTCGTCAGCACAAGCTCCTCGAGGGCGGGGGGGAGGTCGTCCAGGAGACCCTGCACTTCGACCCCGCGTCCGGCTCGATCACCTCGCTGCGCTCCAAGGAGGAGGCGCACGACTACCGCTACTTCCCCGAGCCCGATCTGGTGCCGGTGGCGATCGACGAGGGCATGCTCGCGGCCGCCCGCGCGGACATGTCCGAGCTTCCCGCCGATCGAGCCGAGCGCTTCCGGCGCGAGCACGGCCTGAGCGCCGACAGCGCCCAGATGCTCGCATTCCGGACCGAGCTCGGCGCCTACTTCGAGGCTGCGCTCGGCGCGGGAGCAGAGCCCGCGCCACCCCCGCAGGCGCTGGCCAACTGGATCAGCGGCGAGCTCGCGGGGCGCCTGGGCGAGGGCGAGGGGGCGGGCGGGGATCCGTTCGCCTCGCGCGTGGAGCCGCGGGCGCTGGCCGAGCTGGTCGGGCTCGTCGCCGCCAAGCGCGTGAGCGTCGGCGCCGGCCGGCAGGTGCTCGACAGGCTGATCGCCGAGGGCGGCGACCCACAGGCGATCGTCGAGGCCGAGGGGCTCGCGGCGATGGACGGAGGCAGCGAGCTCGCGGAGATCGTGGCCGGCGCCCTGGCGGCCAACGCCGATGCGGCCGAGCGCGTGCGTGAAGGCAACGCGAAGGCGATCGGCCCGATCGTCGGCCACGTGATGCGCGAGACCAAGGGGCGCGCCGACGGGGGCGAGGTCGCGCGGCTGATCCACGAGCAGCTCGGCGTGTGAGCGAGCGCTCGGCCGCGGCGCGCCTCAGCGGGAGTCGCGCTGCGTGCCGGCCCCGCAGATCGGACACGGGTGCGGCGCACATTTTGGACGCTGGGCCAAAGGCAAGTTGACGTCCGCGCGCGAACATCCATGCCATGAACCGGTCAGCAGCCAACTCGACTGTCTCACCTCCTCGGCGGTTCATGCTTCTGCCCGAGGAGACCGCGAATGCGCCGCGTCGGGGGCCGCGGATTCGCCGTTATCGACTCATGAGCCTGGGAGGGGGTGCGGGTCATCCCCACCGCGCCCCCCGTGGCGGTGTCGATGCGGCGAGGGCGCCGATGGCCCGTGTGTCCGACGGTCTCACGCGGATGTAGTCATCTGTCTCCCTCATCGACTCAGACCACGCCGGTTCCCCTCAACCGGCGCAAGCGGTGTGGCGGCCGGGCAGGGGTAGCACTTCCTGCCCGGCCGCAACCGTCTAAGCTGAGAGTGCCATGAACGAGTCACCCTCCAGATCGTTCGGACGGACGGTCGTCGCGGCGCTGATATTCCTGGTGGCGGCCTGGGTGCTGTTGGGTCTGATCGTCCACGTCGTCTCGTTCGTCTTCAGCGCCCTCGTCTTCGTCATCGCCGTGGTGGCCGTCATCTGGGCGCTGCGCGTGCTGTTGTAGGAGCGAGGGCGATGGGCTACGTGGTCATCGCGGTCTGCTTCGGACTCGCCGGCGGGATCGTCGGCAAGGTCAAGGGCAGCTCCTTCGTGCTGTGGTTCTTGATCTCCGCGGTGGTTCCGTTCCTCGGCCTGCTCACGGCGATCGCCTATCGCTCAGAGCGCGAGGAGCTGCGGCGCGAGTGCCCGCAGTGCGGGCGCGTCACCAAGATCTACGACGCCCTCTGCACGCGATGTGGTGCCGAGCTCGAGTTTCCCGACGTCGCGATCGCGCCCGAGAGCTGGCAGCGGACGCCCACCGCCTCGGCCCGCTGAGGGGCCCGCCGCGGTAGCCCGCTGAGGGGCCCGCCGCGGTAAGGGGGTCCTAACTCGATTTCGGCTGCCCTAAGCCGATTTCTCGCCTACGCTGTGGCTGGCATGAGCATCGGGGCAAAGAGCGCGCCGCATCCCGCCGATTCGCTGATCGCCCGCTGGATCCACCGCGCGGGCTTCAACGACGAGCCCGAATTCGTTCTGCGCGTGGTCCAGCCGGCACTCGTGGGGATGATCGACGGCACCGTCTCCTCGCTCGCTCCGATCTTCGCGGCGGCGATCTCCTCGAACTCGCACACGGCGCTGCTCGTCGGCTTCGCGACGGCCCTCGGGGCCGGGGTCAGCATGGGCTGGTCGGAGGCGCTCTCGGACACCGGCGAGCAGACCGGGCGCGGCTCGGCGGTCGTGCGCGGCGCGATCACCGGGGGCATGACCACGATCGGCGGCATCTTCCACACGCTTCCGTTCATCATCCCCAACGTCCACAAGGCGCTCGTCGTGGCCGGCGTCGTGGTCGCGATCGAGCTGTTCGCGATCGCCTGGATCAGGAAACGCTTCCTGGACGTCTCGATGCGCTCCTCGCTGCTGGTCGTGACCGTCGGCGGCGTGATCGTTCTCGCCATCGGCATCGGCATCGGGTCGGCCTGAGGACCTCGCAAACCCGCTGGTAAACTGGCCTTTCCCCGAGACTGAAAGGAAGGAGGTCGGCGAGATGCGGGCGGTCGATGCCCTGATGGAATGTCTCAAGGCGGAGGGCGTGGACGTCGTCTTCGGCCTGCCCGGCGGTGCCAACCTCCCGACCTACGACGCCTTCGTCGACGGCGGCATCCGTCACATCCTGGTCAGGCACGAGGCCGGCGGCGGACACGCCGCGGAGGGCTATGCCAAGGCCACGGGCAAGGTCGGGGTGGCCTTCGCCACCAGCGGCCCGGGCGCTACGAACCTGATCACGCCGATCTGCGACGCGATGATGGACTCCGTCCCGGTTGTCTTCATCACGGGCCAGGTGCGCACGGAGCTGCTCGGCACCGACGGCTTCCAGGAGGCCGACACGATCGGGATCACGATGCCGGTGGTCAAGCACTCGTTCATGATCCAGCACCCGCAGGAACTCCCTCGTGCCGTCCACGAGGCCTTCCACATCGCGCGCACGGGGCGCCCCGGCCCGGTGCTGATCGACATTCCCCAGGACCTCTCGCGCGCCGAGATCGACTACGAGCCGGTCTCGGATGTGCGCCTGCCCGGCTACCAGCCGCGGGTGGAGGGAAACCAGAAGCAGATCCGGCAGGCGGCCAAGGCGCTCGCCTCGGCTCAGCGGCCGGTGATCTACGCCGGCGGCGGCGTCGTCAACGCCAACGCCGCCGAGGAGCTGACCGAGTTCGCGCGCAGCGATCGCTTCCCGGTGACCTGCACGTTGATGGGCCTCGGCGGCTTCCCCGCGCCCGATCCGCAGTGGCTCGGGATGCTCGGGATGCACGGCACGCGCGCAGCCAACTACGCGATGGACGAGGCCGACCTGATCTGCGCGGTCGGCGCGCGCTTCGACGACCGCATCACGGGCAAGCTCTCGGAGTTCGCGCCGCGGGCGAAGTTCATCCACATCGACGTCGATCCGGCCGAGATCTCCAAGAACGTGCCCGCGCACATCCCGATCGTCGGCGACGCCAGGCACGTGCTCGCGAAGCTGCTGGTCGAGTACCGCGCGATCGGCGCGGACCCGCAGCGGCTGGATGCATGGTGGAGCAGGATCGACGGCTGGAAAGCGAAGTACCCGCTCGCCTACGAGGACAGTGCCGACACAGAGATCAAGCCGCAGTTCATGATCCAGGCCCTCTATGAGGCCACCGGCGGCGAGGCGATCGTCACGAGCGACGTCGGCCAGCACCAGATGTGGACGGCCCAGTACTACGACTTCCCCGCGCCACGCCGCTGGGTCAACTCGGGCGGCCTCGGCACGATGGGCTTCGGCCTGCCCGCGGCGATGGGCGCCGCGGTCGGCTGTCCCGAGCGTCTGGTCTGCTGCGTCGCCGGCGATGGATCGGTGCAGATGAACGCGCAGGAGCTCGCCACATGCGCGCAGAACAACATCCCGATCAAGGTGTTCATCATGAACAACGGCTATCTCGGCATGGTCCGCCAGTGGCAGGAGCTCTTCTGGGACGGGAAATACAGCCACGTCGACATGGGCGAGTTCCCCGACTTCGTCAAGCTCGCCGAGGCCTACGGCGTGACCGGCATGCGCCTGGAGGACAAGACGACGCTCGTCGATGACATGAAGCGCGCGATCGCGATCGATGGCCCGGTGCTCGTCGACGTCCGCGTAACGCGCGAGGAGAACACCTACCCGATGATCCCCGCCGGCTCGGCCGCGCGCGAGATGGTCGGATGAGGCTCGCCGTCTCGCCAAACATCTGCCCGGCCCGCCGCTGATGGGCGAGCCCGGGACCAAGCAGCCGCTCAGCCTCGAGGAGCTCGAGGCGGCGACGAACATGCGCACGGGCCGCAAGCACGTGCTGTCGATCCTCGTGGAAAACAAGTCCGGCGTGCTGACGCGCATCGCCGGACTGTTCGCGAGGCGGGGCTTCAACATCGACACGCTCACGGTGGGCCCCACCGAGGACGAGCAGATCTCGCGCGTGACCCTCACCGTCGATGGCGCTCTGCACCCGATCGACCAGGTGACCAAGCAGCTGCACAAGCTCGTCAACGTGATGAAGATCCGCGACCTCGAGCCGGCCGACACGGTCGCGCGCGAGCTGGCGCTGTTCAAGGTCACGGCGGACGGCGTGCAGCGCGGCGAGCTGATGCAGATCGCCGAGATCTTCCGCGGCAAGGTCGTGGATGTGACCAAGCGCGCGGTCATCATCGAGGTGACGGGCACCACGGACAAGATCGAGGCGTTCGAGAACATGGTCCGCCCGTTCGGGTTGATCGAGATGATGCGCACGGGCGAGATCGCGATCTCGCGGGGCCGCAGCGAGACCTAATTGCCGCTCGGCACGGGCTCACGCTCGCCCTTCTCGCTCGCCGAGGCCGACCGCGAGCAGCTGGCTGCGCGTCTGAAGCTGGCGGTGCGCCGTGCGCGGCAGAGCGGCCGCGAGACGCTGGCCGCGATCACGCTGTCGCTGCCGGAGGAGGTCGACCCGTCCGCGGTCGTCTGCGCCTCGCGCCGGGCAGGCGAGCGCTGGTTCGTCTTCGAGCAGCCCGACCGCGCCGACGCGGCGCTGGCCGGCCTCGGCGAGGCGGTCAGCCTGCGGGCATCCGGCGTCGAGCGCTTCACGGAGATCGCCGAGCGCTGGCGGGCGCTGGCCGCCGGCGCCGTGACAGGTGCGGCCGAGGATGCGCAGGGCTCCGGGCCGCTCGCGGTGGGCGGCTTCGCCTTCGCGCCCGACGGCGGGCGCTCGCCGCACTGGGCGGGCTTCGAGCCCGCGTCGCTGACCGTGCCGGAGGTCGCGCTGCTTCGGCGCCGGCGCCGGGGGCAGCCCGCGGGCGACGCCGGGGCTACCGGCAAGGCCGGCCCGAACGTGCGCCTTACGCTGTCCGCGCTGGCCTTCCCGGATGACGTTCCCGAGCAGCTGCTCGGGCGCCTGGAGCGGCGCCTGCAAGAGCTTCGCGACCGGCCCCTCGCGCTGCTCGACCCGGCGCCGACGGGGCGCTTTCGCATCGCCGGCGCGATGCCGCCCGAGCACTACGAGGCCGCTGTCGCCCGCGCCGTCGAGCTGATTCGCGCGGGCGAGCTCGAGAAGATCGTGCTCGCCCGCGAAGTGCAGGTCCATGCGCCCCACGCTTATGACCCGGCCGCGGTGTTCGGCGTGCTGCGCGAGGAGTTCCCCTCCTGCTTCGTGTTCTGCGTCGGGCGCGGCGAGAGCACGTTGATCGGCGCGAGTCCCGAGCTGCTGATCCGCCGCGAAGGCCACCGCGTCAGCACCCTCGCGCTGGCGGGGTCCACCCGCCGCAGCGCCGACCCGGCGGTCGACGATCACCTCGGCGAGCAGCTGCTGCGCGACGAGAGCTACCGCGAGGAGCACGCGATCGTTGCCCGGCGGATCGAGCGCACGCTGCGCCCGCACGCGATCTGGGTGGCGTCGGCGCCCGAGCCGGAGCTCGTCAGGATCGCCAACATCCAGCATCTGGCGACGCCGATCCGCGCGCAGCTGGCCGCTCCCATCGACGCGCTGGCGCTCGCCGGGCTGATGCACCCGACGCCGGCGGTCGGCGGCGAGCCGCTGGCGCGCGCGGCACCGTTGATACCGGCGCTCGAGGGCCTGGACCGCGGCTGGTACTCGGGCCCGGTCGGCTGGACCGACGCCGCCGGCGACGGCGAGTTCTGTGTGGCGCTGCGCTGCGCGCTGCTGCACGGAAGCGTCGCGCGCTGCTATGCGGGCAACGGCATCGTCCGCGATTCCCAGCCGCCGAGCGAGCTGGCCGAGACGGAGGTCAAGCTGCAGGCGCTGCTGCCGCTGCTCACGGGCTGAGCTCGGCGGGGACGTTCACGGGCTGAGCTCGGCGGCCACGGCATCCCATACCCGCCGGTGGATCTCGACGTTGTCCGCCCGGCGTCCGCGCACCTCGATCACGCTCGATGCGCTTTCGCCCAGCGCCCGCTCGAGCGCCGCGCGGAACTCGCGAACGCCGCCCACGCGCTCGTGTGCGAGGCCATACAGGGCGGCGGCCGCGGCGAAGTCCAGCCCGGTGGGAGTCGCGACGTGGCGCGTGTAGATGTCCTCGCCGTCGGCCGCGCCCGGTGCCCCCGCCGCGGGTGGGCCGGCGTGCGGATCGCGCGCCAGCGCGGCACTCGCCTGCGACACCGCCAGGAAGTCGAAGATCCCGCCGCCGCCGTTGTCGAGCAGCACGATCGTCAGCTTGAGCCCGAGGCGTCGCGCGGCGAGCAGGCCACCGATGTCGTGGGCAAGCGCCACATCGCCGATCAGCAGAACCACCGGCCCGGCCTGCGCGGCCGCCGCGCCGAACGCGCTCGAGACGGTGCCGTCGATGCCGCTGGCACCGCGATTGCAGAGCACCCGCGGGGGATCCGGTCGGACCGGCCAGAAGGTCTCGATGTCGCGCACCGGCATCGAGGAGGCCACGAACAGGGTCGCCTCCTCGGGCAGCAGCACGCCCAGCTCCGCCGCGACCCGGGGCTCGCAGAGATCGTCGTCGCCGAGCGCGCCAAGGATCGCCTCGGCGGCGCGCGCATCGGCGCTGCGCCAGGCAGCGAGCCAGCTCTCCTCGGCGCCCACGCGCGAGCCGGCGGGACGCCCCTGTGCCCGGGTCAGCTCGGCGAGAGCGTCGGCGGGATCGGTCGCAAAGGAGTCCGCGAGCACCGACGCCGGGTCCTGCCAGGCGCCGTCGGGGTCGAGGGCGACCTGGCGTGCCCCCTGCAGGCCGGCCAGCCATGTTCGCAGGGGCTTTGACACCGGCAGGTCGCCGACCCGCAGCACGAGATCCGGCGCGAGCGAGGAGCGAAACGCGCCGTCGCGCAGGAGCGCGTCGTAGTGGGCGATCGCGGCCGGCCCCTGGCGGGCGCCCGACAGCGGGTCGGCCAGCAGCGGCCAGCCCACGGTCGCGGCGAACCCGGCCGCCGCCCGGCCCAGCGGCGTCCGGCGCTCGTGACGCCCGGCGACGAGCACGCCGCGCCGCGCGCGCGCGAGCAGCTCTCCGAGCGCCGCGACGTCGGCACCCGTGGCCGGGGCAGCGGGCGCCCGGCGCACGTATGGGCCCGCGCCATCCCGTGCCGTCGGGTCCGGCGGCAGCTCCTCCTCGCCGACCAGCGGCTCGCGCAGAGGGAAGTTCAGGTGGACCACCCCGGGGCGGCCTTCAAGCGTCGTCCAGAAGGCGCGGCAGGCGAGCGTGCGCGCCCAGCGCAGATGCTCGCCGTCGGCGCGCTCGAGGTCCACCTCGAAGAACCACTTGGCTGCACTGCCGAACAGCTTGAGCTGATCGATCGCCTGCCCGGCGCCGTTCTCGCGGAGCTCCGACGGCCGGTCGGCCGTGAGCAGCAGCAACGGGACGCGCGCCTCGCGGGCCTCGATCGCGGCCGGCAACAGCTCGGCGGCGGCCGTCCCGGACGTGCACGCGACCGCCACGGGCAGCCCCGAGGCCTTGGCCATCCCGAGCGCGAAGAAGCCCGCACAGCGCTCGTCCACGTGGGAGAAGCAGTGCAGCCGCTCCTCTCGCGCGAGCGAGAGCACGAGCGGTGCACAGCGCGAGCCGGGGGACGTGCACGCCGCGCGCATCCCGCAGCGCACGAGCTCATCGACGAACGCTCTCAGCAGCATGTATTGGTCGGTCGTGGAGGTCATCGGGAGGTCCCTTCTCTGCGGGCGGGCGCCATAGGATGATGGCGTGCCGGAGAGCGTCGTCCTGTTGCACGGGTTCAGCGGCACCCGACGCGCGTGGGACGGCGTGGTGGCGAGCCTGGACCGTGAACGCTACCTGCCGCTCGCGCTCGACCTGCCCGGCCACGGCGACGCCGCCGACTTCGAGCAGCCGATCACGTTCGCCGGCTGCGTGGCCGCCGTGCTCGCGCGGGCGCCCGAGCGCTTCACACTGTGCGGCTATTCGCTCGGCGGACGCGTCGCGCTGCACATCGCCCTGGCCGCGCCCGAGCGCGTGCGGCGACTCGTGCTCGTCTCGAGCTCCCCCGGCATCGAGGATCCGGCCGAGCGCGCGCGGCGCCGCGCAGAGGATGCGCGCCTGGCCGAGGAGCTGGAGAGGGGCCCCTTCGAGCGGTTCATCGAACGCTGGCGAGCCCAGCCGCTGTTCGCCGCCGAGCCGCCGGCGGCCGCCGAGCTCGCGCGCGCCGACCAGCGCCGCAACCGCCCGGCGGCCCTGGCCGGGGTCCTGCGCGGCATCGGCACGGGGGAGATGGAGCCGCTGTGGAGCAGGCTCGCGGAGCTGAGCATGCCTGTGGCCGTCGTGGTGGGAGATCGCGACGCCAAGTTCGCGGCGCTCGGAGCGCGCATGGTCGCGCTGCTCGCCGACGGCGAGCTGATCCTTGCACCCGGTGGCCACGGGCTGCCGCTGGAGAACCCGCGAGCCGTGGCGGCGGCGATCTCCGGTTCGCTCGGCGCAGAGTGATCGCCGGGCCGCTCGCGCGGTGCCGGCGTCTCCCGCCGGCACCGCGCCGCCGCCTCCCCGCTGGCGGGCCGTCGGCGCGCAGCGGCCCTACGCCGGGTCCACGCCGAGGCCCGGCCTCGACGGCACTGCGATCGCCCCGCCGCGCGCCGGCAGGGGATCCTCGATGCCCGTGAACATTCCCAGCGTCGCCAGGCCGCAGTGCGCGACCGGACCGCGCGAGGCGAGCGCCGCGGCCGCGTGCACCGCTGCGGCCACGCCTAGGGGGCCGTCGAGGGTGGAGGCCAGGTAGACCTCCGAGCCGGAGGCCCGCACGAGCGCGGCGGCCGCGAGCAGGCCCGCGATCCCGCCGCATCGGGAGATCTTCAGGCAGACCGCGTCGGCGACGCCCGCGCCGAGCGCTCCGAACTCCTGCGCGGTCTCGTCGATCGCCACCCTCACGGCCACGCGCTCGCGCACCTCGCGCACGGCCTGCAGGCCGTGGGTGGGCTCCTCGACGAGCTCGAGCCCGGCGGGGGAGAGGAGCTCGATCGCGCGGACCGCCTCCTGCACGCTCCACGCGCCGTTGGCGTCCAGTCGCAGCGCCACCCGCGGACCCGCGGCGGCGCGCGCCGCGGCCACCCGGCCGCCGTCGTCGCCGATCCCCACCTTGACCTTCAGGCACTCAAACCCCTCACTCACGGCGCGCGCCGCCTGCTCGGCCACGCCGGCGCGGTCGAGCGCCGAGAGGGTTGCGTTCACGGGCACCTGTGCAGCCGGGCGGTCGGTCAGCAGGGCCGCGACCGGCTTGCCCTCACGGCGACCGGCGCGGTCCCACAGCGCGAGGTCGATCGCGGCGATCGCCGCCGGCAGCTCGTCGGCGCGCCGGCAGGCCTCGATCAGCTCCGCGCCGTTCATGTGATCGGCGCGCGCGAGCACCGGCTCGTAGCGCTGCAGCGCCCGCAGGACCTGCTCGCTGCTCACGCCGTCGTAGGGCTCGAGCGGCGCGGCTTCGCCGTAGCCCTCCTGGCCGTCGGCATCGGTGATCGCGACCAGCACCAGATCCCTCTCGGCGACCGCGCCATAGGCGCTCTGCAGGGGGCTCGCCAGCTGGAGGGTCCGCCGCTGCAGCTCGAGCTTCACGGCGCCACGCCGCCGCTGGCGAGGATGCCGGCCGCGTAGAGCAGGCAGAACAGCAGCTGGAGCGCGCCGGTGCCCGCGAGCGCGCCGTTCAGCGCGGGCCCGTCGGTGCGCGTGCGCACGACCCGCACGAGCCTGACCGCGAGCGGGATCACGGCCCAGGGCAGCAGCAGCCAGGCGCTCATCGATCCGAAGACCCACGGCAGCGGCGCCGTCACGAACGCGCCCGCGAGCATCGCGGTGTAGAGCGTGCGCGTCCGCGCACGCCCGAGGCGGACGGCGAGCGTGCGCTTGCCCGCGCGTCGATCGGTCTCCAGGTCGCGGACGTTGTTGACGACCAGGATCGCGCTCGCCAACAGGCCCACGGGCACGGCGCAGACGAACGCCTGCCAGGGCAGCTGCTGCACCTGCACGAAGTAGGAGCCCGCGACGGCGACGATCCCGAAGAAGAGGAACACGAAGAGCTCGCCCAGACCCTCATACCCGTACGGCCGCGGGCCGCCGGTGTAGAGCACCCCGGCGAGGATCGACGCGGCTCCCACCGCCAACAGCTCGGGTCCGGCGACCGCCACCAGATAGGCGCCGCAGGCCACTGCCAGCGCGAACGTCACATACGTGGCCAGCAGCACCTGGCTCGGCGGCACCAGCCCGCCGGCGGTCACCCTGACCGGGCCGAGTCGGTCCTCGGTGTCCGCGCCCCGCCGTGCGTCGGAGTAGTCGTTTGACAGGTTCGTGCCGACCTGGATGAACAGCGCGCCGAGGAGCGCCGCGACGAACGTGAGAGGGTGGAAGTACCCGGCCCCGAGAGCGAGCGAGGTGCCGACCAGCACCGGCGCGACCGCCGCCGGCAACGTGCGCACGCGGGCCGCCATCACCCAGATGCGGACCGCGCGCAAGCTAGGCCCGCTTGGGGAAGCGGGAGAAGTCCGGACTGCGCCTCTCCCGGTAGGCGTCGCGCCCCTCCTGTGCCTCCTCGCTGCCGTAGAACAGCAGGTTTGCGTCATGTGAGAGCTGCTGAATGCCGCTGAGCCCGTCCTCCGCGGCGTTGAAGCTGGCCTTCAACAGCCGCAGCGCGAAGGGCGAGAGGGCGAGCATCTCCCGGCACCACCCGACCGTCTCCTCCTCCAGGCGCTCCAGCGGCACGACCGCGTTGACGAGACCCATCTCCAGGGCCTCCGTGGCCGTGTACTGCCGGCACAGGAACCAGATCTCCTTCGCCTTCTTGGGCCCCACGAGGTTGGCGAGCAGGCCCGCGCCGAAGCCCCCGTCGAAGGAGCCGACCCTCGGGCCCACCTGGCCGAAGCGGCCGTTCTCGGCCGCGATCGTCAGGTCGCAGACGAGGTGCAGGACGTGCCCGCCGCCGATCGCATAGCCGGCGACCATCGCCACCACGGGCTTGGGCAGACGGCGGATCTGCACGTGCAGGTCGGTAACGTGGAAGCGCCCGACCCCGGCTCTGCCGGCCTCATCGTCATCGAGGTAGCCGGAGTCGCCGCGGACGCGCTGATCGCCCCCCGAGCAGAACGCCTCCGGGCCCTCGCCGGTCAGCACGATGACGCCGATGTCGGTGTCCTCGCGGGCGTCCTGCAGCGCGGTTGACATCTCGATCACCGTGCGCGGGCGAAACGCGTTTCTGACCTCGGGCCGGGCGATCGTTATCTTCGCGATGCCCTGATCGGGGGCGCCGGACTTCTCGTAGCGGATGTCGGTGTAGGCGCCCTGCGCGGACGGCGCGGCGGGGATCCAGGCGGTGCTCATGGCGCGAAGGCTAGCCTGTGGGCCATGGAGGTCGAGGCATGGCTGACGCGGGCCGCGACGAAGCGGCCCGCGGTTACCGCGCTGCATACGCCGCGGGGGAGCTGCTCATACTCCGAGCTGTACGCCGCCGCACGCTTCGCCGCGGCTGAGCTCGCCGCGCGCGGCGCGGGACCCGGGCGGCGCGTTGCGATCGTCCTGCCGGCGGGGCTCGACTTCGCTCAGGCCCTCCACGGCTGCCTGCTGCTCGGCGCAGTCGCCGTGCCGGTCGATCTGCGCTCCTCCGCGCAGGAGCGCGCCCGGATCACCGCCTCCGCGAGCGTGCTCGTGGAGGAGCCGCTGGGGGATGGCCCGCTCCCGGGGGGCGCCGGCGCGGGCACGCACGCGCACACCCACGACCTCGACGCGACCGCCGTGGTCATCCACACCTCGGGGACGACCGCGTCGCCCAGGGCGGTCGAGCTGACGTACGGCAACTTCCTGTGGAGCGCCCTCGGCTCGGCGGTCGCGCTCGGCCTTCACCCGCGCGAGCGCTGGCTGTGCGCGCTGCCGGTCGCGCACGTCGGCGGGCTGTCGATCCTGTTGCGCTCGGCGATCTATGCCACCACGGCCGTGGTGCACGAGCGCTTCGAGGTCGACCGTGTGATGCACGCGCTGCGCAGCGAGGAGATAACCCTCGTCAGCCTCGTCGCCACCACGCTCGCGCGCCTGCTCGACGCGGGCCTCAGCGCCCCGCCCCGCCTGCGCTGCGCCCTGACCGGCGGCGGCCCGGTGCCGGCGGCGCTGCTCGCCAGGGCGCGCGCGGCGGAGGTGCCCGTGAGCCTCACCTATGGGCTCAGCGAGGCCTGCTCGCAGGTGAGCACCACACCCGTCGCAGCGATCGATGGGGCCCGGACCGATGCGGGACCGCCGCTGTTCTGCACGCGCGTGCGCATCGAGGAGGTGCACTCGGCCGAGCCCGGAACGGGCGAGATCCTCATCGGCGGGCCCACCGTCGCCCCCGGCGCGCTCGCGCCGGACGGGTGGCTTCACAGCGGCGACCTGGGACGCCTGGACGAGCAGGGGCGCCTGCTCGTCCACGGGCGCAGGGCCGACACGATCATCAGCGGCGGCGAGAACGTGGCCCCCGCCGAGGTCGAGGCGGTGCTCGAGGCCCACCCGCAGGTGCTCGAGGCGGCCGTGCTCGGCCGTCCCGACCCGCAGTGGGGAGAGGCCGTCACGGCGATCGTCGTCGCCCGGCCGGGTGCGGCTGTGGAGGGCGAGAGCATCCGCGCCCACTGTGCGCGCCTGCTCGCCGCCTACAAGGTTCCAAAGCAGGTCGTGGTCGCGGCCGAGCCGCTGCCGCGCACTCGCTCGGGCAAGCTCCTGCGACGGGAGCTGCGATGAGCTTCGACGCCGAGGCACATCGTCGGGCAAGCCTGCAGGGCTGGGAAGAGGCGGCCTCGGGCTGGGTGCGCCGCGAGCCGCTTCTGCGCGAGCTCGCAGCGCCGGTATCGCATTGGATGATCGACGCGATCTTCCCTCAGCCGGGACAGCGCGTCCTGGAGCTCGCCGCGGGCATCGGCGAGACGGGCATGCTCACGGCCGAGCTCGTGGCCCCGATGGGCGGTGTCGTCATCTCAGACCAGGCCGAGGCGATGCTCGAGGGCGCCCGCGCGCGCGCGGGCGCCCTCGGCCTCAGCAACGTGGAGTTCCAGGTGCTGAACGCGGAATGGATAGATCTCCCCGTCGCGAGCGTCGATGCGGTGCTGTGCCGCTGGGGCTACATGCTGATGGCCGATCCGGCGGTCGCGCTGTCGGAGACGCGGCGTGTACTGCGCCCCGGCGGGCGGCTCGCGCTGGCCGTGTGGGACGCGATCGAGCGCAACCCGTGGGCGCTGCTGCCCACCCAGGAGCTGATCGAGCGCGGCCTCGTGGCGCGGCCGGACGCGGGCTCCCGGCCCGCGCCGGGGCCGTTCGCGCTCGGCAGCGCCGAGCGGGTGTCCGAGCTGCTCGAGCGGGCCGGCTTCTCCGAGGTGCGCGTGGAGGTGCTCGATCTGAGTCGCCGCCACTCGAGCTTCGATGAGATGTGGGAGTCGACGCTCGACCTCTCGCGCTCCTTCCACGACGTCGTGCTCGCGCGCCCGGCCGCAGAGGTCGAGCAGATCAAGGCTTCGCTGGCGGAGCGCTTCGCCCCCTACATGCGCGTCGACGGCACGCTGGAGATCCCCGCGCGCACGCTGCTGGCTGCGGCAGGCGCCTGAGCGCCGGCGTCGGGCGCCCGACCTCCCCGGCGGGCGCAGTCGGATAGCCTGCCTGCCATGATCTACGACGACGACGCAAATCTTCAGCTTCTCGACGGCAAGACCGTCGCCATCATCGGCTATGGCTCCCAGGGCCATGCCCATGCGCTCAACCTGAAGGACTCCGGCGTCGACGTCGTCGTCGGCCTGCGCGAGGACTCGCCCTCGGTCGCCAAGGCCCGCGAGCAGGGCCTCGAGGTGCTGCCGGTAGTCGAGGCCGCCAGCCGCGGGGACCTCGTGATGATCCTGCTCCCCGACGAGCTGCACCGCCAGGTGTGGGAGCAGGAGATCAGCGACGGCGTCGCCGAGGGCAACATGCTGCTGTTCGGGCATGGCTTCTCGATCCATTATCACGAGGTGACCCCGCCTCCCGGCGTGGACGTGGCGATGGTCGCCCCCAAGGGGCCCGGCCACCTCGTCCGCCGCCAGTTCACAGAAGGCAGCGGCGTCCCCGGGCTGATCGCCGTCGCCCAGGACGCGACCGGCAACGCGCGCGCGCTCGCGCTCGCCTATGCCAAGGGCATCGGCTGCACGCGCGGCGGCGTGATCGAGACGACCTTCAAGGATGAGACCGAGACCGATCTGTTCGGCGAGCAGGCGGTCCTCTGCGGCGGCGCCTCCGAGCTCGTGCAGGCGGGCTTTCAGACACTCGTCGACGCCGGCTATGACCCGGAGATGGCCTACTTCGAGTGCCTGCACGAGCTCAAGCTGATTGCCGATCTGATGTATGAGAAGGGGCTTGCGGGCATGCGCTACTCGATCTCCAACACGGCCGAGTACGGGGACTACACGCGCGGCAAGCGCGTGATCACCGAGGAAACGCGCGCCAACATGCGCCAGATCCTCAAGGAGATCCAATCGGGTGACTTCGCGCGCGAGTGGATCGCCGAGAACCGCGCCGGGCAGGAGAACTTCAAGCGCATGCGCGCCGAACAGGCAGACACGCAGGTCGAGCACGTGGGCAGCGAGCTGCGCTCGCACATGGACTGGATCAAGCCCTCCTTCTAGGGGGACGGCCAGCGGTGCTCGCCTACGTCTTCTGGCATCGCCCCCACGACCCGAACGCGGCCGACGTCTACGAGCAGGCGCTGCTGGCCTTCCACCGCTCGCTCGCCCACGCTCCGCCGGTTGGCCTGCGCGCCTCGGCGGTCTTCCGCGTGGCCGAGCTTCCCTGGCTTGCGCCGGCCGCGGACGCGGAGCAGCGGCCCGACAGCGCGCCCGCAGGGGGCTATGAGGACTGGTACGTCGTCGAGGACTACGCCGCCCTCGGCGTTCTCAACGAGGCTGCGGTCGGGCGCGGCCACAGCACCGCCCACGACCAGGCCGCGCGGCGCTTCGGGGCCGGCAGCGGCGGGCTCTACGGGCTGGTCGAGGGCGATCGCGCCGAGCTCGACCGGCAGGGGGGACTGATCGGGGAGGCCTCGCTCGCGGTATGGGTCGGCCGCCCGCCGGGCTCCAGGCGCCGCGGGCTCGGCGAGCTGCTCGGCGACGGCATGGATCCGCGCCACGCGAGCCTCTGGCGCCGCCAGCTCGTGCTCGGCCCGGCCCCCGAGTTCTGCCTGCTCGCGAACGAGATGCCCCCGGGGGTCGCACCGACGCGCCTGCCGGCCGGCTGGACGGCGAGGGCGCTCGACCGCGAGGCGCTCTGGCATGGCTGAGACGTGAGCGAGCGCGAGCCCGCCGCCCGGGGGCCGGAACCGCGCCCAAGCAGCCGCTAACGGGCGCCGCCCCGCGGCGCGCGCCCGGCCGGGCGCATTCGCTACACTCGCCTTCGTCGTCGCGACTGGCGCTCGGGTGGAGTTCACCACCGGGGAGCGACGATTGGCAGTCGCCGCGCGCCTGGGCACCCTCCGATCATCGACAGCCTCGAGGTCCGAACCGAGCGAGGAGCCCAAAATGACGCCGAGTCCCATGACAGCAGAGCAGCACCTAGTCATCCCCGAGGCGCTGAGGCCCGTCGACGGGCGCTTCGGATGCGGTCCCTCCAAGGTGCGTCCGGAGGCGCTGGCGCGCCTGGCCGCCGAGGGTGGCGCGGTGATGGGCACCTCCCACCGCCAGCAGCCGGTCAAGGCCCTCGTCGGCGAGATCCGCGCGGGGCTGCTCGAGCTCTTCGCCGCACCGGAGGGCTACGACGTCGCGCTCGGAAATGGCGGGGCGACGGCATTCTGGGATGCCGCCGCGTTCGGGCTGGTCTCGAGTCGCGCCCTGCACCTGAGCTACGGCGAGTTCTCCCAGAAGTTTGCGACCGTCACCTCGGGCGCGCCGTTCCTGAACGACCCCAAGATCATCACCGCCGATGCCGGCGACGCCCCCGACCCGGCGTCGGTGGGGCCGATGGCCGAGCGGTCGATGGCGGACGTGATCGCGTGGGCCCACAACGAGACCTCGACCGGCGTGATGGTGCCCGTCGCAAGGCCGGCCGGTGCGGGCGACGCGCTCGTGCTCGTCGACGCCACCTCCGGCGCCGGCGGGCTGCCCGTCGACATCGCCCAGGCCGACGCCTACTACTTCGCACCGCAGAAGAGCTTCGCCGGGGATGGCGGGCTGTGGCTCGCGGTGCTGAGCCCCGACGCGCAGGAGCGGATCGAGGCGTTGCACGAGTCCGATCGCTGGATCCCGGCCTCGCTGTCGCTGCACACCGCGCTCGAGAACTCCGTCAAGAATCAGACCTACAACACACCGGCCGTGGCCACCCTCTTCCTGCTCGCCGATCAGATCCGCTGGATGCTCGACGGCGGCGGCCTCGACTGGTGCGTCGCGCGCTCGGCAGCCTCCTCGGCGCACCTTTATGGATGGGCCGAGGCGAGCGACTACGCGACCCCGTTCGTGAAGGACGTGGCGAAGCGCTCGCTCGTGGTCGGAACCATCGACTTCGAGGAGTCCATCGACGCCCCCGCCGTCGCCTCGACGCTGCGGGCGAACGGGATCGTCGACGTCGAGCCCTATCGCAAGCTGGGCCGCAACCAGCTGCGCGTCGGGATGTTCCCGGTGGTCGACACCGCCGACGTGCAGGCGCTGACCGCCTGCATCGACTGGGTGGTCGAGAGGATCGCCGGATGAGCGCCGCGGCGCCGGGCACGGCAAGCGAGCAGCCATCGAGCGCCGCGGCAGGGGCCGGCGGGCGACCGCGCGTGCTCGTCAAGGAGAAGATCGGCGACTCGGGCGTCGCGCTGCTGCGCGAGCACTTCGACGTCGACCTCGGGCTCGACTGGAGCGAGGAGGAGCTGGCCGAGCGCATCGGCGACTACGACGGCATCGTGATCCGCTCCGCGACCAAGATGACCGCCGAGCTGATCGGCCGCGCCGGGCGCCTGCGGGCGATCGGCCGCGCGGGCGTGGGAGTGGACAACGTCGACGTCGAAGCGGCCACCACGCGGGGGATCGTCGTGGCCAACGCGCCCGAGTCGAACGTCGTGACCGCCGCCGAGCACACGATGGCGCTGCTGCTGGCACTCGCTCGCAACATCCCCCAGGCGTACGTCTCGCTGACGAGCGGCAAGTGGGAGCGCTCGAAGTTCTCGGGTGTGGAGCTGTACGAGAAGACGATCGGGATCCTCGGCTTCGGTCGCATCGGCCAGCTCGTGGCCGAGCGCGCACGCGGCTTCGGCATGCGCGTGCTCGCCTTCGACCCCTTCGTCAGCGCCGAGCGCTACCGCGAGCTGCGCGTGGAGAAGGCCGACAGCCCGGAGGACATCTACGCGCAGGCCGACTTCATCACCGTGCACCTGCCCAAGACGCCAGAGACCGAAGGCTTCCTGGACGCCGCGGCGTTCGCGAAGATGCGCCCGGGCGCGCGCGTCCTCAACGTCGCCCGCGGTGGCCTGATCGACGAAGCCGCGCTCAAGGACGCCCTTGACGCCGGCACGATCGCTGGCGCCGCGCTGGACGTGTTTCCGAGCGAGCCGATCACCGAACACCCGCTGTTCGGCTATCCCAACGTCGTCGTCACCCCGCACCTCGGCGCCTCGACCGCCGAGGCGACCGACCGCGCCGGATACCAGAGCGCCGAGCAGGTCGTCGCGGCGCTGACCGGCGGGGTCGTCTCGACGGCGGTGAACATCCCGGCGATCGGAGCGGAGGACATGGCGATGCTTGGACCGTTCCTGCCGCTTGCCACGCAGCTGGGACGCCTGGCGATGGAGCTCGCCGAGGGCAGCTCGGTCGAGCGCATCGAGGCGGCCTTCCTCGGCAGGATCGCGGACTTCGACACCCGCCTGCTCGGGCTGGCGGTGATCGTCGGCGCGCTGCAGGGGCGCACCGAGGAGCAGGTCAACCTCGTCAACGCTCCCACCATGGCCCACCAGCGCGGGATCGTCTTCGAGGCGAAGGCGGTATCGGAGGCCGAGGACTTCCACGAGCTGATTCGCGTGACGGTCATCGCCGGCGATGAGCGGGTGGCGGTCGCCGGCACCGGCATCGGCCCGAACGGCGTTCCGCACCTGGTCGAGGTGCAGGGCCGGCGGCTGACGATCGAGCTCGAGCCCTACGTGACGATCTTCCGCTACGAGGACCTTCCGGGCATGATCGGCCGTGTCGGCACGATCTTCGGGGCGCACGGGATCAACATCTCCTCCGCCGCCGTCGGTCACACTCCCGACGGGCGTGGCGATGGCGAGGACAGGCGCCTGGCGGCGATGGTCGTCACGACCGACGCGCCCGTGCCGCATGAGGTGCTCAGGGAGATTCTCGCCCTGGAGGGATTCGAAAACGGCTGGTCGGTCGACCTCGGCTGAGCGCGCGCATCCGGGCTCGGGGGGGGCGTGTCCGGGCTGAGGGGCCGGGTCCGGGCTGAGCGGGCGCGTGCACGCCGATCGGGTACGCTGGCACGCGCATGCGCGCGGTGGTGATCACCAAGCACGGGGGCCCGGAGGTGCTGCAGGTACAGGAGCGCCCCGATCCCGAGCTTGGACCCGGGCAGGTACGGATCGACGTGGCCGCGGCGGGAATCAACTTCGCCGACGTGATGGCGCGGATGGGCCTCTACGCCGACGCGCCCAAGCCGCCCTGCGTGATCGGCTACGAAGTCGCGGGCACCGTGCTCGAGCTCGGCGAGGGCGCCGAGGGACTCGCGCCCGGCCAGCGCGTGCTGGCCGGCACGAAATTCGGCGGCTACGCCTCGCAGGTCACCGTCCCGGCCGGCGACGTGGTCGTGCTCCCCGACGAGCTCGGCTTCGAGCAGGGAGCCGCGATCCCCGTCAACTACACGACTGCATGGGCCGCCCTGATCGGCTACGGCAGCCTCCAGCAGGGTGAGCGCGTGCTCGTGCACTCGGCCGGCGGGGGCGTGGGCATCGCCGCGACGCAGATCGCCAAGCGCGCCGGCGCCGAGGTCTACGGCACCGCCTCCCCGGGCAAGCACGCGCGGATCACCGAGCTCGGCGTCGATCACGCGCTCGACTACACGCGGGAGGGCTGGGAGCGCGGCCTGCCGAAGTTCGACCTGATCATGGACGCGATCGGCGGCAAGAGCTTCCGGCGCAGCTACACGCTGCTGCGCCCCGGGGGAAGACTGATCGCGTTCGGCGCCTCCTCGGTCGTCTCCGGGGAGCGGCGCAACCTCGTGACCGCGCTGAGCACCGTCGCGCGCATGCCCCGCTTCAACCTGATCAAGCAGATGTCCGAATCGAAGGCCGTGATCGGACTGAACATGCTCAGCCTGTGGAAGGATCGCGAAACGCTCGCCCCGTGGATCGCGCCGCTGCGACAGATGCTCGACGACGCCACGATCAAACCGGTCATCGCGGAGGCCTTCAGCTTCGAGGACGCCGGCGCGGCCCAGACGATGATCGTCGAGCGGCGCAACGTCGGCAAGGTCGTGCTCGTTCCCTGATCCCACCGCCTCCCCCGGCCCGACACCGGCGCTGCTTGGCGGCGCCGAACACTCGCCTCGCGCCCCTGAGCTGATCGCCTCCGACCGCTATCGCCCGCTGCTGGAGATCCGGGTGCAGGCCGTGCCCAAGCGGGTCTACCTGCAGAGCGAGCATGACGCCACGCTCGAGAGCGCCGCGAACCGAGCGCTTGGTGCTCGCGGCGCCGCGCCGCTGCTAAGCTCCGCGAAGATGTCGTTTGCACTCTCGCTTCTGTCGCTTCTCCTGCTCCCCCCTCGGGGGGAATAGCGCGTGGCGGCCGCGTAGCCGCATACCCAGCAGAGAGGAACAGCAAGCGAGATAGAGAAGGAGCACGAACGACATGAGCACGAACGGTGAACGCAGCGACGCGGACCGCGTCCTGATCTTCGACACGACCCTGCGCGACGGCGAGCAGTCGCCGGGCATCTCGCTCAACAAGCAGGAAAAGCTGGAGATCGCCCACCAGCTGGCGCGGCTGGGCGTCGACGTGATCGAGGCCGGCTTCCCGATCACCTCGCCCGGCGACTTCGAGTCGGTTCAGGCGATCGCCCGCGAGGTCGAAGGACCCGTCATCTGCGGCCTCGCGCGCACGAGCAAGCAGGACATCGAGGCTGCCTGGAACGCGGTGCGGGACTCCGAGCGACCGCGCATCCACACCTTCATCGCGACCAGCGACATCCACATCGAGCGCAAGCTTCAGACCACGCGCGAGGACGTCAAGGGACAGGTGCGCGCGGCCGTGGCGCAGGCACGCGATTACACCGACGACGTCGAGTTCTCCCCCGAGGACGGCTCTCGCTCCGACATCGACTACATGGCCGAGGTGATCGCGATCGCCCTGGAGGAGGGCGCCACCACGATCAACGTGCCCGACACGGTCGGCTACACGATGCCGCGCGAGTACGCGGCGATGTTCGAAGAGCTCTATCGCCTGCTGCCGGGGCTGGCCGACGTGACCGTCTCCGTGCACTGCCACGACGACCTCGGGCTCGCCGTGGCCAACTCGCTGGCCGGCCTGGAAGCGGGCTGCCGGCAGGTCGAGTGCGCCATCAACGGGATCGGCGAGCGCGCGGGCAACGCCTCGCTCGAGGAGATCGTGATGCTGCTGCGCACGCGCGAGCCGAGCCTCGGGCTGTGGACGGGCGTCGAGACCACCGAGATCGCGCGCACGAGCCGCCTGGTCTCGCGGCTGACCGGCTACCAGGTGCAGCCGAACAAGGCGATCGTCGGGCGCAACGCGTTCGCGCACGAGGCCGGCATCCACCAGGACGGCGTGCTCAAGGAGCGCACCACCTACGAGATCATGGACGCCACCACGGTCGGGCTGCGCAGCAACTCGATCGTGCTGGGCAAGCACTCCGGCCGCCACGCGCTGAGAAAAGCCCTGGAGGAGATGGGGTTCGAGTTGGACGGCCAGGCGCTGAACACCGCCTTCAGGCGCTTCAAGGAGATCGCCGATCGCAAGAAGCAGGTCACCGCGATGGACCTCGAGGCGCTCGTCACGGACGAGCTGCGCGAGGAGATCCCGGGCTTCGCGCTCGAGTGGTTCGAGGTGGAGGCCTCCTCGCTGCGCCCGCCGCACGCCCGCGTCTCGGTGACCCTGCCCGACGGCGGCTCGGCGACGGGCACATTCGTCGGCGACGGTCCGATCGACGCGGTCTTCCAGGCGATCAACGCAGCCAGCGGCATCGCGGCCAAGCTCAGCGAGTTCACGATCGGCGCGGTCACCGAGGGCCAGGACGCCCTCGGCGAGGTCTCGATCGTGCTCGAGATCGACGGCTTCACCGGTGCCGGCCAGGGCGTCTCGACCGACATCATCGACGCGGCCGCCCGCGCGTACCTGCGCGCGCTGTCGGTCGCGGTGGCGCGCTCGCGCGCGGAGGATGCGGTCGGCCTGCCCGAGGCCACGGCTCCCTGATCCAGCGACGAGTCGCCACTGGCCCGGCGCCGAGCGCCCGAGACTGTGCGTCCGTGATAACGTACAGACGTATGGCGAGTGTCAGGCAGCAGTCGCGGCGAGGCGGGCCCAAGGCGGCGCCCTCAGGGGTGCCCCATGCGGCACGAACGCCCGACTCCGCCGCCGCCTCCGACCCGCTCGAGCCGGCGGTCATCGGCGCGCGCGTGAAGGCCCTGCGCGAGTCGGCCGGGCTCTCGCTGCGCGACCTGGCCGCCCGCAGCGGGGTGAGCGCCCCGATGCTCTCGCAGGTCGAGCGCGGCGAGACCAGCCCCACGCTCACGGTCGCCGCGCGCATCGCCGCAGGCCTCGAGCTGCGCCTGTCGCAGCTGCTGCGCCTGGACGAGGGCGGCTCGGTGACGATCGTGCGCGCCCGCGGGCGCTCGCGCGGGGGCAACGCGCGGCGCGGCCACCGCTTCGAGGTGATGACCTCCTCCCAGCCGGGACAGCGCGCCGAGCTCTCCCGACACACGCTCGCGCCCGGCGGGGCCACCGGCGCCGCCGACGACCCGCCCATGCATGAGCCCGGCAGCCGCGAGACGGCGCTCGTCGAGCGCGGCGCGGTCGTGCTCGTCTGCGACGGACAGCGCCACGAGCTGGCCGCGGGGGACTGCGTGACCTTCGACGCCGACCTGCCCCACCACTTCGAGAACCCCGGCGCGGAGGACGCCGCCTTCCTGGCGGTCGTCTCCGCTGGGCTCAGGCGCAGCTAGATGAGCGCCACAGACAACGCACGCCGGACCCCGACAGGGGTCCCGATCGAGAAGAACACCAGCACCCGCGAGGAGATGGAGCGATGACCATGCCGCAGACGCTGTTCGACAAGATCTGGGAGGCGCACGAGGTCGGGGGCAGGATCGGGGCTCCTCTACGTCGACCTGCACCTGGTGCACGAGGTCACGAGCCCGCAGGCCTTCGACGGGCTGCGCCTGGCCGGGCGCGGGGTGCGCCGGCCCGGCCGCACGCTGGCGACCGCCGACCACAACACGCCGACCGACGGCACGCCCGTCGCAGCGCGCATCAAGGACGAGCTCTCGCGGGTGCAGGTGCAGACGCTCGAGCGCAACTGTGCCGAGTTCGGCGTGCCCGTCTACTCGCTGGGCTCCGACCGACAGGGGATCGTGCACGTGATCGGCCCCGAGCTCGGCGTGACCCAGCCGGGCATGACGATCGTCTGCGGGGACTCGCACACCTCCACCCACGGCGCCTTCGGCGCGCTCGCCTTCGGTATCGGCACGAGCGAGGTCGAGCACGTGCTCGCCACGCAGTGCATGGTCCAGCACAAGCCCCGCTCGATGCGCGTCCGCTACGAGGGACAGCTCGGCTTCGGCGTGACCGCCAAGGACCTGATCCTCGGGACGCTCGGGCAGCTCGGCGTCGGCGGCATGACCGCTCACGTCGTCGAGTACTCCGGCCCGGTGATCGAGACGCTCTCGATGGAGGGCCGCATGACCGTCTGCAACATGACGATCGAGGGCGGCGGCCGGGCGGGGATGATCGCACCCGACGACACCACCTTCGCCTGGTTCTCAGACGCGCAGCGGCCCGGCGCGCCCAAGGGCGCCGAGCTGGACGCGGCGATCGAGCGCTGGCGCGAGCTGCGCACCGAGGAGGGCGCGAGCTTCGACCGGGAGGTCATCGTCGATGCCTCCGCGATCTCCCCGCAGGTCACCTGGGGCACCAACCCGGGGATGGTCCGCGCCGTCACCGAGACGGTGCCCTCGCCGGGGGACTTCGACAGCCCCGCCGAGCGCGAGGCCACCGAGCGCGCCCTTCACTACATGGCCCTGACGCCCGGCACCCCGATCGAGGAGATCACGATCGACCGCGTCTTCATCGGCTCGTGCACCAACTCGCGCATCGGCGACCTGCGCGCCGCCGCCGAGGTCATCGCCGGCCGCAGGGTCTCCCCGAAGGTGAGCGCGATGGTCGTGCCCGGCTCCCAGCAGGTCAAGGCGCAGGCCGAGGCCGAGGGGCTCGATCGGATCTTCCGCGAGGCCGGCTTCGACTGGCGCGTGGCCGGCTGCTCGATGTGCCTGGGCATGAACCCCGACATCCTCCAGCCCGGCGAGCGCTGCGCGTCGACCTCCAACCGCAACTTCGAGGGACGCCAGGGGAGGGGGGGGCGCACGCACCTGGTCTCGCCGCAGATGGCCGCCGCCGCAGCCATCGAGGGGCGCTTCGTCGACATCCGGGAGTGGTCGTGAGCGCGCCCGCGACCCCCGGCGCGCACTGGCAGGACGAGGAGCTCGCCGCGAGCTTCGCCGAGCGCCGGCGAATCCTGATCCCGCTGCTCGAGCTGCAGGAGGACGTGCTCAGGCGCGTGTTCAGCAGAAGCGATCACCCGATCAGGCGCTTCCTCGACATCGGCGCCGGGGCAGGCGCCGTCAGCGAGCTGATGCTGGATGCGAATCCGGAGGCCGTCGGTGTGCTCGTCGACTTCTCCCCGCCGATGCTCGCCCGGGCCGGCGTCAACCTCGCCGGCTACGCCGGGCGCGCGCAGACCGTGGCAGGCGACCTCAACGGGCCCTCGTGGCGTGACGCGCTGCCGGGCGGGCGCTATGACGCGATCGTCTCGGGCTTCGCCATCCACCATCTTCCGCAGGAGCGCAAGCCCGTCCTGTTCGCCGAGGTCCTCGAGCTGCTGGAGCCCGGTGGCATGTTCGTGAACATGGACTACGTGGCGATCGACGGGCCGTTGCGCGGCCTGTTCGACGAGGAGATGCTCGCCAACGCCGTGCGCGCCGAGCGCGAGAGCGGCGGCACCCGCCACGAGCACGAAGTCGATCTCGAGGACGACGACGACCGGCCCGACACCGTCGAGGACCAGCTGCGCTGGCTGCGCGGGGCCGGCTTCGAGCAGGTCGAAGTGCATTTCAAGTGGGCCGAGTCCGCCATCTTCGGCGGGATGAGGCCCGGAAAAGGAGACGAGTAGTGCAGCCCATCGAGACGATCAGCGGGCAGGTCAGCCATCTCGACCGCGCCGACGTGGACACCGACCAGATCATGCCCAAGCAGTTCCTCAAGCGGGTCGAGCGCAGCGGCTTCGGCGAGTTCCTGTTCTACGACTGGGCCAAGGAGCCCGACTGGGACCTGCCGCCCAACCCGATCCTCGTCGCCGGGGAGAACTTCGGCTGCGGCTCATCGCGCGAGCACGCTCCCTGGGGGCTCCAGGACTACGGCTTCCAGGCGATCGTCGCGCCGTCCTTCGCGGACATCTTCTACTCCAACTGCACCAAGATCGGGCTGCTGCCGGTCGTGCTCTCCGACGAGGACTGCAAAGCGCTCGCGCGCGCCGGCCACGGCCAGGTCGACCTCCGCGAGCAGGAGGTCCGCTTCGCCGGCCGTCAGGTGCCGTTCGAGATCGACCACGAGATCCGCCACCGGCTGCTCGGCGGGCTCGACGACATCGCCCTCACGCTCCAGCAGGCCGATGCGATCGCCGCCTTCGAGCAGCAGCGCGAGCGCGGCGCCGCGTGGGTGGTCGTCGCGACGACGGCGCTGTAGCGGAGATGGCACACCGCATCGTCACACTTCCCGGCGACGGGATCGGCCCGGAGATCATGGCTCCGACGCTGCAGCTGCTGCGCGCGGTCGGCGATTTCGAGTTCGAGGAGCACCTCTTCGGCGGCGCCTCCATCGACGCCCACGGCACGGCGCTCACCGACGAGGTGCTGGACGCCTGCCGGCGCGCCGACGCCGTGCTGCTGGCGGCGGTCGGCGGGCCGCGCTGGGACACCACCGACCCCGGCAGACCGCGCCCCGAGCAGGGCCTGCTCGGGCTGCGCAAGGGGCTCGGCCTGTACGCCAACCTGAGGCCGGTCAAGCCGCTGGCGGCGCTGTACGACGCCTCGCCGCTGCGCCGCGAGCGGATCGAGGGGACCGACCTGCTCGTCGTGCGCGAGCTCACCGGCGGCATCTACTTCGGCGAGAAGGTCCGCACCGCCACCACGGCCTCAGACCTCTGCGCCTACACGAGCGAGGAGATCGAGCGGATCGCGCGCACGGCCTTCGGCGCCGCGCGGGCGAGGGTCTCGAGCGTCGACAAGGCCAACGTGCTGGAGACCTCGCGACTGTGGCGCGAGGTCGTCACCGCCCTGCACTCGCGGGAGTTCCCCCACATCCAGCTCGAGCACGTGCTCGTCGACAACGCCGCCATGCAGCTCATCTCATCCCCGCGCCACTTCGACGTGATCCTCACCGAGAACATGTTCGGGGACATCCTCTCCGACGAGGCGGCCATGCTGACCGGCTCGATCGGCATGCTCCCGAGCGCCTCCCTCGGCGGCGAGCCCCGCTCCGCCGACGGCTCGCCTGGCGGCGGCGGCCCCGGCCTGTTCGAGCCCGTGCACGGCTCGGCGCCCGACATCGCCGGGCAGGGGCTCGCCAACCCGCTGGCCATGTTCCTCTCGGCCGCGCTGCTGCTGAGGCACGGCCTCGGCTTGGAAACCGAGGCTGCGGCTGTAGAATCGGCCGTGCAGGATGCGCTGGACGCCGGGCTGCGCACCGCCGATCTGGGAGGGGGAGCGGGAACGGCGCAGGCGACCCAGGCAGTGCTCGATCACCTCTAACAGGAGCGCAATCAACGTGGAGCCCACCGACCTCATCTGGATGAACGGAGAATTCGTCGCCTGGGAGGACGCCAAGGTCCACGTCCTGACCCACGGGCTGCACTACGGCACCGGCGTGTTCGACAGCATGCGCTGCTACGACACCGAGCTCGGCCCGGCGGTGTTCCGCAACGCCGAGCACATCGACCGCCTGCTGCGCTCGGCCGAGCTCTACTACATGCCCGTGCCCTACACGGCCGAGCAGCTGCGCGCGGCCACGCTCGAGCTGGTCGCCCGCAACGGGCTGCGCTCGTGCTACATCCGCCCGATCGTCAACCGCGGCTACGGACAGATGGGGCTGAACCCGCTCGAGGCGCCGGTCGACGTGACGATCGCCTGCTGGGAGTGGGGCGCCTACCTCGGCGAGGAGGGCAAGAACAACGGCGTGCGCGCGAAGGTCTCCTCCTGGCGGCGCATCAGCCCGGACTCGCTGATCCCGCACGCCAAGGCCTCGGGGCAGTACCTCAACAGCGTGCTCGCCAAGGTCGAGTCGGTGAAGGCCGGCTACGAGGAGGCGATCCTGCTCGACGACCACGGCCACGTCTGCGAGGGCACCGGCGAGAACGTGTACGTCGTGCGCGAGGGCGAGATCGCGACCCCCGGCCAGCACAACTCGATCCTCGACGGCATCGTGCGCCGCTCGATCATCCAGATCGCCCGGGACAAGGGCTACACCGTCGTGGAGCGCAACGTCGCGCGCGCCGAGATGTACCTCGCGGACGAGGTCTTCATGACCGGCACCGCAGCCGAGCTCGTGCCCGTGCGCGAGGTCGACGACCACGTGATCGGCGCCGGCCGGCCCGGCGAGATCACGCGCGTGCTGCAGGCCGCCTTCGAGGACGCCGTGCACGGACGCTCCGAGCAGTACCGCGAGTGGCTCGACGTGGTCCGCGCGCCGGCGCTCGAGACGCCGAGCGGAGAAGGGGCGGGCGGCGAGCGAATTACCGGGGCGACCGGCTAGGGGCCTTGCGCCGCGGCCGGTCGCTGTCGAGCCGCCTCGCACACCTCCCGCGCCGAAAGGACTCCAGCATGAGCAGCACCCCCAACAGCATCGAGCTATACGACGCCACCCTGCGCGACGGCATGGGCGGAGGTGGCCTGAGCCTCACCGCCGAGGAGAAGCTGCGCGTCGTCCACGCCCTCGACGAGCTCGGCGTGCGACCTGATCGAGGCGGGCTTCCCGGCGTCCAACCCGAAGGAGCAGGAGCTGTTCGCGCTGCTCGCTCGCGAGCAGCTGAGCGTGGCCCAGGTCGTCGCCTTCGGCATGACCCGCCGGCGCGGCGTCGCCGCGGCCGACGACGAGGGGCTGCGGATCCTCGCCGACTCCTTCGCTCCGGTCTGCACGCTGGTCGGCAAGGCCTCGGTGCTGCACGTCGAGAAGGTCGTGCGCGCCTCGCGCGAGGAGAACCTTGCAGATGATCGGCGACTCGGTCGGCGTTCCTGGTCGCCGCCGGCAAGCGGGTCCTGCTCGACGCCGAGCACTTCTTCGACGGCTTCGCGCTCGACCCCGGCTACGCCCTGGACTGCCTGCGCGCCGCCGCCGACGCCGGCGCCGAGCGCCTGGTGCTGTGCGACACCAACGGCGGCTCGCTGCCGCCGCAGATCCGCACCGCGTTCGCCGTCGTCGGCGAAGCGCTCCCGGGCGCGGCGCTCGGCATCCACACCCACGACGACTCCGGCTGCGCGGTGGCCAACACGCTGAGCGCCGTCGAAGCGGGCGCCACGCAGGTTCAGGGCACGATCAACGGCAACGGCGAGCGCAGCGGCAACGCCAACCTGGTCACGATCATCGCCGACCTGCAGCTGAAGATGGGCTACGAGCTGCTCTCACCCGAGCGCCTGGCGCGGCTGACCGAGACGGCGCACTTCGTCGACGAGCTGCTCAACCGCTCGCCCGACCCGGCGCAGCCGTACGTCGGCACGCAACGCGTTCGCGCACAAGGGCGGCATGCACGTCGCCGGCGTGCGCGCCGACGCGCAGACCTTCGAGCACATCGATCCCGCGGTCGTCGGCAACGGCCGCGACATGCTGATCTCCGAGCTCTCCGGCGCGGCGCGATCGTGCGAGAAGGCCCGCCGAGGCCGGGATCGCGGCCGACGAGGAGCTCGCCCAGCGCGTCGTCGAGCGCGTCAAGGAGCTCGAGCACCGCGGCTACCAGTTCGAGGCCGCCGACGGCTCCTTCGAGCTGCTGATGCGCAAGGAGACCGGCGAGTACGAGCCGCTGTTCCGCCTGGAGTCCTGGCGCGTGATCGTCGAGAAGCGCGCCGACGGCAAGCGTCGAGACCGAGGCGACGATCAAGATCTGGCTGCGGACGGCGAGCGCTACGTCCGCACCGCCGAGGGCAACGGCCCCGTCAACGCGCTCGACAACGCGCTGCGCGACGCGCATCGTCGAGATCCACCCGCACCTGCGCGACATCGACCTGGTCAACTTCAAGGTGCGCATCCTCGACGAGACCAAGGGCACCGGCGCGGTCACGCGCGTGCTGCTCGACGCCTCCGACGGCGCACGAGGTGTGGGGCTCGATCGGCGTCTCGGAGAACGTGATCGACGCGTCCTGGGACGCGCTCGTCGACTCGCTCGAGTACGGGATGCAGCCGGGCCGGCGACCAGGCGACGGGGCCTGCGCGCGCCGGCGAGCTCAGATCGGCCGGCTCCCCCGACAGGGTCTAGGTGCGCGGCTCCAATGCCGTGCCGGGCTCGGCGACGGACACGGTGATCCCGCTCGCGCGGCCGCGTGCTCGGCGACGCGGAGGAGCGCGCCGTGCTCGAGGTGCTGCGCTCGGGCCAGCTCTCGCTCGGGCCGCGCGTGCGCGGAGTTCGAGCGCGCGTTCGCGGCGCGCGTCGGCGCGCCGCTGGCGAGCGCCGTGTCGCAGCGGCACCGCGCGGCCTGCACCTGGCGCTGCGCGCGGTCGGCGTGGGCGACGGCGATGAGGTCATCACCAGCCCGTTCTCGTTCGTCGCCTCCGCCAACGTCGCGCTGTACGAGCGCGCGCGGCCGGTCTTCGCCGACATCGACCCGGTGACGCTCAACCTCGACCCGAACGCCGCCGCGGCCGCCGTCAGCGAGCGCACGCGCGCGCTGCTGCCGGTGCACATCTTCGGCTACCCGGCCGACATGGCCGCGTTCGAGCGGCTGGCCGCGAGGCAGGGCTCGCGATCGTCGAGGACGCCTGCGAGGCGCTCGGCGCCAGTCACGCCGACGGCAGCGGCCGTCGGCGGGCGCGGGCATCCCGGCGGTGTTCGGCTTCTACGCCAACAAGCAGATCACGACCGGCGAGGGCGGGATGGTGACCCTCCGCGAGCGCCGCCCTGAAGGAGCGGATCGACTCCGAGCGCAACCAGGGCCGCGCGCCCGACATGGGCTGGCTCGACCACGACCGGCTCGGCTTCAACTACCGCCTCTCGGACATCGCCTGCGCGCTCGGCATCGCCCAGCTGCGCGCGGCTCGACGAGATGCTCGCGGCGCGCGCGCGCGTCGCCGAGCTCTACCGCGCGGCGCTGGCCGAGATCGAGGGGCTCGCGCTGCCCTGCCCCGACCGCGGCGGCGACGTGCGCGGCTGGTTCGTGTTCGTGGTCCAGCTGCCGCCGGGAGTCGATCGCGACGAGGTCGTGTCCGCGCTCGCCGCGCGTGGCGATCCAGAGCAAGCCCTACCTGCCCGCGATCCACCTGATGAGCTTCTACCGCGAGCGCTTCGGCCATCGCGATCGGGGAGTTTCCGGTCTGCGAGGACGTCGCCGCGCGCTCGCTGGCGCTGCCGTTCTTCCCCGAGATGAGCGAGGGGCAGGTCGCGCGCGTGGCCGAGGAGCTGCGCGCGGCCATCACGCCCGCCGCGTCGCCGTAGACTGCTCGCCGTGTCCCGCTTCCACGAGCCGCAGCACCCCGACTTCCAGCGCCTGAACGCCTCGATCGAGTTCGACCGGCGGCTGTGGCCGCAGGACATCGCCCAGTCGCGCGCGCACGCGCGCGATGCTCGCCGAGCGCAGGAGATCATCTCGCGCGAGGACCGCGACGCGCTGCTCGCGGGCCTCGAGCTGGTCGAGGCCGAGCTGCGCGAGGGCCGCTTCCCGTTCGCCGCCGAGGACGAGGACATCCACATGGCGATCGAGCGGCGCCTGACCGAGCTGGCCGGGCCGGTCGGCGGCACGCTGCACACCGCGCGCTCGCGCAACGACCAGGTCGTGACCGACCTGGCGATGTACACGCGCGAGCGCTGCGCGGTGGCGCGCGCGGCGATCGCCGGCCTGATGCGCGAGCTGCTGCTGCGCGCCGAGGAGCACATCGACTGGCCGATGCCGGGCTACACCCACCTGCAGCGCGCGCAGCCGGTCTACCTCGGCCATCATCTGCTCGCCTACTTCTGGATGCTCGCCCGCGACCGCTCGCGCTTCGCCTTCGCCGAGCGCGAGGCGGGGCGCCTGCCGCTCGGCGCCGGGGCGCTGGCGGGCGTGAACTTCGACACCGACCGTGACCAGGTCGCACGCGAGCTCGGCTTCACCGAGGTCGCGCCCAACTCGATCGACGCGGTCTCGGGGAGGGACTTCGTGCTGGACTACCTCGCCGCGGCGGCCACCTGCTCGACGCACCTCTCGCGGCTCGGAGCCGAGCTCGTGCTGTGGTCCAGCGCCGAGTTCGGCTTCTGCGAGCTGCCCGACGCGTGGAGCTCGGGCTCCTCGATCATGCCGCAGAAGAAGAACCCCGACGCGGCCGAGCTGCTGCGCGCGAAGGCGCCCCGCGTGGTCGGCCACCTCGCGGCCTTCCACGGGGTCATGCACGCCCTGCCGTTGACCTACAACAAGGACCTGCAGGAGGACAAGGAGCACATGTTCGACACCGCCGACACGCTCGAGCTGACGCTCGCGGCGGCCACCGGGATGATCGCCGGCGTGCACTTCCGGCGCGAGCGCCTGCGCGCGGCCGCCGCCGATGAGCTGATCGCGGCCACCGACGTAGCCGACCTGCTGGTGCGCCTGGGAATGCCCTTCCGCGAGGCGCACGCCGTCGTCGCCGGCCTCGTGCGCGACGCACTCGATGCCGGCAAGACACTGTCCGAGCTCACGCCGCAAGAGCTTGCCGCCCGCAGCGACCTCCTCGCCGCGAACGCGGCCGCGCTCGGCGAGGTGCTCGCGCAGAGCTCCTGGCTCGAGTCCAAGGTGTCCGCCGGAGGCACCTCGCTGGCGCGCGTCAGCGAGCAGATCGGGCTGGCGCGCGAGGTGCTCGATGAAGCCCCATCCGCCTGAGTTCTACGCGCGCCCGGTGCTCGAGGTCGCGCGCGATCTGATCGGCTGCACGGTCGAGCACGAGGGCGTGGCGGGCGTGATCGTCGAGACCGAGGCCTATCACGAGAGCGAGCCCGCCTGCCACGCCTTCGTCGGGCTGACGCGGCGCACGCGCACGCTGTTCGGGGCGCCCGGGCGCGCCTACGTGTACCGCTCCTACGGGATCCACGCCCTGCTCAACGCCGTCTGCGAGCCCGAAGGGGTGGGTGCGGGCGTGCTGATCCGCGCGCTCGACCCGCGCGCCGGCCTGGAGGCGATGCGCGCCCGACGCGCACCCCCGGCCGCGCGGGGCGCGAGCTCAGCCGATCGCCTGCCCCCGCGCGAGCGCGACCTCTGCTCCGGGCCCGGCAAGCTCACCCAGGCGCTCGGCATCTCGCTGACCCACAACGGCAGCTCGCTGTCAAACGGCCCCGTCCTGATCACGGAGCGCTCGCCGGGCTGGCGGCAGCCGGCCGTGGTCGACGCCACGCGGATCGGCATCAGCCGCGCGGTCGAGTTGCGCTGGCGCTTCTGCGTCGCCGGCAACGGCCACGTCTCGCGGCGACCGGGCTCGGCCTAGCCGGCCGGTCCGACCCCGCCCGTCGGCGATCCGCCGGTTGAGGGCGAGGCCGGCGCAGCCGGCGCCGACGGGGTGGGCGCCGCCGGGGCAGGGGATTCGTGGGCGGGCGCCGGCGCGGCCGGGGCGGAGGCGTGTTCCGGGCTCGCCGGTGGCGCGCCGCCGCCGGTTTCCTTGCCGCCGCCGCTCGGCGCGGTGGGCTTCGCGGTGGCCTTGCCGCCGCCGCTCGGCGGAGCGGCCGGGCCGGGCGTCGTGCCGGTGGAGGACGGCGCGCCGCTTTCGGAGCCGGTCGAGCCCGAGGAGCCGCCGCCGGCGCCGTTCGCGGCGCTGTGATTGGCGGCCTGTTCTTCGCGGGCCTTGTCGATCTGCAGCGCCGAGGTCATGAAGTCGTGCCAGATCAGCGCAGGGTAGGTGCCGCCCAGCACCGGGCCGCCGTTGAAGGCGTAGCTCATCGGGATCAGCTTGTTCGGATAGCCCACCCATACGGCCACCGTGTACTTGGAGTCCCAGCCCACGAACCAGGCGTCGCCGTAGTTGGAGGTCGTGCCCGTCTTGCCGGCCGCGAACTGGCCGAGCGCGGCCGCGCGGCCGGTTCCGTACTGGACGACCGCTTCGAGCATCGAGGTCTCGGTCGCGGCCACTTCGGCCGGGAGCACGCGGTTGGTCACGACGCGATTGACGTCGCGGCGCGAGCCGTCGGGCAGGGGACGGCCGCCCGCTTCGACTTCCTGGATGCCGACCGGCTGATCGTCTTCGACGAGCGTGCCGCTCACGCGCCGGCCGCCATGGGCGATCGTCTCATACGCGTGCGCCATGTCGATCGGCGTGACCCCGACCGTGAGGCCGCCGATGGTCATCGCCGGGTTCGTCGACAGGGGCGTGGTGATGCCCATCTGGTGCGCCAGCGCCGCGATCCTGTGGGTGCCGACCTTGAGGCCCACTTCGGCGTAGATCGAGTTGTCCGAGAAGGCCGTGGCCCCGATCAGGGTGTTGGAGCCGGTGTAGTTGCCTTCGTCGTTGTGCACCACGAACTTTTCCTTGCCGTCGGTGTTTGGGACGATGAATTCCTTCTGCGCGGAGGTCCACACCGAGTCGGGTGAGATCCCGTCCTCGAGCGCAGCCGCGAGGTCGAAGGCCTTGAACGAGGAGCCCGGCTGGCGCTCGCCCTCGGTCGCCAGGTTGAAGGGGCTTTCGTCGTAGTTGCGCCCGCCCACCATCGCGCGCACCTCGCCGGTCGCGTTTTCGATCACGACGAGCGAGGCGGTCGGCCCTTCCGTGCTGCCCAGGTACGCGTTGACCGCCTGTTCGGCGGCACGCTGCAGTTCGAGGTCGAGCGTCGTCTTGATCCGCAGGCCGCCGGCAAATGTGCGCGGAGCCCCGTAGCGTTCGATCACCTGCTGCTGCACCCAGCTGGTGAAGTAGCCGACATCGGCGCCTTCCACGGTTTTCACCTGCGGAGCCTGCACATCCCTCGGCGCCGGGAGGGCCTGCTTGACGCTTTCTTCATACATCGCCCTCGTCAGATAGCCCTGTTCGAACATCTGGCGGAGGACCACGTCGCGCCGCGCCCTGGCCGCCACGGGGTGCGTCGCCGGGTCATACGCGGTGGGCGACTGGATGATGCCGGCCAGCAGCGCCGCCTCCCAGGGCGCGAGCTGTTCCACGCACAGCTTGTGCCCCGGCGTGCCGCAGCCGAGGTGGTTGACTTCCTGGCCGAAGTAGGTCTGCGCCGCCGACTCGATCCCGTAGGCGCCGTTGCCGAAGTAGATCGTGTTCAGGTAGGCGGTGATGATCTTTTCCTTCGACCACTTGTGCGAGAGCTGGTAGGCGAGCGCGGCCTCGCGGAGCTTCTCGAAGATTGTGCGGTGCGACTGGGCCTGCAGCGCGTTCTTGATGAACTGCTGCTCGATCGTCGAGGCCCCCTGGACGCTGCCTTTGTGCCTGACGTCGGCGATGAACGCGCGCACGATCCCGCGGATGTCGATCCCGCTGTTGGTCTGGAAGCGCTTGTCCTCGATCGAGATCACCGCCTGCTTGACGATCGGGGGGATCTGGCGCGGCGTGACGATGACCCGGTTCTGCTGGCTGAGGACGCCGATCGGGTGGCCGAGATCGTCGAGCAGTTCCGAGCTCTGGGCATTCTTGTACTGCGAGAAGCGGGTCAGCGACGGCAGATCCGAGGCGATCGACACGAACACCCCGAACACGAAGGACACGAGCGCCAGGAGCAGCAGCGAGACGATGATCGACAGCAGCCGCAGCCGCTTCAGGCGGGGCTTCGGCGCGGGCGCAGGCGCGGGGGGGATGTCGGGAAGGACCTCGACGCTCATCGGCGGAAACGGAGCGGGGGCCCGGGCGCGCCGAAGCGTCGACCCCGTCCGCGCGGGCCGCTATCCATCGCGGCACCGAGAGGCCCTCGCGCCGGCGAGAGTCTAGCATTGCGGCCCATGCCGAACGCCACTGACGCGGCCGCCGAGGATGCCGCCTCGCCGGCCAGCAAGCTGGCCGGCAACGCCGTCGACAGCCTCCCGGAGGGGGCGCTGGCCGACAAGCTCCGGCTCGCCCGCCGCGAGGGACGAGCGCTCCGCGTCAAGCTCGGAATCGACCCGACCGCGCCCGACATCCACCTCGGCCATGCAGTCGTGCTGCGCAAGCTGCGCGAGTTCCAGAACGCGGGCCACCGGGTGATCCTGATCGTCGGCGACTACACCGCCCGGGTGGGGGACCCCTCGGGCCGAACGAGCCTGCGCCCGATCCTCTCCGACGAGGACATCGAGGCCAACGCGGCCACCTTCCAGGAGCAGGCGCTGAGGATCCTCGATCCCGACCCGGAGCGCCTGGAGGTGCGGCGCAACAGCGAGTGGCTCGACATGCCGATGGTGGAGCTGCTGAAGCTCGTGCGCACGACCACGGTCGCGCAGCTGCTCGAGCGCGACGACTTCGCCAAACGCTGGTCTGCCAACGAGCCGATCTCGATGCTCGAGCTGCTCTACCCGCTGCTGCAGGGCTATGACTCGGTCGCCGTCCACGCCGACGTCGAGCTGGGCGGCACCGATCAGAAGTTCAACCTGCTGCTCGGGCGCGACGTCCAGCGCGCCTACGGGCAGCCCGAACAGGCGATCCTGACGATGCCGATCCTCGTCGGCACCGACGGCGCCAGGAAGATGTCCAAGTCGCTGGGCAACCACATCGCGATCACAGACCCCCCGCAGGAGATGTACGGCAAGGTCATGAGTATCCCCGACGAGGCGATGCCCGAGTACTACCGCCTGCTGCTCGGCCGCGCGCCCGCCCCCGACGGCGGGGACGGGGACGCGCTCTCCCCGCGCGATGCCAAGCACGCGCTCGCGCGCTCGATCGTGGCGTGGCTGCACTCCGAGCAGGACGCCGCGGCCGCCGAGCGCCACTTCGAGCGGGTGATCGTCGAAGGCGGGGCGCCCGAGGAGATCGCCGAGGCGCGCTTCCACGCCGACGGCGGCCAGCTGCACCTCCCCGGCCTGATCGCGCACGAGTTCGGCATCTCGCGCTCGGAGGCCCGCCGCCTGATCGACCAGGGGGGCGTTACGCTCGGCGAGCAGCAGCTCGGCGCCGGCGAGCACGACCTGCCCGCCGAGCGCGCCGACGGCCAGGTCCTGAAGGTCGGCCGGCGCCGCTTCCGCCGCCTGCGCGCCGACTAGGATCCGCTGGCCCGCCCACCCCGCGGCGCGCTATACTCCGGGGTCGGCCCGCGGGCGCCCCTGGGCGCTGGGTCGGACGGTCTCCTCAGAAGGAAGCCCTTTCGGCGAGGCTTGGCGGTCTTTGAAAACTCAACAGCATGCGCATCTACGATCGCGTTCGCGATCGTGGTGTGCGTCCAGGTTCGACCCGCCGACGGGAGCGCCGCCGATCGAAGATCGGCCGATGCCCCCGGGTGGCGGTCAAAGAGTCAAGTAGAGCAGTACCCCGTCATGGTTCGGAACCACGGTGTATGGGTTCCGAGCAGCCGGATGATCGCAAGGCGTTCTTCGCCGCGCGCTCGCCGGCAACTCCATGACAGCTTTTCGTGAAGTTCTTCACGGAGAGTTTGATCCTGGCTCAGGACGAACGCTGGCGGCGTGCTTAACACATGCAAGTGGAGCGACGAACCAGGGCTTGCCCTGGGGCAGAGCCGCGAACGGGTGAGTAACACGTGGGTTACCTGCCTCGATGACCGGGACAACCCGAGGAAACTCGGGCTAATACCGGATGTGCCCGCAAGGGGAAAGGAAGCTTCGGCCTCCGCATCGAGATGGGCCCGCGGCCCATTAGCTTGTTGGTGAGGTAACGGCTCACCAAGGCTCCGATGGGTAGCTGGTCTGAGAGGACGATCAGCCACACTGGGACTGAGACACGGCCCAGACTCCTACGGGAGGCAGCAGTGGGGAATCTTGCGCAATGCGCGAAAGCGTGACGCAGCAACGCCGCGTGGGGGAAGAAGGCTTTCGGGTTGTAAACCCCTTTCAGTTGGGACGAAGCTTCGCCGATGAATAGTCGGCTGGAGTGACGGTACCTTCACAAGAAGCACCGGCTAACTACGTGCCAGCAGCCGCGGTAATACGTAGGGTGCAAGCGTTGTCCGGAATTATTGGGCGTAAAGAGCGTGTAGGCGGCCCGATTAGTCCGCTGTGAAAGTCCAGGGCTCAACCCTGGAATGCCGGTGGATACTGTCGGGCTAGAGTCCGGAAGGGGCGAGTGGAATTCCTGGTGTAGCGGTGAAATGCGCAGATATCAGGAGGAACACCAATGGCGAAGGCAGCTCGCTGGGACGTGACTGACGCTGAGACGCGAAAGCGTGGGGAGCAAACAGGATTAGATACCCTGGTAGTCCACGCTGTAAACGATGGCAACTAGATGTGGGGGGTGTCGACTCCCCCCGTGTCGAAGCTAACGCATTAAGTTGCCCGCCTGGGGAGTACGGCCGCAAGGCTAAAACTCAAAGGAATTGACGGGGGCCCGCACAAGCAGCGGAGCATGTGGTTTAATTCGACGCGACGCGAAGAACCTTACCTGGGCTTGACATGTGAGTGACCGGTGTGGAAACACACCTTCCCTTCGGGGCACTTTCACAGGTGGTGCATGGCTGTCGTCAGCTCGTGTCGTGAGATGTTGGGTTAAGTCCCGCAACGAGCGCAACCCCCGTCGCATGTTGCCAGCATTCAGTTGGGGACTCATGCGAGACTGCCGGTGACAAACCGGAGGAAGGTGGGGATGACGTCAAGTCCTCATGCCCCTTATGTTCAGGGCTACACACGTGCTACATTGGCGCATACAGAGGGCTGCGATACCGCGAGGTGGAGCGAATCCCTTAAAGTCGCGTCTCGGTTCGGATTGCAGGCTGAAATTCGCCTGCATGAAGGCGGAGTTGCTAGTAATCGCGGATCAGCATTGCCGCGGTGAATACGTTCCCGGGCCTTGTACACACCGCCCGTCACACCACGGGAGTGAGCAACACCCGAAGCCGGTGGCCTAACCCGCAAGGGAGGGAGCCGTCGAAGGTGGGGCTCGTGACTGGGGTGAAGTCGTAACAAGGTAGCCGTAGCGGAAGCTGCGGCTGGATCACCTCCTTTC
>CAWDNA010000004.1:0-209848 GCA_963803565.1 uncultured Solirubrobacteraceae bacterium
GTCACGAAACAGCCTGTGAGCTTGGAAGTGCTGGCGGGTGCTCCGGCGAAATTCGAAGCAGCGGCGAAAGGTGCGCCGGCGCCGACGGTTCAGTGGCAGGTGTCGACGAACAAAGGCGTGAGCTGGGCGAACGACACGACCGATGAAGGGGTCACGACGGACACGCTGACGATCGCCGCGACAAGCCTCGCTGAGAGCGGCAATGAGTACCGTGCGGTGTTCAAGAACAGCACTCCGGAAGAAATCGACAGCAACGCCGCGACGCTGACCGTGAAAACGGAAGCGCCGAAAGTGAGCAAACAGCCTGTCAGCTTGGAAGTGCTGGCGGGTGCGCCGGCGAAATTCGAAGCGGCCGCGTCGGGTGCGCCGGCGCCGACGGTTCAGTGGCAGGTGTCGACGAACAAAGGCGTGAGCTGGGCGAACGACACGACCGATGAAGGGGTCACGACGGACACGCTGACGCTCGCCGCGACAAGCCTCGCTGAGAGCGGCAATGAGTACCGTGCGGTGTTTGAAAACAGTGCGGGCAAAGCCGAAAGCAACGGGGCGACCCTGACTGTGAAGGAAGCGCCGAAAGTCACGAAACAGCCTGTGAGCTTGGAAGTGCTGGCGGGTGCTCCGGCGAAATTCGAAGCGGCCGCGTCGGGTGCGCCGGCGCCGACGGTTCAGTGGCAGGTGTCGACGAACAAAGGCGTGAGCTGGGCGAACGACACGACCGATGAAGGGGTCACGACGGACACGCTGACGCTCGCCGCGACGACCCACGGCGAGAATGGCAATGAGTACCGTGCGGTGTTTGAAAACAGTGCGGGCAAAGCCGAAAGCAACGGGGCGACCCTGACCGTGAAGGAAGCGCCGAAAGTCACGAAACAGCCTGTGAGCTTGGAAGTGCTGGCGGGTGCTCCGGCGAAATTCGAAGCGGCCGCGTCGGGTGCGCCGGCGCCGACGGTTCAGTGGCAGGTGTCGACGAACAAAGGCGTGAGCTGGGCGAACGACACGACCGATGAAGGGGTCACGACGGACACGCTGACGCTCGCCGCGACAAGCCTCGCTGAGAGCGGCAATGAGTACCGTGCGGTGTTTGAAAACAGTGCGGGCAAAGCCGAAAGCAACGGGGCGACCCTGACCGTGAAGGAAGCGCCGAAAGTCACGAAACAGCCTGTGAGCTTGGAAGTGCTGGCGGGTGCTCCGGCGAAATTCGAAGCGGCCGCGTCGGGTGCGCCGGCGCCGACGGTTCAGTGGCAGGTGTCGACGAACAAAGGCGTGAGCTGGGCGAACGACACGACCGATGAAGGGGTCACGACGGACACGCTGACGCTCGCCGCGACGACCCACGGCGAGAATGGCAATGAGTACCGTGCGGTGTTTGAAAACAGTGCGGGCAAAGCCGAAAGCAACGGGGCGACCCTGACCGTGAAGGAAGCGCCGAAAGTCACGAAACAGCCTGTGAGCTTGGAAGTGCTGGCGGGTGCTCCGGCGAAATTCGAAGCGGCCGCGTCGGGTGCGCCGGCGCCGACGGTTCAGTGGCAGGTGTCGACGAACAAAGGCGTGAGCTGGGCGAACGACACGACCGATGAAGGGGTCACGACGGACACGCTGACGCTCGCCGCGACAAGCCTCGCTGAGAGCGGCAATGAGTACCGTGCGGTGTTTGAAAACAGTGCGGGCAAAGCCGAAAGCAACGCGGCGACCCTGACCGTGGTGGCGCCGAAACCGCGGCAGGAACCCGAAACACAGCCCGAAAAAGCTCCCGAAATCATGACGCCTCCGCCTGGCGGAGGGGGAGTGTTGGGCGAACACCACGTGGCACCGGAGGCAGTGCTTGCGGGCACATCGGTGCTCGTGAAGTCATCCGGTGCGCTCGTGCTCAAGGTCACGTGCCCGGCCGGCGCCACCGATTGCATCGGCTCGCTGACCCTGCGCACCCTCAACGCGGTGAGTGCGCGTGCTGGGAGCAGTCGCAAGAAAGCTTCCGTGCTGACGCTCGCGACAGCATCGTTCACACTGAGCGGCGGGCAGGCGAAGGCGATAACGCTGCGTCTCTCGACCAAGGCCCGGACGCTGCTGGCGCGGTCGCACGTGCTCCGCGCGCGCGCAACGGTGCTTGCTCACGACCCAGCGGGCGAAACCGACACGAGCATGACAACCGTCACGCTGCGCCTGCAGAAAGCAGGGGCTTCGCACGGCAAACATTGACGGTGCTCGCTCGCGCGAACGCCCGCTGAAGTAGCCGGCGTTCGCGTCGGCTCGGGTGTTCGTCTCGGCGGGAGAACGGTGGTGCATCGCCAGTAAAGCTCTCGTGAAGGCGTTGCGAAGGTCGCTCGTGGCGTCCGGGTGAAGATGTCGTGAAGATCGCTCCGAGAACCAGAATCGTAACGCCGTCGGGGCTCGGCGGTTGGGAAGCTAGCGACGCGGGGCTAGGAGCCGCGCGATTCGCAACGGAACCTGCAAACCAAGGAGTCGCTAGGTAATGAGATCATTCGCCGCACGCCGGCTGCTGCCGGGGTGCATACTCGCCGCGGCAACGGTGGCCGCACTTGCAGCACCAGGCGCCGCAAGCGCGGCAGAATTCGTGCTGAAACCGTGTGAAGGGGTCCCGATCGAAGGCAACGGCTCGTCGCTGCAGAAGCTCGCTCAGCAGACGATCTGGAACCCGGACTTCAACACGTCCTCAGTCGGTTGCTCGGAAGAAGGCAAGAAGCCGACCGTGAAATACATATCGACCGGCAGCGGTCCCGGGCTCGAATCGTGGGGTGTCGAACTAGGCAAAGGCAAAGGTAAATTCGGGCCGAGCAACGCCTACATTGCCGGGGAGCTCCCGCCGACAACGAAACAGAAGGAAGAAATCGAAGAAAACGGCGCAAAAGGCACGCTAGAGACGATTCCCGTCCAGCAGGCGGCGGTCACGGTCAGCGTTCACCTGCCGAAAGAATGCACCGCGACGAGCACGTCGGCACCGGGACGTCTGGTGCTGAAGAACAAGACCGTCGAGGAGATCTTCGAAGGCAAGATCCAGGAATGGGGCAAGATCAAAGACGGCGGCGACAAATTCGAAGGTGCAGGCTGCACCTCGAAAGGAAAAGTCGAGAAAGGCCTCCACATCAAGCGCGTCGTCCGCCTGGAAGGCTCGGGCACGACCGGTACGTTCATGAAGTACATGTATCTTTCGAACAAGAAACCGGTCGAGGGCACCAAAACGTGGTTCGAAGTCGGGTCAGAAGCGAACAACATCGTCTGGCCGAACGAAGCAACGGACCCGGTCGTGAAAGGCAAAGGCAACGGCGGAGTGGCAGCCGCGATCGCGGCCGAAGAAAGCTCGATCGGCTATGTGAACCTCGCCGACGCTCGCGCGAACGGCGCCTTCACTCCCCCGACCGGCGGTAAAGGCAAGGGAACCTTCTGGGTAGATGTCGAAAACCAGAAGACACCCACGGTGACCTACACCGATCCGGCCACGAACGGTGACGAAGCCGGGCTCGGGGACGCCAACTGTGCCGGCAACACGTACACCAACGGCAAAAAGAAATTCCCGCCGCCCAGCACGCTGGAATCGTGGTCTGAAGTCAACACCTCGTTGACCCAGGTCCACTACACGATTTGCGGCTTCACCTACGACATGGCCCTGACCAAATACCAGCCGTACCCGGGGACGTCGGAAGGCGAGGCGCGCACGGTATTCGACTACTTCAGCTACATGCTGAACAACACCAGTCCTGAAGGTGGCCAGGAACAGATCCACAACCACGACTACCTGGGACTTCCGGTCAGCGCAGAAGAATCGCTGAACGTGTTGAAAATCGCGCAGAAAGGTGCAGGCGAAATACGCTTCGAATAGCGACACGGTGACCGCTGGGGGCTGAGCGTCGACTCTGCCGTCACGGTTTACGACGGAAGTGCTGCATGCGGGCCGCTCCATGGATGGAGCGGCCCGTTTGCTGGCCGCTGCTCATCCGGCATCGCCGAGCGCGTCGCAGAAGTCGCGGCGAAGGCACTCGCGTGTCTGCCGCAGCGCCAGCGTGACGATGTGGGAGCGGACCGGCACGTCGTCGAAGCGGTCGAGCACGGCGTCGGCGCAGGCACGGATCTGCTCCGGCGAACGACGACCGTCGAACTCGCGGATGAGGGCTGGGAGCACGTGTCCGAGGCGCAGCTCGTGCGCGGTGCGGTCACTGCGGATCGCCTCGAGCTTGTCGCGAACGAGTGCGCGCACACGCTCCTCGATCGCGTCACGGATGAGCCGCACCTCCCGAAGCGATCGTCCGGCCGGGTCCGGTATGTCCCATGCCTCGACCGTGCCCGGAACGTAGGGGCAGGCATCGCCGCAACCCATCGTGACCGCCCAGTCGGCGTGCAGCTGCATCTCCCGCGTCAGCTTCTTCGGCTTGCGTGCGCTCAGGTCGATGCCCACCTCGCTCATCAGTTCGACGACCGCCGGCCACACGCGCTTCGCCGGTTCGCTGCCGGCCGACTCGGCGCGGACATCCGCCGGCGCGAGGCGCTCGAAGAACGCCTGCGCCATCAACGAGCGCCCGGCGTTGTGGTTGCAGACGAACAGCACGTATCTCACGATTCCTCCTTACAGGGTCAGAACCAGCTTGTCTGCGTACTCGCGGGGCAGCCCGGTGCTGCGAGCTTCCGCAGCTACCGTCTCGAAACATATCCATTGACAGACGTCGTTTAAATCGATAGATGTAGATTGAGGTGTGTCGATCTGGATCTCGCGCAGCTGCGGCTGGTCGGCCGGGGTCGAGAACGAGGCAATACCGGACCCCGACATTCGCGAGACCGTCCGCGACCGCTACGCCGCGGCCGCCCGCGCAAGTGCGGAGAGCCAGTCAACGTCATGCAGCGGTGGCCCGGTGAGCACCGTGGACTCCGCTGGCACCCAGGTGTTCGGCTCGGCGCTCTACGACATGAACGAAACCGAGGACGCGACCGCGACCGCGGTACAGGCGGCAGAACGCCGAGCGCGCCGGCGCCAAGAACGTCGAGTTCCTCAAGGGCCACATCGAGCAGATCCCGCTGAGCCGAGCTCCGGCACTCGGCCCGCTGCGTGACCCCTGCGGGTCGATGACCGCGGCCTGCAGCGTGCCGTCCGCGGCCGGAATGCCGGGCCGCCGGCGGTTGCCGCGGCGGCCCGGCATGCGCCTACGCGGCGCGATTGTGATTAGGCGACCATGGCGCTGACATTGAACACGGGCTGCAATCCGGTCCAGCAGCCGCTGTCCAGGCGCAGGCTCCCCGTGCCCCCTGCGCCGCCGTCGCAGTATGCGCCTCCCCAGGTTGAGCTCAGGTAGGCATCCGCGGGCACCGGGTCCGTTCCCGTCAGAAGCGGCTCCGGCGTGAAGGTCCATTCTTTGGTCGCTTCGCTGTAGGTGTAGCTCGACGCGAGCGCCACGTTGAGCGAATCATAGGGCCCCGGTGTGTGCGTCGGGTGCGCGCCGTAGTCCTCGGTGTTGAAGGCGATGGTGATGATCGCGTCCGACGGCATCCAGACCCCATAGAGCGGGTACTTGAACATCGCGAGCTTGCCGAGGCTGCATTCCCGCCCCCAGCCTTTGCCTTCGACGGTCGTCGGGCATTTCTTCGACGCGCTCGGCCTGTAGGGGATCGACAGCGTCTGCGTCGATGAGGCGCGGAGCGAGCCCACCGAGTTGCCAGGGCCGACTTCGTAGACCTTGACGGTCACCGGCCAGCTGAACGTTGCGCCGCGCGCCGTCGAGCACGTGACGCTGGTCCCGTTTTCGCACGCGTAGCTGCTGAGGCCGATCTGGATTGTGGCTTCGCCGCGCTGGTTTCCGGCGAATTCCACCTGGCCCCCGAATTCAGAGGTCGAGGTGGCCTCGAAGGCCTGCGAGACGAGATCGTTGGGGCGCGGCTTGGGCGCGTTGCTGTAGATCGTCGCTCCGTTCGCCGCGGCGGTGGTGCACACCAGGGCTCCGATCGCGAGCAGGAGCGTCAGGACCGGGCGGGCCGGCCGCGCGCTAATCCGTTCAAGCATGTCTGTCTCCATTCTCCGTTTTGCCGGCACACGCCGGCGCCGTGTCCCATCCGTGGCGTGGCCGCGGACTCTCGACAGTCGCCCGCCACGCAGGCAGAGAGTAGTGGCGCCTCGCCCGGCTGTCAACCGGCTCGGCGCCCGCTCGACCATGTTTTACATCAGGTTCACGTTCACATCATTTTCACGACATCGTGTGGCCACAACGGCGGCGTCCGATCGCCGGGCGTCAGTGGTGCAGGAAGCGAATGCTGATGCGCTGGTCGGCGGCTCAGTGTGAATTTCCGTTGCACCAACGTGACAGGCCGCCGGTAGCCAACGATATCCGCCACGGCAACCGGTACGGGCCAGCGAAGAGTGCAAAACACCTCGTATCGGAGACGGAAGAAACCGAGATAGCGACACAGCGACCGTCCTCTGGAGACGCAGAATGGTCATACCGCTGAACCAGCCAGATTTCCGTGGGCACGAAAGACGATGTGAAGTGGCTCCCGTTTGTCATCGATGGATTTCGCCACGGCCTTCAACAGCAGGGGCCTGTGCGAGACGAATCTATTTCTGGTGGGCGAAATACCGGCCGGCCGAACAGGGAAGCGGCCTGCGAGGCGGACGGGACACAGAGGATCGATCAGCTCCGCATCGTGACGGTAGGAACGGAGTCTTTCCAGCGGAGCTTTTGCATCGGAACTACTGGGCTGCCCACCGGCGTGCCCGTAAACCGAGGATGACGCTTAACTGAGGGCCGCGTGTCAGCGGCGCGACGTGGAGCCCGGCTGGCGCAGGTCGCGCGCGGCTAACGGACGTCGCGCGCAGCGACCCTGCGACGGCTGCGCGAGAGGCGCGCACCGCGCATCCGGGCACGCCCGTGGGGAGCGCGCCGTGCTGCGAGGGGAACGGGACCGGCCGCGTCCCACGCGAGCGGTCCGTCATCGTGTTCGCCCGCGGACATCTCGAGCAGGACCGACGGCGCCGAATCGGCGCGAGCTGCCATCAGGCAGAGGGCCACGACGAACGCGACGACAGTCAGCCAGGCGAGGGGGATGAGGAGCAGGAGCACCATGCGTTTTAAAGACTCCGAGCGGGAGCCTTTCATCCGTCTATCGGCTGAGCGCCCTCGATCCTTGAGTTGCCCGCCTGTCAGGCCATCAAACGTCCAGGCCCGGCCGGTCCGGTTACTGCGCCGCTGCGCGCGCGCACGGTGCCGGCCCGGGCACGGCGCCTGGTGCTGCCTCTCGGGGAAACTGCGCCTGGCGCTGGCGCTCGGGACGCTGCTCCGCGGCCCCCGAACGCGCCCCCGAGGCGCTGCGCAGGCGCTCTGCAGGGGACGCTCGCATCGCCCACCAGACAGAACGGGGGAAGCCATCGGAACCGGGCCAGGGCCCCCGACGCAGCCCCCCGCCGGGGTCCGGTGGGCACCGCCGCCGCCCAAGCCGGACGCCCCGATACCCCGGCATCGTTGGAGCTTTCTCACGATCAGGCCCCATCGGCGAGGAAGTTTTTCCCGGTTGGGGCTTGCTTTAGGTTCGGGCCGCGTCTATGATGCGTCGCCTGAGTTGAGGTCACGGAATATCGACATCTGTTTGGTCTGATGGCGTGAGCATGGGGACCGTGGTCGCGAGCAAGGAGGCGGAGGGCGCAATGAGTGTGGAGACGGGGAGCGGGACTGAGTCGAGCGTAAGTCCCTGGGTGTCGTCGTCCGGGTCGCGGACGCTGCTGGGCCTCGCCGGCCGGCGTCGCCTCGCGCTTGGGGGGATCGCCGAGGTCCGGGGGCCGGCCGCCTCGATGCGCCGCGACGCGCTGTTTCGCCGGATGCTGCTGGCGGCGGACGTCGTGGCGATCCTCGGAGCCTTCATGCTGACGATCGAGCTGTCGCGGCGCTCCCTGCAGTTGACGGCTGCCGGGGTCGCCGGGATCCCGATCCTGGTGGTGGGGGCCAAGATCACGGGCCTCTACGATCGCGACGAGACGCTGCTGCGCAAGACGACGCTCGACGAGGCGCCGAAGCTCTTCCAGCTGGCGACGCTGTGCGCGCTGGTGGCGTGGCTGACGGGCGGCTTGATCGTGCACGGCGTGCTCGATCGCCACGAGGCCCTGTTCCTGTGGTTGACGCTGGCGGCGCTGTTGATGCTGTGTCGCGCTTCGGCGCGGGCGATTGCGCTGCGGGTCGCGCCGGCCGAGCGGTGCCTGTTCATCGGCGATGCCGTGTCGGCTGAGACGATTCGCTCGAAGCTCTCCGGCCATGGCGGGGTCAGGGCACAGATGGTCGCCCACCTCGATCTGGACAAGGCGGCGCCATGGTCGACCGACAGCTTCTCCGAAGCCCGCCTTGCGGAGATCCGCGACCTGGCGCAGACGCTCGACGTGCACCGCGCGATCATCGCGCCGCGCAGCGCCGACGCGGGGGAGATGCTCAATCTCGTGCGCACGCTGAAGGCCGTCGGTGTGCGCGTGAGCGTGCTGCCGCGGCTGCTCGAGGTGGTCGGCTCCTCGGTCGAGTTCGACGATCTGCACGGGGTCACGGTCATGGGCGTCAGGCGCTTCGACCTGACGCGCTCCTCGGCCGCGTTCAAGCGCTGCTTCGATCTGTGTGGCGCCACGATCGGGCTGCTGGCGATCTCGCCGTTGATGATCGCGATCGCGATCGCGATCAAGCTCGACAGCCGCGGGCCGGTGTTCTTCCGCCAGCTGCGGGTCGGGCGCCACGGGCAGCGCTTCCACATGCTCAAGTTCCGCACGATGGTCGACGGCGCCGACGCCATGAAGGACTCGCTGCGCCACCGCAACGAGGCCAAGGAGGGGCTCTTCAAGATCGCCGAGGATCCGCGCGTGACGCGTGTTGGGCGGCTGTTGCGCAAGAGCGCGCTCGATGAGCTGCCCCAGCTGCTGAATATCGTCAGGGGGGAGATGAGCCTCGTCGGGCCGCGCCCGCTGGTGATCGAGGAGGACCAGCGCATCGAGGGATGGCACCGCCGGCGGCTGGAGCTGATGCCCGGCATGACCGGCCCCTGGCAGATCCTCGGCCCCGCGCGCGTCCCCCTCAAGGAGATGGTCGCGATCGATTACCTCTACGTCGCCGGCTGGTCGCCCTGGACGGACGTGAAGATCCTGCTGCGCACCGTCCCCCACGTCCTCGCGCGCCGCGGACTCTAAGGGCTGCCGCCAGGGCCGTGCGCGTCGTCGACGACGCGCACGAGCGCAGCGGAGATCTGCTCACAGACCACCGCCGGCGCGAACAGCCGCTCCGCCTCGGCACGCGCGGCCGTCCGCATCTCGGCCGGATTCGCCCTGACCTTCTCGAGCATCGCGACGATCGCGTCGGCCATGCCCTCGACGTCGCCTGGCCTCACCTCGGCGGCGACCGCCCGATCGACGTCCTCGATGGCGCCCACCTCCGACGTGGCCACCACCGGCACGCCGGCGGCCAGCGCCTCGGCGACGGTCACGCCAAATGGCTCATACTTGCTGGCTTGTAGCAATAGGTCGCTGCTAGCGAGCTCGGCCGGAATATCGGCGGGCGGAAGCCGGCCTGCATATTCGCTGTTCTCTGTCGGCAGTTCCTCGAGCAGCTTCGTGTAGTCCGACCACAGGCTCGGGCCGCCGACGAAGCGGAAGCGGACCTCCACGCCCCGTGCGAGCAGCGTGCGCGCCACCCTAATCACGTCCTCTACGCCCTTGCGGGCTGAGATGCGCCCGAGCACCAGGATCGTAGGCGGCTCCCCCGGCTGACGGTCGCTGATGGTGAATCGCTCCAGACGCACCGGGTTCGGCACGACGACAGTGGCTGCTTGGGGGAAGCCATAGTCGTGCACCATGTGGTCGCGAAACACCCTGCTGATGCATATCAGCAGGTCGGCGCGGCGGACCTTGATCCGCTGCACGAGGGTGCGAATCGACATGATCGTGACGACGACCGCCAACACGTACCATGGCTGACACCGGATGCTGAGCCGCCACTCGGCGAGCAGACTCTTCAGCTCGCCGGCGATATGGGTATCCGGACGGATGACGAGCGGCAGCGCGCGCGAGAGAGCGGGGGGGACCGCGAGCGACTCGAGGTTGGAATGTTGGAAGATCAGGTCATACGGCTCCAGCCGGTGTCTGCGTGTGACCTCCTCGCGAAGCCGCATGGAGGCAAGGCCGCGGGCGACGAGGCCCGTGGCAAACGCTGCGGTTTTTGACCGGCTGTACCACCGATCCCAGCGCCAGCTGTTCTTTCCCCACACGAACTTCAGGTTGTGAGTGCCTTCGAGCCGGGCTGGGAGCTCGTGTTCCGCCGAGGGAAAGAAACAGTCGATTCGGTGACCAAGGGCCGCCAAGCCGTGTAGAAGTTCAGTGGACGCACCCAGGGCGCCACCCTCCCTGCCGGGCAGCGGCGCGACCCCGAGCCACGCTATGCGCAGTGATCTGGCGGACATCGAGGGCACTCTATCTATCGTCCGCCCGCGTCAGGGGATGCCGCTCGCTCGCCGGCGAGAATGTCGGTCACATGACTTGACAGTCGTCGTTGGAACGCGGCAACCGAGAAGCGCTCGGCGTTCGCCACGGCGCGGGCGGGGTCGAAGTCAAGCGCATCGATGCTCGTGATGGCCGCGGCGAAAGCATCGACGTCGTCCGGAGGAACGAGCCGGCCCGTCTGCCCGTCCAGGACGGTCTCCAGCGCCCCGCCCGCGGCGGCGGCGATGACCGGCCGCCCGGCGGCCTGAGCCTCGACCGCCGTGATGCCGAACTCCTCCATGCTCGGCACGACGATCGCGCGGGCGCTTGCATAGAGCTCGACGAGATCCTCGTCGCTGGCCCGGCCCAGGAACTCGGCCTCCGGGTATGCCTGGCTGAGCACCGCGTGGTCAGGCCCGCTGCCCACGACGCGGATCGGCGCGCGGGCACGCCGTGCCGCCTCCAGTGCCACCTGCAGGCGCTTGTGGCGGACGATCTCGGAGACCACCAGCAGCGAGTCGCCGGGCTCGCCCGGTGCGAAGCGATGTGTCTCCACGGGCGGATGAATGATGCTCGCATCTCGCGCGTAGTAACGCTTGATCCGCTCGCGGGTGAGCTGCGAGTTGGCGATGTATGCGTCGACGCGCCTGCTCGCCGCGAGATCCCATCTGCGGATGCGCCCGAGCTCGCGCCGCAGCAACGGACGCAGCGGCGCGGCCGTCTCGCTGAGGGCGCGATCCTCCTCATACCACGCATAGCGAAACGGCGCGTGGCAGTAGCAGATATGCACCGCACCCGCCGGAACGCGAACGCCGTGTGCGAAGGCGCTGCTGCTGCTGAGCACGAGCTCCGAGGACGGCAGCTTCAGGCGTTCGATCGCCAGCGGGTAAAGAGGCAGCAGCCGCCGGAACGCGCCCTGACCGACACCGAGGTGCTGCAGCGGCGACGTGTTGATCGAACGACCCGTGAAGCGTCGGTCGGTGCCCTGCTCGTCGTAGAGGAGGGTGAAGATCGGTGCGCCGCCGTACAGCTCGGCCATCGCCGCGAAGGTTCGCTCGGCGCCACGCATCACCAGCAGGTAATCGTGAACGAGGGTGACACGCTCGGCCGGCGCAGGAGAGCTGGCCGGGTGACTCATTGCGCGCTCACGGTGTGGAGAGGATACCTTCGCGGCGATCGGCGAGCCGGTCCGCGGGCGGGTTGGTGCTCGGGTTGGATAAACTCTGGCAGTGATCGAGGAGACGCTGGCAAGCGCCACGCACCGCACGGTGGCCTGGGGGAGCGGATGCGGATACTCGTGACGCTGCCGTGGGGCGAGCGTCTCGGCGGTGCCGAGGCGATGCTGCAAACGGTTCTCGACGGCGCCGATGAGACCGAGCACGAGCTCGAGTTCGTCTTCTTCCAAGAGGGCCCGTGGCCGATCGAGCTAGCCGAGGCCGGCTTTCGGGTCGAGATCCTTCGCGCCGGGCGCCTTCGCGAGGCCCACCGGTGGCTCGCCACCGTCGTCAGGCTCGCGAGCATCCTGCGCGCGCGCCAGCCGGATCTCGTTCTCAACTGGTCCGCCAAGACGCAGACATACGGCTCGCCGGCCGCCGTGCTGGCCGGTATGAGCGACCGAGTCGTCTGGTGGCAGCAGTCGATCCCGGAGCGCAAGTGGCTCGATGGCTGGGCCACGCTGCTCCCGGCGAAAGCGATCGGTTGCTATTCGGAGGCCGCGGCGCGGGCGCAGGCTCGCCTGTTTCCCTCCCGACGCACGTTCGTCGTCGCCGCCGGCGCACCGGTTGCACCGCCCAGCGTCGAGCAGGCGCCACTGGAGCTTCCGGGGGGAGTCCCGGTGGTCGGCATCGTCGGCCGCCTGCAGCCGTGGAAGGGTCAGGATCGCCTGCTCGAAGCGCAGCTGCTGCTGCGCGAACGGGGTACGCAGATTCACGTGCTGATCGTGGGCGGGGATGCATACGGCCTGTCCGCCGACTACGCCGCTTCACTACCCCGGCTGATAGCCCGGCTGGGGCTCGTCGAGGCGGTCACGATGACCGGGCAGGTGCCCGATGCGGGGCCCTACATCGAGCAGATGGACATCCTCGTCAATGCCTCCGACCCGGAGCCCTTCGGGATCGTGCTGCTGGAGGGGATGGCGCGCGGGGTGGCCGTCCTCGCCGTCGACTCGGGTGGTCCAGCCGAGTTCATCGATGACGGCAGGACAGGCGTGCTCGCGCGGTCGGGCGAACCCGGCGACCTGGCCGACGCGCTGGGGGTGCTCCTGAGCGCGCCAGAGGTGCGCCGCGAGATCGCGGCCGAGGGCCACGAGCGGTTCCTGCGTGATTTCACCGATACGGCCATGCGCGCGAGGTTCTTCCGCGCGCTCGAGTCCCTTCTCGACCCTGAGCCGCAGACGTCGGAGGCAATGGTATGAACGCACGCCATACGCACGGATGAGGCCTGTGACTCGCGCGCGAGCGGGCGCGGCGAACGAGGAGACGACCGCGGCCCGACGGTCCCCCGCTCCGTCGCCGTGCGCGGTGACCATCGTCGCGCACGACGTGGGTTCGGTGGGGGGGATGGAGCGCCAGCTGGAGGAGCTGGCGACCGGACTGCAGCGCCTCGGCCATCAGGTGACTGTGATAGCTCGCACGTGTGAGCTGCCGCATGATTCGGGAGTGAGGTTTCATCGCGTGCGGGCTCCGCGCCGTCCCTTTCTGATCGCCTATCCGTGGTTCATGGTGGCGGGCTCGCTCGCGGTGAGGAGGTGGCGGAGCGGCGTCGTTCAGGCAACCGGCGCGATCGTGCTGAACCGCGTCGACACCATCGCCGTTCATTGCTGTCAGCAGGTTTACCGCGAGGCGCCCCGTCGTTCGACCCTGCCGTATCGCCTGAACAGATGGTTGGTGGGCCTGCTGAAGCGCAGCGGCGAGCGATTCTGCTTTCGCGCCAATAGCGCAGCGACGTTCGTGTGCGTGTCCAACGGAGTCGCCGATGAGATAAGAGATCACTACCCGCGGATCGCCGAGCGGGTTGTGACGATTCACAACGGCGTCGACACAGCAGCCTTCGCACCGGGCGTGCGCGTGGAGCAGGCGCGCGCACTGCGCGCGACGCTCGGGATATCGCAGGATCGGCTGGCGGCCGTGTTCGTCGCACGCGAGTGGGGACACAAGGGGCTGCGCGCCGTCATCGAGGCGATCGCCCGGGCGCCCGGCTGGGATCTGGTGGTGGCGGGAAGCGGCGACCGCAAGGCCTATCAGGCACTGGCGGACTCGCTCGGCGTGGGCGATGCGGTGCACTGGCTCGGCGTGATGCGCGACATCCAGGTCGCCTATGAGATGGCGGACGCGTTCGTGCTGCCCTCGAGCTATGAGACCTTCTCGCTGGTCACCTTCGAGGCGGCGGCAAGCGGATTGCCGATTCTGGCGACGCCGGTGAGCGGCGTGCGCGAGCTCCTGGCGGATGGGCAGAACGGCTTTCTGATCACCGCCGAGCCGAGCACGATCGCTGAGCGCCTGACGCAGCTGGGGGACGACCCTGAGCTGCGCGCGCGTCTCGGCGAGTCAGCCCGTCGTTCGGTGCTCGAGTTCAGCTGGGCGAAGATGGTGGCCAGGCACGATCAGCTCTATGCGCGCATCGCCGCCGCGGCGCAGGCGTGAGTGTTCACACCGGGGCTCGGCGCTGCCGTCTCAGTGCAACCTCGCGGGAGACTCCACTGCGCCGACGAGCAGGCGTTCGAATGCATCCGTGGCCGCCGGCACCGAGAACAGCCTTTCCACGGCGGCGCGGCCATCCTTGGCAAGCTGCTCGCGCAATGCCGGCGCGTCGCGGAGCCTGGTGAGCTGGCTGGCGAGCGCGTCGCGGTCGCCCTCGGGAAACACAAGCCCTCCGCCCGTCAGCTCGATCACCCAGGGTATCTCGCCGGAGTCTGAGCCCACCACCGGGACGCCGCACCAGAGGGCCTCGATGAGCACCCGACCGAACTGCTCCTTCCAAGTCGGCGTGGTGTGTGAAGGCAAGGCAAGCACGTCGAGCTGCGCATAGCCGGAGGCCATCTGATCGTGGGACAGGCCGGATAGGACGCGGACACTCGAGCCGGGTATCGTCTGGCCGTCGAGCTGGGCTCGCATCTCACCGTCGCCGATCAGAACCAGCTCGACGGGAGCGTCGAGTTTGCGCACGGCCGCGAGCAGATCCATCAGCCCCTTGCTCTCGACGAGCCGTCCCGCATAGCCGACGGTGAAAGGGCGCGTCGCGGCGGTCTCCACCGCTGTGGCCTCCGGCGCGAGCTCCCAGCTCGGGACCGCAGGTGGAGCGAGGCCGACCTCCCCCCTGGCGCCCCACGCCCGGGCGAGCCGCGCTGCGCTGTCCGAGCGGGCGGCCACGAAGGCGGCGCTGCTCAGGACTCGGGAGCGCAGCCAGCGCACCGGCAACGGCAGCTTCCGGTCGATGTTCTCATAGCACTGCACGCCGAACGGGACCTGCTGCCTCGTGAACGTGAAACCCCACTGCGCGGCGGGCAGCGCATACGGCTCGGCCTCAACGAACGCCACGTTCGGGCGGGCGCTCCTGGTGAGCGCGCCGCAGTTGGCCAGGTAGAAGTGGCGCTGTGGCTGCCCGGAGAAGGCAACGCGGGTCGGGCGCAGAGCCGCCTGCATCCCCTCGAGCGCCTGCGGCGGTGCGGGCGCCTTGGCATAGTCGTGGCGCCAGCGGCTCGGCAGCACGATCGTGACGTCCGAGCCTCGGCGAGCGAGCTCCCGGTAGACCTCCTGATTGACGCCCACAACCGCGGGATGGCTGACCACCAGCAGCCGTAGCTGCTGATGCTCTAGGCTATCCAAGATCGTGGCTCCGGCTCTGCGCGCGGCGCGGGCCTCCCAGAGGGGCGCGAGCCTCCCAGAGGGGCGCGGGCTCGGAGGCAGATCAGGGCGTGCACGGCGACATCGTTGCATGCCGGCTTGCCCGATGTCGGGTCGCGGCACGCTACTCTTTAGCGACCAATTACGTCGATCCTTAAGATGGCTGGGCACGGCCATGGACGGAGCCCACGCTCGATGAACGATACGACCGAAGCCACCGCCACCTTCGCTCCGCTATGGCGCTACAAGTGGCTGATTCTCATCGTGGCGATCGTGGTGGCGGGCGCGACCTACGCCTACTACAAACGCAAGCCGGCGGTGTTTGAGTCCACGACACAGCTCTACCTCGGCGCCGGCGCCGAAGAACAGGGCCCCGTGGGCGAAAGCGCCAGCTCGAAATCGCTGAGCAGCTCGCTGATCGGCAACGCCACCGATCAGTCCCAGCTCATCAACACGGTCGTCGTCGAACAGGTTCACAAACAGCTGGTCAAAACACACCCGAAAACGCCCGCGACGCGGGCCGCGGCCGCCGGCATGGTCGTCGCGAAGCCGTCGAGCGAAAAGAGCGAGTTCATCGTGCTGACGGCGGAAGCTCACAACGCGAAGGGCAGTGCGCTGCTGGCCAACAGCACGGCGCAGACCTACATCGAACGCCAGCAGTCCAACTACCTGAAGGCGATCAAGAACGAGATCGCCATCACGAGGCGCCAGCTGCGCAGGATCGAAGTGCAGCCGCCGCCGTCCGCGAGCTCGAAAGGCTCGACGAGCACCACGGCCAAGAGTCCCACGGTGAGCACCACCAGCGTCCTCCAGGCGGCCAACCTCAGCAGCAAGATCAACCAGCTCGAAGCCAAGCTGTCGGTGGGCGGCGTCCGACAGATCAAGCCCGCCAAGCCGAAAGCCGCGAAGCTGCTCGGGCCGACGCCCAAAAAGAACGCCATCTTCGGCTTCTTGATCGGGCTGATCCTGGCCGGCGCCGCCGCCTACGTCCTCAATCGGCTCGACCGCCGGCTGCGGTCGCTGGCCGACATCGAGAGCATGTTCGGGATGCAGATCCTCAGCGCGCTGCCGAAGGTCGGAAACCCCGTCATCCACCGCACGGGCGAGCCGCAGCCTTCGATGCCCCTGCTCGAGCCCCTGCGGCGACTGCATGCGACGCTCGGGTTGGGACAGACACCGCTGCAAGGGACAGCGGAGCAGGACGGACAGAGCGCGGGCAGGGTGCTGCTGTTCATCAGCGCCGAGGCGGGCGACGGCAAGTCGACACTGATCGCGGATCTCGCGCTGGTGCAGCGCGACGCCGGCGCTCGCGTGGCGGTCGTCGAGGCCGATTTCCGCCGGCCGGTCCAGGCCAAGCTGCTCGACGTGGCCGCCGCGCAGGGCCTCGGCGAGGTCCTCGAAGGGACGCTCGGGCTCGACGAGGCGATGCAGACGGTCGAGTCGGTGCGCCACCAGCAGCAACAGCAGGCGAGCGTCGCCGGAGATGGAGCGGGAGGGGGCGTGGCCACAATCGTGGGCTCGCGCAGCACGGGCCTGCTCTCGGTGCTCGTGAGCGGTGCCGCGGTGGTCAACCCGCCGGCCCTGCTCGGCAGCTCGACGATGACCGATCTCGTGCGCTCGCTCGCCGGGGAGTTCGACTACGTGCTGATCGACGCGCCGTCGCCGCTCGAGGTGAGCGACGCCCTCCCGCTGCTGCCGGCGGTCAGCGGGATCGTCATCGTGGCGCGGGTCGGACACACGCGCGAAGTCTCGGCGCAGCGCCTCGTGCAGCTGCTGCGCAGCTCGACCACTGCGCCCCCGCTCGGGGTCGTGGCCAACCGCGTCTCACGCGCGGACATCCAGAAATACGGCTTGTCCTCAGCGCATGCCCGGCGGGGCTGGCTGCGCAACCCGATCGGTCGATGAGCTCTCCCGCGCTGCGCCTGCCGGGCCCGAGCGCTGGCACGCACCCGGCCGTGCGCAGCCGGCGCATCCGGGACCTGCTCGTGATCGGCGGCGCGGGACTGCTCGCGATGGTGCTCGCGCTGGGCATCAGCATCGAGACGCCGAAGCCCAACTACGTGCTCGTCGCCGGCGGTGCGGTCCTGATGCTGGGGATCGTGTTGCTGTTCGTGAGCACTCGCCTGGAGGTGACCGTGGCGATAGTCGCCCTCTACCTCGGGCTGCTCGACGGTCCGGTCAAGCTGTTGAGCGCAAGCCAGTCGGCGTCGGCCCTTCGCGACGTGCTGATCCTGACGATCGCCCTCGGTGCGCTGATGCGCGCGATCGTCTCCAAGCAGCGGCTGAGCATGCCGCCGCTGTCGGCCTGGGTGCTGGGCTTCACGGTCGTCGTGCTCGCCGAGGCCGCCAATCCCGCAACCAACGGGTTCCTGAAGATCATCGGGGGCTACAGGCAGCAGCTGGAGTTCGTCCCGTTCTTCTTCTTCGGATATCTGCTCATGCGCTCCAAGGATCGCTTCCGCAAGCTCTTTCTGATCATCGGCGTGATCTCGCTGGCCAACGGACTCGTCGGGGCCTACCAATCGCGGATCGGCCCGGGCGCGCTCTCGAGCTGGGGGCCCGGCTACAACGCGCGCATCAACGGCACCAATCGTGCTGCCACGGGACACGGCACGACCGGGCGGAAGTACGTCGTCGAAGGGGTCTCGATGGTTCGTCCCCCAGCGCTCGGCTCAGACAGCGGGTTCGGCGGCGACGTCGGCGTGCTCGCTCTGCCTCTCGCGTTGGCGCTGCTCTCGGTCGGGTACAGGCGACGACGATGGGTGCCTCCGCTGCTGTGCATCGGTGCTCTGGCGGGCATCGCCACATCCGCGTCGCGCACGTCGATCATCCTCGCGCTCGTCGGGGTGGCGAGCTTCGTCGGGCTCTCGCTGATCGCGGGGCTGCGCATCGGCCGTCCCGTGGCGGCGCTGCTGGTCTTCTCGGCGTTGGCGTTCGGGGTGGGCGCGGTGCTGGTCTCAGTCGACGGTGCGGGCATCTTCCACCGCCAGGAAACGCTGGCGGAACCCGAATCGAACGAGAGCAGCTCCAAGGCCGAGCACATCGAAGCGCTCCCGAAGGACATCGAGCACGGTCCATTCGGCTACGGGCTGGGAACCTCGGGCGCAGCGGCGGGCTTCGGTGGCCGCGACCACCCGACGATCGAAGGCAAGTCCATAAGCGGGGAGTCCTCCTACAACCTCGTCACACTCGAAGTGGGCTTCCCCGGCCTCCTCCTCTGGGTCGGTCTGACGATAAACGTGCTCGTGCTCGTGCTGCAGGGGTTGAAGCGCGTCGTGGATCCCGAGCTGCGCACGTATCTGGTGGCCGTGTTCGCGGTCTTCATCGCGTTCACCCTCGCGGGGTTCTCGGGCGCGACGACGGCGGCGACGCCGGGCGGGCCCTACCTGTGGTTCGCAATCGGCATCGCCGCCTACTGGTTCGCGGGTCCCGGGCGCGCACGCAGGGCAGCCGCCTCCGGCCGAACCGAGCCGACCCCGATGCCGACGCTTGCCGCTGAGGCGACATGACCGGCCCGCGTTCGGCCGAGCTGGAGGGCGTGCCGCCGCAGTCGAGCACACGCGAGCGGATGGGCGCGCTGCTGGGCAACCGCAAGCGAGCGGTGGGCGGCCTGGTGATCAGCTCGATCCTGTCCGGGTTCGCCGAAGCGGGCATCCTCGCGATTCTCGCGCAGGTCGCCGCAAGCCTCGTCAACCGCGCCAAGCAGGTGACCCTGAAACTCGGCCCCGAGCACGTGCACGTGAGCGTCCACAAACTCTTCATCCTGGCGGTCGGCTTCGCGCTCGTCCGCCTTGCGCTGCAGGCGCCGCTCTCGATCCTGCCGGCGCGGATCGCCGCCGACGTGCAGGCGCGCCTCCGTCGCGACCTGTATCACGCATTCAGCCGCGCCTCCTGGGAGGTGCAGTCCAGCGACCGCGAGGGACACCTGCAGGAGACGATGACCAGCCAGGTCCTGCAGGCTACCGGCGGCGCCCTGCAGTCGACGAGCCTCATCACGGCTTTGTTCCAATTCCTCGTGTTGATGATCTCGGCGGTGGCGCTGAACGCCGAGGCGGCCGGCGCCGTGCTCGTGCTGGCCGTCCTGCTCTTCGCCGTCCTGCGACCGCTGCGCGCGCTGGGTCGCCGCAGCGCCCGTGCCCTCTCAAGGGCTCAGTTGGAGTATGCCGGCGGCATCGGAGAGTCGATCAGGGTCGCCGAAGAGACCCACGTCTTCGGCGTCGGGCGCGCTCAGCGCGAGCGGATCGACGGATTCATCGGCAAGGCGCAGGGCCTGTTCTTTCAGACGCAACTGCTCGTTCGGCTGATCCCGAACCTGTATCAGAGCCTCATCTACCTGATGGTCGTGGTCGGGCTCGCGGCCCTCTACTCCTCGGGGCACACCCACCCCGCGACGCTCGGGGCGGTCGTGCTGCTGCTCGTGCGCGCGGCGACCTACGGCCAGACGGTGCAGGGCTCCTACCAGCAGCTTCAACAGTCGCTGCCGTTCATAGATCGCCTGGCGGACGCCGAGAGGCGCTACACCGAGAGCACACCGCCCGCGGGAGAGCGGCCGCTGGAGAAGGTGGAGACGCTCGCCTTCGATCACGTCGGCTTCTCCTACCGCGCCGAGCGACCGGTGCTCTCCGACGTCACCTTCGAGGTGGACCGCGGCGAGGCGATCGGCGTCGTGGGACCCACCGGCGCGGGCAAGTCGACCCTGATCCAGATCCTGCTGCAGCTCAGGACCGCCAGCGAGGGCCAGTATCTGGTCAACGGCGTGCCGGCCGAGCAGTTCAAGCGCGAGGACTGGCAGCGACAGGTGGCCTACGTGCCGCAGGAACCCCGGCTGCTGCACGCCTCGGTCGCGGAGAACATCCGATACTTCCGCCCCTGGCTCGACGACGAGGCCGTGGAGCGAGCCGCTCGGCTGGCCCTGATCCACGATGACATCGTCGGATGGCAGCAGGGCTATGACACGATCGTCGGCCCGCGTGCCGACGCGGTCTCGGGCGGTCAGCAGCAGCGGATCTGCCTCGCGCGCGCGCTGGTCGCGCATCCCGCGGTGCTCGTGCTCGACGAGCCGACCAGCGCGCTCGACCCACACTCAGAGACCGTGATCCAGGAATCGCTGACAGCGCTCAAGCATGAGCTGACCCTGTTCATCGTCGCACACCGGATGTCCACGCTGGACATGTGCGATCGCGTGATGGTCATCCTGGACGGCACGCTGGCCGCGTTCGATACGAGGGACTCGCTGCAGCGGGGCAACGACTACTACCGCTCCGCCACGAGGATCGCCGCTGGGACGAGCGGGAACGGGGGCGCCGTGATGCCGGCCGAGGTGCCGACCGAGGACGACGCTCTCCGCCCGCGAGACGGGGCCGGCGCTCTTCGCCCGCGAGACGGGGCTGGCGCTCTGCGCCCGCGAGACGGGGATGGCGCCCTGCGCCCGCCAGGCGGGGCTGCTGCTGCTGCTGGCGGTGGCCTCCCCGCGGACGGCGGCCCTCGCAGAGAGACGTCACCCGACCCGCCGGCCCCCGCAGGAGCCTCCGGCACGAGGTTCCCCGACTTCTTCATCGTCGGGCATCCGAAGTGCGGCACCACCGCCCTGTATGAGATGGTGGCTCGCCACCCGCAGATCTACATGCCCGATCTGAAGGAGCCGCACTTCTTCTCCAACGACATGCGCGTGCTGGCCCCGGCGCGGCTGTCCGAGCTCCCGGACACGCTGGAGCAGTACCTGGCGCTGTTCGCGCAGGCAGCTCCGGCGCAGCTGGTCGGCGAGGCTTCGACGACCTACCTGTGGGCTCGCAACAGCGCGGCGCGAATAGCCGAGGTGCAGCCCGACGCACGAATCATCGCGATCCTACGCGAGCCGGCGAGCTTCCTGCGCTCGCTGCACCTGCAGTACGTGCAGGCCGTCATCGAGACCGAGTATGACCTTCGCACGGCGCTCTCCCTCGAGCAGGCGCGGCGCGAGGGGAGAGACATGCCGCGCTATTCACACTGGCCCGAGCTGCTGCTCTACTCAGACCACGTGCGCTACGTCGAGCAGCTGCAGCGCTTTCACGCCGCTTTCCCAGCGGAGCAGGTCCTCGTGCTCATCTATGACGACTTCCGCGATGAGAACGAGGCGACGTTACGTCGGGTGCTGCGCTTTCTCGAGGTGAACGACTCGGCTGCGTTCCAGGCGAGCGAAGCCAATCCGACGGTCACACCGAAGTCACAGCGGCTGCACGAACTGATTCACACGGTATCCGTCGGGCGCGGCCCGGTCTCGCTCGCGCTCAAGAGCGGTGTGAAGGCGCTCACGCCGCAGCAGCTGCGCCGTCAGGCGCTTGAGGCGACGCGCCGTCGCCTGGTCTATGGCGAGGCCTCCCCCGCCGATGAGGGCCTGATGCGGGAGCTGCGCGCTCGGTTCAAGGGAGAGGTAGTCGACCTGAGCGAGTATCTGAATCGGGACCTGGTCCACCTGTGGCGCTATGACGAGATCGAGTGACCCGGTCGCTGGCGCGGTCGCACAACGGGAGGCCACGGAGGGGCGAGTCCCCGACTTCTTCATCGTCGGGCACCAGAAGTGTGGCACCACGGCGCTCTATGAGATGCTCAGACGTCACCCGCAGATCTATATGCCCGACGTCAAGGAGCCGCGGTTCTTCGCAAGCGATCTCTATGCCCGCACCCAGCGACGAGCCGGTCCGCCGGACACGTTGGAGGGGTACCTCGCATTGTTCGCGCCCGCGACGGCCGAGCAGCGGGCGGGTGAGGCCACGCCGTTGTATCTGGCCTCGCACGAGGCCGCCGCGCGCATTGCCGAGGTGCAGCCAGCGGCACGGATCATTGCGATCCTGCGCGAGCCGGCGAGCTTCCTGCGGTCGCTGCATCTCCAATTCGTGGAGGCACGCATCGAGACGAAGAACGATCTCCGCGAGGCGATCGCGCTGGAAGACTCCAGACGGCGGGGGAAATCGCTGCCGCGAACGTCACTGCTGCAGCCGCAGGGACTTCTCTATGCAGACTACGTGCGCTACGTCGAGCAGCTGGGTCGCTTCCATTCGGTGTTCCCGCGAGAGCGGGTGATGGTGCTGATCTACGACGACTTCCGAGCGGACAACGATGCGACTCTGCGCCAGGTGTTGCGCTTCCTCGAGGTCGATGACACCACTCCGCTCGAGGCGATCGAGGCCAACCCGACGATTCGCCTGCGCTCGCAGCCGCTGGATGACCTCATGCACGCGGTGTCCGTGGGACGTGGCCCGTTCTCGAAGTCGACCAAGGCGGCTATCAAGGCGCTGACGCCGCGGCGGGTCAGACTCGAGGCCTTGGCGCTCACCCGGCGCCGGCTGTTGCACACCAGCCCGCGGGCGCCGGACGAGAGGCTGATGCTCGAACTGCGCACGCGCTTCAAGGGGGAGGTCGTGGCGTTGAGCGAGTACCTGGATCGAGATCTGGTGACGCTATGGGGCTACGATGGCATCGGCTGAGCGGGCACAGCCAGCCGGCGCCTCGCAGGGCAGGGTGCCAGACTTCTTCATCGTCGGTCACCACAAGAGCGGCACCACGGCGATGTACGAGATGCTCAGGCGCCACCCGGACATATACATGCCCGAGCAGAAGTCGCCACGCTTCTTCGCCACCGACCTTCACCCGCGCGAGGGAGTGCCCATTCCGCGGACGATGCCAAGGACCTTCGAGGAGTACCTCGCGCTGTTCGCGCCAGCGGGGCCGCAGCAGCGCGTGGGAGAGGCGACGGAGTCATACCTCATGTCGCACACGGCCGCCGGCGCCATCGCGGCAGTGCAGCCGGCCGCGAAGATCATCGCGATCCTGCGCGAGCCGGCGAGCTTCCTGCGCTCGTTGCACTTTCAGTACGTCCAGTTCCAGGTCGAGGACGAGACCGACCTGCGCACCGCGCTGTCGCTCGAGCAGGAGAGGCGCGAGGGACGGCACATACCCCCAAACGCCTACTGGCCGAAGATGCTTCTCTACTCCGAGCACGCGCGCTATCTCGAGCAGCTGCGGCGCTTTGAGGCGGTGTTCCCGCCCGAGCAGGTGCTCGTGCTGATCTATGACGACTTTCGCAAGGACAACGAGGCCGTGCTGCGCCGCGTGCTCGGCTTCCTGGAGGTCGATGACAGCGCTCCGCTCGAGGTGATGGAGGTAAACCCGACGGTACGCGTGCGCTCGACCCGCGTCGACGGGATGGTGCGCTCGCTCTCTGCCGGACGCGGCCCCGTCGCGCGCACGGCGAAGGCGGCCGTCAAGACGCTGACGCCGCGCCGGCTCCGCAGCGAGGCGCTCAAGACGGTGCGCCAGCGCGTCGTCTATGCCAAGCCGCGCCCAGCAGACGACGAGCTGATGGATGAGCTGCGCCGACGCTTCCGGCCGGACGTCGTTGAGCTCAGCGAATATCTGAATCGCGACCTGGTTACACTCTGGGGCTATGACAGCGTCGACTGAGCGATGACCTCCAAGCAGACGCCTGTCCGACCGCTCGACGCCGCCTGGCGCGCCGAGCGCGAGAAGATTCAAGACGCAGCCATGCCGAGTGGCCGCGTCGTCGTCACCTGCGATGCACCGTTCGGCTCGGCCGGCCTCGGGCGCCACCTGGAGGAGATCGTCGACGCTCTGCGGCGTCGCGAGCAGGAGGCAATTTGCATCTGCAAGTCAACTCCACCGATGCCGCCCTCCGCAGGCGCACCGCGCGAGCTGTCAGCTCGGCTGCGCACGAAGGCGATCGGCCCGGTAACGCGTTTTCTCTCGCCCGGCCGGCGCATGTGGAAGGTCAGGGTGGAATTCGATACCTACGCTGCCCGCCGATTGCCGGCGGCCGATCATCTGATCGCCTTCAACCGTCAATCGCTCGCGCAGTTTCACGCCGCCAAGCGCGCGCACTACGAGTCGGTCGCGATGATGTCGGCGAGTACCCACGTGCAGCGCGTCGCCGAGCAGCATGAGCGGGCGCTCCGTCAGTACCCGCTGGAGCGCTCGTTCGGGACGTTCGTGACGAAGCGATACCTCGACGAATACGCGCAGGCAGATCGCATCTACGTCGCATCTCGCTACAGCTGGGAGTCGTTCACCGAGCGGGGAACACCGGACGAGAAGATGTCACTCATCCCGATGACCCCCAACCCCCGCTTCGAGCCCGACACGGCCGCGCCGGCGTCCGAGACCTTCGATGTCGTGTCCATCGGGCGTCTCTGCGTGGCCAAGGGTGTGCCGTTGCTGGTGGACGCCTTCCGCCGTCTGCCTCACGCCGACATGCGCCTCGTTCTGATCGGGGGCTGGAACTCGCCCGGGATGCGCCGATTTCTCGAGGAGGCGCGTGCTCAGGATCCACGCATAGAGATCGGCCCAGGCGACCCGCTGCCCCGCTTGCGTGGCGCCGGCATCTGCGTCCATCCGACCTACGAGGACGGCTTCGCCTATGCCCCCGCCGAGGCGCTGGCATGCGGGGTTCCTGTGCTCGTCAGCGAGGACACCGGGATGAAGGAGATCATCGATGTGGGCGTCAACGGCGTGATCGTGCCCACAGGTGACCTGTCGGCGCTCGCGGAGGGCATCGACGCGGCATATCGCGGGGAGCTCCTCAGCGGCTGATCGCCGGGCTCTGCGCCGGTCGCTGCTTGCTCTGCCATATGGCGCAGGCGGCGCGATAGCTCTCCAGCAGCGCGGCGAGGTGACGCTCGGGGGAGAACCGCGCGGCCACCAGCTCCCTGCCGGCCAGTCCCATCGCCTGCTGCCTGTCGGGATCCGCGAGCAGCTCATTGAGTGCGCGCGCCAGCGCGTGCGCATCGCCGGGCTCGACCAACATTCCAGTGACGCGGTCCTCCAACCAATCGCCGATCCCTCCGGTTGCGCTGGCGATCACCGGCCGGCCGGCCGCCATCGCCTCGATCCCCACGAGCCCGAACGGCTCGGGCCAGAGCGACGGCACCACCACCACCGATGCGTTTGCGAACTGGTCTGCCAGCTCCTCGGCGCTGAGCCAGGCCTTGAAACACACGCGCTCCTCCACACCGATGCTTCGAGCGAGCTCGCGCATGGCCCCCAGCTGCCGCCCGTCGCCGCATATGACGAATTCCGCGTCTACGTCGCGAGCGGCTTCGATCAGAACGCCGACCCCCTTGGTCGCCACGATCCGACCCGCGAAGACGACGCGCCGACGCGCTGCGTGCCCGGAGCCGCTGGTCGCGGGGATCGTCGTGCTGTAGGGCACCACCCGCCGCCGAGTTAGGTTGTTTGCAGCGAGATGTCGATCCACCGCGCTGGAGTAGGAGACGACGAGGTCGGCTTGCCTGAGTGCCTCGAGCCGCCGACTCGTTTTTCTGTATTTGACCGGCAGCGAGCTCAGGTTGTAGCCGGGCGAGCAGCGTCGGCTCGCCAGATTGAGCACGCATCGATATCCGTGTGAGCGCGTGCACTCCTGACCGGGCCGAAAGTAGTAGACGCCGGAGGTGCACGCGAGGTACACATGGGCGCTCAGCACAACCGGAGCGCTCGCCTGCATCGCTTCGCCGATCGCAGGGTCATCGACCTGATGGAGGTGAATGAGATCACCCCCGAACGACATCGCGTCCCCAAGCCGGGTATCCATCGGGGCGGCGGCGTTGAAAAGCTCAGGCGCGTGATACAGCGTAACACCCGGCGGTGCCTCGTCAGATGCGATCCGCGCTGTGAGCACCCCCACGCGCAGGCCGTGCCCGGCAAGCAACGCCGCACTCGCCTGCACGTGCGCAGAGATGCCGCCATCTCGTGTCCATCGCGGCACTGCGAGTAGCACCGAGCGCGGCGTCGACGGTTCGGGCGGGTGTGTGGCTGCAGCGGGGCGGTCGTTCTCGGGCATCCGGGCGCCAACGATAGCGCTAGCGCATATGTGGGATCGCGCTAGGCCGGCACTCCGCGCGCGTGCGCCACGCTCGCGCGGAATGATAGGATCGCGAGCCAGATGAGCGATGGTTTGACCGAGGGAGGCCGCCGTCGTGGGGCTCGCGCGCGCGCGGTTGTGTTCGGTGCCCCGCGGTCCGGTACGACGTTCCTGATGAGCGTGCTGAACACCCTGCCCGAGGCCGAGTGTGTGAGCGGCAACCTGTTGCCCGTCGGCATCGCTCATCTGGCGGCGCAGGAGCTGCCAGGGGAGGTGCACGAGACGCTCGCGCGCAGCTTCAGGTGCGGGCTGGCCGACTACCTGGGAACTGGTCTGTACCACTCGCGCTCAGGAGCGGTGAAAAAATGGTGGACAGCGAACCGGCGGTTGTCCGCCCTCCCGCTCGCAGCGAAGGGGACACGGGTGGAGAACCTGCTCGTCTACAAGGAGCCCTTCCTCGCGTTCGCGCCCGAGCTCCCCTACCGGGCGCTGCCGCAGGCCCGGCTTCTGTACATCTTTCGGGACGGCCGCGACGTCGCCGATTCGCTTGTTCGCTCTTACGACGTGCTGAGCGACCGCAAGCTGGCCGATCTCGAGAGCACCGAGGTTCAGATCGGGCGCAAGGTTGGCGACCGGTACGTGCCGTGGTGGGTCGCCGACGGCGACGAGGAGGCATTTCTGCTGGCGAGTCCCTACATTCGCGCGGTGTGGATGTGGCGGGAGATGATCAGGCGGTGCAGCGAGTTCCTCGGTCGCGCCGACGTGGTCGCGTCGGGGCGGGTCCTGCAGGTGCGCTATGAGGATCTGATCTCCGATCCGTCGGCACGAGGGCTGGAGATCATCAGGCACCTCGGTCAAGAGGAGACCCCGCGCACACGCAGGCAGCTGCAGAGTGCCCACCCGCAGTCGATCGGCATCCACGCGCGACGAGATGAGAGCGAGGTCATCGAGGCGGAGCAGCTGGCCGGCCCCGAGCTCGAGCTTCTGGGCTACCGACTGCGCAGCAGCCCGCCGGCGAGAGTCACCGACGCGGCGTGAGGACCGCGGCGGGGCGAGCACGGATCGCGATCCCGCAGGCGAGCGGGCCGGGTTCGAGATCGGCATCCCACCTGTATACGGCCCAGCAGCGTTCTCTCAGTGCTACGGCGCCCGGAAGACCGCGCAGGGCGAGGCCCTCAGCCACCCATAGCAGGGTGCGAATCACCGGGTAGATCAACGTGAAGTAGCGAATCTGCTCGACTCGGAAGCCCGTGTCGCTCAGAATTCTCGAGAGTTCGCGCGCGGAGAAGTGGACGTGCCGCTCTGCTCCTGCGGAGAAGTTGCCGAAGCGCTCGCCGCCGTAGCGGCTTTGGTACCTCTCCCTGCCCTTCGTCAGCGCAAATACGTATCGGTGAACGCGGGGAAAGTAGAACTTCGCATTCTCAGGATCGAGCGCCGAGAACAGTCCCTTGTGCGGCGTCGTCACGATCAGGACGCCGTCATCGGCCAGCACGCGCCGCATCTCCAGCAGCGCGGTGCGTCGCAACGACGGAGGCATGTGCTCGAGAACGTCACAGCATGTCACGGCAGACAGCTGGCCATCCGCCAAGGGAAGCACGGGCTCGCTCTCGGAAATCGCAAAGAAGTCGACGTTCGCTCCGTAATTGCGAGTGAGCTCGGCAACGAGGTGCGAGTCGGTGTCGCACGCATGTACTGTCAGGCCGAGCTCATCAGCCGCGGCAAGGGCGAACTTGGCCTGGCCGCAGCCATAGTCGAGAAGCTCTGTCACCTCCACGCCTGCGAGGAGGCTATGCGTCACGCGATTGCGCCCATGCGCGAAGGCACTGTTCTCCCGCACCTCGGCATCAACGAGCATGGTCGGCGCTAGGCTATCAGGGACCGGCCGCGCCCTGCGCGCGGCGGGCTCTCGTAGGCTGGCCGCGCCGAACGCGGCTTCCGGTGGCCTGTTACACTGCGCGCTCAATGACAGGCTCATCATCGTCCGGGTTTTCGCCGCCGGCTGGCGCCGAGAAGCCGAAGGTGATCTACGTGATGGGGGCCGGGAAAAGCGGGAGCACGATACTCGGCGTCACACTTGGCAACTGCGAGGACATGTTTCTCGCAGGTGAGCTCTACCACTGGTTGATCAGCGCGGGCGTGCCGGTCATCCGCGACCCGGAGCGGATGCAATTCTGGAACAGCGTGGGTGAAGAAGTGGAGGGCGCGACACCGCTGTTCGGCACCGACGTACTTCGTTACATCGAGCGTTCGCTGTGTCTTTTCCGCGTCCGCGGATGGCCCCTCCGGCGGCGGTTGCGCCCGCTCTACCGGCGCGTCGTCGAGGAGCTCTATCGGGCGATAGCCCGCCAGGCAGGCGTGACGCACGTCGTGGACACCTCGCATTTCCCGATGCGCGCGAGCGAGCTGCAGCGGATCGCTGGGATCGACATGTATCTCCTGTTTCTGACCCGCGATCCGCGCAACATTCTTGCCTCCTACACTCGCCACGTCAGCGACAGCCGTGTCAGGCATAGGCTGCTGGCGATGCGCACGAACGCCGAGCTGTGGTGGACCTATCTGCTCTCGGTGGTCGTGTTCCTGCGTCATCGCCGCGATCGCCGATTCGTCGTGCGCCACGAGGAGTTCATAGAGAATCCTGAAGGCGTACTGCGCGACATCCTCGAGCGGGTCGATTCCGCTGCAGCGGTGCCGGACCTGAGTTCCCTGAGCACCGGGCTGCCGATCCAGGGCAATCAGCTCCTGAAATCAGACGTCGTCGCGCTCAGAGGCTACGCAGACCCGCCACCGCCGGGCTGGCGCATGACCCAACTGGTCCAGCTGCCGTGGACGGCGGTCGTATCGCGCCTGCGGCCGAGGGCGAGCGCTGCCCGCTTGACGCTCACCGAGTCGGATGGTCACACCTCGACCAGGGCGTGATCGAGCGTGGGCACAGTGAAGGTGATCTACGTCATGGGCGCGGGCCGCAGCGGCAGCACCGTGCTCGGAGTAACGCTCGGAAACTGCGCCGGGCTGTTCTTCGCGGGCGAGCTCGACAAGTGGCTGCTGAGGTCGGGCGCGCCGCGGCTGGAGGACGCGGAGCGCTGCAGCTTCTGGGAGGAGGTGCGAACGCGGGTCGAGGGAGCGGAGCGTCTCTACGGCCATCAGGTGCATCGCTGCCTGGAGCGCTCGTCGGCACTCTTTCGCATCCGCGGCTGGGCCGCGCGTCGGCGCTTGCGCGGAGACTATCGGCGCGTCTCGGAAAGCCTGTATCGGGCGATCGCGGGCGTGGCGGATGCCACGCACGTCGTCGACACCTCGCACTATCCGCTGCGGGCGATGGAGCTGGGAGATCTCGACGGTGTCGAGGTCTTCCTCGTCTTCCTCGTTCGCGATCCTTCAAGCGTCGTCGCGTCCTTCGCCCGCCGGGATGTTGCCGAGCGCAGGTTCGGGATGTTGACCACCAATGCCTATCTGTGGCTGACCCACCTGCTTTCAGTGAAGGCGTTTCTGCGTCACAGGCGCGATCGGCGGCTGTTCCTACGCTATGAGGACTTCGTCGCGGACCCAGAGGGCGTGCTGCGTCAGATACTCGACCTCGTGGGCTCCTCCGCGGCGATCCCCGATTTGAGCGCTCTCAGGACCGGCGTGCCGTTCCACGGCAACCGGCTCATCCGCTCCGAGGTGATCGCGCTCAGAGGCGCGGCCGACCCGGCCGCCGGATCGTCGCGCGTGACGACCCTGCTCCAGCTCCCATGGGAGGCCGTCTTCTCGAGCCTGCGACCCACCTCCGGCGCACGCCGCTCGCGGGAGCGTCCGCTGCCGGCGCCGTCTGCTCGAAGCTAGGCTTCGGCTGCGCCCGGCGTCACGTTGACGGCGAGGGATGCGCTGGCCTGTGCCTGGTTTTCGTCGTCCGCGGGGACGCGGACCCTGAGGTCCGCTGTTCCCGCGCCGTCGAAGGTGTAGGGGATCGAGAAGCTGGAGTCGGCGCTCACGCTGCCGACGGCCACGACGTGAAACCCTACCCCTGAGGGGTTCTGGCGCTCCAGATCGACAGCGTCGCCGACGTGGGCCGGGGTGACGGTTCCGGAGAATGTCAGCGGCTGGCCCGCCTGGACGGTGGTGGGCGGCGGCTGGACGGTGAGCAGGAATTTGACGCCCTCGGAACGCACGGCCGAATGCGCGGTGCCGCTCATCACCTGGTAGGAGCTGCTCTGCAGAGGCGACTCGGCGAACGTGTATTCGCCTTTGCCGTTGGTCACGCCGCTGGCAAGAAGCGCGAATTCGCCGTGGCCCGTGCGCCCCAGCAGCGTGACCGGCCGGCTGACCGCCCCGGCGACGGTGCCGCTGATCGTCAGCGACTGTCCGTAGGCGATCGAGTCGGCCGAGGTCGTGATCGTCAGCTTTGGGTTCTGCGGCTGAGAGATCTGATAGGAGATCGGTTCCGAGGGGCTCGGGGCGTTGCGGCCGTGCGAATGCACGAGCACGCGGATGTTCGCGCTTCCGGGCGCCCCGAAGGCGTGGGTGATCGCGTAGGTGCCGTTGGCGGCGACCTGGCCGACGGCGACCTGATGCCACTGTTCCTGTGCGCTGGCATCCTCCCGCTGCAGCGACACCGCGGCTCCAGAGTCATCCGGGCTGACCGTGCCGGTGAACGTCACCACGTTGCTGTGGGGGGCGCCGGTGCGGCGACCGCCACCCAGGAACAACTCCGCGCCGTCGGGTGCGGACGCTGCGATCGTGACCTGGAGGGTCGGCTTGATCTGGAGGTGCGCGCTGCGCGTGGCTCCCGAGCGTGCATAGAAGGTGCTGTTCACATCAAGCGGGGCTGGGAGCAGCAGCTGGTAGGTGCCGCCGGCTTCGATGCTCACGCTCCCGATCAGGCTGTAGCCGGGCGTGCCGGCTTCGTGCTGGTAGAGGAAGACCGCCTGGCTCGGGGTGGCCGCCTGGTTCGGGGTGGCCGCCTGGTTCGGGGACGCCGCCCCGTTCGGGGAGACCGCCTGGTTCGGGGAGGCCGCCTGGTTCGCCCCGGCGCCGGCTTGCGGGCAGAGCAGCTGCCCGCGAAGTGTCTCCGGTTCTCCGGCGCTGATCAGACTTGGCGTCGCTTCGATGCTGAGGTGGCAGCCGCCGCCGGCGCCGGAGCGGGTCGGGCTCGGGCTGACGCTGGGTTCGCCCGGGAGCTTGGCGCCAACTTCGCCGCTGCTCACTTCGCCGCTGTCGGATTCGCCGCGAGCCTGGCGGCGAGCCGCTCGTTCTTCTGCGCGGGCCGCCCTCCGTTCTTCCGCGCGGGCGTGTCGTTCTTCGGCGCGGGCGGCCTTTTCGGCTCTCTGGGCAGCCTTTTCTGCGGCGCTGCGGTGGTGTCGGCCTTGGCCGGCCGCGACGGGCACGGGCACGAGCAGGCCGAGCGCGAGCGAAGCGCAGCCCAGGAGCGAGACCGCTCGGAGGGAGCGGCGGAGATGGGTGATCATGCCGTCCTTTCGCGGTGGCACAAGGTAGAGATTACGAAGCGCTGGATCTATCGGCGCAGATTCAGCGATCCTTGACCCGGCGCTGGAGATCCCGGAGCTGGTGGCCTGCGAGCGCCGCATCGATCGCGCCGCGTGGAGCGCGATCATCTATGTTTGGTGCGATGTGTGGCATCGCTGGGAGCACGGATGACCCCGAAGGACGCGCGGTGCGCGCGATGTGCGCGACCATCCGCCATCGGGGCCCAGACGATGAAGGCGTGCATACCGATCTCTCCTCGGGGGTCACGATCGGAGCGCGGCGCCTGTCGATCATGGATATCGAGGGCGGCCACCAGCCGCTGTGCAACGAGGACGGCTCGGTGTGGGTGGCCTTCAACGGGGAGATCTACAACCATCCGCAGCTGCGCGAGGATCTGCGCCGACGCGGGCACCGCTTCCTGACGAATACCGACACCGAGGTGCTGGTTCACCTCTATGAGGAGTATGGCGACGCGCTCGTTCACGCACTCGAGGGCATGTTCGCGTTCGCGCTGTGGGACGGGCGGCGCAGGCGTCTGCTGCTCGCGCGCGACCGCTTCGGCGAGAAGCCGCTGTTCGTGCACGAGCACGACGGCGAGCTCATGTTCGCATCCGAGTTGACGGCGCTGCTGGAGGTCAAGCCGCAGCTGCGCGAGCTCGACCCCGCTGCGATCGACGCCTTCTTCGTCTTCGCCTACGTGCCCGGGCCGGGCACGATCGTGCCCGGCGTGCGCCAGCTGCTCCCCGGCCATCTGCTCGCGTGGGAGCGCGAGAGCTCTCGCAGCGAGGAGCGCGCGTGGTGGTCGCCTCCCGAGCGCGGGGTCGAGCGCCACGAGTCGCTTCAGTCGGTGGCGGCCGAGGCGAAGCAGCTGTTTCGCGAGTCGGTGCGCACGCGCATGGTCGCCGACGTGCCGGTGGGCGTGTTTCTCAGCGGCGGGGTGGACTCGACGCTCGTGGCGTCCGTTGCCGCGCAGGAGTCCTCGCGGCGGCTGAGGACGTTCACCGTCGGCTACGACGTGGGCGGCGTCAACGAGACCGCGCGCGCTCGCCAGGTCGCCCAGCACCTCGACACCGAACACCACGAGGTCACCCTCACCGAGGCCGATGTCGCCGAGCGGGCGCCGGCGCTGCTCGCCAGTCTCGACCAGCCGCTCGCCGATCGGGCGCTCCTGCCCCTGCACGCGCTGTCGGAGTTCGCGCGGCCCCGCGTGACCGTCGCCCTCGGCGGCGAGGGTGCGGATGAGGTGTTCGGCGGCTATCCGCGCTACCGCTGGCTGGAACGGGCAAGGCGGGTCCAGGCGACGCTGCCCGAGGCGGCCGTGCGGTCTCTCGGCGGCGTGTTACGCCAGTCCGGCCGCTGGGCTCCGGCAGCACGGGCGGCGCGGCGCCTGGCTCCGACGCCGGTGCTCGAGCGGAACCTCGACTGGGTGACCAGCGAGCGCCGTCACCGCCGCGAGGCGCTCTACGGGCCGCGTCTGGCGGGTCTCGACCGCAGTCTCCTGCTCGCCAACCTCGGTGCGCGCGCCGGCGAGCTCGACGGGGGCTCGATGAGCCGGTGGCTCATGCACCTCGACCAGGTCCACTATCTGCCCGACGACGTGCTGGTGAAGACCGATCGCGCGAGCATGCTCGTGTCGCTGGAGATCCGCACCGCGTTCCTGCACAGGGGGCTCGCCGAGCTCGCCGGCTCGCTCGACACCTCGATTCACCTCGCCGGCGGGGGCAAGGCGCTCGTGCACGAGATGCTGCCCGCGGGCATTCTTCCTGCCACCGGCGGCTTCGGGCGCTACCGCAAGACCGCGTTCAGGGTTCCCGCTACGGAGTGGCTGCGAGGCCCGCTGGCGCCGGTTCTGCAGCGTCAGCTGGAGAGCGGGGTGATCTTCGCCGAGGGCTATTTCGACCGAGGCGCGGTGGCCGAGCTCGCGCGCGAGCACTGCTCGTGCGTGTGCGATCACAGCGATCAGCTGTGGCCCGTGCTCGCGCTGGGGCTGTGGGTCGACCGCTTTTCCGGGCTCGATGGCGCCTAGAGCGCGGCGGCCGGACAGAAGACCCCGGCTGGTGATCGTCACACCCGATTTCCCGCCCGCGCGGGGCGGGATCCAGCTGATGACCTATCGCCTCGCCGCCGGGCTCAGGGGCTTCGACACGCGCGTGGTCGCGCTCGACTCGCCGGGCTCCGAGGCGTTCGACGCCGCCGGGACTCTGTCCGTGCGACGCGTGCGGGCCAGCGCGATGCTGCGCGGTGGGCGCAACGCCCTGCTGGACGCCGAGGCGTTTGGCGACGCTTTGCGCTTCCGGCCAGACATCACGCTCAGCGCGCACATCGTCGCCAGCCCTGCGGCGGCCGCCATCCGTCGCGTGCTGGGAGCGCGCACGGTCCAGTACTTCCACGCCGAAGAGATCGGCGCCAGGCCACGGCTGGCGGCATTCGCTGCGGATCACGCGGATGAGGTGATCGCCGTGAGCACCTACACCGCCGGTCTGATCAGGGACACGGGCGCGGAGCCGGCGAGCATGCGGCTGATCCCGCCCGGCGTGGACATCCCGAGCGACGCCTCGGCGCTGCCGGCGGAGCACCTGACGCTGCTGACCGTCGCGCGCCTGGAGGAGCGCTACAAGGGGCACGACGTCATGATCCGCGCGCTGCCGCTCGTGCTCGCAAAGGTCCCGGACGCGCGCTGGGTCGTGATCGGCGACGGCTCTCTGCGCCCCGGCCTCGAACAGCTCGCCTGCTCCTACGGCGTGTCCGACTCGATCTGCTTTCTCGGTGCGGTCTCCGACGAGGAGCGCAACCTGTGGCTGAGACGCGCCCATCTGCTGGCGATGCCCAGTCGCCTGCCCGATGGCGGCTTCGCGGGCGAGGGGTTCGGGATCGTCTACCTGGAGGCCGGTGCCTACGGCAAGCCGGTCGTCGCCGGGAACGTGGGCGGGGCGCTGGACGCGGTGGCCGACGGCGAGAGCGGGCTGCTCGTCGACCCCACCGATCCGCTCGCCGTGGCTGAGGCGATCAGCAGGCTGCTGCTCGACCGGGAGCTGGCCGCCCGCCTCGGCGCGGCCGGGGCGAAGCGTGCGCAGCGCTACGCGTGGCCGATAATCGTCGAGCGCGTGGAAGCGGTGCTGCTGGGAGCGCTCGAGTCTTCCCCCCGCCTCGGCGCGTCGAGCTCCGAGCGGCCACGCGACGCGCCCGGGCCTGCGGCGTGAGGATCCTCTACCTCAACCACACGGCCGAGGTGAGCGGGGGCGAGCGCTCGCTGCTGAGCCTGCTCGCAGGGCTGCCCGCCACGGCGGACGCGCGCGTCGCCACGCCCCGCGGGGGCCTCGCGCTCGCCGTCGAACAGCTGGGAATACCCGTCACGCCGATCATCGGCACGGCCGGCTCGCTGCGGCTGCATCCGCTGCACACCCCGCGCTCGCTGGCAGAGATGAGCCTCGCCGCCGTGCAGCTGCGCCGCGCCGCGCGCGCCCACCGCGCCGAGGTTGTGCACGCGAACTCGATTCGGGCCGGCATCGTCCTCGGGCTCGCGAGGCCGCCGGGAGCCGCCACGGTCGTGCACGTCCGCGACTGCCTCCCGCCGGGGCTGCCCAGCACCGCCACCATGCGCCTGATCGCGGCCACCGCGACAACCGTCGTGGCCAACTCCGCCTACACGGCGCGGGCGGTGGCAGCGGCCGCGCCGGGCGCGCGCCTGGAGGTGGTCCACAACCCGGTCGACCTCGAGCGCTGGGACCCGCAGCGCATCGATCGCGCCGCCGCGCGCGCGCGTCTCGGCGAGAGCGCCGGGCGCCGCCTGCTGTTGGGCGTGGTCGCGCAGCTGAGCCCGTGGAAGGGCCAGGACACGGCGATCGAAGCGCTGAAGCTGGTGTGCGAGGCGGGCGTGGATGCCCAGCTGCTGCTGATCGGATCGGCCAAGTTCGTGGCGCGGGCCACGCGCTTTGACAACGAGAGCTATGTCGCGCGCCTGCACGCGCTCGCGGCGGATGCCGGCGTCGCCGACCGCGTGTCCTGGCTCGGCGAGCGCGAGGATGTCCCCGAGCTCGTGCGCGCGCTGGACGTGCTTCTACTGCCCTCCTCGGAGGAGCCCTTCGGTCGCGCGGTGATCGAGGCGATGGCGCTGGAAGTGCCGGTCCTGGCCACGGACGTCGGGGGACCGGGCGAGATCATCCAGGACGGGCGCGAGGGCTATCTGCTGGCACCGCGCGATGCGGGGGCCTGGGCGCGGGCCATCCAGCGGCTTGCCGAGAGTCCCGAGCTCGGCCGGCAGATGGGGCGCCTGGGGCGAGAACGGGTGGAGGCGGCGTTCACGGTCGAGCATCACGTGGCAGCCATGCTCGAGGTCTACCGGCGGGCCATCGCCCGGCTCGGTGCGCCCCGCGCAAGCGCCGCCCGCGCTTGACAAAGCGCGGGCGCACCCTAAAGTTCACAGGCGGACAGCCGGAGATCGGCTACCTTCGAGCCACCGCACGGATGCCCGCCACCTATCACCTATCGCACCTCCGAACGCTCGAGGCCGAGGCCGTGCACGTGATGCGCGAGGTGGCCGCCGAATTCGAGCGCCCCGTGTTGCTGTTCAGCGGCGGCAAGGACTCGATCGTGCTGCTGCGGCTCGCCGAGAAGGCCTTCCGTCCGGCGCCGTTCCCGTTCCCGGTGATGCACGTCGACACCGGCCACAACTTCCCCGAGGCGATCGAGTTCCGCGACCGGCGCGTGGCCGAACTCGGCGAGCGCCTGATCGTCGCCTCGGTCGAGGAGTCGATCCGCAGCGGGCGCGCGGTCGAGCAGACCGGTCCGCGCGCGTCGCGCAACACGCTGCAGACGGTCACGCTGCTCGATGCGATCGCCGAGCACGGCTTCGATGCGGCCTTCGGCGGCGCCAGGCGCGACGAGGAGCGCGCGCGCGCCAAGGAGCGCATCCTCTCCTTCCGCGACGAGTTCGGCCAATGGGAGCCCCAGCGCCAGCGTCCGGAGCTGTGGAGCCTCTACAATGGGCGCATTCGCAAGGGCGAGCACGCGCGGGTCTTTCCGATCTCCAACTGGACCGAGCTCGACGTGTGGCAGTACATAGCCGAGGAGGGCTTGGAGGTGCCGTCGATCTACTTCGCGCACGACCGGGAGGTGTTCGCCCGTGACGGGATGCTCTACGCCGTGAGCCCGTTCGTCGAGCTGATGGGCGACGAGCGGCCGTTCCGCGCGCGCGTGCGCTACCGCACCGTCGGTGACATGAGCTGCACCGGAGCGGTCGAGTCCCACGCGGCCACGCTCGAGCAGGTCGTGGCCGAGATCGCCGCGACCGAGGTCACCGAGCGCGGCCAGACGCGCGCCGACGACCGCGCCACCGAGGCGGCGATGGAGGATCGCAAGCGGCAGGGGTACTTCTGATGGAGATCCCCGGCGCCTCATCCGGCGTCGTCGGCAACGGCAACGGCACCCCGGCGTCAGCAGCAGCCCCCGAGCTCGCGCCCGAGACCGCCGAGGAGGTCTTCCGCCGGCTCACCGACCGTCCCGCCGATCTGCTGCGCTTCGCCACCGCCGGCTCGGTCGACGATGGCAAGAGCACGCTGATCGGGCGGCTTCTGTATGACTCCAAGCAGGTGCTCAGCGATCAGCTGGCCCACGTCGAGCAGGCCAGCCAGCGCCGCGGCCAGGACTTCCTGGATCTGTCGCTGCTGACCGACGGCCTGCGCGCAGAGCGCGAGCAGGGCATCACGATCGACGTGGCCTACCGCTACTTCGCCACGGCCCAGCGCAGGTTCATCATCGCCGACACGCCAGGGCACGAGCAGTACACGCGCAACATGGTCACGGGCGCCTCGACGGCCGATCTCGCGATCGTGCTGATCGACGCGCGCAAGGGAGTCGTCGCGCAGTCCAAGCGCCACGCCTTCATCAGCTCGCTGCTCGGAATCCCGCACGTCGTGGTGTGCGTCAACAAGATGGACCTGGTGGACTTCGACGAGGGGATCTTCGACGCCGTCGTCGAGGACTTCGACCGCTTTGCCGCGCGGCTGGAGCTCCCGGACGTGACCTTCATCCCGATCTCGGCGCTGCTGGGGGACAACGTCGTGGAGCGCTCGGAGGCGATGCCCTGGTATCAGGGCCCGCCGCTGCTCTACCACCTCGAGCACGTCCACATCGCCTCCGATCGCAATCTGATCGACGTCCGCTTTCCCGTGCAGTGGGTGATCCGCCCCCCGGCGACGAGCGTGGCCGACTACCGCGCCTACGCCGGTCAGGTCGCCGGCGGCGTGCTGCGCCCGGGTGACGACGTGGTCGTGCTGCCGAGCGGGCACCACACCACGGTCGTGGGCATCGACACCCTCGATGGCCCCGTGCAGGAGGCCTTCCCGCCGATGTCCGTGGCGCTCAGGCTGGCCGATGACATCGACGTGGGGCGAGGGAGCACGATCGTCCGCCCGCAGAACCAGCCGACCGTCTCGAGCAGCTTCGAGTGCCTGCTGTGCTGGATGTCAGAGCAGCCGCTCAGCCCGCGGCGCCGGTATCTCGTCAAGCACACCACGCGCACCGCGATGCTCGGCGCGGCGGACGTCCGCTACCGCATAAATGTCGAGAGCCTGCACCGCGACGAGGGGGCGACCACGCTCGAGCTCAACGACCTCGGGCGCGTCCACCTCCAACTCAGCTCGCCGCTGGTGTTCGACTCCTACCGTCGCAACCGCTTGACCGGCAGCTTGATCGTGATCGACGAGGCCACCAACGAAACGGTCGCCGCAGGGGTCATCCTCGACACCGAGGTCGAGGCGCCGGCCGGCTCGGAGATCAAGAGCGAGCGCAGCCCGAACGTCAAATGGCAGGGAACCAGGATGACCCGTGCTCGCCGCTGGCAGACGCTCGGCCACGGCGGGGCGACGCTGTGGTTCACGGGCCTGCCGGGCGCCGGCAAGTCGACGATCGCCGCCGGCGTCGAGGAGCGCCTGATCGCGGCCGGCCGGCCCGCGTTCCTGCTCGACGGGGACAACCTGCGGCACGGCCTCAACGGCGACCTCGGGTTCGACGAGGAGGCTCGCAGGGAGAACGTGCGACGCACCGCCCACGTCGCGAGGCTGCTCGCGGAGTCGGGGACGATCACTCTCGTCAGCCTGGTCAGCCCCTACGCCGCCGACCGCCAGGCGGCCGCGGCGCTGCACGCCGCCGACGAGCTCCAGTTCATCGAGATCTTCGTCAACGCTCCGCTCGAGCTGTGCGAGCAGCGCGACCCCAAGGGTCTCTACGCACGCGCGCGCGCGGGTGAGCTGGCCGGCCTCACCGGAGTCGGCGCGCCGTATGAGCCGCCGTCGGAGCCGGACCTCGTCCTCGGCGAGAACCGCGAGACCGTCGAGGCCGAGATCGAGCGCGTGCTCGAGCTCCTCCGCGCCAGGAAACTCGTCTAGCCTCCGCGCCAGGAAGCTGGTCTAGCCTCCGCGCCAAAGAAGCTGATCCAGCCCGCTCGGCAGGCCGGGCGCCGGGCGCCCGCGGCGGGCTATTTTTTGCGGGGCGTTTTCTTGGCCGTGCTCACGGACACGTGCAGCACGATGCCCTGGCTTGCGCCCGACACGAGCGCGCCCTTGTGCGCCGGCACCACCAGCGCCCGGTAGCGCCCGCCGTGGGCGATGCTCACGATCATGCTGAAGCGCGACATCGTCTTGGTGGCGCGTTTGACCACCGTGCTGAACTGCGTCGCGTACCTCGTCGACTGTTCGCTCTTGCTGCCGGGCCGCACCGCCTTCTCGAGCTGGAACTCCACGCGTGCCCCCGCCTCCGCCGGCGTCACCGTTCCGTACAGGCGGATGAGCCCTTTGTGGGCGGTCGAGCGGACGCTGAACCTGACGCGCAGCGAGGCCTCTGCGGTCACCACCCGGCTGTAGACGGGACGTGGCGCGAGCGTGCTCACGCGGAACTCGGTGCTCGCCGTCAGGTCCCTCACGGAGAAGGAGAAGCGGCCCGCGGCGTTCGTCACGATCGGCAGGCCGACGTCGCTGAACGCCGTGAGGTAGGGGTAGGGGCTCGCCTGCAGCGTGATCCTCTGGTTGGCGCCGCCCGTCCCCGCCAGCACGCCGCTGAGCGTGTATGTGTTCCCGGTCACGGTGGGTTCCGTGGCCTTGGCGAGTTCGAACTTGAGCACGCTCGAGGCGGCGCTGAACACGCGTTCTTTTCCGAACCTCCTGCCGGCCGAGTTTTCCGCCACGAGGCGGTAGCGATCGCCCGAGACGAGCCCGACGACCGCCAGGCCGACCTTGATTTTGGCCGAGCCTTCGAGGGGTCCCGCGGTCGCGGTCTGGGAGGGGAAGGTCTGCGCGCCTTTGGCGACCGCGGGGCCGTACTGGAAGTAGTACAGGGTGGGCAGCCCATGCGGATCGACGGTGCCCTCGAGCGTGGCCGAGATGCCGTGCACGTGCCCGACGCCGCCGGTGGCGATGATCGGGAGCCCGGTGGGCGGCTTGACCGCTTTGCCGTGGGCCGCGGCCGGAGCGGCGATGCTCAGCAGCGCCAGACCGACGCCCAGCCCCAGCTGGGCGCTCCGCACGAGCTCTCTACCGATCCTCATTCTCCGCATGTTCTGGTCGCTCCCATTTTCGCAGTTGCCGGCGGCGTCCTGCCTTCGCCCACGCACAGAATCCCACGCCCGGGCTGTCCCCTGAAACACCCATCGCGGCGGAAGGATGCGGTCCCGGCAGCGAGGCCCCGAGGCGGGGTTGACTACGCGCCGAGGCTTATGTAGCCTGCGGGCGTTCGCGCGGGTTCCCGCGCGGCACAGGCGCCGGGGGGCGGCTCCGAGTGCCGTACATCCTTACGGAGAGACTTGGAGGTTGGACATGCCTGCAATGACGGGATCCCTGCACGTGGCAGGTGCCCTGCGAGCGATCGGGCTGGGGGTCGCAGCGATCATCGCGATCTCCGTCTGGGCGCCCGCGCCGGCGCGCGCCAGCGGCTGCGAAAACTCCTGGACGAACAGCAAAGGCGGCAGCTGGTTCGAAAAGGAAAACTGGAGCAAGAAAGCCGTCCCGACCTCCGGCGAAGAAGTCTGCATCGGCGAAAGCGGCACCTACACGGTCACGATGACCGAGACGACGGGCACGGTGACCGTCAAGGCGCTGAGCGTCGGCGGCGCCTCCGGCGTCCAGACGCTCGCGGTCGGCAGCAGCTGCTCGCTCAACGCGATCCTGACCACGACGGCGGGCGTGAGCGTGACCGCGCAGGGGGCGCTGACGCTCACGAACGGTGACGGCTGCGGCAACAACGCCGCGCTCGTCGGCACCGTGACCAACGCCGGGACGATCACGACGGTGCCCGCCACCGGCGGCGCGCGCACGATCGAAGGCAGTCTCGACAACACGGGCACGCTCGCGATCAACGCGAACACTGCCTACCCCGGCTTGAAAGCCGCCTTGAGCAACGACGGCGCGATCGATGTCGCCGAAGGCAGGACGCTGACGGTCTCCGATCAGGGCTCGGTCACGAACGGCTCTGGCGGCAGCATCGCCGGAACCGGCAGCGGCGACGTGCTCATGGCCAGCCGGACCTCGTTCACCGAGGGCGCGGGCACGACGAGCGGCACGAAGCCCGTGATCGTCGATGACGCCACGCTCGCCTACACCGGCGCGGGTGCAAGCGCGATCGCGACCCACGGCACGACCACCCTCAGCGGGACCTCCTCGCCGGGCCAGTCGCTGTCGATCGAGAGCACCAGCGGCGAGAACGCCGTGGCCACCGCACCGAGCGGCTTCACCAACGGCGGCTCGATCACGCTCACGAACGGCGACGCGGCCGCGAACAACGCCACGCTTGCGGTCACCCCGCCGCAGACACTGTCCAACAGCGGCACGATCACGACCGAAGTGGCCCACGGCGGCGCGCGCACGATCGAAGGCAGTCTCGACAACACGGGCACGCTCGCGATCAACGCGAACACTGCCTACCCCGGCTTGAAAGCCGCCTTGAGCAACGACGGCGCGATCGATGTCGCCGAAGGCAGGACGCTGACGGTCTCCGATCAGGGCTCGGTCACGAACGGCTCTGGCGGCAGCATCGCCGGAACCGGCAGCGGCGACGTGCTCATGGCCAGCGGGACCTCGTTCACCGAGGGCGCGGGAACGACGAGCGGCACGAAGCCCGTGATCGTCGATGACGCCACGCTCGCCTACACCGGCGCGGGCGCGGGGCCGATCTCGCTGCGCGGGAGCAGCAACCTGAGCGGGACCTCCTCGCCGGGCCAGTCGCTGTCGATCGAGAGCACCAGCGGCGAGAACGCCGTGGCCACCGCACCGAGCGGCTTCACCAACGGCGGCTCGATCACGCTCACGAACGGCGATGGCGCGGGCAACAACGCGACGCTGGTCATCTCCTCCGGCACGCTGAGCAACAGCGGCACGATCACGACCGAAGTCGCCAACGGCGGCTCGCGCACGATCGAGGGCAACCTCACGAACACCGGGACGCTGGCGATCAACCAGAACACGGCCTACAGCGGCGTGAAAGGCGCGTTGAGCAACGAAGGCGCGATCGATGTCGCCTCCGGCAAGGCTTTGACGGTCACCAACGCCGGCTCGGTCACCAACGGCGCGGGCGGCAGCATCGTGGGGGCCGGCAGCGGCAACGTGTTCATGTCGAGCGGGACTGCCTTCTTCCAGGGGGCAGGCACGATCAGCGGGACCAAGGCGGTGATCGTCGACGACGGCCTGGTCGCGTATCCCGGCGCCGGCGCGGGCCTGATCGCGCTGCGCGGCAGCAGCCAGATCAGCGGCAGCCTCGCCGCCGGCCAGCTGCTCTCGATCGAGAGCACCTGCAGCGAGCACGCTGTTGCCACGGCCGCGGCGAGCTTCACGAACGCCGGCTCGATCACGCTGACCAACGGCGATGGCTGTGGCAACAACGCCACGCTGGTCGTATCGGCTGGGACGCTGAGCAACAGCGGCACGATCACCACCGAAGTCGCCAACGGCGGTGCGCGGACGATCCAGGGCAACCTCAAGAACACCGGCACCCTGGCGGTCAACGCCGACACCAGCTACAACGCGCCGGGCACGACCCTGACCGACGAAGGCCAGATCGACCTCGCGGGCGGCGTCACGCTCTCGGCCCCGAACAGCCAGACCGTCGACAACGAAACCGGCGCAGCGATCGCCGGCACAGGCACCGGCGCGCTGGTGCTGGCCAGCGGCTCGTTCAACGAGGGCGGCGGCGCGACCACGGGCAGCGAGCCGGTGATCCTCGATGACACCGCGCTGAAGTACACCGGCAGCGGGGCGAGCACGATCGCCCTGCGCGGGAAAAGCACGCTCAGCGGGGCGATCAGCGCCGGTCAGACGCTCTCGATCCAGAGCTCCTGCAGCGAGCACGCGACGGTCGGCGCCGCGAGCTTCACCAGCAAGGGGACGATCGTGCTGGGCAACGGGGACGGCTGCGGGAACAACGCGATCCTCGAGCTCGGCAGCGGGACGCTGACCAGCGAGGGCACTTTCGACGTCGAAGACCAGAACGGCGGCGTGCGCGAGCTGGAAGGCAGCATCAAGCAGGAGGGCCTGCTCGCGCTCGGCGCGGGTGAGACGCTGAAAGTCACGGGCGAGTACACCCAGAACGGCAAAGGCACGCTCAAGACGGCGATCGCGAGCTCCTCGAAGTTCGGCGCGGTGGCGGTCTCCGGGAAAGCCAAACTCGCGGGGGCGCTCGAAGTCGTCGAGATCGAATCGTTCCTCGGCAAAGCGGGAGAAACGTTTGCGATCCTGTCCAGCTCCGCGCGCTCGGGTACGTTCACGGATCTCGACGGCGTCATCACCGCCACACCGGGTCGCTACTACCAGCCGACCTACTCCGCCACCGGAGTGACGCTCGTGGACACCCGGGCCACGCTCACGCCAACGCCGAGCGAAGGCGCCCCGGGCTCGTCGCTGACGCTCAAAGGCACCGGCTACCTGCCCGGAGAAAAAGTCAAGCTCACGTTCGTCGACGCCAAAGGCAAGAAATCGACCCTCGCCACCGTCGTCGCGAGCTCGGGCGGGGAAATCTCAGCCGAAGTGAAACTGCCGGCGAGCGCGGCAGCGGGCGTGGGCACCTTCAGCGCGACCGGCGGCACGATCACGGGGCTCGTCGTCACCGCGACGTTCACGGTCACCTGAGCCCGGGCGAGGCGAGCTGATGTGCGGGCGCGGCCGGATTGGCCGCGCCCGCCACGGCAGCCCGACGCGGCTCGGCCGGGCTCGAGCTTGCTCCATGTCCACTCCCGGCCTCTGAGCCTGTGCGCCGGGCGCCCTTCACCGAATATTCACGATGGTGGGTGGGGCCGCCTAAACTATGTGGGGCGGAGCGCCGTACGCTCCAGAATGATCTGCGCCCGGAAATCGCAGGCCCATGGCGCGGAGCACACACGAAGGTAAGCCACGGTGTCCACCGAGTCGATCGCCAGCCCATCGCATCCCGTAGCGACCGAGTCGTGCGCGAGCTGCGGCGCCCCGCTGGCGGCCGACCAGCGCTACTGCCTGGAGTGCGGCGCGCGCTGCCACCCGATGAGCAGCGTGCTGCTGGCCGGCCCCCCGGGGAGCGGGCCACAGCCCGCGCCCGCCGCCACGCCCCCGGCCGCGCCGCCCGGCGCTCCGTCCGGCGCGCCGCCCGCGGGCGCGTGGCAGCGCAACACGACGCTGACGGTGATCGCCGGCGTCGGGGTTCTGCTTCTGGCGATGGGCGTGGGCGTGCTGATCGGCCGCGCCGGGAGCTCCAAGTCGAGCGCCGCGCCCGCGCAGGTGATCAGCGTGGCCTCGACCCCGTCGGGCGGCACGAGCGCTGCGCCGGCCGCGAGCGAAGCAGCCTTCACCGACAGCTGGCCGGCCGGCACCAACGGCTATACGGTGCAGCTGCAGACGCTGCCGGTCGCCGGCACGACGGTGAGCGCGGTGGAAGCCGCCAAGACGGCGGCGACGGCCAAGGGCGCCGCCGGCGTCGGTGCGCTGAAGTCGACGGACTTCAGCAGCCTGCCGTCCGGCAACTACGTGATCTACGCGGGCGTGGACCACAGCAAGAGCGAAGCCGAGAAGGCCCTCGCGAGCCTGAAGAAGAAGTTCCCGAGCGCCTCGGTGATCCAAGTCTCAAACCACGGCTCGAGCCCCTCGGGCGGGGGATCCGGCTCGGCCGGCAAATCGGGCGCCGGCTCCAGCTTGAGCCACCCGGCGCCGCCGTCGGTGGTCGAAAACCTGAACAAGGTCAAAGGCAAGAGCTATGAGGAAAAATCGAAGAACCTCCCCAACGTGATCGAAACGGGCTAGCAGCGGTCTGAGCATGGGCATCCTCCGCGACTCCAGCGCCGGGAACGGCGGGCGGCCCGCCGCGGCGTCCCCTGTGCCCGCGAGCGCCCGCCCGGTTGCGCCGGATGCGCCGCCGGCCTTCCCCGCGCCCGAGGCCGAGGGGCGCACGGATCTACGCCGCCGTCGCGATGCGCTGGCCGAGCAGGTGACCGAGCTGCACTGGGATCTGGGCGGGCTCGCCTACGAGATGGCGATACGCGACCATTTCCGCCTGGACGTGCTCGTGCGCCGCGCGGCCATGCTCCAGGAGCGCGACGCCGAACTGGCCGAGGTCGAGCGCCTGTTGCGCATGGAGGACAGCGCCGTCGCGGGCACCTGTCCGCACTGCGCCGCGCCGCATAGCCGCGGCGCCGTCTTCTGCTGGCAGTGCGGGGCCACCCTGATGGAGCGCGCCGCCGCCGCGGCCGGCGCGCCGGCGCAGGCGACGACGGCGCCGCAGGACGCCTCCACGGCGGTCATGGACGCGCTGCTCGCGCCCGAGGGCCACGCGGCGACGCCTTCCCGCCAGGACGAGTAGGCGGGTCGGCGGTGAGCGTCGATGGCTGCGAGCACTGCGCGGACTGCGGCTCGGCGCTCGCGGCCGGACAGCGCTACTGCCTCGACTGCGGTGCCCGCATCGGACCGCCGAGCCCCCAGCTCAGCGCGCTCCTGGGCCGTGTGAGGGAGGCCGGCGGGGCCGCCGACCCCGCCGGCGAAGCATCTGAACCCGCAGTCGCGCCCCAGGGCGCCGAGTCCGGGCGGCGAGCGCAGCTGACGTTGCCCACCCCGAGAGTCTCGGCGTTTCTCGTGCTGGTGTTCCTCGGCTTCGGCGTGCTCCTCGGAGGCGCGGCCCGCGGGCCGGTCAACGACACCCTCGCCTCCTCCTCGGGTCCGCTCAAGGTCGTGTTGCCGCAGAGCACGCCGTCCGCCCCGCAGGCGTCTGCGGCAGGCTCATCCTCGGCCGCCTCCTCCCCGGAATCGGCCGGCGAACCGCCCGAAACGAAGCCGGAATCGACGCCCGCACCGGCGCCGGCCGCGGGCGCCGCGAGCAGCAGCGCCGCGAGCACCAGCCCCGCGGCGCATTCCCCGGCGAGCTCGACGCCGACCCCCGCGCCCAGCTCGGCCGAAAAAGAAGGCGGGTCATCGGGGTCCCCCTCCTCGGGCGGCTCGACCTCGAAACTGCCGCCGGTCAAGCACGTGTTCGTGATCATGCTCTCCGATCAGCCCTATGCGGCCATATTCGGCCCCTCCTCCTCGGCCCACTACCTCTCGCAGACCCTCGAGCAGCGCGGCGCGCTGCTCACCCACTACGACGCCGTGGCACATGAGGAGCTGGCCGATGGCGTGGCGCTGCTGAGCGGACAGGGACCGACCGCGGAAACGGCCGCCAACTGCCTCACCTACACCGATGTCGCGCCCGCCACGGTTGCCGCCGATGAACAGCTCCTCGGCAACGGGTGCGTCTACCCCAGCGCCACGCAGACGCTCGCCGGCCAGCTGACCGCCAAGCACCTCACCTGGCGCTCCTACGTGGAGGGCATCGATGAAGCCGGCGCGCAGGAGCCGGCGTGCGCGCACCCGGTCCTCGGCCAGGCCGACCCGACGACCGCGCAGGCGGCGAGCGGCGAGCGGTATGCAACCTTCCGCGATCCGTTCGTCTACTTCCATTCGGTGATCGACTCGCCTGCCTGCAGCAAGGACGTCGTCGGGCTGGCGTCGTTGAAGGGCGACCTCGCCCAGGCCACGCGCACGCCGAGCTTCTCCTACATCGTCCCCGATCGCTGCCACGACGCAAACCCCACGCCGTGCTCTGCGGGGGCGCCGGCCGGCCCGGCGGCGGCCGACGGGTTCCTGTCGCAGGTCGTCCCCGAGATCACGGGCTCAAAGGCCTACAAGCAGAACGGCCTGCTCGTGATCACCGTCGATGAGGCGCCCTCGAGCGGGGAATTCGCCGACTCGAGCTCGTGCTGCGGCCAGCCGCAGTTCCCCAACCTCGCTCCGCCCCCCGGCGGGCTCTCACCGCGCGGCGGCGGCGCGGTCGGCGCGCTGCTGCTGTCGCCGTTCATCAAGGGTGCGAGCACCAGCCAGGAACCGTACAACCACTTCTCGCTGCTGCGCACGATCGAGGATCTGTTCGGCCTCAAGCATCTCGGGTATGCGGGGCTGTCGAAGGTCAGCTCCTTCGAACCCGCGATCTTCTCGGCCGCGACGGGCTGATCGCCCGCGGGCGCGCGGCGCTTCAGGCTGCGCCGAGCTCCATCGCGCCGCCCATCAAGCCGCCGGCCAGCTCCTCGTAGGTGATCGCGGTGCGCTTGGATCCGCTGCGCTGCAGGACCCACTCGAGGGCCATCATGTGCCTGGCGTGCTGGAGGTCGGCGGGGTGCAGGTCAAGGCGCAGGGTGCTCGTGGGCAGCAGCGCGCCCACGCGCAGCAGCGGCGGCGAGCAGAGGCGGCCGAGCGGCCCAGCCGTGGCCAGGCTCCAGGCCGGCGCGAACAGCTCGGTCCCGCGGGCATCGCTGGCCGAGGCCGCCCCGTGCACCCGCAGCAGCCCCGCCCACCAGCGGAACCTGAGGCTGAGGGTCTCGCGCAGGGCGGAGGTGTAGGCGTAGGCCGGAGCCACGAAGCCGTCGGGCTCGATGCCCGCCAGCTTGAGCACGCGCCAGCCCGCGTGCACGGCGCGGCGGGTCTCGCCGCCGTCGAGCCCGAGGAACTCGCCCGCCGGCTGGCCCTGGGCGCGGGCGAGCATCTGCCGCGGCGAGCTGCCCGGGCGCAGGCGCACGTGCTGGAAGCCGTGCTGGGCGATCGAGTCGCCGGCGCGCCGCCGCTCGCACAGCCAGCTGACCATCTCCGGCGAGCGCTCGCCGACGGGGTGCAGGTCGCGCGCAGGGATCACCAGCAGCGTCACGCGGTCGACCCCGTGGTCGTCCAGCCAGTCACGGATCAGCGCGCAGCGCTCGAAGCTCGCCGGCTCGATCCCGTGCAGGGCGACCGCGATCGTGCGAGGGCTCTGGCTGCGTCGCTTGGCGTGCATGGCGCTCGATGACCGATCCGCGGCCCAGGCCCCGCCCATCAGGCAGCGCGGTCGCTGCGCCCCGCGGGCAGCCGGTCGTTGGCATCGTGGCCGGCGAGCGCCCGCCGGTAGCCGTCGGCCAGACGCGCCAGCGCGTGCTCCCAGGTCCGCGGGCGCGCCGCGCGCAGCGCGCCCTGCGCGAGGTGCTCGCGCAGCAGCGGCGAGCCGGCGAGCTCGAGCATCGCCTCGGCGAGCCGATCGGCCTCCGCGGGGCAGAGCAGCCCGCTGACGCGGTGCTCGATGAGCGACAGGGGGCCGCCCTCGGCGACGGCGATCACCGGCAGGCCGCTGGCCTGCGCCTCGAGGATGACCTGCCCGAAGGTGTCGGTGGCGCTCGGGAAGAGGAACATGTCGGCGCTGGCGTATGTACGGGCGAGTGCGGCTCCCTCCAGCCAGCCGAGGAAGCTCGCGGCCTCGCCCACGCGATCGCGCAGGCGCTCCTGCTCTGGACCGCCGCCGGCGAGGATCAGGCGCAGGCGCGGCTCTCTCTCGCGCGCGCGCACGAACGCCTCGGCGAGCAGGTCGGCCCCCTTCTCACGGGTGATGCGCCCGCAGTAGAGCACGTTGATGGCGTCCGGGAGCAGCGACTCCTCGCGCAGCGCGGGGTCGAAGCGCGCGGTGTCAACGCCGCGGTCCCAGCGCATCACGCGCTCGTCCGCCATCCCGATGGCGGCCAGCGCCTGATCGGCGGCTGGGCTGGGGGAGAGGACGACGTCGCACGCGTTGTAGAAGGCGCTCACGGCCATCGCCATCGCCTCGGCCGCCCGCCGCTGGCCGGTGCGCAGTCCGGCGTAGGTGGCGAGCTCGGTGTGGTAGCTGCCGACGAGCGGCAGCCCCAGCGCGCGGGCGACGAGCGCGCCGGCGACGCCGGTCGGGCCCGGTGAGCAGACGTGGACGGCGTCATAGAGTCCGCCGTGCGTGCCCGCGAGGGCCTGCACGACCACCGGGAGGCTCGGGACCCCGATCCGCAGCCCGGGGTAGAAGGGCACGTCGATCTCCACCACCGCCGACAGGCGCCCGTCGACCTGCGGATCGGTGCCGAGCACGTCGATCTCGAAGCCCGGCACGCCACGCCCGCGGATCTCCTCGATCGTCCGCGTGACCCCGTGCGTGGAGCCGATGCCGTCGGCGAGGATCGCCACCCGCGGCCGCTCGCCGTCCTCGCGCCGGAGCTCGCGCGCGCTGTGATTCGCGCCGAAGGCGGCGCCGGAGGGGATCGCCGCGAGCTTGGCCTGCTCGCTGGCCAGGAACGCGGTCGCGGGAGCGTAGGGGATCGCGGCGGTGCACGCTTCGAACAGCCCCTCGGCGGCCGCCAGCACATCCGCCTGGCCGGCCGCGGCGGCGAGGGCCACATCGACCGCCGCGCGCAGCTTGCGCTCGTGCAGACGGCAGGCGCGCCGGTGCAGGTCGGCGTGGCTGAACTGCTCCTCCTGCATGTACTCAACCAGGCCGCGCTCGTCCAGGTGGTCGAGCTCGACGGCCGTGAGCCACGCCCGCAGCAGGCAGCGGGCGTCGTCCGGAGCGAGATCGCCCGCGAGCGCCCCCTGGCGCACGTCGGCCTCGCGCAGCAGCCGCTTCACCATCGTCATCACGCGCTGAGGGTCGACTCGCGCGGGGCGCTCGTCGAGATCGCCGCGCCCGAGCGAACGGGCTGCGAGCGCGATCGCGGCGTGCGCCCACTTGGCCGCGCTCCCCTGCGTTCCCCTCGCGAGCACCCTCCCGGCGCGCACGTGCGCGAGGAACTCCCCTGCAGTTCGCGCGGCGGGCGTTTCGGAGTACGTGCGCCCGATGTCCACGCCGGCGTGGTCGTCGCTGCCGGCGATGCCGATCGCGTCGCGGGTCGCGACGTAGGTGGCGGCTGGCCGGTTGAGCTCGCTGCCGCGGGCGCCGTTGCGGACCTCCCAGATCCCGAACAGCTCGGCCAGGCGCCGCCGGTGGCGCGCCGTCAGCGGGGCGCCCACGTCGTAGTAGGGGTGAGCCAGCGCGCAGGCGATCTCGTGCTCGTGCAGGTAGGCGGCACAGCGCTCGAGGTCGCCGCTGTGCGCCTGCAGCCACTCGTGGTCGGCGGGAGTGATGCCGTAGCAGAGGACGTGCACGGCCTGGGGCTCGCCGCGGAAGTGCGCGGTCAGCTCCTCCGAGACGAACACGCCGGGCCGATCTGCAATCTCGAGCACCCCGGCGATCGTGTCGTGGTCGGTAATCGTCACGAAGTCCATGCCGCGCCGCCTGGCCAGCTCGTAGACCTCCTGGGGCGGGGTTGCGCACTCGGGGAGCCCGAGCGACCGCTGCACGCCGAGCTTGGACAGCTGCGAGGCCGCCGAGTGGCAGTGCATGTCCACGCGCGCCGCGCTCGGCGGGGTCCGGGCTGTCGATCCTTGACCGTCCATAGCACACAGATTTCCCCGCAAACAGCGGCTTTTTGTGACCAACTGGGGACGATCGTGTGAAGGGACGGTGATCAGCGCGGGAGCGGGCGCCGATCGAGGGCTCCGCCGCGACGCTGTCGCCGCGCCGGGAGGTCAGTCAATAAGCTCTCGCGTCGTGCTGACCCTCCTGGCAACGGCCCCGCTGACCTACTTCCAGGCGATCGTGCTCGGCGTGCTGCAGGGCGTGACCGAGCTGTTCCCGATCTCGAGCCTCGGTCACACCGTGCTGTTCCCGACGCTGTTCGGCTGGAACAAGCTCGTGGATGCCCAATCGGAACAGGAATCGTTCTGGCTGGCGCTCGTGGTGATGCTGCACGTCGGCAGCGCGCTCGGCCTGCTCTTCTTCTACCGGCGCGACTGGGTCGAGATCGTCCGCGCCTTCTTCCACACCCTCTCCACTCGGCGTGCGGAGACCCCCACCGAGCGCCTGGCCTGGCTGATAATCGTGGCGAGCATACCCGCGGGGATCCTCGGGATCGCGTTCGAGCACGAGTTGCGCACGCTGACGGCAAAGCCGGAGATCGCGGCGATCTTCCTGATGATCAACGGCCTGGTCCTGTTCGCGGCCGAGCGCTACCGCCGCCGCGCGGAGGTGCGCGAACTGGCCATCCGCGAGGGCGCGAAGGCGGACGGCGGTCGCAAGCTCGACACGCTCGAGTACCGCGAGTCGCTGGTGGTCGGCGTGGCGCAGTCCACCGCGCTGATCGCCGGCATCAGCCGCGAGGGTGTGACGATGGGGACCGGCCTCGCGCGCGGGCTCGACCACAGCGACGCCGCGCGCTTCGCCTTCCTGCTGGCTACGCCGATCATCCTCGCGGCGGGCCTGTTCAAGCTCCCCGACCTTCTCGGCCACAACGGCGACGGCATCCGCGGCCAGGCGCTGGTCGCGTGCGCTGCCGCCGCCGTGACCGCCGTCTTCACCGTGGGCTTCCTCGTCAAATACTTCAAGACCAAAACCCTGATCCCATTCGCCGTCTACTGCCTCGCCTTCGGCGGCTTCATGGTCATCTACACGCAGACCTGAGCGCGAGCGGGACGGATGGGCGCTCGCGTGCACGGCGGGCGCCCGACCCGGGCAGCGATCGAGTCGTGCACCATCATTGAGGCCATGCCCGTCCCCAGACCCCCGTCGAAGATGTTCGAGACCCGCAGCCACGCCTGGCAGGAGGTCGGGCTGCTGCGCCAGATCAGTCCCCGCGTGGTCAAACGCGCGCGGCTGGAGGCGCTCGTGCTGGTGCCGCTGTTCGTGGGCGTGGTGCTGCTCTACGACAACCGCTTGAGCCTTCTCGGCACCCCCGGCCCGCACGGCCATGCGGCCACATCGCTTGAAGAACCGCTGGAAGCGACCGTCCGGGTGGTGACTGTTCTCGCGCTGATGATCCTCGGCTGGGCGATCGCGCGCGACATCGGCCGCGGGCTCGGCCCGCCGCTGTTCAGGCGCCTGGACCCGGCGACGGCCGGCACGGTAGGGTTCGTGATCCGCCTGAGCACGGTGGTGGTGGCGCTATTCGTGGCGCTACGTGTCGCGGGGATCGAAGCCAAAACGCTGGCCCTCGGCACGGCCTTCACCGCGGTCATCTTCGGGCTGGCCGCGCAGCAGACGCTCGGCAACCTGATCGCCGGCACGGTGCTGCTGAGCGCGCGTCCCTTTCGCGTGGGCGAGCGCGTGCGCCTGCAGGGGGGGCCGCTCGCGGGCCAGATCGAGGGGACGGTCAGCTCGCTGGGCCTGCTGTATACGACCTTTGCCACCGGCGATGACTCGATCATGGTGCCGAACAGCGTGGTCCTCAACGTGGCGGTGCTGCCGCTGCGCGAGCCAGAGGCGGTCAACCTGCGCGCCCGTCTGCGCGCGGGGATGACCCCCGGCGATCTGCAGGAGATCCTCGAGAAGTCGCTGCAGACGCCGCTCCGCGACGCGCCCCGCATCACGCTGGAGGAGCTCGACGGGGACGAGGTGGTGGTGCGCATCGCCGCCACCCCGCGCGTGGCCGCGCAAGGCCGTCACTTGGCCAGCGAACTGCTGAGCGTGGTCTCCCGCGAGACGCGCTCGCGCGCGGAGACGCCGTAGCGCAGGAAGAGGTGAGACTCGCTCTCGAGCGCCGCGAGCAGCTCCAGCTCCACCGGCGGATCGAGGTTGGCGCCGGCGAGGATCCGCAGCGCCTCACCGTGCTGCGCCTCGCCCGCCGCCAGCCTGGGGGACAGCGAGAGGAACAGCTCGTCCACGAGGCCCGCCGCGACCAGCTGCGCGGCGAGGTGGGGGCCGCCCTCGCACATCAGCACGCGCACGCCGAAGCGCTCGCTCAGCTCGGCCAGGGCCGCCGCCAGATCGAGCTGGCCCGCGCGCTCCGCGCGCACGTAGTCAAGCCGCGCAGCGCTCGCCGGGACGGTCCCCTGCGAGGGGGTCAGGATCACGACGCGCGCGGCCGCATCGGCGAGCAGCGGAATGTCGGGGCCGAGCGCGAGGCGCCCCGAGACGATGCACGCGAGCGCTTCCTCCTGGAGGCCTCGCTCGCGGCGCAGGCACCGCTGCGCCTCATCGCGGATGATCCTGCCGTAGCGCTCGACGCGCGCCGTGCCCGCCCCGATCAGGACCCCGTCGACGGCGGCGCGCAGGCTGTGGAAGAGCGCTCGATCGGCGCAGTCGCTGATCGGGCCGGAGCGTCCCTCGACGGTGGCACGGCCGTCGACGGTGCTGACCATGTTCAGCAGCACGCGCGGGCGCTCGGGCGGGGAGGCGGGCCGATCCCACAGTCCGCTCTGCTCGACGATCGCCTCGGCCCGCTCGGGCTCCCCGCCCGCGAGCAGGCGCCGCAGACGCGGCGGCGGCTGGGAAGGCGGGGGGTCGGGGTCCGCGTGCGGGGGGTCGGGGTCCGCGTGCGGGGGGTCAGGGTCCGCGTGCACTCCCATCACCCCACCCTAGCCGCGTTCGCGGCCCGTGGCCGGGCGCGCTGGCGCGCCAGCCGGTCGCGCCCGCGCCGGCGCTCCGCCGCACGCGCCGAGGTCGCCCGGGCGACGGGGCGGCAACATGTCCACAACATGGCGTCGCGAGGACCTGCTACGGTCGTGTTGTCTGGCCGGCACATTAGACCGGCGAAAGTAGTGCAAGCGCTCGCAGGTCGAAGCTCTAGCAGCATCCTCCGCGTAGCAGCACGCACATACCGTGGAGGAATTCACATAATGCCAACTGGCACAGTAAAGTGGTTCAGCGACGACAAGGGCTTCGGCTTCATCACACCTGATGACGGCGACAAGGACCTGTTCGTCCATCACACCGGGATCAACGGCGAGGGGTACCGCTCCTTGCAGGAGGGGGCTAAGGTCTCCTACGACCCTGAGCAGGGCGACAAGGGTCCCAAGGCCGTAAACGTCCAGGCGATCTAGAGCCGCCGCGACATACACAGTCTTTGAGGGCCCGCTTCGGCGGGCCCTCTGCGTTTGCCGGGCGGATATCGTGGCGACGCTGAGCATGTCCGGCGGCGACGCGACAACCCTCCCCCTGCGCGACAGCGTCCCCGGCGCTGCCGGCGTCGGCCGCCGCGGCGGCCTGCCGGGCCTGCGCTCGGGTGCGCTCGCAGAAGCCGATCGCGGCGTGCGCGTGGCCGCCGTGGCGCTGGTGATGATCGTGGCGCTGAGCGCGCTGATCGTGGTGATGGCCGCGGACCGGCCGAGCCTGCTCTCGGCGACGACCCACGCCAACTTCTTCCCGCGCTGGATGGCCGGCCCGCTGGGCGGGATCTGGCCCGGGCTGACGCGCAACGGCACGACGCTGAAGTACCTGTTCACGGGCGCCGTGGTGCTCATGTACGCGGGCTACCTGGCGATCCTCTCCGTCGCCCCCAGGCTGCCTCTGCGCTGGGTGATCGCGGCGATCGCGGCGGTCCACGCGATCTTCCTGCTGGCGCCGCCGCTGGCGCTGACGGACATCTTCAACTACGTCAACTACGGGCGCATGGAGGTGGTCCACCATCTCAACCCCTACACGACGATCCCGATCCTCGAGCCCCACAACGATCCGAGCTTCGCGCTGAGCAACTGGCACGAGCTGCTCAGTCCCTATGGCCCGCTGTTCACGCTGCTGACCTTCGTGGTCGTCCCGCTCGGCGTGGCGGCGTCGTTCTGGGTGCTCAAGATGATCCTCGCGGCCGCGAGCCTGGCAACGATCTTGCTCGTGTGGAAGTGCGCGCGGCTGATGGGTCGCAACCCGCTCGCGGCGATCGTGTTCGTCGGCCTCAACCCGGTCGTGCTCGTGTGGGGGCTGGGCGGCGACCACAACGACTTCCTGATGGTGTTCTTCATCATGCTCGGCTTCTACCTGCTGCTGCCGCGGGCGCGCGCGCTCGGCCGGAGGCGAGGGCGCCGAGGCGGCAGCGGGGCGGATGGCTGGCGTCGCTGAGCGCCCCGGAGGTCGCAGCGGGCGCCGCGTTCGTGACCGCGGCCGCGATCAAGGCCTCCGCGGGGGTGCTGATCCCGGTGGTGCTCGCCGGCCTGCTGCGAGCCCCGCGAGCGCTGGGCCGGTTCGTGCTGGGCATGGTGGTCGCAGGCGCGATCCTCGGCGCGGCCAGCCTTCTGGCCTTCGGTCTGCACATCCCCGACCTCAGCACCCAGAGCCGGCTGGTCACCAACGAGAGCGTCCCCAACCTGATTGGCCTGGCGCTCGGGCGCGGGCGGGCAGAGCGAAACGCTGCGCGCGGTCATGAGCGGGGTGCTGGCGATCTCGGTGCTCCTCTGCTGCCGGCTGGCCTGGCGCGAGCGAGACTCGGTGACCGCCTCCGGCTGGGCGAGCGTGGCGCTGCTGGTCACGCTCAGCTGGGTGCTGCCGTGGTATGTGCTGTGGGCGCTGCCGCTGGCCGCGCTGTCGAGCTCGCGCAGGCTGCGCACGGTGGTGCTCGTGCTCGGCGCCTACCTGATCGTGGCCTGGGCGCCCGCCTCGGGCCTGCTGTGGAACGCGATCGGCTTCCATCCCGAACGGACGTCGCTCGGGCGCCTGCACCAGCGCTACGTCAAGGAGCTGCTCAACTAGCACTCATCCGCGTCGGGTCTCGGCGGCCGGCGCTCGCTCTTGCGCCGACCGACGTGACGCTTGGCCTCCAGGCGCCGGGCGCGCGAGGCGGCCGTCGGGCGCGTGGCACGCCGCCGGCGCGGCTGCGCGAGCGCTTGGCGCAGCCGCTCGGCGAGGCGCTCGAGCGCGAGCTGCCTGTTGCGTGCCTGCGAGCGCTCGTCCTGGGCGACGGCCACCAGCCGCGGCCCGGCGCGCGCCAGCACGCGCCGCCGCTGGGCGTCGCTGAGCGAGGGCGAGGCGAGCACGTCGAAGATCGCTTCAACGCGCGAGGCGGTGACGTTGGCATGCTGTCCGCCCGGGCCCGAGGAGCGGCTGGTGCGTAGCGTGATCTCCGCGAGCGGGATCGCAAGCTCGCGCTTGATGGGAAGCAGCCGCTGCGGGCCGAGCTCCGATCGGTCCTCGGCCCCGTTCACCCCGAGGCGCGCTCGCTCTCGGCCGAGCCGGCGATCGGTCCCACCCGCTGCTCCTCGCCGGGGCGCACGCGGCCGTCGCGGCCGACGTAGCCGTCCTTGCCGCCGACGCACAGGTAGACGGCGTCCACATCTGCGACGTTGCGGATCTTGCGCACGGTGGCGGCGTCGACGCGCGCGAGGGCGCCCTCCCCGAGGCGCTCGACCGAGCCGTCACCGAACTCCATCTCGATCGTGCCGCGGTGGACGAAGTACAGCTCCTCCTGCAGGTCGTGGTAGTGGAAGCCCGTTTCGACGCCCGCGGGCAGGACGATCGCGTTGACGCCGAAGGCGGTCACGCCCAGCCCCCTGCGCACCTTGCGAAAGCCCGGGCCGTCGCCGAGATCGTCGAGCCGGCCGACGGCGTAGCCCTCGCCGACGGTCACGTTGGGATAGTCGGTCGAAGCCTCCATCTGCGTCTCCTCTCTAGTGGTCGGCCACCGAGCCGCCCTCGGGCGAGAGCGGCCGGCCCTCCCGCGCCCAGCGGGAGAGGCCTCCGACCATTGAGTATGCCTCGAAGCCGGCCGCACGGAACGCCTGGGCGGCCATCTCCGAGCGCGCGCCGACGCGGCAGTAGAAGACCACCGGGCGCTCGCGCTGAAGCGTGCTCGCCTGCGCGGTGAGCTCGAGCAGCTCGATGTGGCGCGTGCCCTCGATGTGCCCTGCCTCGCGCTCGTAGGGCTCGCGCACGTCGATCACCTGCAGGCTCGGGTCCTCGGCCAGCCACTCCGCGATGCGCGCAGGGTCGAGCTCGATCCCGGCGCTGCTGTCCTCGGCGCTCATCGGTTGAGCGTAGCGAGCGCCTACCGCGTCGGCGTCCGACACCGGCCGGCGAACCGGCCGGCGACCGGTAGGCGACCGGCCGGCGACCAGAAGCGCCTCCGGAGCGGAGCGGCGGGGGCGGCGGGCCGGCGGGGCGGCGGGGCGGCGCGGCGGGGCGGGGCGGCGCGGCAGGGCGGGCGCATCACTAGGATCAGCTGTCATGCAAGCGGTCGGTGAGGCCTACACGATCCCCCAGGAGCATCTGGACTTCTGCGCGACGATCGGGCAGATCGCCAGGGAGAAGATCGCGCCGCGCTCGGCCGAGATCGACGAGCGCGCGGAATACCCATGGGACGTGCGCAAGGTCCTCGGCGAGCAGGACATCCTCGGGCTGCCGTTCCCGACCGAGTACGGCGGGACGGGCACCGGGACGCTGATGCTGAACATGGCCGTGGAGGAGATCGCCAAGGTCGATGCGTCGTGCGCGCTGATCCTGATGGTGCAGGAGCTCGGCACGCTGCCGATCCAGCTCTACGGCTCGGAGGAGCTCAAGGAGCGCTTCCTGCCGAAGTGCGCCAGCGGGGAGTTCTCGCCGGCGTTCGCGCTGTCGGAGCCGGAGGCCGGCTCGGACCCCGCGGGCATGAAGACGACAGCCGTGAGGGACGGCGATGAGTGGGTGATCAGCGGCACCAAGAACTGGATCTCGAACCTCGGGATCGCGGACTTCTACATCTGCTTCGCGGTCAGCGATCGCGAGAGCCGCCGGCTGACGGCGTTCGTGGTCGAGGCCGATCGCCCGGGCTTCAGCGTGGGCAAGCTCGAGCACAAGCTCGGCATCCGCGCCTCGCCCACCGGGCAGCCGATCTTCGACGAGGTGCGCGTGCCGCAGGCGAACGTGATCGGAGAGGTCGGCAAGGGGCTCTCGGTGGCGCTCGGCACGCTCGAGCGCACGCGCCTGGGAGCCGCGGCGCAGGCGGTGGGGATCGCCCAGGGCGCGACCGACTACGCGGTCGCCTACGCGCGCGAGCGCAGGCAGTTCGGCAGGGCGATCAACGAGTTCCAGGCGATCCAGTTCAAGCTGGCCGACATGGAGACGCGTACGGCCGCGGGCCGCGAGCTGCTCTACAAGGCGTGCGCAATGGCCGACCAGGGCCATCCGCAGCGCGGCAAGTACTCCTCGATGGCGAAGGTATTCTGCTCGGACGCGGCGATGGCCGTGACGATCGAGGCGGTACAGGTGCTGGGCGGCTACGGTTATGTTAAGGAGTACCCGGTGGAGCGGATGATGCGAGACGCGAAGATCACCCAGATCTACGAGGGCACCAACGAGATCCAGCGTCTCGTGATCGCCCGCACGCTCAAGTAGGACGGTGTGATGCGCGGGTCGTCCTCGCCAGGCGCCTCAAACCAGCTGCGGCGCGTGGGTCTGGCGGCGCTGGTGGCGCTGTCGCTCGGCCTGGTGGTGCTGGTCGTCGGCCAGGGCTTCAGCTCGATCGGCGTGGTCAAGGCGATCGAGGACATCGCGCTCGGCGTGATCGTGGCCGCGGCCCTGATGGGGAGCGTGGCCTTCGTGGCCGTGCGCCTGGCCGGCTGGCGCGACCCCGAGTCGGAGACGGAGTTCGACGAGATAGTCCGCCAGTCGGAGGAGCTCGCGCGCGAAGGGCTGGCCGTGGCGCCCGAGGAAGGCGAGTTCATGGAGCTCGACCCGCTCAACGACCACGATTTCGAAGAGCTCGTGCGCGACGCGCTGGACGATCTACCCGACCTGCTGCGCAATGCGCTCTCGCACGTCGCGGTGGTTATCTCCGACGGCGGGCGCCGCCGCGGGGCATACGGGCTCTACCAGGGCGATGGCGCCACGCGCGACAACGTGCACGATCGGATTGTGATCTTCCGCGACACGCTCCGTCGCGACTTCGGCCACGACCCGGACATGCTGCGCGACCAGGTCACGCGCACCGTCCGCCACGAGCTCGCCCACCACGTCGGCTTCGATGAGCTGGGCGTCAGCCGCCTGGACCTCTGAGAGTCGTCTCTAAGATGGGCGATGCGATGGCTGAGACGGTCAAGAGCGCCCCTGCGGGCGCGATCAAGAGGAGGCTCCCCGACTTCTTCATCGTCGGGCATCCCAAGAGCGGAACCACGGCGCTGCACCAGATGCTGAGCGCGCATCCGCAGATCCACATGCCCTTGAAGGAGCCGCGCTTCTTCGCGCCGGAGCTGCGCACCCGCTTTCGAAGCCTCGGGCCCGGCAGGCTGCCGGAGACGCTCGAGAGCTATCTCGCGCTGTTCGCCGGTGCAGGAGCCGAGCAGCGCGTGGGCGACGCCACACCGTCATACCTGAGGTCGGAGACCGCCGCCCGCCGCATCGCCGAAGTGCAGCCCGACGCGCGCATAATCGCTGTGCTGCGCGAGCCGGCGAGCTTCCTGCGCTCGTTTCACCTGCAGAGCGTGCACAATCACACCGAGACCGAGAAGGACTTCCAGAGGGCCATCACGCTCGAGCCGGCCCGGCGCGAGGGCAGGCACATCCCGCGCTTCTCGCACTCGCCGGAGGCGCTGCTGTACTCAAACCACGTGCGCTACGTGGAGCAGTTGCGCCGCTACCACGCCGCGTTTGGGCCCGAGCAGGTGCTCGTGCTCATCTACGACGACTTCCGCGCCGACAACGCGGGGACCGTGCGCCGGGTGCTGAGCTTCCTCGATCTCGACGACCCCGGGTCGTCGGTCGAGGTGATCGAGACCAAGCCCCTGCCCGCGATCCGCTCGCTCACGCTGCACCAGCTCACGCGCGTGGTGGGGGTCGCCCACCGCAATCCGCAGTCGCGCAGCCCGCTGATGCGCACGGTCAACACGCTGCTACCGCCGCGCCTGCACAGCGACACCTTCGGGCGGCTCTGGCGCAGGCTCGTCTACACCCCCGCCCGCCCGCCGGATGCGGCGTTCATGCTGGAGCTGCGTCGCCGCTTCAAGCCCGAGGTGGTGGCGCTGAGCGAGTACCTCGACCGCGACCTGGTCACGCTGTGGGGCTATGACAGCATCGACTGACTCCGCCACGCGGGCCCGGGGGGCGGGCCTTCTCGCATAGGATTGCCGCTGCCGCGCCCGCGCCCGCGCCGCGCCGCAGCGCAGAGCCCGGCGCGCCGGCGCCCGGGGAAACGACCAAGGAGAGCGCATCGAGATGCCCGAAGCAGTGATCGTGGACGCCATTCGCACGCCGATCGGGCGCGCTGTCAAGGGGTCGCTCAGAGCGGTCCGGCCGGACGACCTGGCGGCGGTCGCGCTGAGGGCGCTGATCGAGCGCAACCCCGCCCTCGACCAGCGCTCGATCGACGACGTGATGATGGGCTGCGGCTACGGGCAGGGCGAGTCGGGCTACAACGTCGGCCGCGTGGCGTCGCTGCTGGCGGGCATCGACCACCACGTGCCCGCGTGCACCGTGAACCGCTTCTGCGCCTCCTCGCTGCAGACGACGCGAATGGCCTTCCACGCGATCAAGGCCGGCGAGGGCGACACCTACATCGCCGCCGGGGTGGAGTCGGTGAGCCGCGTCGGGCGCAGTCAGCCGCCGGAGCTCAACCACAGGGTGGACGGCTCGGAGGGCTCGCTCTATGACGTCTACATCCCGATGGGCATGACCGCCGAGAACGTGACCGAGCGCTGCAACGTCAGCCGCGAGGCCCAGGACGAATGGGCGGTCGTCTCCCAGAGCCGCGCGGTCGCGGCCGTGCAGTCGGGGCACTTCGACAAGGAGATCGTCCCGGTGACCGTGCCGGCGCACACCGAGACCGACAAGGAGGGCAACGAGGTCGAGCTGGCGGAGGCGGTGGTGAGCAAGGACGACGGCCCGCGGCCGGGGACGACGATGGAGGTGCTCGCGGCGCTGAAGCCCGTCTTCAAGGAGGGCGGCTCGGTGACGGCGGGCAACTCGTGTCCGCTCAACGACGGCGCGGCGGCGCTGCTGGTGATGAGCGACGAGAGGGCCCGCGAGCTCGGCATGCGGCCCCGCGCGCGGATCATCGCCTCGACGGTCGCGGCGCTCCGCCCTGAGATCATGGGCCTCGGGCCGATCCCCGCGATCCAGAAACTGCTGGAGAAGACGGGCATGGCGATGAGCGACGTCGACGTGGTGGAGATCAACGAGGCGTTCGCCGCCCAGATCGTTCCCTGCAAAGAGGAGCTCGGGATCGAGGATGAGAAGCTCAACCCGTTCGGCGGCGCGATCGCGCTGGGGCATCCGTTCGGGATGACGGGCGCGCGCATCATGACCACCCTGCTCAACGACCTGGAGACGCTCGACGGGACCTTCGGGATCGAGTCGATGTGCGTGGCGGGCGGCCAGGGCATGGCGATGCTGGTGGAACGGCTGGCCTGAGGGTCTTGATCGGGGCCGCCTGCCGGCGGCCCGGCGCGGTCAGCGCGGCGGCATCCGCAGCGCGCCGTCGAGGCGGATGGTCTCGCCGTTGAGCATGCGGTTCTCGACGATCTGCACGGCGAGCTGCGCGTACTCCTCGGGCCGGCCGAGGCGCCCGGGGAAGGGCACGCCGGCGCCGAGCTTCTGGCGGGCCTCCTCCGGCAGCGCGGCCAGCAGCGGCGTGTCGAACAGGCCGGGCGCGATCGTGTTGACGCGGATGCCGTACTGGGCGAGGTCGCGCGCCGCGGGCAGGGTCATGCCGACGACGCCGCCCTTGGAGGCCGAGTAGGCGATCTGGCCGACCTGGCCGTCGAAGGCCGCGATCGAGGCGGTGTTGACGCACACGCCGCGCTCGCCGTCCTGCAGCGGCTCGTTGGCGATCATCGCGGCCGCCGCGAAGCGCAGCACGTTGAAGGTGCCGATCAGGTTGATCGCGATGATCGTCTCAAACGGCAGCAGCGGGTGCGGGCCCTTGGCGCCGGCGACCTTCTGCGCCCAGCCCGTTCCCGCGCAGCAGATCGCGATGCGCAGCGCGCCGTCGGCGGCGGCCTGCTCGACGGCGGCCTGCACCTGCTCCTCCTCGCGCACGTCGCAGGAGGTGAACTGCAGCCCGAGCTCCGCGGCCAGCGCGGCGCCCTTCTCGGCGTTGACGTCCGCGATGCTCACGCGCGCCCCGCGCGCGTGCAGCGCGCGGACGCACGCCGCCCCGAGCCCGGAGGCGCCGCCGGCGACGATCGCTGAGGATCCCTCGATGTCCATCGCCGGGAGCCTAGCGGGGGCGTCTGGACAGCGTCAGCGCGAACAGCTCATCCGGGTCGGTCAGCCAGCGCACGAGCTCGAGCCCCGCGGCCGCGAGATCGGCCTGCAGGCGCTCGGGCGTGAACTTGGCGCTGATCTCCGTGCGCAGCTCCTCGCCCGCGTCGAAGTGGACGGGCAGGTCCAGGTCGCGCACGAGCGTGGTGTGCTCGCGCCGCGCGCGCAGGCGCATCTCGATCCATTCGTGCTCGGAGTCGAACAGCGCGACGTGCTCGAAGTCCTCGGGGTCGAAGTCCGCCTGCAGCTCGCGGTTGAGCACGCGCAGGACGTTGCGGTTGAACTCGGCGGTGACCCCCTCGGCGTCGTCGTAGGCGGCCTCGAGCACGCGCGGGTCCTTGACCAGGTCGGTGCCCATCAGCAGGTGGTCGTCGGGGCCGAGCAGGCGAGGCGACCTCGCGCAGGAAGCGGCGGCGGCTGCCCGGCGGGAAGTTGCCGATCGTGCCGCCGAGGAAGGCGACGATCCGCGGCCCGCTCGCCGCCGGCACGCGGTCCAGATGCCGCTCGAAGTCGCCGATCACGCCGTGCACGCGCAGGCCCGGGTACTCGCTCGTGAGCTCCTCCGCGCAGTCGCGCACCATGCCCTCGGTGACGTCCACCGGTATGTAGCGGTAGAGGGTGCCCGCCGCGTGCAGCGCATCCAGCAGCACGCGCGTCTTGGCCGCGGTACCCGAGCCGAGCTCGACGAGCTCGACGGCGCCGGTCAGCGCCGCGAGCTCCTCGGCCGATTCCTCGAGGATCGCGCGCTCGACCCGCGTGGGGTAGTACTCGGGCAGCTCGCAGATGCGGTCGAACAGCGCGGCGCCGCGGGCGTCGTAGAAGTGCTTGGGGGGCAGCTCCTTGAAGGGGCGGGTGAGCCCGTCGAGAACGTCCTCGGCGAGCGAGCGCGCCTCGTTGCCGTCGAGGTGCGAGTCGATCCGGATCGGCTGGCGGACCGCCGGCTCCGGGGGCGTCGAGGGCTTCATCGTGCGGCTCTCACCAGGCGCACGCCGGCGAAGATCTGGCGGCGCTGGGGCAGATCCCAGTTGCGGAAGGTCGGGCCGGTCACGCGCGGGTGGGTCGCCCACGAGCCGCCCCGCAGCACGCGGTAGTCGTCCCCGAAGAACACCTCCGAGTACTCCCGGTAGGGATGGGCGATGAAGCCGGGATAGCCGTGGAAGGTCGAGCCGGTCCACTCCCACACGCGCCCCACGCCTTCCAGCACGCCGCAGAGGCCGTCCTCGGCGCCGCCGGCGGCGTCCCAGCGCGCCGCCTTCTCCCACTCCGCCTCGCTGGGCAGGCGGGCGCCGTGCGCCCTGGCGAAGGCGTCGGCCTCGAAGAACGAGACGTGGCAGGCGGGCGCCTGCGGATGGCCCGCCGCCACGGCGGGATGGTGGGTGATGTCGTGCTCCTGCTTCCAGGCCCAGCCGTCCTGCGACCACCACTCGCGGCGCTCGTAGCCTCCGCCCTCGCTGAAGCGCATCCAGCTCGCGTTGCTCGACGGGGCGGCGCGCGATCTCGAAGGCGGCCGGCGCGACGGCGTGGCAAGGGCGCTCGTTGTCGTAGGCGAAGCCCGCCGGGCCGGCGCCCATCGCGAACGGCCCCGCGGGCACGCGCGCCCACTCCGCGCCCGCCTGCTCCGCGGGCAGCGGCCGGCTGGCCTCGGCCCGATCCTCGGGGGGCAGCAGCCCGGCGATCGCGAGCGTCTGGCGCATCGTCTCGCAGTGCTGGAGCTCGTGGCGCAGGACCATCTCGCAGAGCACGCCGTCGCCGACCCCGCGCTCGGCGATCAGCGCGACCGTGCGCGTCCGCACCGCGTCCATGTAGGCGCGCGCCTCGGGCGGGCGCAGCGCCTCGATCTCGCCGCGAACGGCCCTCGGCGTCTCGAACGCGTCATAGAGGCCGGCCAGCTCGGGGCGCATCAGCGGGAGGCCGCCGGGCGCTCGGACAGCCACAGGTCTTCGTAGGCGGCGATGTGGCCGAGGTCCCAGACGAGCGGGCTCATGATCGGCGAGTGGACGATCCCGAGCTGCTCGTCGCTGAGGTGGGCCACCAGCGCCAGCGTGCGCTCGCGCGCCGCGCCCATGGCCAAGAGCATCTGCTCGGCGTCGGGGGAGACGGTTGTCTTTTCCGCGCGGGCTGCCATGGCAGGCTGTGACTGCCTCACTCTAGAACGTAAGTCCGCTCTCGGCTGTGAAGCGTTACAGCATCAGCGCGCGGCTGCGTCGCTTGCGGACGGGCGCTGATCGGCGCCGGCGTCGTTCCAGAGCGCGAGGATCGCCGCCCCGCGCTCGTAGCCGAGGATGCAGATCGCGGCCGTGGAGAGCCCCAGGCGCCCGCCCTCGGCGGGCTCGAGGGCGATCCAGCGGGCGCCGAGCACACGCAGCATGTGCCCGTGGGAGAAGACCGCCACGTCGCCCTCGCTCGCGCGCAGCTCGGCGATCACACGGTCGGCGCGCGCGCCGACCTGCGCCGGGGTCTCGCCGCCGGGACAGCCGTCGCGCCACAGGCTCCAGCCCGGGCGCATGGCGTGGACCTCGGCCGATGTCAGGCCCTCGTACTCGCCGTAGTCCCACTCGAGCAGATCCGCATCCGGCGTGGCCTGTGCGCCCAGCCCGCACAGCTCACAGGTTTCGCGGGCGCGCTGCAGCGGGCTGACGAGCACGAGCGCGAAGCGGTGCCCGGCCAGGCGGCCGGCGAGCGACCTGGCGGCGGCGCGTCCCCGCTCGGTGAGCGGCACGTCGGTGCGGCCCGTGTGGCGGCCGTCGCGGCTCCACTCCGTCTCGGCGTGGCGCACCAGCACGGTCTCGTGCTCGGCGGCGAGCCCGGGGCCGCTCGTCGCAGTGGCGCTCATCGCAGCGCGGCCCTCCCCGCGGCGGCGTCATCGACGATCACCGTCAGCCGCTCGCGCCTGAGCAGGCTCGCGGGGACGTGGCGGCTCGGCTCGCCGAGCATCGCGGCGACGGCGTCGGCCTTGCCCGCCCCGGTCGCCAGCAGCAGGCAGCTGCGGGCGGCCTGCAGCATCGCGAGGCTCAGCGTGATCCGCTCGGGCGGCGGCTTGGGCGAGTCGTGCACGCCGAGGCAGAGCGCCAGCTCGCCGGCGTCGAGCGTGGGCGCGCCGGGAAACAGCGAGGCCACGTGCCCGTCGGGGCCGATGCCCAGCACGACGAGGTCGAGCACCGGCAGCGACGCCGCTCCGGCAGGGCCGCCGGCGGCACCGCCGGCGCCCGGCTCGCCCGCGTGCAGGCGCTCGGTGAGCAGTTGCGCGTAGCGGCGCGCGCCCTCGTCCGGGCCGAGCTCGCCCTCCATGCGATGCACCAGCTCCGGCGCGAGGGCAGCCGCCGCCAGCAGCGTCTCGGCAGCGAGCCGGTAGTTGCTCTGCTCGTCGTCGGGGCCCACGCAGCGCTCGTCGGCGAACCACACCTCGACCTCGCCGAGCTCCTGCGGCTGCTCGCCGAGCAGCTCATAGGTGCGGGCCGGGGTGGTGCCGCCGCTGAGCGCCAGGTGGGCGACGCCCCGCTCGCTGCGCGCGCGTCCAAGCTGGCGCAGCGTCTCCGCAGCCGCCCGCCGTGCGACGCTGTCCGCGTCGGGGCAGCTCGTCAGGCGGGTCACGCGGACATCGCCCGGGCGGCCTTCAGCGCCGGCACGTAGGTGGGGTCGCGCAGCAGGGCCTGGCGGATGCCCTCGCCGAGGACGCCGGTCTCGCCGCGCGAGGCCCCCGGGATCGTCCATTCGCGCTCCGCTCCCTCGGGGCTGCGCGAGCGCGCGCGCAGGCCGCCCCGTCCGCGGTCCAGGCGCAGGCAGCGCCCGGCGGCCGTCTCCAGCGTGAGGCCCGCCATGCCGGGCACGAGCAGCTCGGGGGCGGGCTGCAGGCGCACGGCCACCTGCCGCTCGCCGGCGCGCGCGCTGCCCGCGAGCGCGTCCTCGTGGGGCGCGAGCGGGCCGGCGGTCCAGCCCAGGCGCGAGGCCAGCCAGCCCGCGAGCAGCATCGCCGCGGCGGTCGAGGCCGGGTGGTGGCGGATGCTGACGCTCGTGACGGTGGAGAGTTCGCGCCGCAGCCACGGCGGGTCGAACGTGGCCGCGACACGCTCGCGCCACGGCGTCGAGCGCAGCCAGGCGAGGTCGACCACGTAGGCCTGCCCGCTCAGCTCGCAGGCGCGGTCGAGCGCCTCGCTGGGGAGCGGGTCCTCGACGGAGTCCACGAGCACCGCCTGCGAGAGGGCGAGCAGCTCCTGCACGATCTCGTGGTGGCCGTGCGGAGACCACAGCAGCGTGGGCAGGTCGGTCACCACCAGCGGGTCGGTGATCGTCAGCAGGTCGTCGAGGTGCTGCTCGCCCAGCTCGACCACCACGGTCTCGCGCAGCAGCGCCAGCTCGCCCGCCTCGGGGTCTCCTTCGGAGGCGATCGTCACGCGCGCGTCGAGGCGCTCGGCGTGCGGGTCGTAGGCGAGGACGACCAGGCGCGAGGCGTGATAGCGCCCGACGCCGCGCAGGCGGTTGGCGATCTCCCCGCTCCAGGCGAGATCGACGAACGCGATCATGTTCAGCACCCGCGCCGGCACGAACTTCTCGTTTTCGGCGTGGCGCTCGACCAGCAGCCGGCGCAGCGCCGCTTCGATCGCGTCGGGTGTGGTGCCCCGCTCGCTCCAGACGGCGTCGCTGGTGGCGGGCATCAGATCGCGCGCCAGCGATCGCCCTCGCGCAGCAGGCCGTCGGCCTCCTGCGGTCCCTGCGAGCCGGCCTCGTACTGGGGCAGCGGCCCGGGCGTCTGCGCCCACGTGCGGACGATCGGATCGCAGATGCGCCACTGAGCCTCGACCTCGTCGTTACGCGTGAACAGCGTCGCGTCGCCGCGCATCGCGTCGGTGATCAGCCGCTCGTAGGCCTCGGGCGACTGCGACAGGAAGGCCGTGCCGTAGAGGAACTCCATGTTCACCGGGCGGATGATCATGCGCGTGCCGGGGATCTTGGCGCCGAGGCGCAGCGACACGCCCTCGTTGGGCTGGAGGGTGAGGACGAGCTGGTTGGGCTGCACGCCCAGCGAGCCGTCCTGGCTGAAGGCCAGGTGCGGGACCGGCTTGAGGGTGACCGCGATCTCGGTGACCTTGCGCGCCAGGCGCTTGCCGGTGCGCAGGTAGAACGGCACCCCCGCCCAGCGCCAGTTGTCCACTTCCAGGCGCAGCGCCGCGTAGGTCTCGGTGATCGAGCCCGCGGGCACGCCCTCCTCGTCCAGGTAGCCGCGAACGTCCTCGCCGCCGGAGTGTCCGGGGCCGTACTGCGCGCGCACGGCCATCTTCGGGATCTCCCCCGGCGTGGGCTCGGGGATCGCCTGCAGGACCTTGACCTTCTCGTTGCGGACCTCTTCGGCGGTGAAGCTCACGGGCGGCTCCATCGCCACGTGGCAGAGCAGCTGCAGCATGTGGTTCTGGATCAGGTCGCGCAGGGCCCCGGCGGAGTCGTAGTAGTCGGCGCGCGAGCCGATGCCGAGATCCTCGGCGGCGGTGATCTGCACGTAGTCGATGAAGTTGCGATTCCACAACGGCTCGAACATGCCGTTGGCGAACCGGAAGGCCATCATGTTCTGGACGGTCTCCTTGCCCAGGTAGTGGTCGATGCGGAACACTTGGGTCTCGTCGAAGATCGCCAGCACCTCGCGGTTGAGCTCCTGCGCCTCCTCGAGGTTGGTGCCGAACGGCTTCTCGATGATCACGCGCACCTGCGCGCCCTCGTGCTGGGCGAGCTTGGAGCGCCCGAGCTCGCCCACGATCACCGGGAAGAAGCTGGGAGCGGTCGACAGGTAGAAGGCCCGGTTGAGCGGCTCGCCGGCCTCCTCGTCGCAGTGATCGAGCAGCCGCCGCAGGGTGGCGTAGACGGAGTCCTCGATCGAACGTGCCGCCCACGTACTTGACGTTCGCGAGCAGGCTCTTGAGCACGTCCTCGTCGGGCGTGCGCCGGGAGAAGCGACGGATCGCCTGCTCGCACTCGGCGCGGTAGTCCTCGTGCTCCTTCTCTCTGCGCGAGACGCCGATCAGGTGGAAGCGCTGGGGCAGGGCGCCCTCGTGGGCGAGGTTGTAGATCGCGGGCAGCAGTTTGCGCATGGCCAGATCGCCGGTGGCGCCGAAGATGACGAGCGTCGTGGGCGCCACGGGCATGCGCTCGAGCCCGGCGGTGAGCGGGTTCTCCGGCTCGGCCTGCTCGGTGGGACGACCGGCTGCGACCGCCACCGTCAGCGGCCTCCGCGCCGGCCCGCGGCGCCGGCCGCCGAGGCCCCGCCCGCCGCTGTGCGTGGCTGCGGCGGGCGCGCGGCCGGGGCGCGCTCTTGACGGCGTGGCCGCCGAACTGGTTGCGCAGCGCCGCGAGCACGCGGTCGGCGAAGTCGCCGTTGCCGCGCGAGCGCAGGCGCGCGTACAGCGAGGCGGTGATCACCGGGGTGGGGACGTCATGTGCGGTCGCGTCGGCGATCGTCCAGCGGCCCTCGCCGGAGTCCGCGGTGTAGCCCTCGATCGCGCCGAGGTCGTTGCCGTCGGCCTCGAACGCGCGCGCGGCGAGTTCGCACAGCCACGAGCGCACGACCGAGCCCTGGCCCCAGAGGTGCGCGATCTTGGCGTTGTCGAGCTCGTACTCGCACTTGTCGAAAACGTCGAACCCCTCGGCGTAGGCCTGCATCAGGCCGTACTCGACGCCGTTGTGGACCATCTTGACGTAGTGGCCGGCGCCCGCCGGGCCGAAGCGCAGCCAGCCGCGGCTGCCGATCGCGGCGCGGCTCTGATCGTTGGTCTCGGGCGCGAGCACGTCGAGGATCGGAGCGAGCCGCTTGACCGCCTTCTGCGGTCCGCCGACCATCATGCAGTAGCCGACCTGCAGGCCCCACACGCCGCCGGACACGCCGACGTCGATGTATTCGATGCCGCCCGCCCTCAGCGCCTCCGAGCGGCGCTTGTCGTCGGTCCACTTGGAGTTGCCCCCGTCGATGATCATGTCGCCGCGCTCCAGCAGCTTGGCCAGCTCGTCCACCGTCTGCTGCGTGGGCGCCCCGGCGGGCACCATGATCCAAACCATCCGCGGCGCGCGCAGCTGCTTGACGAGCTCCTTCAGCGAGCCCGCGCCCGCCGCCCCGTGTTTGACCGCCTGCCTGACCGCCTTCTCGTCGAAGTCGAACGCGACGACCTCGTGCTCGGAGTCGCGGCGTATGCGCTGAACCATGTTCCCGCCCATCTTGCCCAGCCCGACGAAACCGATCTGTGTCATGTCAAGGTCTCCTTGAGTCGCCGTCCAGGCGACCCTATTGGTTCGTGTGGGCGTCCTCCTGACGCCTTCCAGATCCGCCGGCCGGCCGGCTGCCTCGATTTGCAAGATCGCCCTCCGGGCGCGCGTCATCGGGCCTGGCGCCGCCGATCGCCGCGGTCAGCGCGCGCACCGCGCCCGCGGCGTCCTCGCCGGCGAGCGCCATCCGCTCGGCCGGCAGCCCCAGCTCGCGCAGCGTCTGCAGGTCGCCGATCGCCTGCGCCTGCTCGAGCGTGGCGAACGTGTACGGCGCCCCCGGGATCGGCACGTCGGCAGGCCCGTCGTGGAGCAGCGCCAGGAAGCGCCCGACCTTCGGTCCGCCCTTGTGGAACTGCCCGGTCGAGTGCAGATAGCGCGGGCCGTAGCCGAAGGTGGTGGTCACCTTCGTCGCCCGGCGGACCGCTGCGCGCAGCTCGGCGATCGCCGCGTCGAACTCGTCCGAGGGCTCGCTGTAGGCCATGATCGCCACGTACTGGGGAGGCGCGCCGTCGAGCAGCAGCGAGCGCAGCGCCGCCTCATCCGCGTCGGGCAGCGCGGGCAGCTCGTGGCTGGCCTCGTAGCCGGCGAGCACGCGCTTGGTCGCGTCCTTGGCCTGCTGCACGTTGGGCTGGTCGAACGGGTTTATCTCCAGCCCCCAGCCGGCCACGGCGACCACGAGCTCCCACAGCAGGAACAGGCGTCCGAGGTCGCGCGGGCCGTGCGTGGGCATCGTGATCAGAGGGTGCCCCGCCGCTCCCAGCGCGCGCACGCGGGCCTCGAGGCCGGGGTCGGGGGCGCCTGCGTCCGGCACGTAGACGAACACGCGATCCTCGCCGTAGGCCTCGGGCTCGCCGAGCGGCTCCTCGGCCACCGGCAGGATGCCTGTCCCGTGCTTGCCCGTGGACTCGGCCACCAGCTGCTCGAGCCACAGCCCGAGGCCGGGGAGCGACTCGGAGATCACGAACGTGAGCTTGTCGCGCCCCTCGCGGGCGAGCGCGCTGAGGGCGGCTCCCAGCCAGACCCAGGCCGTCTGGCGCTGGGCGGGGGTCTCGGCGGCCTCGTCGCCGAGGCTCGTCTCCCATGCGCCTTCGCTGGCGCTCAGCAGCGAGCTCACGTCGATTCCGAGCAGCGCCGCGGGAACGATGCCGAAGGCCGAGAGCGCGCTGTAGCGACCGCCGATGTCGGGGTCCCCGGCGAACACGCGGCGGAAGCCGTGCTCCTCGGCCAGCAGCTCGAGGCCCGAGCCGGGGTCCGTGATCGCGATGAAGCTCTTGCCGTCGGGCACGAGCTCGAAGAAGTACGCGAACAGCGACAGCGGCTCGATCGTCCCGCCGGACTTGGAGGAGACGATGAACAGCGTCCGCTGCAGGTCGATCGCGTCCTCGACCGCGCGGATACGCGCCGCGTCCGTCGAGTCCAGGACGTGCAGGCGCGGGCCGCGGTCGCGCTGGGCGAACGAGCGGCGCAGCACCTCCGGGGCCAGCGAGGAGCCGCCCATGCCCAGCAGCACGATGTCGCGCAGGTCCTCGTCGCGCGCCTCGGCGGCGAACAGCTCGATCGTGCCCAGCTCGGCGAGCATCCGCTCGGCGATCGTCAGCCAGCCGAGGCGGTTGGCGACCTCGGGCGTGCCCGGGGGGGCCCACAGGCTGGCGTCGCCGGCGCGCACGCGCTCGGCCACGCGGGCCTGCTCGGCCCGTGCCAGTTGCGCCTCGAGCGACGGTCTCAGCGACGCGGGGACGCTGGCTTGCACGGTCGCGGTCGCATCGCTCACGCCACGATCGTAGTGGGCGTGGCCCTGGTATAGGTTTCATGCGACTCCGGCGAGGGCTCGGCCGGCACGCGTGGAGGCCGGCGACTGCGACCGGCATGCGGTCGAGGGCCGAGTTGTCTCGCGAGAAGAAACCATGAATCAAGACCAATCCCGCCAACTGCCCGACCGCAACCTCGCCCTCGAGCTCGTGCGCGTGACCGAGGCCGCCGCGCTCGCGGCCGCTCCGCTGGTGGGCAGGGGCGACAAGGAGGCGGCCGACCAGGCGGCCGTCGACGGCATGCGCTTCATGCTCCACTCGGTGCGCATGGACGGCGTGGTGGTGATCGGCGAGGGCGAGAAGGACGAGGCGCCGATGCTCTACAACGGCGAGCACATCGGCGACGGCTCGCCGCCGGAAGTCGACATCGCGGTCGACCCGCTCGAGGGCACGACCCTGGCCGCGCACGGCATGCCCAGCGCGCTGGCGGTGATCGCGCTGTCGGCGCGCGGCACGATGTTCGACCCCGGGCCGTGCGTGTACATGGAGAAGATGGCCGGCGCGACGGAGATCGCCGACCTGCTCGATCTCGACCGCCCGCTCGCTGAGACGGTCAGGCTCGTGGCCGCGCGCAGGGAATGCCCCGTCGGCGAGGTGATGGTGGTCGTGCTCGATCGTCCCCGCCACGAGCAGGGCATCGCCGAGATCCGCGGCGCCGGCGCGCGCGTGCGCCTGATCGCCCACGGCGACGTCTCCGCCGCGCTGCTGGCGGTCACCGAGCGCTCGCGCGTGGATCTGCTGTGGGGGATCGGCGGCACGCCCGAGGGGGTCATCTCCGCCGCCGCGGTCAAGTGTCTGGGCGGGCAGCTGCTCGGCCGGCTGTGGCCGCGCGACGAGGACGAGCGAACCGCCGCCCTCGAGGCCGGCTACGACCTCGAGCGGGTGCTCGATCGCGACGACCTGGTCGCCGGGGACGACGTGTTCTTCTCGGCCACCGGCATCACCGACGGGGATGTCCTGCAGGGCGTGCGCTATCCCAGCGCCGGGGGTGCCACCACCGAATCGCTGGTCACGCGCTCGCGCTCGGGGACGATCAGGCGGATCAGAGCCACCCACGACCGCGCCAAGCTGCGGGCGGTCGGCGGCGAGCGCTTCTAGGCTCGGCCCTCCTCGCTGTCTACACGCGGGAGGCGCTGAAGCGGCCCACGCGCGACTCGGCGAGGTCCAGCTTCGCGAGCGAGCGCAGGAAGCTGTAGGTGATCAGCACGTGGATGCGCGACTGGGTCGCGTTGTAGACCCTGAGGCTGAGTCGCGACGCGATCGACGGATAGAAGTTCGCCACCGCCACCTCCACGTGCAGCAGCGCGCGCCCCGGATCCGCGCTCGCTCGGCGGCTGACCTCGATCTGCAGATAGCCGCCCCCATCGCGCCCCCGCCTGGAGACGAGCAGGCCGCGAGCTATGCGCCAGCGCACGAGGCCGTGCGTGGGGTCCATCTCGTATTCCGGCGCCTGGAAGCTCAGCAGCCTCAACGGCCGGGCGAGCAGCACGATCGACCGCTCCTCCTCGGTGTAGCGGACGCGGATCAGCCCGAGCGTGACCCTCGTCAGGAAGCGCCAGTAGGTCCGCGCCAGGCGCTCCAGGTGGGCAGCGTCCCAGATCTCCTCCAGGGCGCTCTCATCCATCAGCAGGTCGGCCCTCTGCACCGAGCGCACCGCGCCGGTGTCCGAGTCCACCGACGTCGAGTCCCTGAGCCGCACGATCACCGCCGGCGGCCGCCCCCCGCCCGCCCGGCGTCGGCGCAGCAGCAGCCTGCCCGCCAGGCCCGCGACGAGCACGAGCGCCGCCGCAGCGGAGATCCACGGGCCCGTCGGCTTCGGCCTTGAGCGTCTCACCGGCGCTCCAGGCTATCCCCGCGCAGGCCCGCGTCAAGGCCGGCGGCGATCGCGTCCCCGGCTGCTGATATTCAACAGCCGTGGCAGCGCAACCCCGCACGCCTCCTCTCAGCGGAGCGCCACCGCTGGCCGGCCTGCCGATCGATGCGCTCCTCGCGCGCGCCGAGGATCTCGCCAGGCGCTGGGCGATCGCCCTGATCCTCGCCCGCCCGCCCGCCGCGATCGGGGAGATCCGCCTGCAGCGGCTCATGCACGAGGCGCCCGCGCTGTGTGCGCAGCTGCTGCGGGCGCTCGAGTCCGACGCCGAGCTGGATGCGCTGATCGCAGGCGGCGAGGAGGGCGCTCGCGAGCAGGCCGCCCCGGCGCGCTGCCTCGCCGCGATAGCGGGCGCCGCCGCGGGCGGCGCCACCGCGGGCGACGCCGCCGCGGCCGTGGAGGTGCTCGAGGCGCTGCGGGGGGTGCTGTGGGAGGCGTTGCTCGAAGAGCTTCGCTGGCCGGCGCTCGAGCGCTCGCCCGCCCGCCGGGTGGCCGACCTGTCCGACCGGCTCGCCCACGTCTGCGCGCGCGCGCTCGCCGCGAGCCTCGAGGTCTCGCCCCAAGCTGCGCCCGCGTGCGGGGCTGCGCCAGAGCGCGAGGCTGCACCAGAGCGCGAGGCTGCGCCAGAGCGCGAGGCTGCGCCGGAGCGCGAGGCTGCGCCGGAGCGCGAGGCTGCGCTTGCGCGCGGGCCGGGGGCGCCCGGCCGCGATCCCGAGCCTGCTCCCGCCGCCGCAGCGCCGCAGGCGGGGCTCGCCCACGCGGGGCCCGCGAGCGTGCCCGCCGCCCGGGGCATGGCCGTGCTCGTGGACGAGCACCCAGCTGCCGGGTCCGGTCCCCGCTCTCGCGCGCGCCCTGCCGCCGCCGCGCAGGCGCAGGCGCGCCAGGCCGAGCGTCCGTCGGCACGCGCGCAGCCCGCGCCGCCCCCGCGCGCGCAGCCCGAGCCGCCGCTGCCCGCGCCGTCCACACGCGCTCAGCCCGCGCCGCCGGCACCGCCGCGACCGCCGCGGTCGGAGATCGAGATCCGCGATCAGCGCCCAGCCGCCGGCCCGGCGGCCTGGATCGGATCGATCGGGCGCCAGCTCGAGCGTTTCGCCCAGGACGGCCAGCCCTTTGCGGTGCTGCTGGTGCAGCTGGAGCAGCGGCCGGGCGAGCGGCCACCGGCCGAGCTCGCGCGGCTCGCCGGCCAGCTGGAGCAGGCGCTGGCAGCCGAGCTGCCGGCGCCCGCGGGCTCTCTCACGCGCGAGCGCGCCGGGCGCTACTGGCTGCTGGCGCCGCAGACCGATCGCTCCGGCGCACGGAGGCTGGCCGAGCGCCTGGCGCGTGCGGCCGCGTCGTCGATCGGCCGCCGCCTGCCCGTCCTCGAGGTCGCCATCGGCAGCTCGGTATGTCCCGAGGACGGACGCGGGGCGGCCGCGCTGGCCGCACATGCCGACCTGGATCTCTATGCGGCCCGCGCCGCCGCCCGATCTGCGCGCGAGCGCTCCTCGCGTGCGGCGGCCGACCGGCCCGGCTGAGGCGCTCAGTCTGCGAGCACGCCGCCGGCCACGGTTTCGCTCGCCGAGCCCGGCGGCAGCCCCAGCGTGGGCGTGTTCGGGGCGCTGCCCACCACGCGCGTGCGGATGCGGACCGTTTCGGTGATGTCCAGCGCCACCGCTGCGCCCGCCGTGAGGTCCCAGTCGGCGCCGATGTCGCTGTACGGGCCGCGATCGAGCACCGGCACGATCAGGCTGTGGCCGGCGTATGCGACCTTCACCAGCGTCCCGCACGGGAGCGTGCGGTTGGCCACGCCCACCACGCTCGGCGTCAACGTCTGCCCGCAGGCGGTCTTCTTGCCGTAGAACCCCGGCCCGAACCAGGTGGCAATCCCGCTCGGGTGGACCTTCTTCTTGGCCGCCGGCGCGCTCGGCGCGGGCGAGCCGCCCGCCGAGCCGCCGGTCGACGCCAGCGCGCCCGGCGCACCGAGCGCCGCGCAGGCGATGCCCGCGATCAGGGCAAGCACGGCAGCGGTTGGCTTGGCGGTCATTCGCATCGTCTTCGGCGCCTACGGGGTGAGCTGACGGGCTCGCGCGGCACCTGGGTGCGGCGCTACGGCCCTGCCGGGCCGATTCGCCCCAGCGGATCGACTCGATCCGCAGTGGGTCCCCCGCCCGCCGCGACCTGGGTCACGGCGGCTCGGCGTGGCGCCAGTATACAGACTGCGCTGGGGGCGGCCGTGGCGCTCTCGGCAGAGCGGCAGCTGCGTGATCGGAGCGCCTCCGGGGAGTCAGTGCGCGTTCAGGAGAGCGGCAGGCGCGAGACGACGTCCTTGAGCAGACGCTCCCCGCGCGACAGCCCGCCCTTGGCCAGCTCGCCGGCCAACTCCATCGCGGAGGCGAGGAACTCGGCGCCGCCGGGCGGCTGCACCGGTCCGCTGGCGCTCTCGCGCTCGCACTCGAAGCCCTGCCTGGGGATCGCCTCCGTGGCCCGAGCGCCGTCGCTGCGGCGCCCGTTGGTGCTCCGCGTGCGCCGCTTGCTCCTGGAGGCGCCGGCGCGGGTGCTCGCAGCGCCGGTGCCGGTGCTCGCAGCGCCGGTGCGGGTGCTCGCGGCGCCGCTGCTCGCGGGGCCGGTGCGCTTGGGCTTGCGCGCGGCCCCCCTCTCGTTCATCGCCTTGCGCGCTGCGGTGCGCCGCGCCGTGGCGCGCTGGGGGCGCGTATGCGGCAGGTTCGCGAGGACCCCCTGGCTCTCCAGCGGGGCGTTCGCCTGCGGATCGCTCTGCTCGGGGTCGCTCATGGGCACATCATTGCTTAATGCGAGCGTGCCGAGGCTTCAGCAGAACCGTCAACGCTCCGATATTGAGCGGCGACGCGTTAGCATGACCCTTGGAACACTACGTTGACTTGTAACGATGGCAGGGTTACGGCCGTATGTCTGACTGCGTAGATGTCCTCAGCCACAGCCTGGCAGGGCGCTGAGCGCTTATCCGCAGATTGTCGATCGACCGAAGAATGGGAAAAACGGGATGTCAGTAGTCGAGCTACAGGAGCTGGATGAGGTCAAGGGCCTGCTGGCCAAGGGGCAGCAGGTGGGGGTTCTCTCCTACGCGGAGATAACCAAGGCGATGTCCGAGCTCGACCTGGACGAGTCCGACGTCGAAGAGCTGCACGGATTCCTCGAGCGATCGGAGATCGAGCTCGTCGAGGACATCGACCCCGCGATCGCCGCCTCCTCGCAGGTCGAGCGCGCGCCCGACAAGCGCGGACGGCGCAAAGCAAAAGCTGCGCTCGACCTCAAGCCGGACATGACCACCGACTCGCTGCAGCTGTTCCTCAAGGACATCGGCAAGGTGCGGCTGCTGACCGCCCAGGAGGAGGTCGATCTGGCCAAGCGGATCGAGCGCGGCGACCTCGACGCCAAGCAGAAGATGGTCGAGTCCAACCTGCGCCTGGTCGTCTCGATCGCCAAGAACTACCGCAACCAGGGGCTGCCGTTCCTCGATCTCATCCAGGAGGGCACGCTGGGGCTGGTCCGGGCGGCCGAGAAGTTCGACTACCGCAAGGGCTTCAAGTTCTCCACCTACGCCACCTGGTGGATCCGCCAGGCGATCGCCCGCGCGCTGGCCGACAAGGCGCGCACGATTCGCATCCCCGTGCACGTGGTCGAGAAGCTCAACAAGATCGGCCGCGCCGAGCGCAAGCTCGTGACCGAGCTAGGGCGCGAGCCCACCGCCGACGAGATCGCCGAGGTGACCGGCATCGACCCCGAGGAGGTCGACTCGATCAAGCGCTCCGCGCAGGCGCCCGTCTCGCTGGAGAAGCCCGTGGGCGACGAGGAGGAGTCGGAGTTCGGCCAGTTCATCGCCGACGAGCGCGCCGAGTCCCCCTACGAGCGCGCCGCCGAGATCCTCACCAAGGAGGCCCTGCGCGAGGCGCTCGAGAACCTCTCCTACCGCGAACGCCGCGTGCTCGAGCTGCGCTACGGGCTCGGCGGCGAGCATCCGCGGACGCTCGACGAGGTCGGCCGCACGTTCAACGTCACGCGCGAGCGCATCCGCCAGATCGAGAACCAGTCGCTGAAGAAGCTGCAGAGCCTCGCCGAGGCCCAGAAGCTCCGCGACGTCGCCTGACGGCGGCCTCAGCCGCGCTCTGAGCGCAAGCGTCCACGCCCCCGGACGGCACTCAAGCCGCGAAGCGGTGCTGCCGATCAGAGGTGCATGTTCGACGTCAAGGCCGCGCTGCGTGAGCTCGTCGAGAAGGAGGGCTCGGATCTGCACCTGAAGGTCGGCTCGGAGCCGCTGTTCCGCGTGCACGGCGAGCTGGGGTTCGCCGGAACCGCCGAGCCGTTGACCGCCGAGGACACCGAGGCGGCGCTGCGCGAGCTGCTGAGCGACGACGCCAAGCTGTCCGAGTTCGCGCAGGACCACGAGGTCGACTTCTCCTTCGAAATGCCCGGCGTGGCCCGCTACCGGATCAACGCCTTCCGCCAACGCGGACTGATCTCGATGGCCTGCCGCGCCATCCCGCACAAGATCAGCACGATCGAAGAGCTCGCGCTGCCCGAGGTCGTGCGCGAACTGGCCGAGGAGGAGCGCGGGATCGTCCTGCTGACGGGCACCACGGGGTCGGGCAAGTCGACGACCCTCGCCGCGATGATCGATCACATGAACCACACGATGAGCAAGCACATCGTCACGATCGAGGACCCGATCGAGTTCGTGCACACCGACAAGCGCTCGGCCATCAACCAGCGCGAGGTCGGCATGGACACCGCGTCCTTCAAGCGCGCCCTGCGCAGGGTGCTCCGCCAGGACCCCGACGTGATCCTCGTCGGAGAGATGCGCGACGAGGAGACCGTCCAGACGGCACTCTCCGCCGCCGAGACCGGGCACCTCGTGCTCTCGACGATCCACACGGTCGACGCCACCGAGTCGATCAACCGCATGCTCGACTTTTTCCCGCCGCATCAGCACGGCCAGGCGCGCAGCATGATCGCGGGGACGGTCAAGGGCGTGATCTCCCAACGGCTCGTGCCCGGCGCCGACGGCGGCCGCGTGGCCGTGTGCGAGATCCTGCGCATGACCGGACGTGTGCGCGACATGATCATCGACCCGGCCCAGACGGGACAGCTGGTCGAGGTGATCACCAGCGGCGGCTACTACGGCATGCAGACCTTCGACCAGGCGCTGTTCGGGCACGTCAAGGCCGGACGGGTGACCTTCGAGGACGCGATGCGCGTCGCATCGAGCCCGCACGACTTCAAGCTGCTGATGCAGGCCGACGGACGCCGGGGCACCACGATGGAGGATGTCGCCGCCGCCGAGGCCAAACGCGCGCCCGACTCCGACCCGTCGCTCACCGTCGCCTAGATCGCCGCGCGCCCCGGGGGCCCCCGGTCGCGCGCCTGTCTTCGCTGCGCAGGCGAAACGCGATCCAGATCACAACCGCCGCGAGCAGGGCCAAGACCACGAGTTCGCGGAGGGCCAAGATGACTGCTTCTTGCGCGACCATGCCGTCTCCTACTCACGCACGGGTCCCGAGCGTAGCGCAGCCGCTGCGCCGCGAGAGCCGAACCGCCCAAGATCACGCAAATGGGGGATTTGCCCCGCCCGCCTGCCGGACTAGCCTTCAGCCAAGGTCATCGGGCCGATCGGCCGGGACGCCCCCCGCTCGCCGATCAGACACGGCGCACTGATGCGCGTGTTGCCCGGTGACCACCTTTCTTCGCTCCTTCTCGCGCAGCCCGGCGGCAGCACCACCGGTGGCCGATCCACTTCAGTTGGTAAAGTAAAGGGTGAAATGGCTGTTGATGAGACATGTCCGGTGTGCATGACTGCTGAGATCGTCTGCGGCAAGTGGACGCTGCTGCTCGTGCGCGACCTGGCCGAGGGCAGGTCGCGCTTCTGTGAGCTCGAACGCTCGCTCGCGGGGATCAGCCCCCGCACGCTCTCGCTTCGCCTGCGGGCGCTGGAGGAGCAGGGAATCGTCGAGCGCCACACCTTCCCCGAGGTGCCGCCGCGCGTGGAGTACGCGCTCACCGAGAAGGGGCTGGCGCTGCTGCCGATAATCGACGACATGCGCACCTACGGCGAACACTGGCTCGGCGCAGAGTGCGCCGAGCGTGCCGAGGGAGCGATCGACCCGCAGGCGCTGCTCGTCGCCTAGCAGCGAGCGCCGGCCGCGTGACGGCCGACTGAAAAAGCGGGTGCGGCGGGCAGGAGGGCGCCGGCCGAGGGCGAACTCCCCCGACCATGCGTTCACTCCAGCTGCAGGCCGCGCTCAGCGAGTTCATCGAGGCGGCCGCCGCCCATCTGCAGGCCAACGTCGCCGCCGGCGCCGAGGTGCCGTTCGAGCTGCAGTCCCAGACCGGCCGCAGAGGTTCCAGCGGCGCCGCGCTCTACTGCTACCGCGCCCTCACCGGCGAGTTCATCGCCGAGCGCGAGCGGGCGCTCGAACGACTCCCCAGCCACGCCCCCGCGGCGCAGCTGCTGGGGGACTTCGATGGGCTCGACCGCTATCTGACGAGCCTGGGCATCGACCTCGCGCGAGCGAGCCGGCAGGCACGCGTGCACGGCGCGCTCAGCGCCCTGCTGCAGGACGTGTTCGCTGAACAGACCGACTTCGAGCTGCGCCCCGAACGGCTGAGCGCGGCGCTCGAGAGGCTCGAGCACGCGGCGTTCGCGAGCACCAGCGAGGTCACGCTCGTGGCGACGCTCCACGGCCTGACGATCACATCGCCCGAGCTGCCGCTGACAAAGGGCCTGACGATCGCCCAGGCGGGCGCGCTCGACGGGTTGCCCGAGGCGCCGCCGTCCGCCGCCGAGCACGCCGCGGCGGAGCACCTGATCGTGGTGCTTGCAGCCGAGGGCGATGACCCCCGCCTGGCCGTGGCCCGCGGACGCGAGGTGCTGAAGGATCTGCTGCGGGCACTGAGGCTGTTCGGCGACGGCCGCGTGACGCTCGGCGAGCTCGGCTGGGCTCGAGTCGGGCGCGGCGCGTGGAGCCCGCTCGCGCTCGGCGCGGGCGGCCGCCCGCATGGCATGCTCGTGGTCAGGGCCGAGCAGGAGGATGAGCTACGCGCGTTCTGCAACCTCGTCTCCCGTCGCGCCCCACACGGCAACGAGCTGGCCTGGGCGCTGCGGCGCTTCGAGCTGGGTTGCGAGCGCGAGAGCCCGTATGAGGCCGTGACCGACCACCTGCTCGCGCTGCGGGCGCTGTTGGAGCCCGAGGGCTCGACCAGCGGGCTGCTCCCGGCCCGGCTCGCAGCCCTGTGCGCGGTCTCCAGCCAGCGCGCCGCGCTGCGCGAGCGGACCCTCGAGGCGCTCGCGCTCGAGCGTGCCGCGATCGCGGGGATCGCGGTCGAGCACGCGGGCGGGCAGCTGCTCGCGCAGGAGATAGCCGACCATCTGCGCGCGCTGCTGCGGGACGTCATCTGCGGGCATCTCAGCGCGAACCTGGCCGCGCTGGCCGACGAGATCCTGCTCGCGCCCGAGGAGCCCTCAGGCGAACAGATGCCCGGCAACCCGGGACAGGCCCCGGAGATCCTGGACGTCCTCATCTAGGTGGGGAACGAGCAGCGGGCTGCGCTCCTCGAGTGCGCTCGAGAGGCGCGCGATGGTCTCCCGATCGCGCCGCACGAGCGCGTCGAAGTCGGCCAGGTTGGCCGCCACCCGCCCCGCCAGCGGCCCGCCGAGGTCCGGCTCGAGCAGCTCCGTGACTTCCCTGACCGAGCGGCCGGCCAGGCCGTCGCTGTGCACGCGGTTGACGATCAGCTCGCCGCCCTGCATCCCGGCCGCAGTGAGCCGGTCGGCGAGGAACACGGCCTCCCGCGCCGGCTCCGGCTCGGGCGAGGTGACGATCAAGAACAGCGTCTGCTGAGCCCGCAGCAGCGCGGCGACGTCGCGCGTGCGCTGGCCGAAACCGTCGAGCACGCCCGACATCGAGCGAAAGAACGTGGACAGTTCGGAGAACATGTCGATGCCGGTCACGCGCGCGAAGATCGCGAAGACCAGTCCGGTGCCGCGGCCGAACAGGCGTGCCGTGAGGCCCCCGGGGGCGAGGAACACCTGCAGGGCACGTCCTTCCAGGAAGCCGAGCAGGCGGGTCGGCGCATTCAGGAAATCGAGCGCGTTGCGCGACGGCGGCGTGTCGAGCACGATCACATCGAAGTCGTGCTCCTCATAGAGCTCATACAGCTTGGCGATCGCGCTGAGCTCGTGTGAGCCCGCCACCGCCGTTGAGAGCTCCCGGTAGATCGGGTTGGCGAGGATCTCCTCGCGCGCGGGCTCGTCGGGCGCCAGGTCGGAGATGATCTCGTCGAAGGTCCGCTTGGCGTCGAGCATCATCGCCCACAGCTCGCCCTTCACGGCGACGCCCTGCTCGGCGAACATCCGCGGGTCGATCCGGCGCGGCTCCCCCGAGAGCTCCTCCAGCCCGAGCGCCGCCGCCAGGCGCTTGGCCGGGTCGATCGTGACGACCGCCACCTTCTGCCCGCGGGCGGCGAGCCCGAGCGCCAGCGCCGCCGAGGTGGTCGTCTTGCCGACGCCGCCGGCGCCGACGCAGATCAGCACGCGCTTGCCCTCCAGGCGCCTGCGCAGGCTGTGCGGGCGCCTGCTGTGATTGCCGACGGTCATCCGCTGATCGTAGTTGTCATGCAGGAATCGCCCTTCCCTATGCGAATACCCACCGGACGGCTTTCCAGCAATCGAGCATCGGAGCCACCGTGGAAGGACAGGCCAAGGTCATCGCGTTCGCCAATCAGAAGGGCGGCGTGGCCAAGACGACGACCACGCTCAACCTGGCCGCCGCCTTTGCGGAGGAGGGTCATCGCGTGCTGTGCGTGGACATGGATCCGCAGGGCAACCTGACGATGTCCCAGGGGATCGACCCGGACACGCTCGACAAATCGATGTACGACGTCCTCGTGCACAAGGTGTCGATCCGCGAGGTGATCCGCCGACGCGAGATCGATATCGCGTGCGCCTCGATCGATCTCGCCGGCGCGGAGATCGCGATGTCCACGATGATCGGCCGTGAGCGCTCGCTGCAGAAGGCGTTCGAGCCGATCCGCGAGGACTACGACTACATCTGCATCGACACGCCGCCCAGCCTCGGGCTGCTGACGATCAACGCGCTCACGGCCGCCGACAAGGTGATCGTCCCCGTGCAGTGCGAGTATCTGTCGATGCGTGGCCTCATCCAGCTGCAGAACACGCTCGCAATGATCCGCGAGAACCTCAATCCGGGAGTTGAAATCGAGGGTATCCTGCCTACGTTGGTGGATTCGCGCACGATCCACGCGAAGGAGGCGATCGAGATCCTGGAGGAAAACTTCGGTGACCGCGTCTTCGCCTCGCGCATCCGCAAGACCGTCCGCTTCGCCGAGGCGCCCGTCAAGGGCATGTCGGTGCTCAAGTACGAGCCCGACGGGGTGGCGGCTCAGTCCTACCGACAACTCGCGCAGGAGGTTCTCACCAATGGCCAACGCTAAACGCGCGAGCATGCGCGAAGGACCGCTCGCGGCGCTGTTCCGCAAGACCGAAGAGGATGACGAGGGCCTCCCCGAGCCACAGCGGCCGGCTCAATCGCAGGAGTCCCGGCCGAGCAGCGATGCCGGCGCCTCCCCGCCGCTGACGCATCCACGCGAGAGCGGCCTGCCCCACCCCGGCCTCGGCGCTGCGCCCGCCACCGAGGTGGAGGAGCGCCCCGTGCCAACGCCGCGGGAGCGCCTGCGCCACGCCTTTTCCTCGGAGATCCCCGAGAACGTGATGGAGCGCCCCGCGGCCGGTCACGCGATCGACGAGTACGGCCGCGCGCACGCCGCGCCGGCCGCTGCTCCGATGTCCGTCGGCTCACCGGTGATCCGCGTCGTCGGCGTCGGCGGCGGCGGCGTGAATGCGGTCAATCGCATGGTCGAGGCCGAGGTCGAGGGGATCGAGTTCCTCGCCGTCAACACCGACGTGCAGTCGCTGCAGCAGTCGACCGCCGACATCACGCTCCATATCGGCGCCGAGGTGACCAGGGGCCTGGGATCGGGCTCGGATGCCGGTATCGGCCGCCAGGCGGCGATGGAGGACTACGACCGCATCAAGGCGCTGCTGAAGGGGTCGGACATGATCTTCATCACCGCCGGCGCCGGAGGCGGCACGGGCACCGGCGCCGCGCCGATAATCGCGCGGATATCGCGCGAACTCGGCGCGCTGACCGTGGCGATCGTGACCAAGCCCTTCGGTTTCGAGGGCTCGCGCCGCGGCGAGCAGGCCGAGCACGGCGTGCGTGCGCTCGCCGAGGAGGTCGACACCCTGATCGTCGTCCCCAACAACCGACTGCTGGCGGTGCTGGACAAGCAGACCGCGATGGTCGAGGCCTTCCGGGTCGCCGACGACGTCCTGCGCCAGGGCGTGCAGGGCATCTCCGACCTCGTCACCCTGCCCGGGCTGATCAACCTCGACTTTGCCGACGTGCGCACGATCATGAGCGATGCGGGGAACGCGCTGCTCGGCATCGGCATGGGCGTGGGCGAGAGCCGCGCGACCGAGGCCGCGATGCAGGCCGTCTCCTCGCCGCTGCTGGAAACCTCGATGGATGGCGCGCGATCGATCCTGCTGTCGATCACGGGCGGCAGCAACCTCTCGCTGTGGGAGGTCAACGAGGCCGCCAAGTCGGTCTCAGCCGCGGCGCACCCGGACGCCAACATCATCTTCGGCGCGATGGTCGACGAGAAGCTCAACGATGAGGTGTGGGTCACCGTCGTGGCCACCGGCTACGGCGACGAGGGCAGGCGCAAGAGCGTCGAGCGCCTGCGCGAGCCGGCCGCCGGCGAGGTCCGCGTGCAGCGGGCCGGAACCTCGCGCCCGGCCCGCCGCGAACGCTCGCAGACCGGCCAACGGCGCGCCGGACTCGATGAGCTCGACGTGCCCGAGTTCATCCCCAACCTCTGAGCCGGCCATCGCCGGGGGCGTGTGTGGTATCGCTCAGCAATGAGCGCAGCTGAGCACGGCGTCGTCGCGGCCGGGCACCCGCTGACCGCGGAGGCCGGCGCGAGTGTGCTGCGCGAAGGCGGCAACGCCATCGACGCGGCCGTCGCGGCGATGCTCGCCTCGTTCGTCACCGAGCCGCTGCTGACCGGGCTCGGGGCGGGTGGGTACATGCTCGTGGCCGGCAACGGCCACGAGCCGACGCTGATCGACTTCTTCGTGCAGGCGCCGACTCGCACCGGGGACGACTCGGAGGCCGAGCTGCGGGGCATCGACGTGTCCTTCGGCTCCGCCGCCCAGGTGTTTCACATCGGGCCCGCATCCTGCGGCGTCTACGGTGTGCCCGAAGGCGTCTGCGAGGCGATCCGGCGGTGGGGGACCGTTCCGCTCGAGCAGCTGGCAGCGCCGGCTGCACGGCTGGCGCGCGATGGCGTCGTGCTGAATGCGGGCCAGGCCTACGTCGCGAAGATCCTCGCCGACCTGCTTACATCGACGCCCGAGTGCGCGGCGCTGTGGGCGCCTGAGGGGCACATCCTGCGCGAGGGGGAGCTGCTGCGCAACCCCGAGCTCGGCGATGCGCTGCTGCGGCTCGCGCAGGACGGCGCCGATCCCTTCTACCGCGGCGACGTCGCCGCCGCCGTGGCCGACTGGCTGCTGGAGCGCGGCGGCTCGCTCAGCCGGCAGGATCTCGCCGGCTACCGCGCGATCGAGCGCGCGCCGGTGAAGATCGCCTATCGCGACCGCGAGATCCTCACCAACCCGCCCCCCTCGGCCGGCGGGACGCTGCTCGCCTACGCCCTGGGCCTGCTCGATCGCGGGCCCTCGCCCCCGGCGCTGCGCGGCGTGGTCCACGCGATGCAGGCGGCCCAATCCGAGCGCACGCCCGAGTTCGTCGACGGGCTCGACCAGGAGGGCTTCCTCGAGCGCTTCCTCGCTGCCCGCCTCGGCTCGACCACGCACATCTCGGTGATCGACGCCGACGGCTGCGCGTGCAGCACCACGTGCACCAACGGCGAGGGGTCGGGCGTGGTCGTGCCGGGCACCGGCATGCACGTCAACAACGTGATGGGCGAGGAGGATCTCAACCCGCTCGGCTTCCACCGTCACCCCGCCGGGCGCCGCATGCCGAGCATGATGGCCCCCTCGATCGTGGTGCGCGAAGGCGAGGTCGAGCTGGTGCTGGGCAGCGCCGGCTCCAACCGCATCCGCTCGGCCCTGCTGCAGACGATCGTCGGCGTCGTCGACCACGACCTGCCCGTGCGCGAGGCGGTCGAGGCGCCGCGCGTGCACTTCGAGGACGGGGTCCTGTTCGCCGAGCCCGGGATCGACCTGGAGGAGCTCGACGGGCCGTGGCGCGTCGTGCGATTCGGCGCCCTGAACCTCTTCTTCGGCGGCGTCCAGGCCGCTCACAGCAGGGGGGGAAGGCTTACCGGGGCCGGCGATCCGCGGCGCGGCGGCGTGGCCGTGGGCATATGACGCGGACCGCCGTGCTCGCCGTTCTCTGCGCCGCGGCGCTGCTCGCCGGCTGCGGCGGCGTGCAGGCGGCGGACCTGTTCATCGTCTACCGCACCGGCGCTACGCCCAACGCGCGGCTGACGCTGCTGGTCAACGAAGAAGGCAACGTGCACTGCAACGGCGGCCCGACGCTGAAATTGAGCGACGCTCAGCTCGTGCAGGCGCGCGCGATCCAGGAAGAACTGATGGCGCCCGCGGGCAGGCACCTGGCGCTCGCGCCCGCGCCCGGCTCGGTGCTCAGCTACTACCTCCGCGACGAAGCCGGCACGGTTCGCTTCAGCGACAACTCCCTTCACCAGCCAGCCGTCCTGCGCCAACTCGCGCTGTTCGTGCTGCAGACCGCCCAGCAGGTCTGCCACCTGCCCGAGTAGCTCCCCCCGGCCGCTGCGGCCGGCGCGTCCGTCGCGCGCCGGCTATGCGACGCTCGGCTTGCGCGCGGTGAGCATCAGGTTGTAGAAGACCGCGGCGGGCAGCCGCGACTCCAGCAGCGTGCGGTCGAGGCCCTGCAGCAGCAGGTAGCCGCGGTAGGCGTACAGGCGCCACAGCCACGGCACGTCCTGGGGGTCTGCGCTCGCCTCGAGCGTGCGGTTGGTCCAGCCGAACCAGTTGGCCAGGAGCTCCTCGCCGCGTACGCGCACGTCCTGCAGGCCGGCGTCCCGGGCGGCGCGCGCGAGCTCAGCCGGGGCGAAGGCGTGGACATCGACGACGCCCTCGAGCGCCGAGTCGGACGCGCCCTCGCCGGTCCGCGGCGCGCGCGCGCCGACCGCCCGCCGCCAGAGCGGGGCGATCGCGGTCGCAAAGCGCTTGGGCGCCCTCGCCAGGCGGTCGCCGTAGCGAGAGGGCTCGCCGGCGAACAGCACGGTGCCCCCTGGCGCGAGCACGCGCTCGAACTCGGAGAATGCGAGCGCGAGGTCGGGGATGTGGTGGAGCACCGCGTGGCCGAGCACGAGGTCGAAGCTCGCGTCGGGGAAGGGCAGGCGCTCGGCATCGGCCGGCTCGCTCGCTACCGTCAGACCGAGCTGGCGCGCGTTGGCCTGCAGCGTCTCGAGCATGCCCGCGGAGATGTCGCTGCAGGTCGCCTCGCCGATCAGCCCCGAACGCAGGAGGTTGAGGGTGAAGTACCCGGTCCCGGCCCCGACCTCGAGCGAGCGGGCGTAGCGGCCGGGCTCGCGGCCGAGCGCCTTGCGCACCTTGGCGATCACCTGCTCGCGGCCGACCTCGCCGAAGTCGATGCCCCACTTGACGTCGTAGTGGTCGGCCGCAACGTCGTGGTAGCGGACGTTGGCCTCACGGATCTCCTCGGCGGTCAACGCGGGCGGCACGGGTCTGCACCATATACTCGCGCGCCGTGCCCGCGCCTTCCAGCGCGGGCCTCACCGTCTCGATCGAGAGTATCCCCTGACACCTTCCCTCCACGTGCAGCGCGATCAGCCAGAGGGCGTTCCGGCGCTGGCGCTGACCGGAGAGCGCACGCTCCCGGACGTGCCCGAGGAGAACTACTGGTTCCGCCGCCATCTCGCGGTCTATGAGTGGATCGCCCCGCAGATAGCGGGAATGCGCGTGATCGACATGGCCTGCGGCGAGGGCTATGGCTCGGAGGTGCTGGCGGGCGCGGCGGCCGGCGTCGTCGGCGTCGACGCGAACCCGGAGGCGCACGAGCACGCGCGCCTGCGCTACACGCGAGCGAACCTGAGCTTCGCACGCGACCTGTTGGAGAGCTACTCCGAGCCGGCCGACGCGGTCGTCTTTCTGCAGACGATCGAGCACGTGCGCAAGCCGGACGTCGTGCTCGCGCACATGCGCTCGCTGGTGCAGGCCGCCGGCGCGCAGTCCCCGGGCTCGCCCCCCGCGGGGCCGGGTAAAGGCACCGTCTTCGTCTCCACGCCCAACGTGCTCACGCTCGCGCCGAAGGGCGCGCCACGCTCGGAGAACCCGTGGCATGTCCACGAGTACCGCGCGGAGGAGTTCGCGCAGTTGTGCCGCTCGTGCTTCTCGACGGTCGAGCTCTACGGGCTCTTCCACGCGCGCAAGCTCCGCGTGCACGCGATCGCTCTGCGCCTCGGCTGGGACCGGGTGCACTCCGCCCTGGGCCTGACGAGGCGCTTCTACGACTGGTTCACCCCCGCGATCGTGGCCGCGGACTTCGCGCTGCTGCCTGCGCGGCAGGCCGACATGGATCGCGCGCTGGACTTCATCGCGCTGTGCCGAGCATGACCTCGCGCGCCGACGGCGGCGCGCTGGCGATCGTCCTGCACACGCACATGCCCTACGTCGAGGGCTACGGGAACTGGCCGTTCGGGGAGGAGTGGCTGTGGGAGGCGATGGCCAGCTGCTACCTGCCGCTGCTCGACCTGCTCGACGAGGGCGCTCCGCTGACGCTCTCGCTGACGCCGGTGCTCTGCGACCAGCTGGAAGCCCCCGGCCTCGCCGAGCGCTTTGACGACTTCATCGAGGGCGTGCGCCGGATCACCCATGAACAGGACGCGGCCGGCCTGCGCGCCGGCGGGCATGAGGCCCTGGCAGTCGAGATCGAACGCTCCTGGGGCGACTACCTGCAGGCGCTCGCGAGCCTGCGCCGGCGTGGGGGGGACCTCATCGAGGCCTTCTCCGGCCACGCCCAGTGGACCTCCTCGGCGACCCACGCGGTCCTGCCCCTGCTCGCCACCGAGGCGGGGCTGCGCCTGCAGGTGCAGGGCGCCATCGCCGCACATCGCCGGCGCTTCGGGCAGTGGCGCGGAGGCTTCTGGCTGCCCGAGTGCGCGCACGAGTCATCGCTCGAGCGCGCGCTCGAGGACGCCGGCGTGGGCGCCGTCTGCGTCGAGCTCACCAGCCGCTTCGGGCTCGGCTCGAGCGAGCACCTGCGGCCGCTCGCGACCGACTCGGGGATCGTGCTCGTCCCGATCGACCGCGCGACGATCGAGCTCGTCTGGAGCGACGGCGGCTACCCGGCAGCCGGCGCCTACCGCGACTACCACCACCACACGGTCCATCACCACAACCCCTGGAGCAACGGCGGTGAGGCCTATGACCACGCCGCCGCCCTCGCGCTCGCGCGCGCGCACGCGAGCGAGTTCGTCGCGCGCACGATCGCCCGCCTGGCTGAGGCCAATCGGTCAGCGCCCCGCGGAGCTCTGCCCCGCGGCGGACTGGTGGTCTTCGCCGTGGACACCGAGCTGTTCGGCCACTGGTGGTATGAGGGCCTTGCCTGGCTGCGGGCGGTGGTGGAGGAGTGTGCGCGTCAGGGGCTCGAGCTCGTCCGCCTCGATGACGCGATCGCGCGCCTTGAGCCGCTCGAGTACCACGAGGAGCTGGGCGCGAGCAGCTGGGGCGCGGCGGGCGATCTGTCGACCTGGTCAGGCCCGGCGGTAGCCGACATGGCCTTCGCCGCGCGCGCCGCCGAGCTCGAGGTCGTGGCCGCGGGCGCCCGCGCGAGCACGGCCGCGGCCCGCGAGCTGCTCGCGCTGCAGGCCAGCGACTGGCCGTTCATGGTCGCGCGCGACATCGCCGCCCCGTATGCGCGCGAGCGCTTCGACGGTCACCGGCAGGCGCTTTCGCGTGCGCTCGCCGCAGGCGGGCACGACTCTGCGCTGGGGCCGCGCAATCTCGCGATCGACGCCGACAGCCGCCTGCTGCTGGCGCCCTGAGCCGGCCGCGCCGAGCCGCCGACGGCGCTCTGCGCCGGGCGCGGCTCACTCCCAGCGCATGCTCTGCGGGGCCGCGCGCATGCGGATCACGCGCGCGGGGGCGCCGGCGAGGACCGCATTGGCCGGGAAGTCCTTCGTCACCACCGAGCTGGTCCCGACGATGCTGTTCTCGCCGATGCTCACTCCGCGCAGCACGCAGGCGCCGTAGCCGATCCAGACGTTGTGCCCGACGCGCACGTCGCGCTTGTAGATGCCCTGCAGCCGGATCGGCCGCTCGACCTCGGTGACGCCATGATCGAAGTCGATCAGCATCACGCGGTCGGCGATGATGCACTCGCGTCCGATCGAGATGTGCTGGAAGGCCGAGATCGTGCACTCCTGCCCGATCACGGTCTTCGCCCCGATGCTCACCTCACCCTCGTGCACGCGGACCTTGCAGCCGTGTCCGATCCAGGCCCAGCGGCCCATCCGCAGTGTGGCGTTGCGGCCGATCTCGAGCTTCACGCCGGGGCAGATGAAGCAGATGCCGTCGGTCTGCAGGCGCCCGCGGTAGCGCGCCTTCAGCAACGCAAAGCGCGCCAGCAGGCGGGCGTAGTCGCGGTTGAGCATGTGGTTGGCGCGCATGAATCGCAGCAGCGTCAGCGCTCCGCCGTGCAGCGGCACGGGGGCTCGACGCACCGCCTCGGCCAGTCGTGCCTCGGGGGTCTCGGCGGCGGGATCGGCAACGAGCTCCATCGCCGCGCAATCGTAAGGGACCCTTCGCCCGGAGGTGTCCCTGCGATGATTGCGCGCTGGGATGACCGGCCCCTCGCTCGCCCAGCGCCTGCTCGACGGTGACCGCCGTGCGCTCGCGCGTGGGATCACGCTCGTCGAGAACGATCGCCCGGAGGGCTGGGAGCTCGTCAAGCAGGTCTATCCGCACACGGGCCGGGCGGCCGTCGTCGGCTTCACCGGACCCCCGGGAGTGGGCAAGTCGACGCTCATCGGCGCGCTCACGAAGGCGCGCCGCCAGGCCGGGCGCAGCGTGGGCGTGCTGTCGATCGATCCCTCCTCGCCGTTCACCCAAGGCGCCCTGCTCGGGGACCGGATCCGCCTGTCCGAGCATTTTCTCGATCCGGGAGTGTTCATCCGCTCGATGGCCAATCGCGGCGCCCTCGGCGGCCTCTCCGAGGCCGCGCTGCAGGCCGCGCTGCTGCTCGACGCAGCCGGACGCCAGGACGTCTTCGTCGAGACCGTCGGCGTCGGCCAGGCGGAGATCGACATCATCGATCACGCCGACACGATCGTGCTCGTGCTGATGCCAGGCTCGGGCGACTCGATCCAGGCGCTCAAGGCCGGGGTGATGGAGATCCCCGACGTGATCGTCATCAACAAGGCCGAGCACCCCCTGACCGACACGATGGTCCGCGAGATCCGGGGGGTGCTTTCGCTGGCCAACCTCGACCGCTCCCCGCAGGAGGTGCGCGGCAGCTGGCGCGTGCCGATCGTCAAGACCGAGGCCACCCGCGAGGAGGGCATCCCCGAGCTGGTGGAGCGCCTGGAGGAGCATCGCGCCCACATCCTCGCCGCCGGCCAGCTGGCCGAGCGGCGCAGCCGCAACCTCCGCAACGAGGTGCTCGCGATCGCCACGGCGCGCATGCGCCGGCGCCTGGAGGACGGACTGCGCGACGACGCCGGCTTCCAGAGCCTGCTCGAGCAGGTCGTGCGGCGAGAGCTGGATCCAGCCAGCGCCGCCACCGCGCTGCTCGAACGCGGGTCCCTGCTCGAGCCCACGATCGAGTAGGGTCGGCGGCGATGGACACGATGAGCTGGGCCGATCGCAGCTGGCCGGTCCTCAATCGCCTGATGCAGGGCCACACGGTCGTCTACCGCGCGAGTCATGGCCTGATCGGCCACCGCTTCCCGGGCGCGCCGCCGATGCTGCTGCTCGACCACGTTGGCGCCAAGAGCACCCGCAGGCGCACGAGCCCGCTCGTCTACACCGTCGACGGCGAGAACCTCATCCTCGTGGCCTCCAAGGGCGGCTATCCGCACAACCCCGCGTGGTTTCACAACCTTCTCGCCAATCCCGACACGACCGTGCAGGTCGGCTCCAGCCGGCGCGAGGTGCACGCCCGCGTCGCCGACGCCAAGGAGCGAAAGCGCCTGTGGCCGATGGTGGTCGCGGTCTACAGCGGCTATGACGCCTACCAGCGGCGCACGCGACGCGAGATCCCGCTGGTCGTGCTCGAGCCGCGCTAGGCGCCGAGCGCCCTCGCGATCACCATCTGTTGGACCTCGTCGGTGCCCTCGCCGATCGTGAGGATCTTGGCGTCGCGGTAGAAGCGGCACACCGGGTACTCCTCGATGAAGCCGTAGCCGCCGTGAATCTGCACCGCCTCCTCGGCGCAGCGCACGGCCAGGCGGCCGGTCTTGAGCTTCGCCTGAGCGGCCGTCAGCGTGAAGTTGCGTTTCGCGTCCTTTTCGAGGGCGGCCTTGTACACGAGCAGGCGCGCCGCCTCGATCTCGCACGACATGTCCGCCAGCTTCATCTGGATCGCCTGGAACTTCGAGATCGCCTTGCCGAACGCGCGGCGTTCCTTGGCGTAGCGCAGCGCCTGGTCGAGCGCGCCCTGCGCCAGGCCCACGCCCATCGCGGCCACGCCGATGCGGCCGATGTCGAGGATGTGCAGGAACTGCCTGAATCCCGCACCGCGCGGCCCGAGCAGGTTCTGCTCGGGCACGCGGCAGTCGCTGAAGCTCAGCGGGCGCGTGTCAGAGGCGTTCCAGCCCATCTTGCGATAGGGCTCCCCCTGCTCGTAGCCCGGCGTGCCGTTGGCGACGATGATGTTCGAGATCTCGCGCGGGTGGGCGGGATCGCCTCCGTCCTCGCCGGTGACCGCCGTTATGCAGACCATCCCGGAGATGTCGGTGCCGGCGTTGGTGATGAACTGCTTGGCCCCGTCGATGACCCACTCGCCGTCCTCGAGCCGCGCGCGCGTGCGGGTGTTGCCCGCATCCGAGCCGGCCTCGGGCTCGGTCAGGCCGAACGCGCCGAGGCGCTCGCCCGAGCACAGCCGCGGCAGCCACTCGCGCTTCTGCTCCTCGCTGCCGAACAGGTGAATCGGCTGGGTCCCGAGCGAGGTGTGCGCGCACAGGGTGATCGCCACCGAGGAGTCGACCCGCGTGAGCTCCTCGACCGCGAGCACGTAGGCCAGCGTGTCGCCGCCGCCGCCGCCGTACTCCTCGGGGAACGGGATGCCCATCAGGTTCAGCGCCCCCAGTTTCTTCACGATCTCGTAGGGAAACGACTTGCTGCGGTCGAGATCCTCCGCTACCGGCGCCACCTCGGCCTCGGCGAACTCCCTGACCGTGCGCCTGATCAGCTCGTGGTCGCTCGAGAGGGAGAAGTCCATGGTGCGCCGCATTCTCACAGGTCGCGCCGTCCGGCATGGCGAGGCGAAAGCCCGGCGGGTTGCGCCGAGCGCCCGTCTGGGGCGCGGCGCGCGCCGCCCCGCGCGCCGCGCCGCGCCCTGCTGCTGCCTATGCGCAGTAGGACCGCGCCAGCTCGACGAGCAGGCGAACGCCGTAGCCGGAGGCTCCCTTGCCGACATAGGCCCGGCCGAGATCCCACGCCGAGCCGGCGATGTCGAGGTGCGCCCAGGGCACCTCCGCGACGAAGTTCGAGAGGAACGACGCGCCGATGATGGTGCCCGCCTTGCGCGCTTCGGGGGCGTTGTCGAGGTCGGCGTACTTGCCCTTGACCAGCTCGTCGTACTCCTCGTGCAGGGGCAGCCGCCAGGCGATCTCACCCGTCCGCTGCCCGGCCGCGAGGACACGCTCGGCGAGCTCCTCGTCGTTGCTCATAAGGCCGGAGTAGGTGGAGCCGAGCGCGACGATCACCGCCCCCGTGAGGGTCGCCAGGTCGACGATCCGCTCGGCGCCCTGGGCGATCGCGTGGCAGAGACAGTCGGCCAGCACCAGCCGCCCCTCGGCATCGGTGTTGTTCACCTCGATCGTCTTCCCGTTGGCGGCCACGACGATGTCCCCGGGCTTGACCGAACGTCCGCTCGGCAGGTTCTCGGTGGCGCCGATCACCGCCACGAGCCGCACCGGCAGCTGCAGGCGGGCGATCGTGGCGACGGCCTCTATGACCGCTGCGCCGCCGGACATGTCGAACTTCATCTCCGCCATCTTCGCCCCCGGCTTCAGCGAGATGCCGCCGCTGTCGAAGGTGACGGCCTTGCCCACGAAGCCGAGCGTCGGGACGCCGGCCGCGGGGGCGCCTGAGCCCTCGTATCGCATGGTGATGAGCGCGGGCTCCTGCTCGGATCCCTGGGCCACGGCCGCGAAGGCGCCCATCCCGTGCCCCGCGATTCCCGCGCGTCCCTCGACCTGCACCGACAGTCCCTCGATCTCCTCGCCGAGCGCTCGCGCATACTCCCCCAGCGCCGTGGGCGTGAGGTCGTTGCCAGGCCGGTTCTGGAGGTCGCGCGCCCGGTTGACGGCCTCACCGACGAGCGCCGCTTCGGCCACGGCCGGCTCCAGCGCCCCGGGCCCCGAGACGATCAGGCTCTCCAGGCGCTTGGGGGTGTCATCCGCGGCGGAGGGCCCCTCGGCGGGGTTGGACTTGTGGCGGTCGAAGCGGTAGTCGGCGAGGATCGTGCCCTCGACGAGCGCGCTCGCGATCGCCGGCCCGCCCTCGGCCGGCACCTCCCAGCAGAGCGCCCGCGCCGAGATCTCGCGCGCGCGCTCGCACACGATCGCGGCCGCCACGCGGGCACGCTCGGGAGTGAGCTCTGCGCGCGGGCCGAGCCCGACCAGCAGCCGGCGCTTGCCCTCGGCATGGGTCAGCGCGAGCTTCTTGAACGAGCGGCTGGCCTCGCCGGATGCGAGCAGCTCGCCCAGCTGCGCCGGGGCGCCGGCCGGCGGGTCCTCGCCCTCGAACACCGCGGTCGCGACGGTGTCGGCGGCGCTGGCGCCGCCCGGCTGCTCGGTTGCGGAAACGCGCATGAAGCGGGCACGATATCCGCCCGGCGTTGGACGCGCCCGCACGGCGGCCCCGCCGGCGGCCCAGCTCCCCCCGGCGGGCAGCTGCTCGCTCCCGCCCTGCCGGCGGGGGAGCGATCCCAGTCCGCTTCCGTAGCGGTCCACTACCATTCTCGGGTCTTCCATTCCCGCACACCGACCGACAGGAGAGACCCGCGAATGCCCAAGACCGTGATCCTCGGTGCCGCGCGCACCCCGATCGGCAAGATGGGCGGCGGCCTGTCCTCGCTGGAGGCCACCGAGCTCGGCGGCGTGGCGATCAGCGCGGCGCTCGAGCGCGCCGGCGTCGAGCCCGAGCAGGTCGAGCACGTCATCATGGGCCAGGTTCTGCAGGCCGGTCAGGGGCAGATCCCCTCGCGCCAGGCCCAGATCAAAGGAGGCATCCCCAAGGAGGTCTCCTCCGAGACGATCAACAAGGTCTGCGCCTCCGGGCTGCGTGCGTCGGTGATCCTCGACCAGGCGATCCGCGCGGGCGACATGGAGGTGGGCGTCGGCGGTGGCATGGAGTCGATGTCCAAGGCCCCCTACCTGCTTCCCCAGGCGCGCTTCGGCTACCGCATGGGCGACGCCAAGATGCTCGACGCGATGGTCCACGACGGTCTCACCAACCCCTTCTCGGGCCAGCAGATGTTCGTCGAGGCCAGCGAGATCGGGGACGAACTGGAGATCACCCGCGCCGACCTCGACCGCTGGGCGCTGCGCTCGCACGAGCTCGCGCTGAAGGCCACCGACGAGGGGCGCCTCTCGGAGGAGATCGTCTCCGTGACGGTGAAGGGCCGCAAGGGCGACACGGTCGTGGAGGTCGACGAGGGTCCGCGCCGCGACACCTCGCTCGAGAAGCTCGCATCGCTGCCGGGCCTCGTGGGCAAGGACGGCTCGCACACGGCCGGCAACTCGCCGGGCGTCAACGACGGGGGCGGCGCGCTCGTGCTCTCCTCCGATGAGTGGGCCAGGGCCAACGGCAAGGAGGCCCTCGCCGAGATCGTCGCCCATGCGCAGAGCGCGAACGACTTCGCCTACCTGGCCACCACTCCCGCCAGCGCCGCCAAGAAGGCCTTGGAGAATGCCGGTCTGCAGCCCGGCGACATCGATGTCTGGGAGATCAACGAGGCCTTCGCCTCGGTCACGCTCAACTCGATCCGCATGCTCGGCATCGACGAGGACAGGGTCAATGTCAACGGCGGCGCCGTTGCCCTCGGCCATCCGATCGGCGCCTCCGGCGCTCGCATCCTCGGCAGCCTCGTGCTGGAGCTGCGCCGTCGCGGCGGCGGCCTCGGCTGTGCGGCGATCTGCTCCGGCGGCGGTCAGGGCGACGCGGTGATCCTCAAGGTCTAGTGACCGCCGGCGGACACGGCGCACGCGGATCCTCGAACGGCCGGCCGCTCGCCGCTGCGTTCTTCGATCTAGACAAGACGCTGATGGCCGGCTCCTCGGGCATCTTCTTCGCCCGTGCCGCCTATGAGACCGGGATGATCTCGCGCGCGCGGCTCGCGCGCGACGCGTACGAGAACCTGCGCTTCCGGCTGCGCGGGTCGACCGACGATCGGGCCGACGACGTGCGCAAGCGCGTCGGGGAGATGATCGCCGGCGTTCGCGTGCGCGACCTCGAGCGCCTCTCGCCGCGGGTGCTCGCCGGCGTGCTGCCGCGGCTGTACCCTGAGATGCTCGCCCGCGCCTACGCCCACCAGGACGCGGGCGTGCTCGTGTACATACTCACCGCCGCCTCCCAGGAGATGGCCGACCTGCTCGCCCACGTGCTGGCCTTCGACGGCGGTCTCGGCTCGCGCTCGGAGATCGTCGACGGCCGCTACACCGGCCGCCCCGCGGGCCCCTTCAACTATCGCGAGGGCAAGGTCCTCTCGATGCTCGAGGTCGTCGAGCGCGAGGGCATCGACCTCGCGGCCTCCTACGCATACTCCGATTCCGAGTCCGACCTGCCGATGCTGCGCGCGGTGCGCCACGCCGTGGTCGTCAACCCCGACCCTGACCTCAGGCGCATCGCCGCCGCCGAAGGCTGGGAGGTGCTGCACCTCGACCGCCTCGGCCGGCGGCTGAAGCTGTTCGCGGCGCTCGGCGCCGGGACCGCGCTCGCCTCGCTCGGACGCGCGGTGATCGAACGCAGCGGCGCGCGGAACGACGGCGCCGGACCGGCGCGCGGCGGCTCGCGTGCACCGAGGAGCCGACGCCAGGCGCGAGGCCAGGCGCGGCGCCGCACGCGCCTGCCGGGCGTGCGCGAACGTCGCGGGCGCTGAGGGCCGCGGGCACCGGCCGGGCCGGCCCATGCCTGCTGTCCGTCTGCGCCGGCGCGCGCGGACGCATAATCTATGCGGCGCGCTCCCGCAGCGCCCGCTCACATGTCCTCCGCCTCATCCACCCAGAGCAAGATCCGCGTCGTCGTGGCCAAGCCCGGGCTGGACGGCCACGACCGCGGTGCGAAGATCATCGCGCGGGCGCTTCGCGACGCCGGCATGGAGGTGATCTACACGGGCCTGCACCAGACGCCCGAACAGATCGTCGAGACGGTCATCCAGGAGGACGCCGACGCGGTCGGCCTGTCGATCCTCTCCGGCGCGCACATGACGCTCGTGCCGCGCGTGGTCGAGCTGCTGCGCGAGCAGGGCATCGACGACGTGGTGATCACCGTCGGCGGCACGATCCCCGCGGAGGACATCCCGGAGCTGAAGAGCCTGGGGGTGGCCGAGGTGTTCACGCCCGGCGCTCCAACGCAGGCGATTGTCGATTTCATTCGCGGTGCAACCGCCGGCCGGGCGGGCATTTAGCCGCTGATTGACTCGTCAGTCAACCGCTGAACCCGATAGGATCGCACCCAATAGACCCCAAGGAGTTGCCTGAGAATGAAGATATGCGTCCTGGTGAAGGAGGTTCCGGACGCCGCCGTCGAGAAGCGGATCGACCCCTCGACGGGGCGGATGGATCGCAGTGGGGAGAAGAACCTCAACCCGTATGACACGCACGCCATCGAGGCGGCGATGCAGATCAGGGAGGGCGGAGCGGTTCCCGTCGAGGAGATCGTGGCCGTGACGATGGGCCCGGAGAGCGCCGTCCGTGCACTGCACAAGGCGGTATCGCTCGGCGCGGACCGCTCGGTTCATCTGGCCGACGAGGCCGTTGCCGGCTCCGACGTCGCCGCGACCGGCTACGCGCTGGCCAAGACGCTCGAGCGCGAGAAACCCGAGCTGGTGCTGCTCGGCCAGCAGTCCGACGACGGCGAGTGCTACACGATCGGCGCGGTCGTGGCCGAGCATCTGGGCATGCCGTCGCTGACGCAGGTGATCAAGATGGACGTTGACGCGCAGAGCCTGCGCTGCGAGCGTCAGGCCGAGTACGGCTACGACACGGTCCAGGTCGAGCTTCCGGCGGTCATCTCGGTGGGCGACGCGATCAACGAGCCCCGCTACCCGTCGCTGAAGGCGATCATGGGGGCCAAGAAGAAGCCGCTGGACACGGTGAGCGCCGCCGACGTGGACATCGACGCGAGCAAGGTGGGCGGCGAGAATTCGGCAGCTCAATGGGTCGCCGCCAAGGCGCCGCCGGCGAAGGCCGCCGGGGAGATCATTGAGGATGAGGACACCGGTGAGACGGTCGAGAAGATCGTCGCCTGGCTCGACGAGCGCAAGCTCATCTAGGAGGAGCGAAACGTCATGGCGAACATCCTGGTTTACGCGCTGCACTACGACGGCGCGATCAACAAGAACTCCCTGGGTGCCGTCTCGGAGGGCGCCAAGCTCGCCGCCGAGCTCGGCGGCGAGGCTCACGCGCTCCTGCTCGGCGAGAACGTCCCCGCGGACCTCGCGGCATCGCTCGGCAACTACGGCGCCAAGAAGGTGCTCGTGGCCGAGGGTCCCGAAGGCCTGGCGCAGCCGCTGGTCGATGCGATGGCCAAGGCGATCACCGACGGCGGCTACTCCTACGCCCTGTTCGGCGGCGGCCTGCTCGGCTTCGAGATTGGCGCCGGCCTGGCCGCGCGCCTCGGTGCGGGCGTGGCGATGGAGGTCACGAGCGTGCGCGCCGAGGGCGGCGAGCTGATCGCCGAGCGGCCGATCCTCGGCGATTCGGCGATCTCGGAGATCAAATACCGCTCCCCCGTGGGGATTATCATCGGCCGCCTCAACGCGTTCGAGATCAAGGAGACGGGGGGCGGCGATGCTCCGGTCGAGCAGCTCAGCTTCGAGCTGAGCCCGCACGCCTCGCAGGCGCGGATGATCACGCGCGGCGAACAGCGCGGCGCGGACGTGGACATCGAGGGCGCCGACATCCTGATCGCCGGCGGGCGTGGCCTGGGCAAGGCCGAGGGCTTCCAGCTGGCCGAGGATCTCGCGAAGGCCTTCGGCGGCAACAGCGCCGTCGCGGCCACCCGCGCGGTCGTCGACGCCGGCTGGTATCCCTACGCCGCGCAGATCGGCCAGACGGGCAAGACCGTGGCGCCGAAGCTGTACCTCGCGGCCGGCATCTCCGGGGCGATCCAGCACAAGGTCGGGATGCAGGGCTCGGAGAACATCGTCGCGATCAACAAGGACGCAAACGCGCCCATCTTCGAGTTCTCCGACCTCGGCGTGGTGGGCGATCTCAACAAGATCCTGCCCAAGCTCACCGAGGCTGTGAAGGCCAAGAAGGGCAGCTGAGATGAGTGGCGGCTCGGAAAACGGGAGGGTCGTGCCCGCCGCCTTCCCTCCGCCGGTGGACTCGCGCAAGGAATTCATCAAGCGGGGCCTGGATCCGGAGGATGAGCTGATCGAGGTCGGCGTCGCGATCGTCGGCGGCGGAACCGCGGGCCTGGCCTGCGCCAACCGCCTGCTACAGCTGCTGGCCGACGACCCCGAGACGATGGAGCGCCTGGGGGAAGTCCCGGTGGCGGTGATCGAGAAGGCCAAGACGTGCGGGGGGCACAACCTCTCGGGCGCGGTCATGCGCCCCGGGCCGTTGCAGGAGCTCTTCCCGGAGATGACCCGCGAGGACTGGCGCAAGGAGGGCTTCGCCTACGGCGAGGTCACCAAGGAGGCGGTGTACGTGATGCCCAGCGCCAAGACCAAGCTGCGGATACCCACGCCACCGAACTTCAAGAACCACGGCAACGAGGTCGTCTCGGTCTCCGCGATGGCCCGCTTCCAGCAGCGCCAGGCCGAGGAGGCCGGCGCCTACATCCTCACCGAGACAGCCGCCACCCAGCTGATCGTGCAGGACGGCCGCGTCGTGGGCGTGCGCTCCGGCGACAAGGGACGCGGCAAGGACGGCGAGCCGCTGGGCAACTTCGAGCCCGGGACAGACATCAAGGCCCAGGCCACCGTCCTGGCCGAGGGCTGCTGGGGCCACATCACCGGCGCGGCGATCAAGGAGTTCGACCTCGCAGAGGGGCGCGAACCGCAGGTCTGGGAGCTCGGCGTCAAGGAGGTCTGGAAGGTCCCCAAGCCGCTCGACCGCGTGATCCACACGCTCGGCCCGTGGCCGGTGAGGCTGTCGGCGAAGTACGGCCAGATCGGCGGTACCTGGCTGTATCCGATGACGGACGAGAAGAGCGGTGAGAACCTCGTCAGCATCGGCTTCGTGATCGACCTCGAGTACGCCGACGCGACCACCTCGGCGCACGACCTGCTGCAGCAGTTCAAGCTGCATCCGCTGGTGAAGGGCATCCTCGAGGGCGGCGAGCGGATCGCCTGGGGCGCCAAGGCGCTGCCGGCGGGCGGCTACTGGTCGATGCCCAAGCTCTCGATGCCCGGCGCCGTGCTCGTCGGCGACTCCGGCGGGATGGTCGACACGGTGGCCCTGAAGGGCGTCCACCACTGTCTGATGTCGGGCAAGCTCGCGGCCGAGTCGATCTACGCCGCACTCGTGCGCGGCGAGTCCTCGTTCGAGTCCTACGAGCGGGCGATCGAGGACTCGGCCGTCGGCAAGGAGCTCTACGAGGTCCGCAACACCCGCCAGCCCTTCCAGAAGGGGTTCATCAAGGGCGGGCCGCTGGTCGGCCTGATGACGGTCACGAAGGGACGCTTCCCGGGCGGGCGCTGGGCGTGGCACCGTAACGACCAGAAGCCGATGTTCATCGGCGACACGAAGGAGCGCTATCCCAAGCCCGACGGGAAATACACCTTCGACAAGCTCTCCTCGGTGTTCATCACGGGCAACGCGACCCGCGACGACGCGCCGAACCACATTCGCGTGCGCAAGCACGTCCCGCGCGAGGTCGCCGAGACGTGGCGCTGGATGTGCCCGGCCGGCGTGTACGAGATACCCGAGGACGCTCCCGAGCACGGCGAGGTGGATGTGATCGTCAACTACACCAACTGCGTGCAGTGCGGGGCGATCACCGCCAAGGGCGGTCGCCTGACGGTTCCCGAGGGCGGCGACGGGCCCCTGTATCAGGTGACCTGAGCCCAGGGGGCCGGGCGCACGTCTACCGCGTCGAGCGCGTTCCGCCGGCGCCGTGCTGGGGAGTTGGGCTCGCTGCGACGTCGGCGTGGCGCGCTTGCGTGCGCGGGGAGGCCGCTCGGTGATCGCCCCCACGCACGCGCAGCGCCGCCCGCAGGCCGAGGATCCAGCCTGCCTGGGCGCCCCGGAACTGCGCCCAGCTGCGATCGCGGCTGCTCACCAGCGCGACGATCGCATGTGCGAGGCCGGGTCTTGCTCGCGTGCCGATCGCGGCGGCCCACGCCAGGTGCGCCGGCCAGCGCCAAGGCGGCAGGTACTCCAACACTGCCAGGGTCTCGTTGTGCACCGCGTCGCGTACTTCCAGGCCGTTGAACTGGCGCGAGTCATCCACGCGCGGCTGGGGCATGTGGTCGACGCCGATCCGGGGGTCGTAGACGACCCGCAGCCGCCGGCGACGAAGTGCGAGACAGAGCGCCAGCTCCCAGTGGTGCTCGGTGCCCACGCCCCGCAGTCGCTCATCGAAGCGGATGTCACGCAGCAGCTCGCCCCTGACGCTCAGGTTGACGCCCTTGAGGATGTCGACGTCGCGCGGCGGGCCGACGCCCAGATGGTGGCCGCCGGTCGTTCGGCCGTACCAGTTGATCGTGCCGACCACGCGCTCTGCGCCCTCCCTCAGCCGGCCTTCCTTGTAGATCCAGTCTCGCCCTCCGACGGCCGCTATCGCAGAATCCTGGGCGAACGTCGCACAGATGCGCTCCAGCCAGTCGGGGTGCGGCTCGGCGTCGTCGTCGGTCATCGCGATCACCTCGCCGGTCGATGCATCCAACCCGGCGTTCATCGCGGCTATCACCCCGGGACGGTCGGCTCGCGCCAGGCGGACCGGCGGCGGCTGCGCGCTCACGACCGCGGCGCTCGCGGCGTCATCGGCGCGGACGACCACGATCACCTCATCGGGATGCCGCTGCTGGCGAGCGACGGCCTCCAGGCACCGACGCAGGCTCTCCGGCCGCTTATAGGTGGGAATGATGACCGAGATTCGCACGCGTCCATCATCGCATGAGGTCCTCTCCGCGGGAACGCCTGCGCGGCGTCCGGCGCCGGGCGCGGCGACGTGGGAGCACAGCGAAACCTGCGTGCGGCCGCGGTGTTACAGGGATGTTGTGACGATCAGACCCTTCAGGGCGTCCCGCCGCGGCCGGGGGCTTGCGTTGTTCGCTGCCTGGCTGGCGTGCGCCGCTTGGTCATGGGGCTGCACGCTGCCGGCGGACGCGCTGGCGCAGACGGATTCGTCGGCGCCCGCGCCGACGCTCACGGTTGCGAGCGAGGCCGCCGCCGGCGACATCGGCCAGACGAGCGCCTCGGCGGTCAAGCCGAGCGCCGCGGCGACGCTCGAACAGTGCCTCACCGCGGCCGTGCAGAGCGAACGCTCCGCCACCTTCGGGGGCGAAATGACGGCGCTCGCGGGCAGCGCCCGGATGGAGATGCGGATCGAGGTCCTCGAGCGCCTGCCCGGCGAACCGCTGTTCCACTCCGTCATCGCTCCCGGACTCGGCGTGTGGCGCACGGCGGCGCCGGGGGTCAAGGTCTACAAGTACCTCAAGCAGGTGACCAATCTCTCGGCACCCGCGACCTACCGGGGGGCGGTCAGCTTTCGCTGGCTCAACGCCAAGGACCGGCTGATCAAGGAGCTGGAGCTGCGCACGCCGAAATGCGAGCAGCCCGCGCCGGCGCCCTCGACGACTGCCGCAGGCACGCCTGCGAACGCGGCCTAAGCCGCCCGCTAGAATGCAACGACGATGAAGGCGAAGATCCACCCAAGCTACGTGCAGGCACATGTGCGCTGCACGTGCGGCAACGAGTTCATCACCCGCGCGACCAGGGAGGAGCTGCACGTCGAGGTCTGCTCCAACTGCCACCCGTTCTACACGGGCAGGCAGAAGCTGATGGACACCGGCGGGCGTGTCGAGCGTTTCCAGCGCCGGGTCGCCAAGGGTCGCCTGCATTCAGCGCAAGCCCGGTCAGCTCGCTAGACCCATGTCGGCTCGTCTGGCCGCCGACCGATCAGCGATCGGCCAGCCGGGGACAGCGGCCGGAGTCGACGCCTCCTCCGCAGCCGCCGTCGACGGTCCCGCCGCCCCCGGCGGCGCGCCGGTCTCCAGCGCCGACGGTGCGCCCGCTGCTCTGTTTGCCAGCGAGGGCGATGGCGAGCTGAGCGCTCAGCGCGACGCGCCGGTGGGAGGGCAGGCGGTGCTCGAGGGGGTGATGATGCGCGGCGTCTCCAACTGGTCGGTGGCGGTGCGCAAGCCGACCGAGGAGCAGCTCGGCGAGGGCGAGCGCTCGCCGACGGAGGGGGCGTTGGGCGAGATCGAGGTCAACACGTTTCCGCTCGACTCGGCGATGAAACGCCACCGTCTGCTGCGTCTGCCGATCATCCGCGGCGTCGTGGCGCTCGGCGGATCGATGGCCATCGGCTTTCGTGCGCTGGAGGTCTCGGCCAACGCGCAGCTGCCGGCCGAGGAAGAGCAGGAGATCCCCCGCGGCGTCTGGGCGGGGACCGTGGTCGTCGCGATCGTGCTCGCGATCGTGCTGTTCTTCGTGATCCCCGTGGGCCTGACGAGCCTGATCAAGGGCCAGCTCGGCTCCCCGGTGCTGTTCTGGCTGATCGAGGGCATCGTGCGGACCACGCTGTTTCTCGGCTACATGTTCCTGCTCTCGCGGGTCCGCGACCTGCGCCGGGTGTTCGAGTACCACGGGGCCGAGCACAAGACGATCTCGTGCTTCGAGGCGGGCCTGCCGCTGACGCCGTCCAATGCCAAGCGCTTCTCGCGACTGCATCCGCGCTGCGGGACGAGCTTCCTGCTGGTGGTGATGGTCGTCGCGATCTTCGTGTTCGCGCCGATCGGCCTGCCGGCCTGGTACTGGCTCGTGATCACGCGCATCGTCGGCGTGCCGCTGATCGCGGGGATCTCCTTCGAGCTGATCAAGTTCGCGGGGCGCAACCGCAGCAGGCGCTGGGTGCAGGTGATCATGTGGCCGGGCCTGAAGCTGCAGCTGCTCACGACGCGCGAGCCCGACCTCGGCCAGCTGGCGGTGGCGATCGCGGCGCTGCAGGCCGTGCTGGCGCTGGAGACCCCCGGCGAGACGTCGGCCGCGGACCTGCTCGGCGTCGAGGTCGTGGCCTAGCCGCGGGCGACGCCGTCGGCGCCTGCAGCGACGCGCCCCGCGCGCGTCACCGGCTGCAGGTGCCCGGGCCGCGGTACACCCTTTCAGGGCGCCGATCACGCGGCGCCGACCACGCGCGTGAGTGTAGCCTCGGACGGCGATGATCGAAGAGCTCGTCAAGCAGATCGAGGCGCGCTTCGCCGAGCTCGGCGAGCAGATGACCGACCCCGAGGTGATCTCCGACCGAGAGCGCTATGCCGAGGTCGGTCGGGCCTACAGCCAGCTCGAGCCGGCGGCCAAGCTCGCGGCGCAGTGGCGCCGTGCCCAATCCGACGCGGCCGGCGCCGAGGAGCTGCTCGCCGAGATGGGCGAGGACAACGACATGCGCGAGGAGCTCACGGGGGCACGCGAGCGGATCGAGGAGCTCGAGGAGGAGATCCGCCTGGCGATGGTCGAGCGCGATCCCAACGACGACAAGAGCGTGATCGTCGAAATCCAGGGCGGCGCCGGCGGCGAGGAGGCCGGGCTGTGGGCGGGGGACCTGTATCGGATGCTCAGCCGCTACGCCGAGCGGCTGGGCTTCCAGACCGAGCCGCTGGAGGTCGCCGAGGGCAAGTACACGTTCGCGATCAAGGGGGCCCGCGCGCCCGACGGCGCCTACTCGGTGTTCAAGTTCGAGGGCGGAACGCACAGGGTCCAGCGGGTGCCCCAGACCGAGTCCCAGGGGCGCATCCACACCTCCACGGCGACGGTGGCCGTGCTGCCCGAGGCCGAGGACGTCGACGTGCAGGTCGACCCCAACGACCTGCAGATCGACGTCTACCGCTCCTCCGGGCCGGGCGGCCAGTCGGTCAACACGACCGACTCGGCGGTCCGCGTGACGCACAGGCCGTCCGGGATCGTGGTCTCGATGCAGGACGAGAAGTCCCAGCTGCAGAACCGCGAGAAGGCGCTGCGGGTCCTGCGCGCGCGCCTGTATGAGCGCGCCCTCGCCGAGCAGCAGGCAGAGCTGGCGGCAGACCGGCGCTCGCAGGTCGGCACGGGCGACAGGGCGGAGAAGATCCGCACCTACAACTACGGCGAGCGGCGCGTGACCGACCACCGCATCAAGCTCACCGTGCACAACCTGGACCAGGTCCTCGAAGGACAGCTGGACGAGCTCACGAGCGCGCTGCAGGCCGATGAGAAGCGCCGGCGGCTGCAGGCGCAGGCGGCGGTGTGATGAGCCCCGGCGCAGCCGGCGAGGAGGGGTTCGAGCTCGCGGCCGCGCCGGGGTCCCAGCCGCCGGGCTCGGGCATGGGCGCCAGCTCGGCGCGCGACGCGCTCGAGGGCGCGGTCACCGCGATCGCGGCCGCGGGCTGCGAGACGCCGCAGCTCGATGGCGAAGTGCTGCTGGCCCACGTGCTCGGCGTCACCCGCGAGCAGCTGATCACAGATCACGGGCTGACGCTGCAAGGCCCCGCTGTGCGCGCCTTCCAGGACGCCGTGCGCCGCCGCGCGATCGAGCGCGAGCCGGTCGCCTACATCGTCGGCACACGCGGCTTTCGCCGCCTGGCACTGAGCGTCGACCGCCGCGTGCTCGTGCCGCGTCCCGAGACCGAGCTGCTCGTCGAGGTGGGCCTGGGGCTGCCCGGTGGCGCCAGCGTGCTCGACCTCGGCACAGGCTGCGGGGCGGTGGCGCTCGCGCTCAAGGACGAGCGCCCCGACCTGCGCGTCAGCGCCAGCGACCTCAGCGAGGGCGCGCTCGAGCTGGCGCGCGCCAACGCTCAGCGCCTCGGCCTGGATGTCCGCTGGCTGCAGGCCGACCTGCTGGTCGGCCTGCCCGACGAGTTCGACGCAGTGCTCTCAAACCCGCCGTATGTCGCGGAGTCGGAGCGCCCCCAGCTCGCGCCGGAGATCCTGCGCCACGAGCCCCCCGGCGCCCTCTTCGCAGGACCCGACGGGCTGTCTGTGATCCGCGCGCTGCTGACCGAGCTGGCCGACCGGCCCCGTGTGGCGCTGGTGGCGCTGGAGATCGGCGCGGGACAGGCGCCGGCGGTCGCCCCGCTGCTGCACGCGGCGGGCTTCGAGCGCGCGCACTTCGAGCGCGATCTGGCGGGCATCCAGCGGGTGGTCGTGGGAGCGCGCCGCGGCTGATGGCGCCGGCGCGCCTCCTCGCGAGCGACGCGCGCGAGCTCGAGCGGTGCCTCGCCGGCGGCGGCGTGGCGGTGATCCCGACGGACACCGTCTACGGGCTCTGCTGCGACCCCGAGGACGAGCGGGCCGTCGCGCGCCTGTACGAGCTCAAGGGACGGCCTGCACAACGACCCTCGGCGGTCATGTTCTTCGCGCTCGAGCCGGCGCTGCGAGCGCTGCCGGAGCTGGCCCCCGCCGAGCGCCGCGCGGTCGAGGCGCTGCTGCCGGGCGCCGTGACGCTGGTGCTCGCCAACCCCCGGCTTCGCTTCCCAGCGGCCTGCGGACCGGAGCCGGCAACGCTCGGCCTGCGCGTGCCGCTCCTGCCCGAGCACCTCGCCGCGCTGTCGGCCATCGCCACGCCGGTGATGCAATCCTCGGCCAACATCTCGGGCGGGGCGGACGCGCGGAGCCTGGGCGAGGTGCCCGCGCGGCTGCTTGCAGGGGCGGACCTCGTGCTCGACGGGGGCGAGCTGCCCGGCACGCCCTCGACGGTTGTCGATCTGCGCGACTACGAGCGCAGCGGGCGCTGGCGCCTGGTGCGCGCGGGGGCGCTGCCCGCGATCGCGCTGCGCGACGCGCTGCAGCCGGCGAGGTGACTGAAGGAGATCCTCAACCCCTGCTAGCCTCGTGGGCGCTGCCGCGACTGGCGCGGAGAGGTGGAATCGACCACCGGGAAGCGGTCAGCCCACATGCCGTGCGCCTGGGCACCAATTCGCCGCCTGCCAAGGAGAGCGCCGTGTCCGAGCTGAGCACCGACCACCTCAACCGACCACTCGTCGAGGTCGATCCCGAGATCGCCGAGGTGCTGCGCGGCGAGCTGGAGCGCGAGCAGCGCACGCTGGAGATGATCGCCTCGGAGAACTTCGTTCCGCGCGCCGTGCTCGAATGCCAGGGCTCGGTGCTGACGAACAAGTACGCCGAGGGCTATCCGGGAAGGCGCTACTACGGCGGCTGCGAGTGGGTGGACATCTCCGAGCAGTTGGCCATCGACCGCGCCAAGGCGCTGTTCGGCGCCGAGCATGCCAACGTCCAGCCGCATTCGGGCTCGCAGGCCAACGCGGCCGTCTATCACGCGCTGCTGGCGCCCGGTGAGACCATCATGGGCCTCTCGCTGGCGCACGGCGGGCACCTCACCCACGGCATGAAGATCAACGTGTCCGGCCGCCTGTATGAGATCGCCGCCTACGAGGTCGATCGCGAGAGCGGCCTGATCGACATGGACGACGTCGCCCGGATCGCCCGCGAGCGCCGGCCGAAGCTGCTCCTGGCGGGGTGGTCGGCCTATCCGCGCCAGCTCGATTTCCCGCGCTTCAGGGAGATCGCCGACGAAGTCGGGGCGCTGTTGATGGTGGACATGGCCCACTTCGCGGGCCTCGTCGCCGCCGGGCTGCACCCGAGCCCCGTCGAGCACGGCGCCGATGTGGTCACGACCACCACGCACAAGACGCTCGGCGGGCCGCGCGCGGGGGTGATCCTCTGCAAGGAGCAGCTCGCCAAGAAGATCGACTCGGCCGTCTTCCCCGGCCAGCAGGGAGGCCCGCTCGAGCACGTCATCGCGGCCAAGGCGGTGGCCTTCAAGATCGCCGCCGGCGAGCTGTTCGCCGAGCGTCAGCGGCGCACCATCGACGGCGCTCGCGCGCTCGCCGTCGAGCTGCTGCAGGCCGGCCACGGCGTCAACGTGCTCACCGGCGGCACCGACGTCCACCTCGTCCTGGTCGACCTGCGCGAGACGCAGCCGACGCTCACGGGCCGGCAGGCGGAGGACCGCCTGCACGAGATCCAGATCACGGTCAACCGCAATGCCGTCCCGTTTGACCCGCGCCCGCCGATCGAGGCCTCCGGCCTGCGCATCGGCACGCCGGCGCTGGCCACGCGCGGCCTGCAGGTCGAGGACTTCAGCGAGGTCGGACAGATCCTCGCCAGCGCGCTGACGCCGGAGTTCGAGCATCGCGCGGGCGAGCTGGCCGAGCGCGTGGGCGCGATCGTCGAGCGCTATCCGCTGTATGAGGGGCTGGCCGCCGCGGCGAGAGTGTAGGCCCGCGGCCGGGCGCCACGGCCAGGCGTCGGCGCTTGCGACCTCCGCGCGTGCGATGCTGTGATCAGTCGATGGCGCATCCGAACGAGCTCGACGCGCTTTACGCCTTTCTCGTCGCCGCGGTCGTGACCGCGCTGCTGACCCCGGTCACGATGCGTCTTGCGCGCACGCTGGGCGCCATCGACGAGCCGCGAGAGCGGGGCCTCTCCGAACGCCCGACGCCGCTGCTCGGCGGCCTGGCGATCTTCGCCGGGGTGCTCGCCGCCGGCCTGATCTGGCTCCCCGCCGGCTACCTCAACCAGCACGAACATCAGCCGGAGGTGTGGCACGGCGTTCTGATCGCAGCCGCGGTGATCACGATCGTGGGAGCGCTCGACGATCGCTTCGACCTGCCGCCGGGCATCAAGCTCGCGGGCCAGGTGCTGGCGGCCGTGATCGTCGTGCACTTCGGCGTGGCCGTGAAGACGATCACGCTGCCGTTCGTCGGTCAGCTCGCCTTCCCCAACGCGGGGCCCACCAACGCCGGGCCGGTGCTGACCGTGATCGGCCTGGTCGCGATGATGAACGTGGTCAACTTCTCCGACGGCGTCGACGGCCTCACGGCAGGCGTCTGCGCGATCATCGCCGCCGCCATGGCGATCATCGCCTTCGACCTGGGCCGCCAGCAGCCGGGAGTGCTCGCGGCGCTGACCGCCGGCGCTGCGCTCGGCTTCCTGTTCTACAACTTCCCGCCGGCATCGAGCTTCATGGGCGACTGCGGCGCGAACCTGCTCGGCCTGCTGATGGGCGTGATCGCCGTCGAGGCCGCGGTCAAGACGGCGGCGGTCGTGTCCTTCGTGCTGCCCCTGATCCTGCTCGCGGTGCCGTTCCTCGACACGACCTTCGTGGTGCTCAAGCGCCTGAAGTACAAGCAGCCGATCTACCGTCCCGACAGCGAGCACTTCCATCACCGCATGGCTCGCATCGGCTTCAGCAGCAGGCGCACGATCGCGTACCTGTACGCGTGGACGCTGATGCTGGCCGGGCTCGCGCTCGCGCTGCGCTTCATCCCCTACAGCGACCACAAAGGCCACCTGCACGCCGGCTGGACGCTCGTGATGGTCGCGCTCGGCCTGATCGTCGTGGCGGCCAGCGTGTACCTCGTCTACGTGCTCGAGATCCTCAAGTTCAGGCGCCTCGACGCGATGCGCCTGCGCCGGCTGCGCCCGCACGCCTCACCAGCGGAGATCGAGCTGGACGTCGCGAAGAACCTCGAAACCGGTGAGTTCGAGGCCCTGTCGCAGCCCGCGAACCGTGATCTGCTGGTGGTGGACGACGCGCGGCTTGGACGGGCTGAGCAGCGGGTCGGCGAGGGGCAGGTGGATGAGGACCGCATACGCGCAGAACAGAAGCGTGGCGGCGCGCAGGCGCCGATCGCCGCTGACCGCGGCTAGCGGCAGCAGCCAGATCGCGTACCAGGGCAAGAGCCAGGCGGTCGACAGCAGCAGCGCCAGCGTCGTCCAGCCTGCCGCCACGCGCCAGTCGCCGCCTCGCGCGGTGCGCCACAGCGCGCCCGCGAGCACAACCACGAAGGCGGCCACGTACAGGTGCCGCCACCAGCTCGGGGTCCCGCTCAGGCCGACCAGGCGCGCGGTCTCGGCGGGCACGCTGTGGGTGGCCACGAGCTGCTGCTGCTCGCCGACCGCGTTGAGAAAGCCGAAGGCGTGCGCGCCGAAGCCCACCAGCGCCAGGGCAGCCAGCGCGAGCAGCGCGGCCGCGGCGCTCAGCAGCACCTGCAGGCGTTCGCGACGCCGGGCGGGCGCAAGCATCAGGAAGGGGAGCACCAGCCCGGCGGTGACCTTGACTCCGACGCCCGCGACCACGGCAACGGCGGCCGCGCGAAAACGCGGGTTCGCGCCGGCGGTCAGGAGCAGCGCCACGGCGAACAGCAGCAGGATCAGCGTGTCGTTGTGGGCGCCGCCCACCGCGAGCACCAGCAGCACCGGGTTCAGCCCCACGAACGCAGCCGCCCAGCGCGCGGAGTGGCCGGCGCGGTCGGCCGCCGCCGCGATCAGGGCCACGGCGCCGAGACTGCAGGCGACCGCCACGCCCTTGAGGACCCACAGCGCACCGGCGACCCCGAGCGGGACGGTCGCGTAGCTCGCGAGCGTGAACAGCGGACCGTAGGGCGAATGCTGGAAGGGCCATCCCACGAACGCGTAGACCGGGTCGGTGGGGGCTTCGGCGGCGATGTGGGTGTATGGGTCCAGCCCGTGCAGCGCGCCCATTCGCGCGAAGCCCAGGTAGCCGAAGACGTCCTGGGAGATCAACGGCGGCCCGAGGAACAGGATCAGGTGCGCGAGCACGACGGCGGCGGCGAGCGTCGGCATCGGCAGGGCTCGCGCCGCCACGAGCACGAGCACGTAGCTCGCGCACATGATCAGCATCAGCGTCTGGAAGCCGTCCCTGCTGAGGGCCGCCCCCAAGCCCTGAAGCGGCCCGGCCAGCCAGCCCGGCCACCCGCCCTGGCGGGCGGGCACGAATTCCGAAGGTTTCGCCGCCGCGTCGGCGCTGAGCAGGAAGATCGAGGTGAGCACCCCGAGCAGCCCGACGGCGCCCAGCGCGCCGAGCACGCCGCGCGGCACCCGTGAGCCGGCCGTACGGCGCCTGTAGGCGGGCCTTCTGCCGGCGCTGCGCACGCGGGTTATGGGAGTGGCGGCCTGTATGGCTCCATTGTGGCGTCTGGAGGGACATGCAAGCGTCCAACGTGCCCGCTAGCCTGTGAGAGGAGCTATGCCCGTCGGGAGGCTTGGCTGTGGGCGTATGCCCGCGCCGCGAGCGCCCAAGGCTCTGCATCCCGATTCATATATGCGACGTCGCCACCGCAAACGCATTCCTCGCCGGATTGCCGGCCCGCAGCGCGTGCTGATCCTGTCCGCCGACGTCGGTGAGGGCCACGCGGCGGCCGCGCGCGCCCTGGCGCAGCAGATCGAGAGCTCCCCGCACCAGACGCACGTCACCGTGATCGACGGGCTCGCCGCGATGGGCCCTCTGCTGCGCCCCGTGGTCGAGGACGGCTATCGCGTCCAGCTGCAGTTCTTCCCGTGGACCTACACCGTCGTGTACTGGCTGCTCGAGCGCGTCCCGCCGGTGCGCGCCCTCGCCCGGCGTCTGCTGTGCATGCTGGGCGCGCGCCCGCTGGCGAGCGCCGTCGCCGAGCACAACCCGGACGTGATCGTCTCCACATATCCTGCGGTCACGGTCGTGCTGGCGCGATTGCGCCGCACGGGCGCGGTGCGCTGTCCCACGGTCGCGACGATCACCGACCTGACCGGACTGTTCTTCTGGGCTCAGCCGGGCATCGACATGCACCTCGTGATGTACGACGAGTCGCTGCGCTCGGTCGAGCGGATCGCCGGCGAGGGCAGCGTGCGGCTGGTGCGTCCGCTGATCTCGGCCGAGTTCCTCGAGCCCCGCTGCGCGGTCGCTGCCCGTGAGTCGCTCGGCCTGCCCACCGACGGCCGCATGGTGGTCGTCTCGGGTGGCGGCTGGGGAGTGGGGGACATAGCCGGGGCGGTGCGCGAGTTCATCCGCGTGCGCGAGGTGAGCAGCATCGTTTGCCTCGCCGGACGCAACGACCAGCTCGCGCAGAAGCTTCGTGCCGCCTTCGCGCACGAGCCCCGCGTGCACGTGTACGGGTTCACCGACAGGATGCCCGAACTGCTGGCAGCCGCCGACGTGCTCGTGCACTCCACGGGCGGGGTCACCTGCCTGGAGGCAAGGGCCGCGGGCACGCCCGTGGTCTCTTACGGTCTTCCGGTCGGCCACGCGCGGCTGAACACCCGCGCGATGGCAGCGCTCGACCTCGTGCGGCTGGCCAACGACACCAGCGAGCTGCGCGCTCACGTGCAAGCCAGCTTCGCCTCACAGGACGCGCTCCAGGGGGGCCTCGACGGGGCCTCGCGGCAGGAGGATCCGACGGCCGTCGACATCGTGCTGGACGTGCCGCGGCGAGTGCGCCCGATTCCCGGCTGGCGGCTGCGCCTGGCAGCGGCCGCGACCTATCTGCTGCTGCTGCTCGGTGTGGGCTCGTGGATGATGTCCACCGACGAGGTGACGGCACTCGCCTCCAAGGTCCTGCACGTCCATCCGCTGACGCACGTCAAGACCTCACAGCCGGACGTCGGCGTGATCGTGCACCTGCCCGCCAACGACATCATCCCGCTGGCCGGCGAGCTCGCCGCCCGCGGCGTGCGTGTCTCCTTCGCCGACGGCGCGCGCGTGCCGCCGCGCGCGCGAATCTCGAGCCTGCGCTCGCTCGGCGACGAACTGCTGCCCGAAGTGCCCGCGTCGGCCCCGCTGCGCTGGGTGCGCACACGCGGCGTGCTGCGCTCGCAGGCGCGCGCGCTGGGCCTGCGCCACCGCTTCTACTACCTGCAGCCCCGCGGCGGGCTGTCGGTCGGGCAGCTCGTGCTCGCGCGCACGGCCGGAGCCACGCCGGTGAGCGGCGCGCTGCGCCTGGCCGCGAACGCGCCGCTTCCTCAGCGCGCGATGCGCGCCGGCGACGTCGTCGTGGTCGAGCTGGACGGCACGCCGTCCTCGCTCGCCGGGCTGGAGCGAATCGTCTCCTGGCTGGGCGCGCAGGGGCTGGGCGTCGAGCCGCTGGCCTCGCTCACGCGCTGAACTTCCATCAGCCCTACCAGCAGCGGCGAGCGCGCGAGCAGCGCCGCCCCGGCGACCAGCAGCGCAAGCGATGCGCAGAGCGGAAAGCCCCCATAGGGCGTGGCGGCGATGCTCTCGCCCAGCAGCAGCGGCGCCAGCAGCACCGGTATCAGGGTCTGCGTCACGAACACGACCGGCGCGACCTGGATCGCCGGACGCGCCTGCAGCGCGCTCATCTCGCTGAGAACGCCGACCCCGGAGGCGGCTGCCGTGGAGATGCCCCAGGCGATCGCGGCCGCCACGTGCCCGCCGGCGAGGTCGTCGGCGGCGAGCTTGGTCGCGACCCCGCTCCAGCCGAACGCGAGTCCCGCTCCGACCATCGTCACCGCCGCGGGCGAATGGCGCACCATGCTGAGCAGGTAGGGCAGCATGCTCGCCACCCCGAGGCTGACCAGCACGAGCGTGATCGTCAGGACGCTCGCATGCGAGGTGGTGCGCGCCGGCGCGGTCAGCGCACATCCGATCACACCGATCACGATCGCGGTCACGGCGAGATGCTCTGTACGCCCGGCGCGCTCGTCGAGCATCCGCTCGCCGAGGACCATCAGCAGGATCAGCCCGGCCGCGAGCGCCGGCTGCACGACCACGAGCGGTGCGAGCAGCAGAGCGACGACCTGGAGCGGCCAGCCCAGGATCGAGAGCCCCGTGCCGAGCAGCCAGCGGGTGCGCTGGGCCAGGCCCCACGCCAGCGCGAGGCGCAGGTGCTCGTGGTGGGGCGCCTCTCTGGCGTCCATCGCCTGCAGCGCGATCCCTAGGCTGTAAAGGATCGACGCTCCTACCGCCGCCACGATTCCCAGCACGAGATCGACCATGTCCGCACACGATCATCGCACTCCCGCGCTCCCGATCACGGGCGCGCTGGCGGGCGTGGCGATGGCGAGCTACCTGCTGCCGGGACTCGCCGGCGCCTGGCCGGCCCTGCGCCGTCCTCTGGGCGTCGAGGATCGCACGGCCAGCGGCAGCGGCTACGCGCTCACGTTCGACGACGGGCCGCACGCGCTCGGCACCCCGGCAGTGCTCGAGATCCTCGCCCGCGCGAACGTGCGGGCGACCTTCTTCCTGGTCGGCGAGCAGGTGCGGCGCAACCCCGCGCTGGCGCGCGAGATCACCGATGCCGGACACGAGATCGGCCTGCACTGCGACCGTCACCGCAACCTGCTGCGCCTGACGCCATGGCAGGTACGGGAGGACATCGCTCGCGCGCAGGAGGCGATCGAGACCAGCGCCGGCCGCACGCCGACGCTGTATCGCCCGCCCTATGGCGTGCTCAATGCCAGCGCCCTGCGCCTGGCACGCGCGCGGGGCTGGCGCATTCTGCTGTGGAGCCAGTGGGGGCGGGACTGGGAGGCGCGTGCCACGCCCGAGTCGATCGCCGCACGCGTGACCGACCGGGCGGGCGAGGGCGCGGTGCTGCTCCTACACGACGCCGACGACTACTCGGCCCCCGGCTCATGGCGGCGCACGGCTGCGGCCCTCCCGGCGATCCTCGCCACCCTCGCCGAGCGAGATCTGGAGCCCACCGCGCCATGAGTTGGCTACGCAGCCAAACTTAGAGTATTCTCAAGGTCCTTTCGCCCGGACGATGAGCCTGCCCTACGGCAGGCTCATCGTCGTTCTCGGGCGGCCTCGCCTCAGCAGCGGCCTTGCTCGGCTGCGGCCCCGCCTCGGCTGCGGCCCCGCCTCGGCTGCGGCCCCGCCTCGGCGCCCCGGCCATCGGATCCGCGGGCTAAGATCGATGACTTGTCCACCGCGGTTTCGATCGACACGCGGGGCACCGCCGCGGCGGTCGCCTCCGCCGGCGCCCTCGGGCAGCTGCGCGCCCGCTCGCGCTGGTGGGTCGAGGCGCTGGTGATCGCGTGGCTGTGCTGGCTGTATGACGCGGTCACGAACCTCGCCCCCCTGCGCCTGCACGTTGCGCTCGCGCACGCCGGCGAGGTCCTGAATCTGGAGCGCTCGCTGCACCTGGACCCCGAGCTCGCGTTCGACCGCTGGCTCGCGGCCCATCACACGCTCGGCCTGGTGGTCTCCGACTACTACGACAACGCCCATTTCGTGGTAACGCTCGGGCTGCTCGGCTGGCTGTGGTGGCGTCGCGCCGACATCTACCGGCCGTTGCGCAACACGCTCGTGCTTGTGAACGTGCTCGCGTTCATCGTCTTCTGGCGCTACCCGGTGGCGCCGCCCCGCATGCTCAAGGGCTTCACCGACGTCGTTGCCGCGACCCACGCGATCGGCTCCTGGCACACGGGGGCGCTCGCCTCACACGCCAACGAGCTGGCGGCGATGCCCTCGCTGCACATCGCCTGGGCGGTGTGGTGCACCCTTGTCCTGTGGCAGCTCTCCACACGCACATGGGTGCGCGTGCTGGCGGTCCTGTATCCGTGTGCGACCGCGATGGCAGTGCTCGCCACCGGCAACCACTTCCTGCTCGACATCCTCGGCGGCCTCGTCGTGATCGCGCTCTCGGTGCTGATCGTGCGGCTGCTGCAGCCTCGCGGCGGGCCCTCCCAGCTGGCGCGCTGGTGGCAGGCCGCGCCGCTCCCGCGCCGGCGCGAGCTGGCGAGGATCCGCCCCGGTCGCGCCGGCTGGCCCGACCGCTCGCCGGCTGGCCCGACCGCTCGCCGGCTGCCCGACCGCTCAAGGAGGCGACCCGCCAGCTGCGAGGAGCCCGGCTAGCGGGCTCCTCGGCTGTCGTTGCAGCTCTACCACGGCTGCGAGATGGCTGTCCATCTGCGCGGTCTATCGACCCGGCAGAGCGCTGTCTTTAGCGATCACGGCCGAGCACGACGTCTGTCGTTGACGCGCTGCTCGGGCCGCCGGGCCGAGCCGACATCAACGGCGCGATGCAGCGCGTGGCGCATGTCACAATGTTGTTACGAAGTCCGGGACACGGTAGACTGCGCGTGCCGCCGCAGACTGTTGAGGGACGTTTCGACGGCTCCGCCGCACAAGGCGCGGGGACGATCTCGTCTGTAGGGTGGCCCTACACACATGCCCGATTTCAATGCCAACGAGGACCTCGCTCGCCTGCCCGCCGCCGGCCCGGGAGGCCCGGGCGAACCCGCCTCCGGACCGCGTTCGGGCGGGACCGCCGTGGCGTCCCCGGCGACCCCCAGCGTCTACCGCGCCTCGCCGCCTCCCTCCGCGGCCGGTGGCCGGTCCGCGCCAGGCGTTCACCCGATAGCCGCTCGTGCCGCCGCGCCGGCCGCCTCGTCGAGTCAACGCGCCGCAGCCGCCCCCGAGAAGCGCTCGCGCGCGATCCTGCGCTACCTCGACCTGATCGTGCTGGCGGTGGCCACCGTCCCGGCGCTCGTCCTCGGAGCCCCCGCGCTCGGCTACGCGGTCGGGGCGGGCGCGTGGGTGCTGCAGCGCATCCTCGCCCAGGCCGACAGACGCTGGATCAGCAACGCCACCGAGCCGCGGACGCAGCTCGGCCTCAACCTGTTCGAGGCGTTCGGGCGAATCTGGCTCCTGGCGGGCGCAATCGTGGCCGCGGGCGTCCTGGGTGGGCGCGCCGACGGCCTGACGGCGGCGCTCACGATCTTCGGCGCCTACTCGGTGGCCTTCGCGGTCAAGGTGAGCACGGGCCCGCCAGCGGCGCCGCAGAAGCCGAAGGCCGGCCGATGAGCGAGCGCAAGCCTGTGAGCAGAGGTAGGAAGATCGCGCTCGGCGTCGGGCTCCTCTATCTCGTCGGCCTGATCGGCTTCGCGGTGGCCTTCGGGGTGAAAGGTCACAAAAACGAAAACTTCAAGGTGATCGATGCCTTTCATCTTGAAAGCTGGTTTCACATCGCGGGGCCGTTCGACTTCAACAAGGGCGTCCTCTACCTCCTGATCGCGACGCTGCTGACGATCGGCATCATGGTGTTCGTCGCCAGGCACATGAAGAACCGCCCGGGCCGGTTGCAGGTCACGGTCGAATGGGCCTACGACATGATGTCGCGCCTTACGCGCGAGAACATGGACGAGGGCAGGACCAGGAAATGGTTCCCGTTCGTGTTCACCCTGTTCGTCTTCATCCTGATGTCGAACCTGATCGGCTACATCCCGTTGCCGGTCGACTCGCAGAACACCTTCAACGCGTTCGGCGTCGACATCCCGTCGTTTCAGATCTATGCGGCGGTGACGAACGTCGCGGTCCCGCTGGTGCTCGCCCTCGGCGTGTTCGTCGCATACAACGTCGAAGGGCTCCGCGCCCACCATGGGTTCCTGGGCTACCTGAAAAGCCTGATCCCGCCGGGCGTCAAGGGCCCGATGCTGATCTTCATGTACCCGCTCGAGATCGTCTCGAACTTCCTGCGCCTGCTCTCGTTGACGATCAGGCTTTGGGCCAACCTGCTCGCCGGGCACCTGCTCATCGACTTCATGGCCGGCAACCTGGCCGTGCTCCTCGGCCTGCAGCTGCTGGGCTGGCTCACGCTGCCGATCGGCGTTGCGATCTATCTCTTCGAGGCCGTGCTGATCGCCGGCCTGCAGGCCTTCATCTTTGCCATTCTGACCGCCATCTACCTCGGGGGCGCCACCTCCGCAAGCCACTAAGCACGCGACAAGGAGAACGATGCTGACTCACCTCTTACCTTTCATGTCCATCCATATAGGCACCCCGCTGCTCGCGGCCGCCGAAGCGTCGAAGGAAATCGGCGAGAACGCCGGTAAATCGATCGCCCTCGGCGTGGGCGCCGGAGGCGGCGCCGCCGGCGCCGGCGCCGGCATCGGGATGCTGTTCGGCAAGGTGATCGAGTCGGTCACCCGCCAGCCCGAGATGCGCGATGAAATCACCTCGATCCAGTGGCTCGGCTTCGCGCTCACCGAGGCGACTTTCTTCTACGGCCTGGTGGGCGGCTTCATCGCCTTCTTCCTGTAGATCGATGCTGCCCCTCGCCACCATTTCGAGCACCCCGCTCGCCTCGAGCGACTCGTGGCTGATCACGCCCAACGTCGGGCTGATGGTCTGGACCTTCCTCGTGTTCGGGATCTCGCTCTTCATCCTCATCAAGGCCGTCTTTCCGCGCATCCGCGAAGCGCTCGACGACCGCCGCCGCAGCATCGACGAGTCGATCGACGCCGCCGAGCGCACGCGCACCGAGGCGGAGCAGATCCTCGCCGAATACCGCGAGCGGCTCAAGGAGGCCAGGACCCAATCGGAAGAGATCGTCCAGCGCGCGCGCCAGACTGCCAAGTCGCACGAGACCGAAGGCAAAGAGCGCGGGCAGGAGCTCGTCGCCGAGGCCGCCAAGCGAGCCGAACGCGAAATCGAGGCGGCGACGAAGCGGGCGCTCGACGACATCCGCAAAGAGGTTGCCGACCTCACGATCATGGCCACCGAGAAGGTCACGCGCAAGACGCTCAGCGACGCCGATCAGAAGCGCCTGGTCGAGGAGGCGCTGGGCGAACTCGACTTCTCCAGTCTCTCCTCGGGCGCGGCCAGGAACTGATGGAGGAGCTCGCCCGGGTATATGGACGTTCGCTGTTCGAGGTGGCACGCGAGCAGGGCAAGCTCGACGAGCTGCGCGGGCAGCTGGGACAGTTCGCCGACGCGCTGAACGAGCACCGCGCGCTGGCCGTGTTCTTCTTCTCTCCCTACTTCTCGACCAAGGAGAAGCAGGACGCGCTCGACGGCCTGCTCGACGGCGCCGACGCCGCACTTCTGAACTTCCTGAGCCTGCTGATCGAAAACCACCGCATGCCCGTGATCTTCCGCATCCGCCAGGAGTACGAGCGCCTGTGGGAGGAGGAGAACAAGACCCTCCCCGTCGAGATCACCAGCGCGGTCGAGCTCGATCCGGCCACGACCGAGAGCCTCGGCAAGCAGATCGGCGAGCGCGCCGGACGCAAGGTGAAGCTGGCCGCCCGCGTGGATCCTGACATCCTGGGTGGAATCGTCCTCAGGGTTGGCAACTCGATCCTCGACGCCTCTATTCGCAATCGACTGGAGCAGCTGCGCAGGCAAGTTGCCCAAGGAGCCTCATAGGAAAAGACATGCAGATCAACCCAGATGAGATCACCAGCATTCTGAAGAGCCGCATCGAGGGACTCGACGGCGGACGGGCGGAGCTGACCGAGGTCGGCACCGTGCTGTCGGTCGCCGACGGCATCGCGCGCCTGCACGGCCTGGAGAACTGCATGTCCTTTGAGATGCTCGAACTCCCGCGCGGGGTCACCGGGCTCGCGCTCAACCTCGAGTCCGACAACGTCGGCGCCGTGCTGTTCGGCGAGTGGGAGCACATCTCCGAGGGCGACACCGTCAAGCGCACCGGCCAGCTGCTCGACATCCCCGTCGGCGACGCGCTGCTCGGACGGATCGTCGACCCGCTCGGGCGACCGCTCGACGGCAAGGGCGACATCCCCGTCACCGAAACCCGTCCCGCCGAGTTCAAGGCCCCCGGCGTGGTCCAGCGTCAGCCGGTCAAGGAACCGATGCAGATCGGCCTGAAGGCGATCGACGCGATGATCCCGATCGGCCGCGGCCAGCGCGAGCTGATCATCGGCGACCGCCAGACGGGCAAGACGGCGATCGCGATCGACGCGATCATCAACAACAAGGACACCGGGGTCGTTTGCGTATACGTAGCCATCGGCCAGCGCATGTCCACCGTCGTGGCGCTCGCCCAGACCCTCGACGAACACGGCGCCCTGGACAACACGATCATCGTCGCGGCGCCGGCCGATGAGGCCGCGCCGATCAAGTTCATGGCGCCGTATGCCGGCTGCGCGATGGGCGAGCACTTCCTCTACAACGGCAGGCACGCGCTGTGCGTGTACGACGATTTGACCAAGCACGCCTACGCCTACCGCCAGATGTCGCTGCTGCTGCGCCGTCCGCCCGGCCGCGAGGCCTACCCCGGGGACGTGTTCTACCTGCACTCGCGGCTGCTCGAGCGCGCGGTCAAGCTCAACGATGAGCTCGGCGGGGGTTCGCTGACTGCGCTTCCTGTGATCGAGACCCAGGCCGGGGACGTCTCCGCATATATCCCCACGAACGTCATCTCGATCACCGACGGACAGATCTTCCTGGAGTCGAAACTGTTCAACTCCGGTGTGCGCCCGGCCATCAACGTCGGGATCTCGGTCTCGCGGGTGGGCGGAAACGCGCAGATCGGCCCGATGAAGAAGGTCGCCGGCCGGATCAAGCTCGAGCTCTCCCAGTTCCGCGACCTCGAGGCCTTCGCCCAGTTCGGCTCCGATCTCGACGTCGACACGCAGCGAACCCTGGCCCGCGGCGAGCGGCTCGTGATGACGCTCAACCAGAAAGAGCGCGCGCCGCTGCCGGTCGAGGACCAGACGATCCAGATCTACGCGGCCACCAACGGCTTCCTCGACCGTCTGAACGTGGAGCGGGTCCCCGAGTTCCTGTCCGAGCTGACGGAACGGATGCACGCCGAGCACGGCGAGCTGCGCGCGAAGATCGCCGCGGGCGACTGGTCGGATGAGACGCAGAAGGCCGTCGCTGAGGCCGTCGAGGCCTTCGCCCGCGACTTCGGCTACGACCTCGACGAGGAGGGCCAGCCGCTCGAGGAGGCGCAGGTCGCCTAGGGGCGCCTGCCGCGAACTGCCATGGCCAGCCAGCGCGACGTCAGGAACAGGATCTCCTCGGTGAAGAACATCCAGAAGATCACGCGTGCGATGGAGATGGTCGCCGCCGCCCGCCTGCGCCGCGCCGAGCAGCGGATCGGGGCGCTGCGCCCCTACGCGGAGGCGATCGGGCGGATGACCCGCCAGGCGGCGCTCGCCGCGGGCGCCGAGGCCGCACGCGTGCCGCTGCTCAGCGAGCACGACTCGATCAGCAACGTCGGGCTGTTGCTGGTCACCGGCGATCGCGGGCTGGCCGGCGGGTTCAACTCCCAGATCATCCGCGCCGGCGTGCGCTTCTCCGGCGAGATCGCCGAGGAAGGGCTGCAGAGCGAGTGGTATGCGACGGGACGGCGGGGGGTCTCCTCGCTGGCCTTCCGCGGCTACGAGCTGCGCGGCAGATACACGGGCTTCGCCGACCGCCCCGCCTACGCCGACGCGCGCGGGGTCGCTGGGGATCTGATCGCGGGCTACGTCGATGGCCGCCTCGACCGTGTGGAGCTGATCTACAACACCTACATCTCGCCCCTCACGCAGGAGGTCACGCGCCAGACGCTGCTGCCGCTCACCGAGGCGGCGATCGCGGCGGAGGAGGGCGATGAGCGCGGCGCCCGGCGCGCGCCCGTGGACTACGAGCCGGACCCCGAGAAGATCCTCCAGCGACTCGTGCCCGACTACATCGAGATCTCGATCTACCGGGCGCTCGTGGAGTCCGCGGCCGGCTTCTTCGGGGCGCAGATGACGGCCATGCGCAGCGCCTCCGAGAACGCCGGGGAACTGATCACCCAGTACACGCTGCAGATGAACCGCGCCCGCCAGGCCGAGATCACCCAGGAGATCATGGAGGTGGTGGCCGGCGCGGAGGGTTTGAGCTAGGGCGGGCGCCGCGACGCGCGCTGCCACCATGACACGACTTGACAGATGATTAGGAGACTCGAGAGCTAATGCAAGCCAGCACCACCACAGAGGCAAGTGACCCGCAGGCGGCCAAGAACGGAGCCGCGGCACGCAACATCGGCCGCATCGATGAGATCCAGGGGGTCGTGATCGAGGCCGTCTTCCCCGACAGGCTGCCTGAGATCAACCACGCGATCACGATCGCACGTCCGGATGCGGGCGAGGAGGAGGAGGCGCCGGGCATCAGCTCGAGCGCCGGCGGGGGACTGCTCGTGTGCGAGGTCCAGCAGCACCTCGGCGACGACCGTGTGCGCGCCGTCGCCATGGACACCACCGACGGCCTGGCGCGCGGTACCGAGGTGATCGACACCGGAGCGCCGATCACGGTCCCCGTGGGAGAGCTCACGCTCGGGCGGATCTTCAACCTGCTCGGCGAACCGATCGACCTCGGCGAGGATCTGCCGAAGGACGTGCAGCGCCGCAGCATCCACCAGGAGGCGCCGCGCGCCGAGGACCTCACGCCGACCACCGAGATGTTCGAGACGGGCATCAAGGTCGTGGATCTGCTCGCGCCCTATGCCAAGGGCGGCAAGGTCGGGCTGTTCGGGGGAGCGGGCGTGGGCAAGACGGTCCTCATCCAGGAGCTGATCCACAACCTCGCCAAGGAGCACGGCGGGCTGTCCGCATTCTGCGGCGTCGGCGAGCGCTCGCGCGAGGGGAACGACCTCTGGCTGGAGATGAAGGAGTCCGGGGTCCTCGACAAGACGATGCTCGTGTTCGGCCAGATGAACGAGCCCCCCGGGGCTCGCATGAGGGTCGCCCTGTCGGGGCTGACGATGGCCGAATACTTTCGCGACCAGGGCCAGGACGTGCTGCTGTTCATCGACAACATCTTCCGCTTCGTGCAGGCCGGCTCCGAGGTCTCGGCGCTGCTGGGGCGGATGCCCTCCCAGGTCGGCTACCAGCCGACGCTCGAGACGGAGATGGGCCAGCTGCAGGAGCGGATCACCTCGACGCGCGACGGCTCGGTCACCTCGGTGCAGGCGATCTACGTGCCCGCCGACGACCTCACCGACCCGGCTCCGGCCTCGGTGTTCGCGCATCTCAACGCCACCACCGTGCTGTCGCGGGCGATCTCCGAGAAAGGCATCTACCCGGCGGTCGATCCGCTCGATTCGACCTCGACGATCCTCAAGGCGGACGTCCTCGGCGACGAGCACTTCCGCGTGGCCAACCGCGTCAAGGAGATCCTGCAGCGCTACAAGGAGCTGCAGGACATCATCGCGATCCTCGGCATCGACGAGCTCTCCGACGAGGACAAGCTGACCGTTCAGCGGGCGCGCCGGATCGAGCGCTTCCTCTCCCAGCCCTTCTTCGTCGCCGAAGAGTTCACGGGCACCCCGGGGGCCTACGTGCCGGTCGCCGAGACGATCCGCGGCTTCGACGAGATCATCGAGGGCAAGCACGACGAGGTGCCCGAGAGCGCCTTCTTCCTGAAGGGCACGATCGACGAGGTCGTCGAGGCGGCCAAATGACAGACCGAAGGGCGAGCTGCGATAGGCGGCCGGATGCCGGCCGCCTGCCCGCGGGGCGGCGCCGATCGCGCCGCGGAGCCGGCTGACGATGGCGCACACGAGATTCCCGGTAGAGGTGCTCACGCCCGAGGGACCGGTCTTCTCCGAGGAGGTGGAAATGCTCTCCACCTTCACGGCCGTCGGCTCGATCGGCATCCTCGCCAACCACGAGCCGCTGCTCGCCACGCTCGAACCGGCCGAGCTGCGTCTATACCGCTCGGAGTCGGAGATCGTGCGCTTCGCGCAGGGCGAGGGCTACCTGCAGTTCGCCGAGAATCGCGCGCTCGTGCTCGTCCAGGAGGCGATCGCCCCGGCGGACATCGACCGCCCGACGTATGAGACCAGGCTCTCCGAAGCACGCGCGGCCGCCGAGCGCGCAGACGCGGGCAGCGAGGAGCGGGCTCGAGCGCTGCGGGACGTCCGCCGCTACGAAGCGTTCCTCGCAGTCGCGCAATAGATTCCACGCCGCGCGATGGTCGCCGCCGATACCCACTTCAAGCGCCCCGGCTGGTTCACCACGCACATCTTCAACCGCCTCGTGGCGGCGCTCACGAGGATGGGGATCAGCGTGTGGGGCTCGCGCGTGCTCGAGGTGCGCGGTCGCAGCAGCGGCCAGTGGCGCCGCACCCCGGTGAACCTGCTCACCTACGAGGGCGAGCGCTACCTCGTCGCCCCGCGCGGGCACACCCAGTGGGTGCGCAACCTGCGGGCGAGCGGCGAGGGTCGGCTGCTGCTGGGCCGCCGCAGCGAGCCCTTCACAGCCAGTGAGCTCGAGGACTCCTCGCAGAAGGCGCCGATCCTGCGCGCCTACCTCGAGCGCTGGAAGGCCGAGGTCGGCGTGTTCTTCGAAGGGGTCGGGCCCGACGCTGCGGAGTCCGAGCTGGCCGCGATCGCGCCCAAGCATCCGGTCTTCAGGCTCGGCGCCGGCGCCTCGTGATCGCTCTGCGCAGGGCCAGGCACACCCGCCGGCGGCCCCACCGACTACCCTTCCCCGCCTCATGAACGCCGCGCGGGAGCCAATCGGAGTCATCGGCACCGGCTACGTCGGGTTGGTGACCGCGGCCGGCTTTGCCGAGCTGGGCAGCGATGTGTGGTGCGTGGACATCGACGCCGAGAAGATCGCGCGCCTGCAGCGCGGCGAGGTGCCGATCTACGAGCCCGGACTCGAGGAGCTGCTGGCGCGCAACGCACAGCGGCTGCACTTCGCCACCGACCTCGGCGGAGCGCTCGAGCACGCGCGGCTGCTGTTCGTCGCCGTCGGCACGCCGCCCACCTACTCCGGCGATGCCGACCTGTCGGCGGTGCAGGCGGTCGTGGACGCCATCCCCGGCTCCGACAGGCACGCGCTGGTGATGAAGTCCACGGTGCCGTGCGGGACCGGCGCCTCGCTGCGACGCGTCTTCGGCGAGCAGGGCAAGGCCGGGCTGGGCTACGTCTCCTGTCCGGAGTTCCTCAAGGAGGGCTCGGCGATCAAGGACTTCCTGCACCCCGACCGCGTCGTCGTCGGCGACGACGGCGGCTGGGCCGGCGACGCGGTGGTCGGCCTCTACGCGCCACTGCAGGCGCCGCTTGTGCGCACCGACGTGGCCAGCGCGGAGATGGTCAAGCTCGCCTCGAATGCCTTCCTCGCCACGAAGATCTCGTTCATCAACGAGATCGCCAACGTCTGCGAGGAGACCGGCGCCGACGTCGTCGAGGTGGCGCGCGGGATGGGCCTGGATGAGCGCATCGGGCCGAAGTTCCTGCAGGCCGGCATCGGCTTCGGCGGAAGCTGCTTTCCCAAGGACGTCGATGCGCTCAAGCAGCTGGCGGGAAACTCCGGCTATCACTTCCAGCTGCTGACCGCGGTGATCGAGGTCAACGAACTGCAGAAGCGCCGCGTGATCGGCAAGCTGCACAAGCATCTCGGCGGGCTGGTCGGCAAGCATGTCGCGCTCCTCGGCCTGGCGTTCAAGCCGAACACCGACGACATGCGCGAGGCCTCCTCGCTGGTGCTCGCCGCGCGCCTGCAGGCCGACGGGGCGCGGGTCATCGCCTACGATCCGGTCGCCGAGGAGCAGGCGCGCAAACTCGTCACCGGGATCACGTTCGCCGACGCGCCGCTGCACGCGGTGCAGGGCGCCGATGCGACGGTGCTCGTCACCGAGTGGGAGGAGCTCGTGACGCTCGACTGGCAGCAGGTCGCCGAGGCGATGAGCGGCGATCTGGTGATCGACGGGCGCAACGCCCTGGACCCCGAGATCGTGCGCTCTGCGGGCCTGATCTACGAGGGCATCGGGAGGCGGTGAGGGCATTCAGGCGGTGATCCTGGTCGGGGGGCAGGGGACGCGCTTGCGCCCGCTGACCTCGACCATCCCCAAGCCGGTCGTGGCGCTCGTCGACCGGCCGTTCATCTCGTTCATGCTCGAGTGGCTGCGCGGGCATGGGGTCGACGACGTGATCATGTCCTGCGGCTTCCTCGCCACCAGCGTGCGCGAGGTGCTCGGCGACGGCGCCGGCCTGGGGATCCGCCTGCGCTTCGTCGAGGAGCCAAGCCCGCGGGGCACGGCCGGCGCGCTGAAGCTGGCCGAGCCGATGCTCGACGAGCGCTTCCTGGTGCTCAACGGCGACGTGCTCACCGACATCGACCTCACGAGCCAGATCGCCCAGCACGAGGCCACGGGGGCGTCGGCCACGCTCGCGCTGGTCCCGGTCGCCGATCCCACCGCCTACGGCCTGGTGATCCTCGAGGACGACCGCTCGGTGCGGGATTTCGTGGAGAAGCCGCGCTCCGACCGGGTGCAGAGCAACCTGATCAGCGCCGGCGCCTATGTCCTGCAGCGCGACGTCCTCGAGCTCGTGCCCCCCGATCGCAACGTGTCGATCGAGCGGGAGGTGTGGCCGCTGCTGATCGGCAAAGGCCTGTACGGCTTCCCCTCGGAGAGCTACTGGCTCGACATCGGCACGCCCGCACGCTACCTGCAGGGGACCTTCGACATCATCGAGGGCAACGTCCAGACGGCCGTGCGCGAGCGCCTGGGCAGCGACTGGCTGGCGGTCGACGAGGGCGCCGAGGTGCTCGGCCGGGTCATTCCCCCCGCCGTGCTGGAGCGCGGCGTGCGTGTCGCCGCGGGCGCGCACGTGGGCAGCCTGGTGGTGCTCGGCGCCGACGTATCGATCGCCGCGGGCAGCAGAGTCGAGCGCGCCGTGATCCTGCAGGGGGCCCAGATCGGGGAGGGCTGCGAGCTGCGCGACTGCATCGTGGCCGCCGGCTGTCGCGTCGGCGCACGCTGCAAGATCACCGGCGGGGCCGTGCTCGGCGAGAACGTCAGCGTGGGGGCGGACAACGTGATCACCCGCGGGGCGCGTATCTTCCCTGGTGTCGAGCTGCCCGACGGCGCGATCGAGTTCTAGCTGCGCCCGCCCCCCAGACCCCGTTGACCTCTAGATTCCCCAGACCCGATGGCCACAAGTGCCCGAGCCCACAGGAGGTGAGCATCAGATGAGCGAAGCCGGCCTCGCCGCCACCCCCACCGCGGAGGAGCTCTCGCGCGCGGTGATCGCGCGGGTGGATGTCTCCGACCAGCTGGGCGACGTGCTGTCCCTGCCCGAGCACCTGCGCGACGCGCTGTGGCGGGTCGAGTCGGCGATCATGGAGGACCGGGACACGCCCGCAGGGCTGGTCGTGGCGGGCATGGGCGGGTCCGCGATCGGCGGCGCGCTCGCTCGCGCGGCCCTCGGCGACCATGCCTCGCGGCCGATCTTCGTGACCCGCGCCTACGGGCTGCCGACATGGACGACGCCGGACACGATGGTGCTCTGCGCCAGCTACTCGGGCGAGACCGAGGAGACGCTCGCCTGCTACGAGTCCGCCGGCGCCCTGGGCGCACGGCGCACCGTCGCGAGCACCGGCGGGCGCCTGGCGGAGATGGCTCGCGCCGACGGCGTGCCCGTGATCCCGCTGCCCGGGGGATTTCAGCCGCGCGCCGCGGTCGCCTACATGATCGTCGCCGCGCTGGAGGTGGCCGCCCTCTGCGGCGCCGGGCCGCGTCTGACCTCGGAGATCGACGTGGCCGCATCGCACATCGAGCAGCTGGTCGCCGAGTGGGGTCCCGATGCGCCGGAGGACTCGCTGGCGAAGGAGATCGCCCGCGGGCTGTTCGGCACCACGCCGGTCATCGCCGGTGCGGGGCTGACGACGCCCATCGCCTACCGCTGGAAGACCCAGATCAACGAGAACGCAAAGCAGCCGTGCTTCTCGCACGAACTGCCCGAGCTCGACCACAACGAGCTCGCGGGCTGGGAGGGTGCGCGCGACGTCGGGCGCTTCTCGGCCGTGTTCCTGGACGACTCCGACACCCACCCCCGGGTGAAGGAGCGCATGGACCTGACCGAGCGCCTGATCGCCGACAACGCCGTCGCGAGCTTCCGCCTGGAGACCCGCGGGCAGACAGCCATCGAGCGCGTGATCTCGCTCGTGCTCCTCGGCGATCTCGTCTCGATCTACCTCGCCACGCTGCGCGGCGTGGATCCCGGACCGGTGAAGGTGATCGATGAGCTGAAGGCGGCCCTCGCAGACCGCTAGACGGCCTGCGGTCTGTGATACGGTCGGAGCCGGCCGAGGAGCGCTGCGACGGGCACGGGTCCGCCACGCTCGGCCTCTCTGCAGCAAGGGCGCTCACCTGACCGGACAGGAGGACTAGTCATGTCCGCAATGACACCCACCGCAGTGGCAAACGACTTCAAGGTCGCAGACCTCTCACTCGCGGAGTTCGGCCGCAAGGAGATCACGCTCGCCGAGCACGAGATGCCCGGCCTGATGGCGATCCGCCGCGAGTACGCCGACGCCCAGCCGCTGAAGGGCGCGCGGATCACCGGCTCGCTGCACATGACGATCCAGACGGCGGTGCTGATCGAGACGCTGACGGCGCTCGGAGCCGAGGTCCGCTGGTGCAGCTGCAACATCTTCTCCACCCAGGACCACGCCGCGGCGGCGGTCGCCGTCGGAGCTGACGGCACCCCGGAGGACCCGCGGGGAGTGCCCGTGTACGCCTGGAAGGGCGAGTCCCTCGAGGAGTACTGGTGGTGCACCGAACAGGTGATGCGCTGGCCGGATGACGCGGCCGGCCCGGGCCCGAACATGATCCTCGACGATGGCGGGGACGCGACGCTGCTCGTGCACAAGGGCGCCGAGTACGAGCGGGCCGGCGCGGTGCCCGACGCGGCGGGCGCGCAGTCCGAGGAGCACGGCGTGATCCTCGCCCTGCTGACGCGCTCGCTGGCCGAGGACCCGCAGCGCTGGACGAAGATCGGCGAGGGCATCAAAGGCGTGACCGAGGAGACGACCACGGGCGTGCACCGGCTCTACCAGATGGTCGAGACCGGCGAGCTGCTGTTCCCGGCGATCAACGTCAACGACTCGGTCACGAAGTCCAAGTTCGACAATCTCTACGGCTGCCGGCACTCGCTGATCGACGGCATCAAGCGCGCCACCGACGTGATGATCGGGGGCAAGGTCGCGGTCGTGTGCGGCTTCGGCGATGTCGGCAAGGGCTGCGCGGAATCGCTGCGCGGCCAGGGCGCGCGCGTGGTGATCACCGAGATCGACCCGATCTGTGCGCTGCAGGCGGCGATGCAGGGCTACGAGGTGCGGACGCTCGAGGAAGTCATCGACAGCGCCGACATCTTCATCACCACCACCGGCAACCGCGACATCATCACGACCGAGCAGATGGGGCGCATGAAGCATCAGGCGATCGTCGGCAACATCGGGCACTTCGACAACGAGATCGACGTGACCGGCCTCGACGCGGTCGCAGGGATCGAGCGGGTCAACATCAAGCCGCAGGTCGACAAGTGGGTCTTCCCCGACGGCCACGCGATCATCCTGCTCTCCGAGGGGCGGCTGTTGAACCTCGGCAACGCCACCGGACACCCGAGCTTCGTGATGAGCAACTCCTTCTCCAACCAGACGATCGCCCAGATCGAGCTGTTCAGCAAGAACGCGCAGTACGAGAAGAAGGTCTACGTGCTGCCCAAGCACCTCGACGAGAAGGTCGCCCGCCTGCATCTGCAGGCGCTCGGCGTCAGGCTCACCGAGCTCACCCCCGAGCAGGCGGCCTACATCGGCGTGCCCGATCGAGGGTCCCTACAAGCCCGACCACTACCGCTACTGACCTCGCCGCCTTAGCCTCCGATGAGAGCGATGGTCCTTGCGGCGGGGCTCGGCACGCGCCTGCGCCCGCTCACCTACGAGATCACCAAGCCGATGGTCCCGGTGCTCGACCGGCCGGTGATGGAGCACATCGTCGATCTGCTCGCACAGGCACGGCTTCGATGAGGTGATCGCCAACCTGCACTACTTCCCGGACACGATCCGCGAGCACTTCGGCGCGCGGCTGGAGTACCGCTACGAGCCGGAGCTGCTCGGCACGGCGGGCGGGGTGCGCGCCTGCGCCGGCTTCTTCGGCGAGGAGCCGTTCGTGGTGATCTCCGGCGATGCGCTCACCGACATCGACCTGGAGGCGCTGGCCGCCAGGCACCGCGAGGCCGGGGGGATCGCCACGCTGGCCGTCAAGCAGGTGCCGGACACGCGCGAGTACGGCGTCGTGCTGCACGACCGCGAGGGGCGGATCACGGGCTTTCAGGAGAAGCCCGAGCCCGACGAGGCGCTCTCGGATCTCGGCAACTGCGGGATCTACGTGTTCGATCCGAAGATCTTCGACTACTTCCCCGCGCGGCCGTTCGTCGACTGGGCCACAGGACGTCTTCCCGGTGCTGCTCGAGAACGACGTGCCGTTCTACATCCACGAGGTGCGCGAGTACTGGAACGACGTCGGCTCGCTCGGCGAGCTGCGCCAGGGGACCTTCGACGCGCTGCGCGGCGAGCTGCACCTGGACGTCGAAGGCGAGGAGGTGAGGCCCGGGGTCGTCCTCGCCGGCGAGACGCCGCTGCCCGAGGACACCGAGATCGAAGGGCCGGCCTGGATCGGACACGACGTGCGCATCGGCGGCGGGCGTGCGCCTGATGGGGCCGATCGTGCTCGGCGACGGGGTGACGGTCGGCGAGCGCGCGCAGCTGCGCTCGAGCATCATGCTTCCCCGGCACCGAGATCGCCGCCGAGTCGATCCTGATCGGCGCGATCTGCCGGGCACAGCGGCATCCTTCGGAGCCTGCGCCGCAGGCCGCTAGATCTCGCGCTCAGGCGAGCTCGTAGCGCTCGCGCCGCTGCTGCTCGCGCTCGGACTCGGTGAGAGCCCGCACGAACAGCACCACGAGGGCGATGCCCATCACCAGCGACTGCTCGAGCGCCATGATCAGGCCGGCGATCGACTGGTCGCTGATCGCCGAGATGCCCCACACGCGCGCGTGGTGGGCGTAGTAGGGGTACAGCGCGGTGGGCGCGAACGCGAGCCCCATCCCGAGCGCCCCGACGAGCACCTTGGTGGAGCCCATGTAGACGACCGGACCGAGGCCGTCGAGGCGCATGCGCGCGCGGATCGGGGACAGCAGGTGCCACCAGTAGAGCGATCCGGCGAGCACGAAGCTGACGTGCTCGAGCACGTGCACGGCCGGCCTGCGCACCGCCAGGTCATAGGCGCCGGGGATGTGCCACGCCCAGATAACGCCGACGTAGAGCAGGACCGCGAACGCCGGGTGCGCCAGCGGCCCGGCCCGGCGCTCCAGGTCGCGCACCGCCCGCGTGACCGGTCGCAGGATCACCTTCGTGAAGCCGAGGATCGCGAGGATCGGCACCGCGTCCAGGAGCAGGATGTGCTGGACCATGTGCATGAAGAACAGCTGGTCCGCGAGCGCGTCCAAGGGCGAGATCAGCGCGATCATCGCCACCAGCACCGAGGCCATGAAGCAGCACAGCCGCCACACGGGGGCCTCGACCGCCGATCGCGGCGAGGCGCCGATGCGCACCTGCCGCCAGCGTTTGAGGTAGATCGCCGGCGACGATCGCCGCGCCGGCCAGCACGCCCGGGCTGAATGTCCAGGAGAGGTTAGGGCTCATGCCGCCTGATTGTCCCACTCGGCGTGCCCGCACCCCTCGGCCGCAGCCCGGGCCGCGGTTGGGCCGCGCCGGCAGTGGGCAATAAGCCGATCAATCAATCCGCAATTAGCCGACAGAGTGTCCAGAGGCATTTACATCCGCCGTGACCGGGCGTAGCATCGCATCCAGCGCCCAGAAAAAGCCGACGAAGGGAGCCTAAGATGCTCATCGACATCAAGGGTCGCAACGTCCCGGTCACCGAGGAGCTTCGCACGCACGCGGAGCGTCGTCTGGCCAAGGTAGCGCGCCAGGTCTCAGACCTCGCCCGCTTGGAGATCGAGATCTTCAAGGAGCCCAACCCGCGCGTGGCCGACTGCCACGTGGCCGAGGGGACGCTGTACCTGAAGGGAGTCACGCTGCGCGCGCACGACGCATCGCCGGAGATGCTGCACTCCCTGAACCTGATGGTCGATGAGCTGGCGCGCCAGGTCAAGCGCCACCGCGACAAACTGCGCCACCGCCGTGAGGCCCACGCCGCAGCCGCGCGCCCGGCCACCGGCGCGCCCGCGCCGGGCGCGGCTTCCGCGTCGGGCTGAGCCGCGGGCGCGCGCGGCGCGGCCGCGGAGGGGCTGGGAGGCGAGGTTCCCCCGCCCGCGTGTCCGGCCGCGGTCGAGCTCTGCGGTAGGGCCTCCTCGGGAGCTATCCTTGGCCCATGCCCTCCCTGCTTGACCGCGCGCTGAACGTCGGCGAGGCGAAGAAGTTCAAGAGCTACCAGAAACGCGTCGCGCTGATCGGCGCGTTCGAGGAAGAGCTCGAGCACGACACCGACACGGAGCTGCGCGAGCGCATGGACGCGTTGCGCGAGCGCGCAGCTGCCGGCGAGTCGCTCGACGCGCTGCTGCCCGAGTGCTTTGCGATCGTACGCGAGACCGGCAGGCGCACGATGGGGATGCGCCACTTCGACGTCCAGCTGATCGGCGGGATGGCTCTGCACGAGGGCCAGATCGCCGAGATGAAGACCGGCGAGGGCAAGACGCTCACGGCCACGCTCGCGGTCGTGCTGAACTCGCTCGCGGTGCGCGACGCGGTGCCCGAGCAGGCCGGGGACGCGGCCGCCGGGGACGCGCCCCCAGGGGACGAGCAGGCCGGGGACGCGCCGGCCGGCGACGCCGCGTCCGAGCGCAAGGGCGTGCACGTGGTCACCGTCAACGACTATCTCGCGCGCCGCGACGCGGAATGGATGAGCCCGATCTACGACGCGCTCGGGGTGTCGGTGGGGGTGCTGCAGAACATGCAGTCCTACGAGGAGAAGCAGCACGCCTACTCCTGCGACGTCGTCTACGGCACCAACTCGGAGTTCGGCTTTGACTACCTGCGCGACAACATGGCCAAGGACCTCGCCGAAAAGGTCCAGCGGGGGCACTTCTTCGCGATCGTCGATGAGGTCGACAACATCCTGATCGACGAGGCGCGCACGCCGCTGATCATCTCGGGCGCCCCCGAACAGGCCGCCGACCTGTACGTCAAGTTCGCGCGGCTGGCGCCGCAGCTGGTGGCGGGCAAGACCCCCGAAGGCATGGACCCGCGGATGAAGAAGCAGTTCCTCGCGGACTTCGACTTCGAGGTGGACGAGAAGCACAAGACCGTGTCGATCACCGAGCAGGGGGTGGCCAAGGCCGAGCGCTTCCTCGGCATCGATCACCTCTACCGCGCGGAGAACGGCCATCTCGTCAACCACCTGATCCAGTCGCTGCGCGCCGAGGCGCTGTACAGGCGCGACGTCGACTACGCGGTCATCGACGGCGAGGTCAAGATCATCGACGAGTTCACCGGGCGGATCCTCGACGGCCGCCGCTGGTCGGAGGGGCTGCACCAGGCCGTCGAGGCCAAGGAGCGGGTGCCGATCCAGGAGGAGAACCAGACCCTGGCGACGATCACCTACCAGAACTACTTCCGCCTCTACGACAAGCTCGCGGGCATGACGGGCACGGCGCTGACCGAGGCGACCGAGTTCATGAAGATCTACCACCTGCCCGTCGTGCAGGTGCCGACGAACATGGAGATGGTACGTCTCGACCGCAACGATCAGGTCTACAAGACCAAGGAGGGCAAGTGGAACGCGGTCGTCAAAGAGATCGAGGCGCGCCATGAGAACGGGCAGCCGGTCCTGGTGGGAACGATCTCGGTCGAGGTCTCCGAGCTGCTGGGCGAGCGCCTGACCCAGCGCGGGATCAAGCACACGGTGCTCAACGCCAAGCCCGAGCACGCCGCGCGCGAGGCCGAGATCGTCGCCGAGGCGGGGCAGCCCGGCGCCGTGACGATTGCCACCAACATGGCCGGCCGCGGCGTCGACATCAAGCTCGGCGGCAACCCCGAGCACCTCGCCCGCCTGCAGCTCGCCCGCGAAGGCGTCGAGCCGGGCGACGCCGAGGAGTACGCGCGGCGGACGCGCGAGGCCCTGCCAGAGGTCGAGCGCAAGCTGGCTGAGGACCGCGAGCGGGTGGTGGCCGCGGGCGGCCTGTTCATCTGCGGCACCGAGCGCCACGAGTCCCGGCGCATCGACAACCAGCTGCGCGGGCGTTCCGGGCGCCAGGGCGATCCGGGCGAGTCGCGCTTCTTCCTCTCTGCCGAGGACGACCTCGTCCGGCTGTTCGCCGGCGACCGCATCTACAGGATCCTCGACAAACTGGGCGGCGTCGACGACGAGGGCAACGAGGAACCGATCGAGGCCGGGATGCTCTCCAAACAGATCGAGAAAGCCCAGAAGAAGGTCGAGGAGCAGAACTTCCTGATCCGCAAACGGGTGCTCGAGTACGACGACGTGATGAACGAGCAGCGGCGCGTGATCTATGCCTACCGCGACGAGGTGCTGGAGGGCAAGAGCATCGGCGAGGAGGCCCGCCGGGAGGTCGTCAACGTGATTGAGCGCACGATCGATGAGTACACGCCCGGCGACTTCATGGAGGACTGGGACCTCGACGGGCTGTTCACCGCGCTCGGGCAGTTCTTCCCGCTGGACCTCGGCCGCGAGGACCTCGAGGCCGAGACGGCCGATCGCAACGCGCTCAGCGAACGCATCGTCGAGATGGCGATCGAGCGCTACGAGGCGCGCGAACAGGCGCTCGGCGAGGAGCTGATGGGCGCGCTCGAGCGCTTCCTGCTGCTGCAGATCATCGACGAACGCTGGCGCGAGCATCTCTTCGACATGGACTACCTGCGCGAGGGCATCCACCTGCGCGGCTTCGCCCAGATCGACCCGCTGGTGGCGTACAAGAACGAGGCGTTCTCGCTGTTCGGCGACCTGATGAACATCGTCTGGTCGGACTACGCGCGGATGATCTTCAACGTGCAGGTGAACGTCGAGGGCCAGAACGGGGGCGGTGAGCCGGTCCCTGCGTTCGCGGCCTCGGGCAGCTCCACCCGTGCCGGTCGCGTCTCATACTCCGGCGGTCACAGCGCGGTCGGCTCGGGCGCGCTGGCGGCGGCCGCGGCCGCGGCCGGGGTGGCGGGGGCCCCCGGCGGGCAGGCCTACGGCGAGGAGGGCGAAGTCGAGGTGCTCCCGGTGGTCGAGCAGCGAGTCGTCGACGAGGAGCACCAGCTCGGCCGCAACGATCCCTGCTGGTGCGGGAGCGGCAAGAAGTTCAAGAAGTGCCACGGCGCCTAGGTGGGCCAGGACACCTCGGCAGCAGGCAGCGCTGCGCGCGGCCCGTGTCCCCCGGACGGCCCGGCGAATGCCGCAAAGAGGCTCTGGGGAGAGCTCAGCCCGGGGTCTCGGCCGGCATCTGGCGCTTGCGCCCCTTCTGGTCGGTGCGTCCCGTGCCGATGCACGCGCGGCAGACGATCCACCTGCCCTGCTGAGGTGGCGTCGCCCCCTCCGACCACCACGTCCAGCCCGAGCCGCCGCAGCTCGAGCACCTGTCCTTCTCCTCGATCCGCCGGTCGCTCTGGGCCATCCCTTGAGGCTACCCGAATGGCGCGCGAAGGACCGAGCAGCGCGCGCTGACGGTGAGCGGAATACTGGGCGGTGCGATGCCGGAGGAGGCCAGGCCACCCACTGCTCTCGAGCTCACGCGACAGGTCTACGGTGCCCTGAACGCGCGCGACTTCGACGCGGTCATGGCCATGTTCGGCCCGGCCTCGGTGTGGGATGTCTCGCGCCGCGGCCTGGGCACGCACGCAGGCCTCGCGGCGATACGCAGGTTTCTCGAGGACTGGTTCGGCAGCCTCGAGAGCTACGAGGTGCAGGTCAGGGAGATGCAGCACCTCGGAGGCGGGGTCGTGCTCGTCGACGTCCTGCAGGTCGCCCACAGCTCGGGGAGCCGTGGCGTTCTGCACGTGCGATCCGCGCCGGTCTTCATATGGGTGGAGGGCACGATCGCGCGGGTGACGATCTACCCCGACTTCGAGGAGGCGCGCGCCGCCGCGGTGGGGGCCCTCGAGGCCTCCGCACGGCGCAGCATCGACCTCCACAACCAGATGGTCGAGGCCATACGCGCGCGCGACGTGCCCGACGATCTGCTCGCTCCGGGCTTCCGCATGGAGAGTCGCGTGACCTCGGCCACCGGCTACACCTACCACGGCGGGGCGGGCCTGCGCGAATGGATGAGCGACCTGTTCGAAGACTTTGACGAGGAGACGCGCTACGGAGTGGACGAGCTCAACGCGGCCGGGGAGGATTTCGTGGTGGCGACGTACTCGCTGGTCGGTCGCGGTGTCGGGTCGCGGGAGCCGCTGGAGTTGCGCTGGGTCGGCGTTGTGTGGATTGCAGACGGCAAGGTGGCTCGGGCCGTCGGCTACGCGACTCGCGAGGAGGCCCTCGCGGCCGTGGGGCTCGCCGAGTAGACGCCCGCGGGCCGCGATCGGACCGGTCGCGACCCGCTGCGCGCTGGTGATAGCGTGGAGGTATGGCCACAGCCGCTCCGAGCGAGTCCACGCCCCAGCGGCTGGCCGCGATCCGTGAGCAGATGAAACTGCTCTCGGACTATCTTTGACCCGGCTGGCCTGGCCGAGCGGGTGGCGACGCTCGAGAGCGAGATGGGGCAGTCCGGCTTCTGGGATGACTCCGAGCGGGCGGCGGCGGTCTCGGCCGAGCACGCCCGCGCATCCCGGCGCCTGGAGATGTTCAGCGCGCTGCAGGCCGACGTGGAGGACCTCGACGGGCTGGTGGAGATGGCAAGCGAGGAGGAGTCGCTGCAGGGCGAGGTCGACGAGCAGATCGCCTCGGTTGAGGAGCGTCTGGCGGCGCTGGAGGAGCAGCGGCTGTTCTCCGGTCGCTACGACGCCGGCGATGCACTGGTGAGTGTGAACGCGGGAGCGGGGGGGACGGACGCGCAGGACTGGGCGGAGATGGTGCTGCGCATGGAGATGCGCTGGGCCGAGCGCCGCGGCTTTCAGGTCGATCTGCTGGAGGCCGGCGCGGGCGAGGAAGCGGGGATCAAGTCGGCCACCTTCCGCGCCTCGGGCGAGAACGCCTACGGGCTGTTCGCCGCCGAGCGGGGCGTGCACCGGCTCGTGCGCCTCTCGCCGTTCGACTCGGCTCATCGCCGCCAGACGAGCTTCGCCGGCGTAGAGGTCGCGCCGGTGGTGCAGGACGGCGGGGAGATCGAGATCAACGAGGACGATCTGCAGGTCGACACCTACCGAGCCTCCGGTGCCGGCGGCCAGCATGTCAACAAGACCGACTCGGCCGTGCGCATCACCCACCGGCCGAGCGGGATCGTGGTGCAGTGTCAGAACGAGCGCTCCCAGTCTTCCAACCGCGCGACCGCGATGGCGATGCTGAGGGCGAAGCTGCTCGAACGCAAGGAGCGCGAACGCCAGGAGGAGATCGCGCGCGAGAAGGGCGAGGCGCAGGACGTCAACTTCGGCTCGCAGATCCGCTCTTACGTGCTGCATCCCTACACGATGGTCAAGGACCATCGCACCGGGCATGAGATGGGCGACGTTCAGCGCGTCCTCGATGGAGATCTCGATGGATTCGTGCGTGCGTATCTGCTTTCGACGGCATCCGCGGGCGCCTAGCGGTGGACGACCTCACAACGCTGGTTCGGCGCGCTCTGCGCGAGGACGTGGGCACGGGCGATGTGACCACGCTGGCGACCGTCGAGCCGGGCAGCCGCGCGCGGGCGCTGATCACGCAGAAGTCGCCCGGCGCGATCTATGGCCTGGCGGTCGCCGAAGCGGCTTTTGCCGAGCTGGATCCGCAGGCGCAGATGCGGCGCCTGGTGCTCGAGGGCGCCTGGCGCGAGGACGGCGGTCCGGTGATCTCGGTCGAGGGGCTCGCGCGTTCGCTGCTGACGGCCGAGCGGACGGCGTTGAACTTCCTGGCACATCTGTCGGGTGTGGCGACGATGGCGGCGCGCGCCGTGGCTGCGCTCGAGGGCACGGGGGCGAAGGTGCTGGACACGCGCAAGACCACCCCCGGCCTGCGCGCGCTCGAGAAGGCCGCGGTGGCGGCCGGCGGCGCGAGCAATCACCGCGCGGGGCTGTACGACGCGATCCTGATCAAGGAGAACCACATCGCGGCCGCCGGCGGCATCGCCGAGGCGGTGGCGCGTGCGCGGGCGGCCGCGCCCGAGCTGGCGGGGACCCTGGAGGTGGAGGTGCGCAACCCCGCGGAGATCGAACAGGCGCTGGCCGCGGGCGCGCCGCGGCTGTTGCTCGACAACATGGACGCGGATCAGCTGCGTGCCGCCGTCGCCCAGGTGGCCGGCCGGGCCAGCCTCGAGGCCAGCGGCGGCGTGACCCTGGAGACGCTCGGGGAGCTCGCGCGGACGGGGGTAGAATGGATCTCGATGGGTGCCCTCACCCATTCCGCGCCCGCCTTGGACCTGTCCCTGACAATGGAGGCCCTGCCATGAACCTCCCCATGGCCCCCACGTTGCCGATGGCCCCTAGCCAGGCGCCGCCGGTGCTCTCCGCGGCGGAGATCGAGGCCCTGCAGAGCGAGGTGCGCGCGCTCGCAGCCGAGCGCCGGGCGGTGATCCTCGCCCACAACTATCAGGTGCCCGAGGTCCAAGACGTGGCCGACTACGTCGGCGACTCGCTCGGCCTCTCGCGCAGGGCTGCCGCTGCAGAGGGCGAGACGATCGTCTTCTGCGGGGTGCACTTCATGGCCGAGACCGCCTCGATCCTGTGTCCCGAGAAGACCGTGCTGATCCCCGACCTCGACGCGGGCTGCTCGCTGGCGGCGTCGATCGACGCCGAGCAGCTGACCGCGTGGCGAGCGGAGTATCCGCGCGGCGTGGTCGTGATGTACGTCAACACCACCGCCGCGGTCAAGGCGCTGACGGACTACTGCTGCACCTCGGCCAACGCCGTGGACGTCGTGCGCCACATCTATGACACCCACGGCTCCGACACCGAGATCCTGTTCGGGCCGGACATGTGGCTGGGCGCCTACGTGGAGAGGGAGCTCGGCCGGCGCATGCACGTCTGGGACGGCGAGTGCCACGTGCACGCGGGCATCCGCCCAGCCGACATCGAAGCCACCCGCGCCGCCCATCCGGGCGCCGACTTCCTGATCCACCCCGAGTGCGGCTGCTCGACCAGCGTGATGGAGTACGTGGCCGCCGGCGACATCTCGGCCGAGGGCGTGCACATGCTCTCGACGGGCGGAATGCTCAGGTACGCCGAGGCGGCCGAGGAGGCCGAGCGCCCGGCGGGCTCGAACGGCGGCAGCGCGCGCGAGGTGGTGGTGGCGACCGAGATCGGGATGCTCTATCCGCTGCGGATGGCGGCGCCGGACATCGAGTTCATCCCGGCCAATCCCGCCGCTTCGTGCGTGTACATGAAGATGATCACCCTGCCCAAGCTGCGCGACGCGCTGAGGGACATGAAGTTCGAGGTGCGCGTGCCCGAGGAGATCGCAGTGCGGGCGCGCGTTCCGATCGACCGCATGGTCGCGATCGGCTGACGGGCGCGCATATAGCAATACGCTAACCTAGCGGGCATTTCGTTAGCGGATATGATATCTTAAGCCGTCATGTCCCTGACTGCCGGCCACGTTGCCTCCGAACTGATCGCGGAGATACGCCGAACGAGCGGATTGAGCCAGGCGGAGCTGGCACGGCGCGCGGGCATGCAAAGCTCGGTTCTCAGTGCCTACGCACACGGGCGCCGGCAGCCCTCGGTGGAGTCGATGGCCCGCATCGCCGAGGCCGCCGGGGTTGAACTGCAGCTGGCGCCGCGGGCCGATCGCGCAGCGACCGAGCACGCCGGGAAGGTACTCTCCCAGGTGCTCGACCTGGCCGAGCACCTGCCGTACCGGCCGCGGCCGGAGCTTGCGTATCCGCCGCTGATCCGACGCGCGTCGTGAGCGAGCTCGGCGACCGTCTGCTCGCCGTGCACGATGCGCTCGATCAGGCGCGAATCCCACACGCGATCGGCGGCGCGATCGCGCTCGGCTACTGCACGCTGGAACCACGGGGAACCAGGGATCTCGACGTCAATGTCTTCGTCGGGCCAGATCGCGTAAAGGACGTGTTCGCCGCGCTGCCGGACGGCGTGGCCATCAGTGGGCTCAGCCTCGAGCAAGCCGAACGGGACGGGCAGGTCAGGGTGTGGTGGGAGCAAACGCCGATCGACCTGTTCTTCAGCGTGCTTCCCTTTCACGATCAGGTCGCCAGCGAGGTGCGGCAGGTTTCCTTCGAGGGTCGTTCAATCCCCGTGCTGGGCTGCACGGCGCTGGCGGTCTTCAAGGCGCTGTTCGACCGGCCGCGGGACTGGGTGGACATCGAATCGATGCTCGAGGCCCGCGCTCTCGATCTGGGGGAGGCGTCCCGGTGGGTGAGCGAGATGGCGGGACCCGACGCCGCCGCGGCACGAAAGCTGGCTGAGCTCGGCTCCTAGAAGTCCTCTGCGTCATGTGGCCCTACGACGGCCACCGCGAGCCTGTCGGCCACGCCCGCGGCCACCTCGCGGACCTCATCGAAGGTGACCGCGTCGAGCGCCGCGATCGCGGCGTCGGGGTCGATGTCCTCGTCGAAGACGATCCGCTGGTTGGCCGCATAGCGGGCGACCGCACCCGAGTTCTCGAACGCCAGCACCAGGCGCCCGGCGGCATAGGCGCGTGCGCGCGCCACCTCCTCCTCGGTCGGCCCGTCGCGCCGTAGCTCATCGACGATCTCGCGCATCCGCGTGTAGGCCTCGATGCACTTCTTGGACTCGAGGCCCGAGCCGAGCTGGAGCACGGGAACATCGGCGAAGGCGTGGTTGAGCGCGTAGACGGAGTAGCACAGGCCGCGCTTCTCACGGATCTCCTCGAACAGCCGCGAGCCCATCGAGCCGCCGAGCAGCGTCGAGTAGATCGACAGCGCCGCGCGCTGGCGCACGTCGGCGACGGCGACATCGGGGCGGTAGATCATGCGCAGGTGCGACTGGTTGGTGTCTCGCCGCTCGGCCATCTTCTGCGGCGCGAAGTCCGGAGCGGGGAGGTAGGGCTCGGGCTCGGGCAGGGCCGGGAAGCGGGCGAAGCGCTCATGCAGCTCCTCTTCGCCGGGCAGGTGGTCGAGGTTGCCGGCGAGGAACGCCCCGCCCCGCGAGCCCGCCCAGCGGCGTTCGCGGAAGGCGATGATCCCCTCGCGCGAGAATGCCCTGAGGTTCTCCTCCGGGCCGAGCACCGTCCGCCCCAGCGGGTGCTCGCCGAAGGCCGCCCTGTCGATCAGGTACTCGGCGACCGTCGATGGCTGGTCATAGGCGCGGTTGATCTCCTGGATCACCACGCCGCGCTCGCGGTCGAGCTCCTCGCCGTCCAGTCGCGGGCGGCCGACGAAGTCGCTCAACAGGTCGATCGCCGCGCCGGCGCTCTCCGCGCGGACGGTCATGTGGAAGGCCACCAGGTCATGGCTGGTGTATGCGTTGAGCACCCCGCCGAGGCGCTCGGCGGTCTCGTTGACATCCTTGTAGGTCGGGTACTTCTCTCCGCCCTTGAACACGAGATGCTCGAGGAAGTGCGCCATCCCGTTCTCCTCCGGACGCTCGTTGCGCGCGCCCGCATCGAAGGCCACCAGCACGGTCAGGGCGCGCGTCCCCGGCAGCGGGATGCTGTGGATCGGCAGCCCGTTCGCTGCGACGGTGCTGGTGCTCACGGTGGCCACGGGCCCCACCCTAGAGGGTTCTCGTGTGAGACTCTAGGTCGCCTGCCTCTACTACGCTTGGCAGCAGAGAATGTCCCCCGTCCGCCGACACCCGCTGAGCGTGGCGCTCGCGATGCTGCTGCCGATCCTGCTCGTGGCCGGCCTCTGGCTGGGCGGGCATCCCGAAGACCTGCCGGCGTTCCTGCGCAGCACCTTCGTGGCCGACCACCAGACCCAGGTGGTCGACGAAGCGATCAAGCGGATCGCCAGCGAATACTACCGGCCGATCTCCACCAGCCGGCTGGATGACGCCTCGATCGCCGGCGTGGTCGCGAGCCTCAACGACCGCTTCTCGCACTATCTCACCCCGGCGGAATTCCGCGAATTCAACTCGCCACCGCACTTCACGGGCATCGGCGTGGCTGTCGGACCCGAACGCCGCGGACTTCTCATCGCACGCGTGTTCGACTCCTCGCCGGCGGCCCGCGCCGGCCTGCACTCGGGTGATCTGATCGTGGCTGTCAACGGGCACACGCTCGAAGGACTCTCCGCCGACGAGGCCACGGCGTTGATCAAGGGGCTCCCCGGTACCGACGTGCGGCTCGAGGTCGAAGGCCCACGCCCGCCGCACTCCCGGCGCGGCCCGCTGCGCACGATCACGATCACCCGCGCCACGATCTCCGAGCCGGTGGTCGCCTCAGCGACCAAGACCGTGCACGACGTCAAGCTCGGCGTGGTCGCGCTCGCCACCTTCAGCCCGGGGGCCCACGGCGAAGTGCGCGAAGCCGTCGAGCGCGAGCTGCACATGCACGTCCGCGGCATCGTGCTCGATCTGCGCGGCAACGGCGGCGGCCTCGTCGAGGAGGCGCAGCTGATCGCAAGCATCTTCATCCCCAGCGGCACGATCGTGACCACACGCGGGCGCAGCCAGCCGACAGACACGATCACCGCCACCGGCGGGGCCATCTCCAGCTCGATCCCGGTGGTCGTCCTCGTAGACTCCAACACTGCCTCCTCCGCGGAGATCGTCACGGCCGCGTTGCAGGACCATCGTCGCGCGACCGTGGTGGGCACCCACACCTTCGGCAAGGGCGTCTTCCAGGAGGAGGAGGCGCTCTCCAACGGCGGCGCGCTCGACATCACGGTCGGCGAGTACTTCACACCCGACGGGCGCAACCTCGGCGGCGGCGGCGTCAAGCAGGGCGCGGGCGTCAGGCCCGAAGTGCCGGTGCGCACCGGCATCGACACCCCGCACGGCCTGGCCGTAGCACTCGACACGCTCGCAGCGAAGGTCAAGTGAACGGCTCGCAGGCGCGCGGGCGGGGCGGATCATCCGCGCCCCGTGGCCCGGCACCCGCCGACGCGGTCGTGGCCGTGCTCGAGCGCCGCGGGCGCTTCCTCACCGCCGAGCCGCTGTTTCCTCAGCGCGAGCCGGAGCCCGCTGCGCGGGGCAGGGGTGGCTCGGCGCGCATCGTCCTCGGATCCGCCGGGTCCGCGCCCGGCGGCGCGCACGCGGGGGATGTGGTACTCGTGCAGAGGGCGCCGCGCGGTTCCGGCCCGCGCATACTGCGCGTGATCGGCCGCCCGCAGGTGGCACGCGACCTGATCGAGGCGCTGCTGCTCGACCGTGGCTGCAGCCGCGGCTTTGACGGGGCAGTCGAGCGCGAGGCAAGCGCGGCCGCCGAGCGGGTCAGAGGCTCCGAGCTGCGCCGGCGCGATCTGCGTGAGCTGGTCACGTTCACGATCGACCCAGCAACCGCGCGGGACTTCGATGATGCGATCTCGGCGCAGCCGACGCCGGAGGGCGTCGTCCGCGTGTGGATCCACATCGCCGACGTGGCCGCCCACGTGCCCGAGGGCTCGCTGCTCGACCGCGAGGCGCGCCGGCGCGCGACCAGCGTGTACGTGCCCGGGGCGGTCGAGCCGATGCTGCCGCACGCCCTCTCCAGCGAGGCCTGTTCGCTTCGCCCCGGCGCCGAGCGCGCGGCCGTGACCGTCGAGCTCGAGCTGCGCGACGGGGAGGTCCTGAGCGCGGCCTTCTACCGCTCGCTGATCCGCTCGAACGCGCGCCTGGACTACGAGCAGGTGGATCGTGTCTTCGCCGGCCAGGAGGCCCCGGACGCATCGTGGCGGTCCTCGCTGGCGGCGGCGCGCCAGGCCGCGGCCGCGCTGCAGCGCAAGCGCGAGCGCAGCGGTGCGCTCGTGCTCGACTCCGAGGAGCCCGAGTTCCTGTTCGATCAGCAGGGCAACGTCGGCGAGATCCGCGCGCGCGTACAGACCGAGTCCCACCGTCTGGTCGAGCACCTGATGATCGCCGCGAACGAGGCCGTCGCCGGGCTGCTCAGCCGCCGCGGCGTGCCGTGCCTCTACCGCGTCCACGAGCCCCCCGAGCCGGTGAGCATCGAACGGCTCGTCGAGCAGCTGGCCTCGCTGGAGGTACCGACGCCGCCGTTGCCCGAGCACATGTCCTCCTCGCAGGCCGCCGAGCTCGTGGGGGCGATCTCCCAGATGGTGGACCGCCACGTGCGCCGCAGCGGCCGCGGCCGGATCGCGCTGAGCTCACTCGTCCTGCGCTCGCTCAAGCAGGCCTACTACTCCCCCAAGAACCTCGGGCATGCCGGCCTCCACTCGGCCAACTACTGTCACTTCACCTCGCCGATCCGGCGCTACCCGGACATCGTCTGCCACCGCGCGCTGCTCTCGGCGCTCGGCGCCGGCGAGCAGGCCCCGCGAGCCGGCGAGCTCGCCGAGCTGGGCGTCTGGACCTCAGAGCGCGAGCGCGAGGCGATGATGCTCGAGCGCGACGGCGACGACGTGGCTAGGTGCTTCGCCTTGGAGCGCGTGCTCTACGAGGAGGGCCCGGAGCTTTCCTTCGCGGGCGAGATCACGGGCCTGATCGGCGCGGGGGCGTTCATCGCCTTCGGCCCGGCCGGCGCGGAAGAGGCCGCGCCCGAGGTGGTGGCGCCGCCGTTTGAGGGCATGCTCCCGGTCAGGCTGATGCGGGCGCCTGCCGCGAGCGCGGCCGGCGCCGCGCAGGCCGCGCGCGGGCGTCGCGGGAACGTCGGCCGACGCGGCTCGAGGGCGAGCGAGGGCGAGCGCGAGTGGTGGGAGCTCAACGAGCAGGGGACGATCCTGCACGGCGAGCGCACGGGCGCGAGCCTGCGCCTGGGGGACGCCATCGAGGTGCGGGTCGCGCGCGTGGACGCTGTCCGCGGCCGCGTCGATCTGACGCCCGCAGGCTAGTCTCGGGGGATGGCAAAGGGCAAGGGCAAGCGCAAGCTCGGGGCGGGCGACGTGGCGTCCAACCGCTACGCCTCCCACCGCTACGAGCTGATCGAGCGGCTGGAGTGCGGCATCGTGCTCGAGGGCACCGAGGTCAAGGCTCTGCGTGCGTCGGGCGCCCAGCTCAAGGACGGCTATGCGGCCATCCGCGACGGCGAGCTGTGGTTGCACTCGATCCACATCCCTCCGTACGCGCCGGCCTCGCGCGAAAACCACGACCCCGAGCGACCCCGCAAGCTGCTGCTGCACCGCCGCGAGCTCGACCGGATCTCTGCGCGCGCCAAGGAGCGGGGGCTGACGCTCGTGCCGACGCGCATCTACTTCTCGGGCTCCCACGCCAAGGTCGAGATCGCCCTGGCCCGCGGCAAGGACCTCTACGACAAGCGCCAGTCGCTGCGCGAGAAGGAGACCAAGCGCGACATGGAACGCGCGGTGCGCGAGGCCAGACGCTAGATCGTGCGGAAGCTGTGCCCGGCGGAGCTGAGGATGTGCGTCTCGGACATCCCGAAGGCGAGCAGCACGATCAGGCCGACGTAGACCGCGCCCACGATCAGCCTGTGGCGCGGCGCAACGCGGTAGTAGGCCGCCTGCTCGAGCGAGCGCGTGCCCCTCAGCTTCCAGCGCCGCCAGACCTCCATGGCGCCGAAGAAGAGGATGATCAGGAGAATCGGGGAGGGAAACACGAAGACCATCGCGACAACGGCGCCGAGACCGAGGAACCACATCCAGGGCGCCATCGCGGCCATCGCCCGGCCGCCATCCAGCGGCACGACGGGCAGCAGGTTGAAGAGGTTCAAGAAGAAGCCGATATAGGCCAGCGCGCGGAACAGGTCGCTGTTGGTGGCTTCGCCGATCACGAGGCAGACGGCGGAGCCGATCGTTCCGAGAATCGGGCCTGCCAGGCCCACGCGGGCCTCCGCGAGCGCGTTCTCGCCAAGCGACTTCGCGGTGATGAGCGCGCCGAGGAACGGAACGAACATGGGCGCGCTCGCCTTGATGCCCTCGCGGCGCAGCTGGATCACGTGGCCCATCTCGTGGACGAACAGCAGCACCACGAAGCCTGCCGCGAACGTCCAGCCCCAGAACAGCGAGTAGGCCGCCACCGACACCAGCGCGGTCGCGGACGTGGTCAGCAGCTTCAGCTTGGGCAGCAGCAGCAGCGCGCCTTTGATGGCGGCGAAGAACTTCGCAAACAGCGCGGCGATCGCCGCGAGCGCGCTGCCGATGCGCTTGCGGATGCTGCGCACGGCGCCAGCGGTGGTGCGGGGCGCCGCGCCAAACGGGTCATCGCCGCTGTGAGCCGCGGGCACAGCGGGGCTCCCGGGCAGGACCTGGGCGGGCGGCGTGAGCGGCAAGGACAGCTCGTGATTGTCCATGGCTCCATTGTGGCAGCCTCGATAAGCGATTCCTAACGGCGTGCGCTGCGTTGCGGCGGGTGCCCGCGCGACCGCCCCGGCTGCCGTGGCGCGCGCGAGCGCAGGAGGTCGGCGGCGTCGCGAGGTGTTTTTTGCGGAACGTGCGCAATGAACGTCCAGCGGGGGTTGCAATCGCCCGGCGGTCGAGCTACCTTCAATCTAGACGCGGAACCGAGCCGCCAAGAGCGAGGCCACTGAGGTGTGAGGCCGCGCCACCCGTAACGGAAGGCCCTCGGGCCGGATGGCACGGGTTCCTCAAACGGCTTGGGACCGCGTCTCTTTTTGTCTGCGAGCGCCCGCCGGCTCGACTCGGGCGGCGGCAGGTTGCGTGTAGGGGCCGGCTTGCCGGCAGGGCTACACTTGAGCGGCAGGACATCCCCGGGGACGACAGGCTTCGACGTGGTCGGCTCGTGGGGGTGGTGGCGAGTCGAGGTCCCGGGCGGCCTCGTAAAACACCCGGGAAAACATAAGTGCGGACTCTCACGAGTACGCCCTCGCCGCTTAGTCAATAGCTAAGCCGTGAGGTCTCGGGCCCCGCTCGCCTGCGGCGGGGAAGGCCGGGATCAGAAAGCAGGCTCACCCGGTGCGGTCCGCCTCCGCCAAGCCGGGGAAGCTCAAGGAGGCTGGTCCCCCGCAACCCCGCCGGCGAGGCGAGCGGGGGACGAGAACAGAGCGCCGGCTACGCTCGTAGAAGCCACTCTCACGCGATCACGGACGTGGGTTCGATTCCCACCGTCTCCACTAACACCTATAGGGGCGAAGTGGCGCGAACTTCGCACTCACTGAGGACATGCTGATCAGCATCAGCAGAGGTGTCTTTGCTCATTTGCTGATCGTACCCCCGATAGGCCATGCTGAGAGCGACCGCCCGCCCGACGTGGACACTCGCGGCCAACCGATCGCAGCCGATCCGCGCTACCATGTCTCTGTGACCACCGAGGTGCCCACATGAAGGTCGTGACTGTTCGCGACTTCCGCGACCACGCCACGGAGATGTTCCGATCCGAGGACGTGATCCTCGTGACGCGCGATGGCGCTCCCGCCGGCTTCTTCCTGCCCTGGGACACGCCCGAGCTCCCGGTCGAGGTCCGCCGCGAGGTGTTCCTGCGTCTCTCAGAGCAGATCGGCGCGCAGCTCGACGCCAAGGGTGTGGACGAGTCAGAGGTGCTCGGCGATTTCGCTGCCTCCCCGCAGTCGTAGCTGACGCGAACGTCGTCCTCTCGGCGCTGATCGGCGGTCGCGCCCGCCTCGTGATCGCCTCTCCGCGCGGCCCCCGGTGTTTGGCCCCCGAGGCCGTGGCGGTGGAGATCGCCCGCCACATCCCGCCCTTGGCCGCCAAGCGCGGACTGGACGCCACACTCATGTTCGGGGCGCTGAGCGTTATGCCCGTTGACTGGAAGGCCTCGAGTGAGTACAAGGATCGCCGCCGGGAGGCCGAGCAGCGAATGGCTGCCCGCGACCCCGACGACTGGCCGACCGTTGCTCTTGCCCTCGAACTGAGTCTGCCCGTCTGGTCCCAAGACAAGGACCTCACCGAGGCTGGCATCGAGGTGTTCACGACCGGCGACCTGCTCGACGCGTTGGCTGACGCCGGACTTCAGGGCTAGCTGTAGAACCTGAGCAGGTTGTTCATCCGGTCCTCCTTGGAGGCTGGTGGTTGTCGAGGCCCCAGTCCCAAGGAGGAGTCCGGATGAAGCTGCTCAGCCGCGTGAACAACCTCCTCGGGTCTTAAATCCACCGTAACTTGATGACGTCGTTCAGACCACCGAGCGCGCACGTACGTCAGCAGAGCATGTGGCGGCAACCAGCACACCGCCACATGCTCTGCGCGAACGGACTCCGGGGGTCAGTGTGCGACCGCTGGAATGGCGATGGGCGCTGGCTCGGCCTGCGGCGTCGGCTCGCTGTCGACACCGGTGGCGATGGGCGGAACGGTCTCCGGCCGCTCGCCGATTCGTGCGACGTCGAGGGCGATCAGGCCGAGGTTCGCACCGCAAGCTGCTCCGACGATCGTGGTGATGACCGCCATGAGCCCGGCTGTTGCGTTGAACCCCAGCAGCGCGCCGACGAGGGCGCCCGTCAGCGCGACCCAGAACCCGATCCTCGTGGCCCTGGCCGGCCGGTCGCGGTTGACCCAGGCCCAGTAGGTGCCGAGGCCGATCGGCGTGCCGATAGCGAGAACAGCCATGAGCTCGCTGTTGAGGGGCACTGTCGGCAAAGCCACCAGCACGACGATCAGGCCGATGAACCATCCGCCGAGGCCGAGCACCACCAGGTAGACGGAGCGCAGGATCGCGCTCGCCTTGCGCCCGAAGCCGCCGCGCTTGTGCGCCCGGCGCCACATCAGTAGCAGCGACAGGATCGTGAGGAGTCCGAAGCCGATCATCGCGCCGGCGATGGCCTTGGCGGGTCCGGTCTGTGTGGAGTCGGGCGTGAGTTTAACCTTTTGAGGTTTGTACAGCGAGGCGTCGACCTTGCCTGTGTCGAAGTAGGTGTTAATCAGGTGCGTGCTCGCCTTGGTCTGTTCGGTCCAGAAGGAGGTTGTGTGGCCGAAGCCGGCGAGGATGACCTGGTGGCCGTTGGGCAGGTAGGGGAGGAGCTCCTTGGTCGCGTTCTGGGGCGGGGTGGCGAAGTCGAGACTGCCGCCGATCAGGAGCGTCTGCACGTTCGATGTCTGGACATGGGTGTACTCGTTGTCGGCAGGGTTGGCCGGCCATGCGTGCAGGAGGCCTCCGCCGCCGAAGAGGAATTCCGTTCCGGGGTTGCCGATAATCGAGGGGCGGTCGTGTTCGCTTGACGAGAAGTAACGCTCGGCAGCCTGGTTGTCAGCCATTCCGACAGCTGCGACGTCGCCCCACACAAACACCTGCGGGAAAACGAGCTGGGCGACGAACGACTCGAACCAGAGCCCGCTCGAGTCACCGTGGGCGGCCGAGAGCCAGGCGTCCAGGGTCATCGGTCCGGAGAGCGGCGAGGCATTTTCCGTCGTCTCCATGAGTCCGAAGAAGCTGGCGATCCGTGCGTTGCCCTTCTTGATCGGAAAGAACAACCAGCGGTTCGGCATGTGCGCGACGGTCCGCTTCAGCGACGCGGCGAGATCGCTGGTGCGCTTGTGGCACGTCGCGTCTTGCGCACAGAGGCTGGCGTAGCGGGCGATCTGTTCGTCCGTCGTCTTCGGGTACCAGATGAAGTTGCCGGGTGGGTTGACGCCGATCATCACCGAACGGTGGATGGCGGTCGGGTAGCGCCAGGAGTAGATCATCGCGGTGCGGGTGCCCGCGCTTTCGCTCAACAGGTCGATCTGGTGGTAGCCGAGGGCCTTCCGTGCCGCCTCGAGGTCCTCGACCCGTTCGGGGAGTGTGTAGCCGGCGAGATCGACGCCGTTTGCCTCGAGCCGCTTCGCGCACGAGCGCAACGCGTTCGAGTAGGCATCGAGGGACTTCTGGCCGAGGAAGTCGGCGGAGTGCTCGAGGGCCGACTCGACCTCCGGGCAGTCGAGCCGGACGGAGCCGTCGACGCCGCGGTAGCCGACGAGGACGACGTCGTGGTTGGCGGTGAACCGACTGGCGTCCGCGAACGACATGTTCGTGACGCCCGGGCCGCCTTCCAGGCGGAAGATCGGGGTGCCCGGGTGTGCCGAATGCGCACGGATCCGGATGACCGGCAGCGCGATCAGCCGCGAGTGTGGGTCGGCGCGGTTCTCGGGCACCACGAGCGTTCCGCAGTCGGCGGCGTAGGCGCCCTTTTCGGTGTTGTAGGTACAGTTCTTGAGCGTCAGCTGGCCTGCATGCGCGCCGGCAGGTACGGAGACGGCCGTAGAACTGCCGGCGAAGTGGAGGTAGCCGAGCCCGAGCGTGAGGACGGCGATCAGGGTCAGGCCGGTGATCCGGCCGCGACTGAAGCGTCTGGTCGAGGGATGCATGGTTCGTTCTTTCCTGCTGGGCTCGTGCGCGGTGCTCGTGGTGCTGCTCGCGGTGCTAGCGGTCGAGGCGGTCATGCTGCATCCTCCTTCGGGCTGGACTTCGGACATGACGACAGGCTCTCCGTTCAGCGACCGAGAAACCAGGGGGCCTGGCAGGCGTCTGTGACGTCGGTTAGCGGCCCGGGATACGTCGGTTTGCCGCCAGCTCGGGGCGGCCAGCCGTATGGAACCAAGCGCGGCGCTGCGCGACAATCAGGCCATGAGAAAGACTGTCCTGATCGTGGATGATCACCCCAGCTTCCGCGCCAGCGCGAGGCGCATGCTCGAAGCCGACGGCTACGACGTCGTTGGGGAGCTCGACAACGGTGACGGCGCGGTGGCTGCCGTGGAGAAGCTGAACCCAGAGGTTGTGCTACTCGACGTGCGCCTACCCGACATCGACGGCTTCGAGGTTACGCGGCGACTACTCGATGCGAACGGCGCTAGCCTGCAGATAGTGCTTGTCTCGAGCCATGACTTCACCGACCTTGACGAGGCGGTGGGCGCCAGCGGCGCGCGCGGGTTCGTCGCCAAGAGCGAGCTGAGCGCGGAGGCGATCTCTTTACTCATCCGCTGACCGCACCGCGACGCACCCTGATCGGTCTCGCCGGCTTGGCGTTCCTGATGGGCATCGCCGCGTTCGTGGTCATGCTCAACGGGGAGCACAACGTTCACCGGGGCGCGTTTGCCGGCTTGTTCCTGGTCACCGGCTGGGGGTTCGTGGGAGTCGGGCTATGGGTTTGGAAGCAGCGGTCGGCCGGCAACATCGGTCCGCTCATGGTCGCGGTCGGCCTCAGCGGCTTGCTGAAGGGGTTGGTCTTTTCCAACGACGGCGTCGTGTTCGCGATCGCCTCGGTCGGGGAGGTGCTGATCTACGCGGTGCTCATCCAGCTGCTGCTGTCGTTTCCCTCGGGGAGGCTCGAAACCCGGCTGGACCGTCTCCTGGTCACCATCGCCTACGTCAACACGACGGTGGTGCAGCTTGGAGTGTTCCTGTTCACCGACTCAAAGGCGGGCTGCACCCGCTGTCCCAGTAACCCGCTGCTGATCGGACACTCCGAGGCTGCCAAGGTACTCGAAGCGGCGCAACTAGACATCTCGATCGCGTTGCTGGGTGCCGTGGTCGCGGTCCTCTATCGACGCTGGCGAAGCGGCACCCCAGGGCGAGCGAGGGTGTTCGCCCCGATCGTCGCTGTCGGCGGGCTCACGTTTCTGCTGCTGATGGCCGCCCTCATCGTCGAACAGGCCGGCCTGTCGAGCGACATTTCTGACGCGCAGACGTTGGCTTTGTTCGCGTCCATCGCCTGCCTACCGTTTGCCTTCTTGGTGGGCCTCCTGCGATCCCGGTTCAGCGAAGCCGACGCGATCAGCGAGCTCTTGGCCCAGCTCGGTGAGGGTGGTGGCCGCGGAGCGTTGCGCAACGCGCTCGCGGACGCGCTCGGAGACCCGACCTTGGAGCTCGCCTATTGGGTACCGGACCAGGACGCCTACGTGGACGCCGCCGGTCAGCCGGTTCGGGTCGATCCCGCGCCGGCGGGCAAGGTCTCCACCATCATCGAGCACGAGGGCGAACGAATCGCTGCGATCGTGCACAGCCCGGGCCTCGCGGAGGAACGCGAACTGGTGCAGACAGCGGGCGCCGCCGCCGGGCTGACGCTCAGAAACGAACGGTTGGACGCCGAACTACGGGCGAAGGTTGCCGAGCTTCAGGCCTCACGCTCACGCATCGTGCAGGCCGGCTATGAGCAAAGGCGCCGACTCGAGCGGGACCTCCACGACGGCGCCCAGCAGCGACTCATGGCCCTCGGCATCGACCTACGAATGGTAAGAGAACGCATCGAGCACGATCCACAAGGGGCGACGGAGCTCCTCGACGAATCACTCCACGAGCTGAACGAGGCGACCGCCGAGCTGCGCGAGCTCGCACGAGGGATCCACCCGGCCGTGCTCACAAATCGCGGCCTGCACGCAGCACTCAAAGGCCTCGCCAGCCGCTCCCCGGTTCCTGTGGAACTGCTCCAGACGCCGGCCGACAGGCTCCCGCCGTCGGTCGAGTCGGCGGTCTACTTCGTCGTCGCCGAGGCCCTTACGAACGCGGCCCGCTACTCGCGCGCGCAAGCGGTAACGGTGGGGGTCATCCGCGACAACGGCCACGTCGACGTCGAGGTGAGGGACGACGGCGTCGGGGGCGCCGACGCCGATCAGGGCTCGGGGCTGCGAGGGCTTCAAGATCGGGTCGCGGCGCTCGACGGCCGCCTCGAGCTGACGAGTCCGCAGGGGTTGGGCACCATCCTCAGGGCGACGATCCCGTGCGCGTGATCGTCGCAGAGGATTCCTTGCTGCTGCGGGAAGGCATGGTGCGGCTGCTCGAGGAGGCCAAGTTCGAGGTAGTCGGTCAGGCCGGGGATGCCGAGGAGCTGCTGCGAAAGGCCAGGGCGCACAAGCCCGACATCGCAATCATCGACATCCGCATGCCGCCCACCCACACAGACGAGGGGCTGCGTGCGGCGCGCGTGATCCGGGAAGAGATGCCGGACACTGGTGTGCTGGTGCTCTCGCAGTACGTCGAGGAGGACTACGCGCTGGAGCTACTGGGAGACGACGCCGCCGGCGTCGGCTACTTGCTCAAGGACCGCGTCTCGGACCTAGAGCGCTTCGCCGATGCGATCAGAAGAGTCGCCGAGGGAGGCTCCGCGCTCGATCCCGAGGTCGTCTCAGAGATGCTGGGTCGCAAACGCACAGACGATCCACTGAACGTGCTGACCGCGCGGGAGCGCGAGGTGCTTGGCCTGATGGCAGAGGGTCGCAGCAATCAGGCAATCGCCGAGATACTCGTGATCACTGAGCGCGCCGTCGAGAGGCACGTCACGAGTATCTTCGCGAAGCTCAACCTTGCCCCGGCGGCCGAGGACCATCGCCGCGTGCGGGCCGTCCTCGTGTTCCTCGGTACGTAACCCAGTTGCGGCGCGGCAATTCGTGACGCGTCGCATGACTGGTGTATATGGACCTTAGTGGTCACCACTCCAACCCTCCAAGACCCCTGGAGTCTTTGGGAGATTTGAGCATGTCGGGCGACGCCGCCGTCGCTGCTGCTTTGCGAGACATCCAAGCGTCTCCGCTGCGACCGAGCTCACGCTCGCTTGGGACGAATACGAGGCGTCTCGACTGCCCCTGCCGTCACGCCTGCTCCGACATGGGGATCGGGTCCTCCCGAGCCAGCAAGATGATGCTGCTCACGAGAACGACGATCAGAAGAAGCACGAACCCGATCAAGTCCAGCACCAACCCGAACGAGGCGATGATGCCGCCGAGACCGAACCCCTGAAGGAAGAGCAGGCTCCCGACGAGGATCGACACCCAGCCGAGCCAGCGTGGCAAGACCCCGCGCCTAAGCACAAGCGCGCCTGTTGCGAAAGCAAACAGGCTGCCGAAGACATCGCCAACGCTCTCCAGCGCAAACGTCATCAGGTAGAGCGTGTAGGACACGCCCGGGTCGTGTTGGGCCCCGTACGAGGCGAGCTTTGCTCCCACCAATCCGGTGATGCCGATGTCGCTGACGGCATGGAGGGTAATGAAGAGCACTCCTCCAACCAGCACCAACGAACCAAGGACCCGGGTGCTATCGCTGTCCCCGCGCAGCAGGTTGTGCAGCGCGCTCAGGTAGATCACGAACATGACCGCATAGACGACGGACAGGCATGCGATCACGATCAGGCGCGTTTCGTGGGCGTGAAGACCGTTCGCGATCTTCGCCGCCGAGTCGTTCTGGCTCAGTTCGACTCCAACAGCGACGACGATCTCGGCCACCAGCGCGATGACGAAAACGATGCCGGCCACCCAGCCATAGCGCTCCCACGAACTCCGCTCTACCAGGTCGGGGGTCGTGGACTCCTCGGGCATCAGACAGGCAAGTATCCCGTCTGCCCGTTACGGCTGCTTTGCGAAGCTGAGCGAGCATCCACGCTGGACGCGAGCAGACGCCCGCGTGGGACGAGGAGCGGCACGCTCGTCTGGCCGAGGCGGGCTCCTGCTCTCCACAGAAGGAGAAGCCGCGGAAGTTAGCGAGGTCACCCCGTCGGCGGCGTGCTGTGAGCGCGGCGGCCGACGATCGTCGCGCGCTGCTCCCGAGGGACTGCGGAAGCGCACATCAGATCGCAGCCGCTTCCGCGAGCTGGGCGGAAGCTAGGGATCGCTGGGCCTCTGCTCGCCGGTGCGCAAGCTCAGCCGCGCCGGATCCGATGCTTACGATCATTCGCCCCCTGTTCAGGTACGCCGACACGTCGCTGAGATAGATCGCCGTCGTGTCCAGCGACTCGTGGCCGAGCGCCTCTTGAAGGCTTCGGATATCGAGCCCGTGTTCCGGCCCGAGTTCAGCGCCCATGATCAGATTGGTGCAGGCATAGGTGCGCCGCAGCACCTTTGGCGTGAGTGCGAACGGGGGGAGGAGATCGGCCGGCATCTTGCCTTTGGCCACAGCTTCCTCGGCGGCATCTCGCACCTTTGCGATCGCGGTCCTGACCGCCTTTGGGGTGCAATGAACGCTGGCGTCTGCCACCTCGTATTCGTGGGAGAAGCGATCTCCGGGCACGAAACGCAGCTGCATCCTCGGGAAGATCCAACTGCCGGGGGCGAGAGAGTGGGCGCGAACAAAGTCCAAGAACTCTTCCTGAAGCTCCAGGCTCACGGGGATCAGACGCTGCTTGCCGTCGCCGCGTCCCTTGCCGACGACCCGCAGCGTCCCGTCCAGCCGGTTCAGCGCTTCCGGCTTTAGGCCGACGAGCTCCTCCGGGCGCAGCCCGGCATTGAGGAGACAGGACCACATGAGGCGCTGATATGGGTTGAAGCAAGGAGGCCTCACGAGGGCGTCTAGCGCGGCCACGTGATCCGGCCGCAGCCACTCCCGGCGGTCGGGGCTGGGGTGGGCGGGCGGTAGCGCTGCGATCACAGAGTCGCCAGCCCATTCGTTCGCGATCGCGAACTTCAGCAGCTGGCTCAGCGCCGCCCGGCCCTTCTTGAAGGTGCTGGCAGCCTGCGTGTCGGGATGGCGCTGATGCAGCCATGCGACGAACTCATGCGCTGAGACCTCGCTGATCCTTGTGTTCGCGAAGTCCATGCGGGCGAGCGGCATCCCGGCAGGGCGGCGGCTAGAACGGGCCGCGGATCGTGCTCCGGCCAAGGTGCAGCGGTACTCCTTGACCCCGCGCTAATTTTGGCGCGAGGCCAAGAATAGCTCTACGGCCTGGGCGACTGTCGGGATGTCGCGCTTGCGATCGGTGATGGCACGTGCTCATACCTCCTGGGTGGAATCGGGCGATATGAGCCATGAGTTGAGAAACGGGCGCCCGGCGTCGTGCGGCTATCGCGATCGGCCGATAGATGCCCGAGGCACCTCCGCGCCTACGACGGCCGCGATTTTGGCTTTCCAGAGCCTTTCAACGCCGACGCAGGATCACGGACGTGGGTTCGATTCCCACCGTCTCCACTCATAGCCCCCCGCCGGCGTGCAGAGCCGAGTCCGGGGGCGTTTCGCGCCGGCGGCGAGGCTCCGGCCGCGATGCTGGTGGGGTGCCTCGCCGAAGGCAGCGTGATCCTCCTACTTGAGGGGGACGGTGACCGGACCGGGCAGGCGTCGGTAGACGGCAAAGAAGTCACGGTCGTCGGGCACGAGATAGCGATCGGCCGACCCGTTGGGCTGGGGCTCGACCATCCGCGGGGCGAGCCCGTGGTCGTGGGTGTAGGTGATCAGCGTGTGCCAATCGGGGTTGATGTCGAACTCCATCGCGCGCACCACGCCGATGTGCTGGAGGATCTTCGCGATGGAGATCACCGTCTGGCCTTCGGCAGCAACGAAGATGAGGTCGCCGCGGCGATCGATGCCGACGCCCGTGCGCCACACGCGCGTGACGCCGCCGAGCGTGAAGCCCCATTCCGGGCTGTTGGGGTTTTCGTTCAAGGCGGGGTTCAGGTGCCCGTTCCAGACGATCGGCGCAAGGCTCTGGCGCGCCCACGCGACGTCCGGTCCCGCGTTCGGGCCGCCGTTCCACTTGACGATCTCGACGCGACCGTCGCGATAGCCCACGAGCGTGGCTTTTCCGTCCTTCAGCGGCTCGTTGACCCGGCCGTTGACGGTCGAGCCGTTTTCGCCGTCTTCGTAGGTGAAGCCGCCGTTGAAGGTCGCGAGCAGCCGCCAGCGCTGGCTGTAGGGCACCATCATCGGCCCGCGCACGGCCGCATTGGGCGGCTCGTAGCGGCCCGGGTAGTAGGCGATCGCGGTGCGTGTGTGATCGAACCAGGCCACGTAGGCGAGAAGCTCCGGGTATTCGACTTCGGGCCTGAAGGTCGTCACCAGCACGGGTGGGCCACCGTCGACCTGCGGCCCCGTCGGTTTCCACACCCCTTCGCCGGGTAGCGGGGGCGCGAACACCGGCTTGATCGGCGGCGGCCAGGCCGGAGTCTGTTTGCTGCGCGGCTGGCTCAGCCCGAGCCCCGGCAGACGCTTCGGCGCCGCTCCGCCCTTCTTCGGAGCGTTCGCGGTGTAGTAGATGTGCTCGATGTCGTCGACGATCGTGTTCCCGAAGGGCACCTCGGCTCTCACCCACTCGACGCTGCGGGCGCTGAACGACATGCTCGTCGGTTTCAGCATCCAGATCGCGTAGGAGGTGACCGCCCAGGCGAGCAGGCCGAGCAAAGGGGCCCCGATCAAGAGGAGCCTGCGTCGCCGCCTGCGCTTGGCCGCAGCCTTGCGCCGCTGCTCGCGGCGCGCCGCAAGCCAGGCGGGCGACGCCGAGACAGGCGGGAAGTCAGGCGCATCCGGCGAATCGCTCACATCGGCACCGGAACCGGATCGCCGCAGACCGTCCAATCGATCACATCCCAAGGCTCGATCGAGCAGGGCAAGAACGTGGTCGATCGTACGCCGTTCGCCGAGTGCCACGCTCTCTCCTGGGCACGCCGGCTCGCGGGCGGTCCTGGGACTTCACGGCGGGAACGTTTCGTGGGTTCGATTCCCACCGTCTCCACTGATGGGCCATATTTGGCCCTGTAGAGCCAATCGCCAGAATCACGGCGGGTACGATTCGCTAGACGTCGTTTGCGAGCACGTCAGCCATCGCGGCCGCCAGCTACGCGTTTCGGTCGGCACGATCCCCGCTCGCTCTAGGCACCCGTACCACCACAGGTGCGCCCCGTTGCCGCCCATCGGGCGCTCGGGGAACCGGCGGACGCCGGCTCGCGCTCTCCGAGAAGACGCTCGACGGCGGTAGGGTCTTCGGGCGAAGTCTCGGCCTGAGTCGTAAGCACCGACGGGCCCGCTCTTCGAGAACTTCAACATGTCCGCGACGAACGCCGATCCGCTCGACGACCCGCTGCTCTACATGGGGGTTGCCAACGCCACCGAGCGCGGGGCCCGGCGCAAGCTTCTGCGCTACTGCTACAGGCACGGCGCGAGCGTCGAGCAGTTGCGCGAGGCGGTGCGCGAAGACAGGCTCGCGACACTGCCGCTCGAGTTCGCCCTGACCAGCGGCCGGCGCTACACGCTCACCACGATCTCGCGCGAGTCCGGCGTCCCCGCGCCCTACTTGCGGGCGATGCTGCTCGCGCTCGGGCATCCCAACCCCAAGCCGCGGGAGCGCAGGTACTCCGAGGAGGACCTGCGAGCGGCGCGCGCGTTCGCAGTCTTCCTCGCTGCCGGGCTGCCGCGTGAGGAGCTGCTGGAGGTCGCGCGCGTGGTTGGACAATCGATGGCGCAGGCGGCCGCCGCGATCCGCCTGTTCATCGGCAACGCCCTGATCCAGCCCGGCGACAGCGAGCACGAGCTGGGGATGCGTTACGTGGCGGCCGTCGAGCAGCTCGCTCCGCAGCTCATGCCGGTGCTGGAGCACCAGTTGCGCATCCACCTGCGTGAGCAGGCCACGCGAGACGTGATCGGGCGCACCGAGCGCGAAGCCGGAGCCCTCAGCAACACGCGCGAAGTCGGGGTCTGCTTCGCCGACCTGTCGGGCTTCACGAGGCTCGGGGAGCGCGTCCCGGTCGAGCAGGTCGGGGCGCTCGGCGCACGCATGGCGGAGCTCTGCATGGAGGTTGCCCAGCCGCCGGTCGAACTGGTCAAGACGATCGGCGACGGGGGCATGTTCGTGTGTGCCGATGTCGACGCCCTGCTCGACGCCGTGTGCGCGCTCGCTCAGAGCGTCGAGCATGAAGGCGAGCAGATCCCGGCGATGCGCGCTGGCGTTGCCTTCGGGCCGGCCGTGGTCCGCCTCGGCGACTGGTTCGGCGCGACCGTCAACCGCGCCAGTCGCATAGTCGACATCGCCAAGCCCCGCACGATCCTCGTCGACGACGCAACCCGCGCGCACTCGACGCGCGCGCTCGCATGGAAGCGCACGCGGCGCAGGAGCCTCAGGGGCATCGTCGGACGGAGCCCGCCGCTCTACCGAGTCGACCTGCCGGCTGAGAGAGATCCTGACCGGCCGGACTTCCAGATCGCAGGGTTCGACACGCGACCCGGGAAGTAGCGGCCCAGGCTTCTGCTCGTTCCTGCGGACTAGCGTTGCCGAACCACGTCCACCCGCTGCGCATGTTCGTCCAGACGTGGTGGCCCTCACTTATTCTCACGGTGGGAACGTTGCGTGGGTTCGATTCCCACCGTCTCCACTCTCCCCCCCGATTTGGCGTTCTAGAGCCAAATCTCAGGGGGAGACGGTGGAAACGATTCGCGAAGGCCTATTCGTCCTTCAGGACATCGGCCATCGTGGCGGCCAGCTGGTCGATGTCCCAGTCCGCGTAGATGTCGCCGGTTGTCTGGATCGAGGTGTGGCCGAGGAGCTTCTGCACGGCCTTCAGGTTCCCGCTCGCGTCAAGGACCCGCTGTCCGGCGGTGTGCCTCGCCTTGTGCATCCGCTCCCCGCTCGTCGCGCCTGCGGCGACGACCCCGGCGTTCGCGAGGCACCGGTACCACCAACGATGCGCGGGTCGCCGTGCAGGCGACGCGGCTTGATCTGCCACTGAAAGAAGTCCTTGTGGACGGACAGGCACTTGTTGTAGGTGCGTGGCGCACCGGAGCCCCACTGGTGATCTAGGAAGGCCTCCAGCCGTTCGGTGCCGGCCGGTGGCTCGAAATCCTTGATGCTCGGTCGGCTCTCAAAGCGACAGCCAGAGCCACGGGTGCCGCCTTTACGGCGACAGGCCCCCCGCTTCTTAACTTGCACCTGATTTCCGTCGATGCTTGGCCGTGGACGTGCAAGCGGAAATGTCGCCTGCGGAAGCGCCGCGCCGCTACGTAGAGAAGATGCGCCGCCATTGCGCCTGGTACAGGCGTGGGGGGGCGCTGCTCGTCCTGGCTGCGGTGCCGCTGTTCGCCGCCTCACCCCGGGGCGCCCACATCGGTGCGCTGGTGGCGCTGCTGGTGGGCGGGAGCGCCATCTTCGGCGGCTTCTACTGGGGCCTCACGCTCCGTGGCGCCCAACAGCTGCTCGCAGGTGAGCCACGGGAGATGCTGATGGACCGCTGGGTCACACCGGGCCCCAAGGTCGGGGCGTGGAAAACGAAGCTTCACACCCCCGCCGGCGAGAGCGCAATGCTCGGCAGCTATCAACTTGGTTCGTTCCGATGGAAGCGTGTGCGCGACGCCAGCTGTCTTGTCTATGGTCCGTCGCGGCCCGGCGGGCTCGTCGTGGTCTCGATGGGCGACTACACGCTGATTGGCAGCGCCGAATCTCCGCAGGCGAGGGGCTCCCTGACTGCCTGACATGCCGGCCGGCCCGGGTTCTGCGAGCGCCTGCGACAAACACCCGGACCCGATGTCCGCCTCGGCCCACAGGCTCGGCTCGGACAGCATCCCGGAGACCCCCAGGCAGCTACCTGCCAACAGGAACGCGGGAGCGGGCCCACTGAAGCTAGCGCGGGCGTGGTTACGACCGGCCGTCGCGGCGAAGGCTCCGGAGTTCGGCGCGCACTTCCGTCAACTCCAGGCTGATTTGTTCCATGCCGTGGAGATAGGGATCATCGCCGGCTGCGATCGCCTGACGCTGGTACCGCGAGATGAACCCGCTGGTGATCATCGCGATGATCACAGTGAGGAGCGCCAGCCCGCCGAGCAGCAGAAATGTCGCGACGATCCGACCCGCAGTCCCCACCGGCACCACGTCGCCGTAGCCAACGGTCGTGACCGTCTGAAGCGCCCACCACATGCCGAGCCAGACGGTCGGGAACGTCTTTGGGTCCACGAGCGCCTCTAGGATCCCCCACACGACGATCGCCAGGAACCACACGATGCCGATAAGCAGCGCGGCATCCCGTGGCCGCAGGCCGCTACGCCGCTCGCGGTTTTGCGCCCATTCGAGGATGGGCCGTCGTCTTCCCGGATCGTCGGCCATCCTCCGGGATTCGGTGAGGCGCAGTCCCCTCCTGCCCGACCGCCGGGGGTGCGTCGATGGGATGCGATCCGCGCAAAGGGCGCTCTTCTAGCTAACTGCTCGCAAGGCCTTTCGGTCTCGTGAGCGAGCGGACGTCGAGCAAGGGTCGCGATCACGCCCGCGTCGGACGGAGGATGTCGCGGCCGTCGCCTTGACATTCTCCGGCGGCGACCCACTAGATCTCGGTCGTGGGTCCGCGCGGCTCAGGCACCAGCCGCCCGCGAGCTCAGCGCGTGGCGCGTCCGCAGGAGCGCCTGGCGCGACACCGCAGACACTGACATCGCACGCCCCAGAGAAGCACGACCTTCACATAGGTGCAAGGCTCCGCGCCTTGAGTCAAGCCACCGTGACGAAGACCGCTGCCTCCGGCGCCCAGGTGATCCTGCTGACATTGGCCGCCGGCCAGTTCCTGATGGCGCTCGACAGCTCGGTCATGAACGTCTCGATCGCGACGGTCGCAGAGGACGTTGACACGACGGTCACAGGGATTCAGGGGGCGATCACGGCCTACACGCTCGTGATGGCGATGCTGATGATCCCCGGGGCGAAGGTCGGTGCGCTGATCGGTCGCAAGCGCGCGTTCGTGATCGGCTGCGTCATCTACGGGTGCGGCTCGTTCACGACGGCCCTCTCCCAGAGCCTGCCGGTGCTGCTGTTCGGATGGTCCTTCCTCGAGGGCGTCGGCGCCGCGCTCATCCTGCCGTCGATCGTCGCGTTGGTGGCGGGCAACTTCCCGGCGGAACGCCGTCCCGCAGCCTACGGGCTCGTGGCCGCCGCTGGCGCGATCGCGATCGCGGTCGGCCCGCTGATCGGCGGGCTCGCGACGACCTACGCATCATGGCGCTGGGTGTTCGCCGGCGAGGTCGTGCTCGTGCTCGTGATCCTGGCGCTCGCGCGCCGCGCCGAGGACGCCCCTCCTGATCGCCGCCCGAAGATTGACCTGGTCGGCGCCGTTCTCTGCGCGGCGGGCCTTGGCGTGTTCGTCTTCGGCGTCCTCAAGTCCGGTTCCTGGGGCTGGGTGGTACCGAAGTCTGGTGCGCCCCAGTGGTTCGGGATGTCACCCGTGCCGTGGCTGATGGTCGCCGGGCTCATGCTGGTCTGGTCGTTTCTGCACTGGGAGTCGCACATGGTCGCGCGCAGCAAGGAGCCGCTCGTCGATCCGGAGCTGCTGCGAAACGAGCAGCTGCGCGGCGGGCTGACGATGTTCTTCTTCCAGTACCTCCTGCAAATGGGCGTCTTCTTCCTGATCCCGCTCTACCTCTCGGTGGCGCTCGGGCTCTCGGCGATCGCGACGGGGGTTCGGATCATGCCCCTATCGCTGACCCTGCTGGCGGCTGCGTTGGGAATACCGAGGCTGTTCCCGCACGTCTCGCCGCGGTTGGTCGTGCGGGCTGGGATCTCCTTGATGCTGCTCGGGATGCTGGTCCTGCTGGCCACGATCGATGTCGATGCAGGGGCTGAGATCGTCACCGTTCCGCTGCTGCTGGTGGGGCTCGGCATCGGCGCGCTGGCATCCCAGCTGGGCGCCGTGACGGTCTCAGCCGTGCCCGACGAGCGGAGCTCGGAGGTCGGCGGCGTGCAGAACACGGTGACCAACCTGGGCGCATCGCTGGGCACAGCACTCACGGGCTCGATCCTGATCGCCGTGCTGACGGCGTCGTTTTTGACCCACATCGAGATGAACAGCGCGGTCCCGCAGAGCGTCAAGGACAAGGCGAACACCGAACTGTCCGCCGGCATCCCATTCATGTCGGACGAGCAGCTCGAAGCCGCCACCAAGGAAGCGGGCGCGAGCTCCGAGGTGACGCAGGCCGCGCTCGACGCCAACGCTCAAGCTCGCCTCGACGGGCTGCGCGCCGGTCTGACCGTCTTGATCCTGATCGCAGCCGTCGCGCTTTTCTTCGTCGGGCGAATGCCGACGCGACAACCCGGCTCCGAGCCGGCGCCCGCGCCTGCCCCTGTTTAGCTAGGCATGCCTCGGACTGCGTCCGAGGCCGCGAACAGTCGGCGAGCGAGAGTTCTGCCTTCGCCGCGAAGCGAGCGAGTCAACGGACGTCGGTCGGTTGCCGCTTCGGACGAGCTGCGCTCGTCTCGTCGGACGCTCACGAGACTGCTCCTTTGCCATGGCGAAAGCGAGCGCCTCACCCGGGCGAGTCCGGACCAGTGCTCATCTCCGACGCGAGGACGAGATCAGCGATGGTTGCGGCTACTCCTCGCGCAGGGAAAGCGCGCGGCTGCGCGGATCTCGCGGCGGCGGTGTGCGGAGCATTGCGGATGTGGTGGGGCGGTCGGAGCGTAAGGCTCGGTGCTGTGCCGAAGGAATCGGGAGGGTACATGCGGGCGGTGATCGTCTACGAGTCTATGTTCGGAAACACGCACGCGATTGCCGATGCCATTGGCAGGGGCCTCGCACCGATGCTCGAAGTCGTCGTGGTTCCACTGGCTGAGGCAGGCCGCGAGCAGTTGGGCGACGCCGACCTGCTCGTGGTGGGCGCGCCTACCCATTTTCACGGCATGAGTCGCACACGCACCCGCAAGTGGGCGGCCGCCACTGCGCAAAAGCCCAGCAACGATCTGGTGCTCGATCGCGACGCCCAAGGCCCAGGCGTGCGTGACTGGCTCACGTCGCTCGGCCACGACCACACAAAGGTTGCAGCCTTCGACACCCGCTTCAACGGTCCGGCGGTTCTCAGAGGGAGGGCGTCGCGGGTAATCAGCCGAAAGCTTCGGCACCACGGCTTCGACGTGGTCGCCAAGCCCGAGAGCTTCTTCGTCACCTTGAAGCAGCACCTCGAACCGGGCGAGGAGGTCCGCGCCCAAGAATGGGGCCAACGGCTCGCGGCAAGCGTTGTATCGAGCGGCGCCACCGATGCGGACCGTCCGGGACGACCACCGACGTCCAAGGAGACGTGATGGTCGAGGTGATGATCCCGACTCGGGGTGAGCTGCCGTCCTACCTGGCGACACCTGCCGGCGAGGGCCCCTGGCCGGGTGTCGTGGTCATCCACGACGCAATGGGGATGAGCCGGGACTTACGCAACCAGGCTGACTGGCTCGCGGGTGAAGGGTACCTCGCCTTGGCGCCGGACCTCTTCCATGGGAGAGGGAGGGTGGCCTGCATGATCTCGGTAATGCGCGATGTGCGCGCCGGGCGGGGAAGGTCGTTCGACGACATCGAGGCGGCGCGCGTCTGGCTGGAGGCCCGGGAGGACTGCACGGGCAGGATCGGCGTGATCGGCTACTGCATGGGAGGGGGGTTCGCCTTGCTGCTCGCGGCCGATCGCGCGTTCAAGGTCTCGAGCGTCAACTACGGCACCGCTCCGAAGGACGCCTACACGGCCAGCTTCCTGAGAGGGGCTTGCCCGATCGTGGGAAGCTACGGCGGCAAGGATCGCGCACTGCGGGGGGCCGCCGATCGCCTCGACCGAGCATTGACGGCCGTCGGGGTCGAACACGATGTCAAGGAGTACCCGGAGGCCGGGCACTCCTTTCTCAACGACCACGAAGGAGCTGGAGACAAGACGCCGCTCCCGTTCGCCGTCTTGGAGCCTGTCTTCGGAATACTCTCGCCAGGATCGGGCTACCACGAGGAATCTGCGCGCGATGCACGTCGGCGCATCCTCGCGTTCTTCGAAGCACACTTGAAGCCGTAGAGGCGGCGAGACCGCCCGGTACAGCCGGTCCCGGGGCAGCGAAGTCCCGACACCCGGCAGCGCAGAGACCTGTTCTCGCGATGTCTCGAGCATTCGGCCTCTGCTCGCGGCCGACCTCCCTTGCGCGGAGAGCTGGCACAGGGGCTAGCGTCAGCCTTGGCCGATCTCCCCGAGACGCACAGCGATCAATTTCTGCACGAGTGTCTTCGGTAGTGGGCGGTCCACCGGGAAGTGAAGGGCACTCTTGGTCATCGTGTACCCGTGAAGCTCATCCGCAAGCTGCCCGAGGACCGAGCCGCTGAACGGCAGGTAACTCAGGTGATCCTTGAACGCGGCGAATCCTGCGACGACCTTGCCCCGGACGCGGAAGGCGGGAACGCGGTACGAGATCACCTGCTCAGCGTCAGGAACAATCTCAAGAATGGTGCGACGCAGCGCCTGGAGGGTGCTGCGCTTGGGCTCATCGACAGCGCGTAGGTACTCGTCAACCTCATCCGCGGACACGACCGCGCAGTCTAGGACGATGGCTCGCTGACGGCCGAACGGCCGGTCTCAGACTCCTGTCGTTGCCGGCATAGGAGGTTCACCAGGTCGGCGACGCACTGCAACGCGCGGAAAGGGGACCCAGCCGGTTAGTCGAGGTCGAACGCCGCGTGTATCGCGGCGGTCAGATCGGCCTCTTGCTCATCGAGGAGACGACCGATCTGCTCTCCAAGAGCAGCGACAGGAATCGTCGTGACGTGGTCGCACGCTACGACACACCGCTCCTCGAGGCCGTTCGCCGTTCCGAGGGGAACCTCCGTCGACAGCCCGCGGATCGTCGTCGTGATCGGTGCGACGGTCACCGTGTTCATGTGGGGGCGCACGAGCTCCCGCGTCAGGATGAGCACAGGGCGCGACTTGTCAAGTCGCGCCACGTGGATCGGTCGCATCAGTGATCGAGCGGTGTACCGACGGCGTGCTCGGCCAGCCCGACCAGTTCGGGGTCAGGGCCGCTTGCAGCGAGGATCTCGGCATCGTGCACGGCGACCATGCGTCGCCGCTCCCGCTCAAGCGCGCGAGCCACCACGGCTGCGCGGCTGGGCTGTCTGCCACTACCCACGATCTCGTCGACGAACTCGACCAGATCGTCATCCAGTCGCACCGCGATCTGCTTACTCATACCAAGATGGTACCACCCTGGGATCAGCAGGCCCTCCTTTCGCGACTTGGCAGGCATCTGGGCTGCGTCAGCTACCGCCCTGCTTCACGCGGAAGGCAGGACTCTCGCCTTCCCGTGGAAGAAGCGGTCCCGGATGAGGCTCGCACAACGATCGACTGCGCCAGCTGGCCGAGGCCGAGGCGCGGCGGGTGCATCTCGAGCAGCTCGTGGGCGGCGTCTGCTCGATGCGGGGGTGATCAGCCAGCAGGGGAGGGGACGCGCCACGCGCTACGTCGCGAGCGAGCGCCTGGCCGAGGAGGTTCGGCGGCTGATGGACGGGACGGGCTGACGCACCCCTCGACGCCGGAACGTATACCGGTTACGTCAGCCCTTGGGCGGCAATGTTCTGGCGAACTCCATCGCGCGGCGCACCCACGCCGCGACCTGGCGCTTTGTCTTTACGCCCTCGGCCGCCACGTGGATCCAGCCCGGCATCGGTCGGCCTCTCATCTCGATTGCCTCTGCATGTGGTCGCGAGAGCGCCTCGTCGGTTGCTTCGGGTCCCACTCGCACCATCAGTCCACCGCGACTGAATGCCGAAACCACCATGTTTCCGTGCAGGAGAAAGGCCAGCCCACCGAACATCGCCTTCTCGCTCACTCCGTCCTGCTCCGCAAGCTGTTCGCGGAGGCGGCTGGCCAGATCTACGTCGTAGGCCATGTCGGGTGGGCACCGTACCAGCGTCGTCGCCACGCAGACACCGTTGTGCGGCTGAAGGTCTCAGCCGTCGAGATGGCTGACAGCCGCGACGCGTTCGACTGTGATCGCGATGATCACGCGCCCGACACTCGCGAGCGCCTCGTCGGTCTGCTCGTCGGGTGGCTCCTCGGCACCCATGAAGCGCTGCGCGACAGCGGCTGTCGCCGGGCCGATCCCCTCCCTCAGGATCTCTGCCGGGCCGGAGAAGGTCGCCGAGGGGTAGGGCCGCTCCTGTCCCATCACGCACAGCGACGCCCACGCTGTCTGTTCGACATCGCCCACCTTGCGGCGTCCCGCGACGCTCGAGATGAGCAGCCGGTCGCCGTCGCGCGCGTAGTACACGACGGACTGTCGGGCGTGGCCGAGCGGTGGCTCCGTCGCAAGCACGCCGACGATCTGGGCGTCGAGGAACTCGCGCAGCGCGGGCATCGTGGTCGTCGACATCTTCTCCTCCTTCTCGCGGGCGGTGCTCGGGCGGTCGTGAGGGGTGCGATTATCGGTCTGTGGGCATCTGGCCGAGTGCCGCGCGAGCTCTTCTGGTGGGTTCTCGCTGGCGGTGATGCTACGCCAGGCCGGGTGGCGGTCCGGGCGAACCAGGATCGCGCCGTCCGAGCCGACTCTGGCCGCCCGCGCCCGCCGAATCGGAGGAAGCAAATCATTCGGGAGCTTTGATCTTCGCCTTGACAGCGATCTACCCATCATGTGGAATGCCGTCGATGGCGCAGCCTGGCGCTCCCGCCCCGAACGCGATCGTGCTTCGCCCCAGCGTGGAGCAGGCGAGCATCGGCGCATTGCGGAGCGCCTACGGCGGCATGCAGGCCCTCAAAGCAGCCGACAATCGCAGCTGGATCTACTGGGCCGAATACCACGGGTTCGATCGCTATGACTGCTGGCACCATGCGGGGACGGGCCCGCCGCCGGGACGCGAGTATCCCTACGACCTCTTCCTGCCCTGGCATCGAGCCTACCTGCAGTACTTCGAACATGTGGTTCGCGATCAGAACCCCGAAGCCATCCCGCCATGGTGGGACTGGACGTCGGCCGCCTCTCACCAGGAAGGCATCCCCGAGGCCTATGCCGAGGCCGAGGTCGATGGCGCGCCCAACCCGCTCGCCAGCGGGCCCATGCCCAAGATCCCCGGGGAAGAGGCCGTGGAAAGGACCACTCGCTCCCCCCGGTCGCCGGCAGAACTGCCGCAGCTGAGCCGGCCGACGCCCGAGCCGGGCGGCGAACCCCCGCTCCCGTCGGTCGAATCCGTGCTCGCTCTGGCGAGCTACGTCGACTTCTCGGGGCAGTTGCAGAACATTCACGACGCCGTGCATGGCTGGGTCGGCGGGCAGATGGGCGTCATCGCGACCGCGGCCTTCGATCCCATCTTCTGGGCGCATCACACGATGATCGACCGGCTCTGGTACCAGTGGCAGTTGCGCCACGGGGTGAACAACATTCCGCCGCATTACACAGAAGAGGTGCTCGCGCCATTCGGACTGACCGTCGAACAGGTCCTCGATGTGCGGGCCCTCGGCTACGAGTACGCAAGTTCGTCGGCCACCGGCACGCCGCTCGCGGCCGCCGCGGCGCCGGCCGCGGGAGCGGGAGCGGGAGCGGGCTGAAGATGGCGAAACTCGTAACGTCGACCCCCATCCCAACCGCGTCCCTGGACCTCGAGTTCGCGCGTGCAGACATCGAGTTCCACGGGCTCGACCACTCGGGCGCCTCCTACGAGGGCCGGGTCTATCTCAATCGACCCGACGCCGACGAGCAGACCCCGCGCGATGTGCCCGAGTACGCCGGCAGCTACTTCATCTTCGGCCATGGCGGCTGCCTCGGCGACCCCGGGCACTGCGACGCCAAGCCGCGACGCTTCTACGACCCGCGCTCGGAGCATCCTCTCACGCCGACCCTGAAGGTCGTGATGGCGACCAACGCCATCCGTCGAGCCAAAGGCGGCGCCGATTCGATCACGGTCACGGTGGTCCCCGTCCTTCTCAGCACGAACGCGACGGTCGGAGAGCCGCAGGATCTCGTCTTCTACGAGCAGGTTCGGATCGTCACATACCGCTGAGGAGCCGCCGCGTCAGGCGACGGCGAAGCTGCCGGCGGTCCTCACGGTGCCGACCGGCGCGGCGGTGTTGGTCACCGTGATCGGCCCGGTGTGGACCCCGCTCGGCAGGACCGCCTTGAGCGTCGTCGCCGACACGAACGTGACGCTCGTCGAGGGCACGCCGTCGAAGCTTACGGCGGAGCCGGCGTTGAATCCCACCCCTTTGATCGTGACCAGCGCGCCCGGCGCGGCGCGGCTCGGTGACTCGCCGGTCGCGGACAGGGTCGGCGTGAACTTCGCCGAGCTCGCGCCCGTCGCCGCCGGCGTGGTGACCGAAACGGTCCCCGCGGTCGCCCCGTTTGGCACGGTCGCTTCGATCTCCGTCGAGGAAAGCAGGGTGAACGTGGCCGGCAGACTGCCGACATGGACCGCGCTCGCCTTCGTGAACGCGCTGCCGCTGATCGTCAGCGAGCTGCCCGTTATCCCCGACGTCGGCGTGAACCCGCTGACCGTCGGCAGGTCGGAGACGACGAGCGATGTCGGCGCGGACATCGCCGGTGTGCCGCCGCCGCTTGCGTTGCTGGCGCCCACCACGACGCGGATCGTCGAGCCGACGGCGTTCGCCGGGATCGTGAAGGTGGTCCCAGTGGCCCCTGCGATCGCCGCGCAGCTCGCTCCTGACACGTTGCAGATGACCCACCGATAGCTGAGCGAGCTCGGGCTCGGGCTCCATTCGCCGGGGCTCGCCGTCAGCGTCTGGCCCTGTTCGGCGGCGCCCGAGATCGACGGGGAGGAGCCGTTCACCGGGGTGCCGGCCACCGCGAAGGCGCTCAGCGAGATCGGGCTGCCGACGCCGGTGGGAGCGTCATAGCCGGCGCTCGCCCTGCAGGCGGTCGCGCCGCCGCAGGAACCGTTGCTCCCGGACACGACGTCATACAGGGCTTCTTCCTGACCGAGGTGGGAGTAGAGAGTCGCGGAGGGGTAGCTGGCGCCGCGCGCCCCCCCGGCGAGCGCGAACTCCGCCGCCACGATCGGCGAGGCGGCCGAGGTGCCTCCCCACACGCCCCATCCGGTCGGGTCCCCGAGCCCGGCGGGCGTGCTGTCGTATACGTCCACCCCCGTGTAGGGGTCGGCGACGGCCGCGACGTCGGCCACGGAGCGACCGCTCCCGCAGTCGGTGGCCGTGAAGTTCTCGAGTTCGCTCTGCCACAGCATCGCGGTGAAGACATGGCTGCAGCCGCTGCCGCCGTCGTTCCAAACGGTGCTGCTCCACGTGCTTCCGCTGTGGTTGAGCGTCGTCCCGCCGACCGCGACCACATCGGGCGAGGCGGCCGGGAAGTTGGCGGCGGCTGTGCCATGGCAGGCTTCGTTGAAATAGCCGCAGTCGCCGGAGGAGACGGTCACCACGACGCCGGGGTGGTTGTAGGGAGCGTTGAAGCTCGAATACCCGCTGCCCTCGGGGCCGCCGTAGGAGTTGCTTATCTCCGTCGCCCCTGCGCTCGCTGCCGCGTTCACGGCGTTGCCGAGATCGACGTAGGACGCGCTGCTCGCCTCGACCAGGAGGATGTGGCAGTTCTGGCAGATGGCGTGCGCCATCTGCACGTCGAGCGATATCTCGGTGCCCCATTCGCCGTTTTTCGCCGGAAGCGGGCTTGTTTTGCCCTGCTCGTCGATCTTGCGAAAGCAGCCGTTGGCGGCTGTGCATGCCGGCAGTCCGAACGCCGTGTCATACACGCCGAGGTCGGCTTCGGCCGTCGGGTCGTCGTAGGCGTCGACGAGGGCGATCGTCTGCGTCGGGGAGCCGGCCGTTTCGCTGGGCAGCGAGTAGGCCGCGTGCAGGTTCTGCGGCGTGAGCCCGCCGGGTATCGATTTGCTCGTGACCGCCGGTGTTGCTCCCTCGGAGGCTTCTTCACTCTGGCGCCGGGCGTTGGCCTGCAGGTCCGCTTTGGTGAGGGCCTTGGAGATGATTCTCATCCCCATGCACGCGGCGGTTCCCGGGTGCGGAGCCGAGCACAGGCGCTGAGCGCGATTGGCCGAGCGAGACGGAAGGCCGGACGCGGGGGAGCACAGTCCCAGGACCAGGACGCATGCGGCGAGCAGCCCGAAAGCGCTCCGTCCGATCGCCTCCCGCTGTCGCGCTCTTGACCCCATGCTCGTCCGCTCCTTGTGCCGGGCCCCCGGCGGGGGCGTCGGTTCCTCCTCGGCCACAGGCGCGAGACATCTGAACGGCGCGACGCCCGCTTGGACTACTCGGCAATGCGCGCGCCCGAGCGCTGCGCTCCCCGGCCCGGCTCCCCGGCCCGGCTACCAGTTAGAGGCTTCCCCGCCCGCGCAGCCGCTTTTCAGGGTCGGGCTGGCACACGTCCGCCTGATCGTTCCGCTCGCGTCCCTGGCGATCGTCAATTCGTCCCCGTCGGTCGCCGTGGCCGTTACCGAGTATTCGCTTTCGCCGTGTGTCGCCCTGCTCACGTAGGCGCGCCCGTTGAGCGGGCTCGTTTCGATGGTCGGCTCCTGTGCCTTGAGTTCTTCGAGGGTCACCTTCTGGTAGCTGCCGTCGTTTGCGACCCCGATCTCCTCGGCCGTCGTCTCGGCCGTGCGGGCGAGTTCCTTGGCTTGGGCGTCGGTCGCCTTCGTGGTGGAGCTCAGGAACGACGGCACGACGATCGCGGCGAGGATGCCGATGATCAGGATCACGACCAGAAGCTCGATCAGGGAGAAGCCGTCGCTCTCCCTCGAGCGCTTCGCCAGAGGACCCCGCCCTCGGGCCTCGAGTCGTTGTCCGCTGTCAGCGGTGCGGGCCGACAGACCTGAGTGCGACGGCATCACGATAGCCCTCCATGCGTAGCGCTGGCAGTCGAGCTATCTCGGCGAGACCCCTGACTTTGCGACCCCGCCTCGCGACGGGTTTGCCCGTTCAGACTGGTTGATCGAGTGCCGAGTGTGGAGATCGGGGCCGGTGAAGGGAAGGGAGACCCCCCGCGAGCGCCTTCTTCTGGACGAATGTACGAGCGCCGCCGAATGAAGGCCGATCCAGCGGGCCCCCGACGCCGGCTCCGCGACGGGTTCCCGGACCTCCCAGTGCTCAGACTCGGGGCTCATCCATGCCGGTGGCGGCGTGAACGCGCTCGCCGGTTCTCGGGTCGCCGGCGTGCGCGGGCCGATCGAGCTCGGCTTGGGTGGTCTCGCCGCTGAGTGACTCCTTGAAGCCCCGCATCCCGCCGCCGAGCGAGCGCCCCATCTCGGGAAGGCGCTTGGCGCCGAACACGACCAGCAGCAGGATCAGCAGGAAGAGGATATGTATCGGATTGTCGAGGCCCATCTTGTCAGCGTCTCCGTTCGATTGGTCTGGGAATCGACCGCCTAGGCTTCCGCGACGGCGGCGTCCGCTGCGCTCGCCAGTTCCTTCAGCGCTTCGAAGAATTCCTGGGAGTGACCGATGAACAGCCCGTCGGCCGTCAGCGCCTTGACCGCGCCCATCGCCGCGCCCTGCGTCTTGGTCGGCCGCACGATCGACACTGCCGGGAACGACTTCTTGAGGAAGACCGTGGGCTCGGGCATGATCAGGTTTGTTTTGAACTCCTCGCCGCCGAACGGCGCTTCGTTGAGGTTGGGGAACACCAGCCCGTTCGTGGGGTCGGTCAGCGCCGGAGCGTTGCCCGCCTTGTCGTGCCAGGTCTGAAAGTGCATCGCCTCGGTCGGGCCGATGCTCAGCAGTACGCGAAGGACCTCGGGATCGGTCACCCGCTGAGCGAGCGAGGGGTAGAGGCTGGTGCCGCCCTGCTCGATCGTGCAGAAGTGAAACCCGGCCGTGTTCGCGATCGCCTGGATGTGGTCTTTCGGTTTGAGGTCGCCGTTGTCGCGCGGGATCGCAGGGAATTTCCCTTTCGCCAGTCCCGGCACGGCGGGCGGAAAGCTGCCTCCGAGGTCCGGATTTTCGGTGCTGCTGCGGTAGCGGGTCCACCAACTCGTGTCGACCGTCAGTTCCATCAGGTTGGTCAGTCGCCCGATCTGCTGCGCGCCGCTTGCTTCACTGCTGGGCAGTGTCCGGAACCTGTCGAGGTTCACTTCTTCTGCGCCGCGCGATGCCAGATAGGCGTTGAGGAACGCGGCGTGCGAGATCTCGTCGTCGGTGTTGTCGTGGATGTACTGCGGCATGTCCGAGTCGAGCTTCTTCAAGGCGTGAACGTAGGGAGCGCTGCCACTGCCGCCCGGGACCTCGCTGTCCTGGATGCCGGCGAGCTCGTTGTACTGCTGCCAGAGATCTGCCTCCAGGAGCTCCGCCGCGGCAAGAAAGCGCAGAATCGCGGCGTCGCCGCTGGCCAGCGCCGAGCTCGTGCCCCCGGCCAGCGCCGAGGAGACCCTCCCCAGCTTTGCGAGCCCTACTCCCGCTCCCACCGCCATACCGGTGGCCAGAAGCGAGCGGCGGGTCGTGCCCGCCGGCTCCTCGCCGGGCGCTGCGACCGCCGCGCTGCGAGATGTGTCAATTGCGACCTGCGTCGAGTCGTCCATGCTGTACCTTTCATCAGGGGGAGTGGTCACTAGAAGAGCTACTCCCCCCCAAAGACACCGCCCGCCGCGCATCCTTCCGGGCCTTCGCAAATCGGCTACAACGGGCGAGCCCGAGCGCGATCACGCGCGCCCCGCTGGGCGCCGCACAGGAGGTCTGATCGGGACCCCGGCGCTTCTGATCGGGACCCCGGCGCTTCTGATCGGAACCCCGGCGCTTCTGATCGGGACGCCGGCGCTTTGTGGACACGCGAGCGCCAACGCGAGATACTGACCTCGTGTTCACACACGGTGGCTCACGCCGGCGCCTGGAGGGGATCCTGAATGCGGCATTCGCCGAGGGTCTGCTCAGCGAGCAGACGCACTCCTACCGGCTCGACATGCTCTTTGGTCGGCGCCTGATCGACCAGCAGGGGTTGGTCGGCGATCTCACGCTTCGCAGCGGCCGCTCGGGGCCCGGCGGAGGGGTCCGGCGGGCTTTCTCTGCGCTGTTCGAGAGGGCGCGGGCGTTGACGGGCCGCGGCGGAGCGGCTGCTGCTCCGCTGCTCCTCGCTCTCGACTGGGCCGAGGGCGAGGAGCTGTTGGTCGGTCGCGACCCGAGATGCGACCTCGTCGTCGAGGATCCGAGCGTCTCGCGCCGGCACGCTCGGCTCACGTTCCGTGACGGCGCATGGGTGATCCAGGACCTCGCCTCGACGAATGGGACGTCGGTCAACGGGGGGCGGGTGATACGCGCGGCGCTGCACGCGGGCGACGTCATCGCCCTCGGCGGCCAGCCGATCCAGATCGACTGAGGTGCGGGTGCGTCGCGGGTGCCCCGGGCAGACTCGCGCCGGCAGCTCGCTCCAGGGCCCGGCTACGGGCTATCGCTCGCTGTCGAGCGTGGCCATCTGCGCGGCGGGGTAGCGTTGGCCGAGCGCCGCGTCTGCTGGGATGGCGCGCTCGAGAGCGGCCATGTCGTCGGCGCTGAGCTCGACCTCGAGCGCGCCAAGCGCCTCGCTCAGCTGTGCGCGCGTGCGGGCGCCGACGAGCGCGACGATGTCCTCGCCGCGAGCCAGCACCCAGGCGATCGCCACCTGTGCGACCGTGCTCCGCTTGCTCTCGGCCAGCGCACGCAGCTCCTCGACCAGAGCCAGGTTGCCGGCCCGGTTCGCGGCGCTGAAGCGCGGCGCGTGGGCGCGAAAGTCGTTGGCGGCGAGTTCGCGCTCGGCGGCGAAGTGGCCGCTGATCAGGCCGCGGCTGAGCACGCCGTATGCGGTGATCGCGACACCCGTCTCGCGGCACGCCGGCAGGATCGCCGCCTCGATGCCGCGCGAGATCAGGGAGTACTCGATCTGCACGTCGCAGATCGAGTGCGTCGCCACCGCACGGCGTATCGTCGCGGCGCCGACCTCCGAAAGCCCGATGTGGCGGACGTAGCCCGCCGCGACGAGCTCCGCGATCGCGCCGACCGTCTCCTCGATCGGCACGTCGGGGTCAAGGCGCGCGGGACGATAGACGTCGATGTACTCGACGCCGAGACGCGTCAGCGAGTGCGCCAGCGCAGTCTTGACGGCGGGCGGGCTGGCGTCGAATCCGAGCCAGGCGCCGTCGGGGCCGCGCTGCGCACCGAACTTCACGCTCAGCATGTAGTCCTCGCGCGCGCGCCCGCGGGTCGCCTCGGCGATCAGCAGCTCGTTGTGGCCCATGCCGTAGAAGTCGCCGGTGTCGAGCAGGCTGATCCCGGCGTCGAGCGCAGCCTCGATCGTGGCGATGCTCTCGCCACGATCCGCCGGCCCGTACATGCCCGACATCCCCATGCAGCCCAGCCCGATTGCCGAGACCAGCGGGCCGTGGCTGCCGAGCGGACGGACGATCACGAGCTCTCCTGCATGACGCAAATATAGGCGGATGCTCATCGCTGGGGCGGCGTGATGCTCGCGCCCAAGAGGGCCGCCGCGAGCAGCTCATCCGCTGCGTAGCTTCTCGTCCGGATTCGACCTGGCGGATTCCAGTTGGACACGCCGCTGGACGAAAGAGCAGCATGCGCCTACGCCGTGCATATGCGAGCGTGAGCGGCCGTCTGAGCCTCACGCGGCAGGTTGCCCTTCTGAGCCTCGTGCCGATCGTGGCGCTGGGCTTCATCCTCGCGCGCGTCCTACAGGCACAGACGGTCACGCGCACGCTCGCCGATGAGAGCGAAGCGGCGCGCATCATCGCGCACGTCGGCATTCAGCCCCACCTCTCGCCACAGACGCTGCGCGCCGGTCTCACCCCGGCGGGCGTGCGCGCGCTGGACGAGCAGCTGAGCGGGCGCTCGGTCAGGCGGGATCTGGCTCGGATCAAGATCTGGAACGCGCACTACAAGGTCATCTACTCCGACGACCACGCTCTCATCGGGCGCACCCTGGCACCGAGCGATGACCTGCTCAACGCCCTCGCGAACAGGCCAAACGATGCCGAGGTCGTCACTCCCGCGCTGCACACCGAGACGGCGAGCGAGGTCGGTCTCGGCCAGCTCGTCGAGGTCTACGTGCCGCTGCGGTTTGCCGCTTCGGGCCCGCCCGAAGGTGCGTTTGAGATCTATCTGAGCTACCGCCCGATCGCGAGCGCGATCGCGCACGACAAGCGAACGATCGCGCTGCTCGTCGCCGTCGGGCTGGCACTGCTGTGGGCGATCCTCTACCGCATCGTCGCCAGAGCCTCACGCAGGCTTCGCCGCCAGGCGCAGGAGAACTACCGCCTCGCCCGCCATGACCAGCTGACGGGGCTTCCCAATCGCACGAGGTTCATCGAGCGTGTCGCCGAGGCCGCGCGCCAGGAAGAGCACCACAGCGGCGCGGTCGCCGTGCTGCTGATCGATCTCGAGCACTTCACCGAGATCAACAGCACGCTCGGCACCGCACACGGCGATCATGTGCTCTGCGAGGTCGGACGGCGGCTGAGCAGCGACCTCGGACCCAGCACGATCGTGGCTCGACTGGGCGGTGATGAGTACGCCGTGCTGTGCCCGCGCGCACAGGGCATCTCCGGCGCGCTGGCCAGCGCAGCGGCGGTCCAGGCGAGCCTCGAGTCGCCCTTGGTGGTCGACGGCGTCGCGTTGAACGTCGAGGCCAGCATCGGGATCGCGGTGATGGGCGCGCATGCCGAGTCGCCGGAGGTGCTTCTCCAGCATGCCGACACGGCGCTCGCCCGCGCACGTTCGCACTGCAGCAGGGTGGAGGTCTACTCGCCCGAGCGCGACCGCTTCGACGCCACCCGGCTGATACTGCTCGGCCAGGTTCGCGGGGCGCTCGAGCGCGAAGAGTTCATCGTGCACTACCAGCCGAAGATGGACCTGCGAACGAAGCGCATCACGGGCGTGGAGGCGCTTCTGCGCTGGTGCCATCCGGAGCACGGCCTGCTGGCGCCGATGAAGTTCATCCCGCTGATCGAGCAGACGGCGCTGGTGGGCCCTGTGACGCTCTACCTGATCGACAAGGCGCTGCGCCAGATGGTCACGTGGCGCAGGCTCGGCATGACGCTCGAGATGTCGGTCAACCTGTCCGCGCGCAACCTGCTCGATCCGGAGCTCCCGAGCCAGGTCGCGGAGCTGCTCGAGCGGCACGCCATCCCGCCCGATCGGCTCACCGTGGAGATCACCGAGAGTGCGGCGATGGTCGATCCCGACAGGGCCGTCCACGTGTTGGAGCGCCTGCGCGCGGGCGGCGTCGGCGTGTCGGTCGACGACTTCGGCACCGGCAACGCCTCGATCGAATACCTCGCCGCGCTGCCCGCGAGCGAGATCAAGATCGACCGGTCGTTCATCACCGACATCCTCGACGACGCGCGTGCCGAGGCGATCGTACGCTCGACGATCGATCTCGCGCGCAACCTCGAGTTGACGCTCGTCGCCGAGGGCATCGAGAGCGAAGCCGTGCTCACGCACCTCGCCGCCCTCGGCTGCGAGACCGGACAGGGCTACTTCATCTCCCGGCCCCTGCCCGCCGAGGAGCTGACGGCACAGCTCAGCTCGGCCTTCGGCGTGGGCGGGCCCGACCTCGCGGGGGCGAGGTCCACCGGCACCGCGCTGGTGTCGCGCGCGGCGTCCTAGCGGGTCGAGAAGCATCGAGCGGCCGACCGCTGTGCGCCGCGGCATCGCGGCTGTGGCGGTGCGGCGCAGGCAGTGACGGCGGTTGACGTCGGCCGTATGATCTGCCGCGGTGATCGCTCACCTCCGCAACCGCGGCGCGTCACGCATTGCCCAGACCCGCGAGGCACATGGGGGCCCCCCGAGGGTGAAGGCACGTGTCAGCGGATAGCGCGCAATCGCTGCAGGGGAGCGCCTCGCATTCGGGAACCTCGCCGGCCAACGCGGGCTGGGTGCTCGCTTCGCTGATCGCCGTCGCGGCCGTCGCCAACCTGGGCCTCGCCGTCGCCAACGTCGCGCTTCCGTCGATCGGGAAAGCGTTCGACGCGTCGCAGACGGCGCTAAACCTGATCGCGGTCGGCTACTCGCTCGGCCTGGCTGCGTCTGTGCTGTATTTCGGCGCGCTGGGCGACCGTTACGGGCGCAAGATGCTGCTCATCATCGGCATGTGCCTCACGGTGCCGGCCGACTGCCTGGCAGCGTGGGCACCGTCGACCGGCGTCCTGTTCGGCGCGCGGGTCCTCGGCGGACTGGCGGCCGGCATGGCCTATCCGACGACGCTGGCGCTGATCACCGCCCTCTGGACCGGGGCGGCGCGCACGCGATCAATCGCGCTGTGGGCGGCCACGGGAGGCGCGATCTCCTCGCTCGGCCCGCTGTGCGCGGGCATCCTGCTCGAGCACTTCTGGTGGGGATCGGTGTTCCTGCTCACGCTGCCGCTCGCGGTCATCGCGCTCGTGATGGCACTCAAGCTGGTTCCGGCCCATGTCAACGAGACGACCGACCCCGTCGACAATCCCGGCGGCGTGCTCTCGATCGTGATGGTGGGCGCTCTGATCCTCGGCATCAACTTCGCGCCCGTGCCGAACAAGGGCACGCTCGTCCTCGGGCTGTTCCTCGTCGCGGCCGCAGCGCTGATCGCCTTCTACCTGAGGCAGCGCCGCGCGCGCAACCCCCTCTATGACCTGCACTCGGCGGCCCGCCCCACCTTCTGGGTCGCCGCCCTCGCGGGGATCATCGTGTTCGGCTCGCTGATGGGCGCGATGTACATCGGGCAGCAGTTCCTGCAGAACGTGCTCGGATACTCGACGGTCGACTCCGGCCTCGCGATCCTGCCCGCGGCCGCGTGCATGGTCCTCGCGGCGCCGCGCTCGGCCAAACTCGTCGAGAAGAACGGAGCCCGATCGACGCTGCTCTTCGGCTACGTGTTCGTGCTGCTCGGCTTTCTGACAATGCTGCTGCTGTGGAAGGAGGACATCGCCTATTGGAAGGTCGGGCTCGCCTACGCGTTCGTGGGCATCGGCGTGGGCCTCGCCGGCACCCCGGCCTCCCACTCGCTCACGAGCTCCGTCCCCGTGAAGCGCGTCGGCATGGCCTCCGGTACGGCCGACCTGCAGCGCGATCTCGGCGGCGCGATCCTGCAGTCCATCTTCGGCGCGCTCCTCACGGCAGGCTACGCAGCCGCCGCGGGAGCGGCGATCGCCGCGTCCGGCAACAAGACGGTCACGAGCAGCGTGGAAAGCGAACTCACGAAGTCCTTCGCCAGCGCCGCCGATGCGGCGAAGCGCTACCCCGCCTCGATCCAGCACAACATCATCGAAGGAGCGAAGACCGCGTTCCTGAAGGGCGACAAATGGGCCTACCTGGCCGGGATCATCGCCGTCCTGCTCGGCGCGGCGCTCGTCCAGCTCAAGTTCCCGAAGGCGGACGAGGAGAGGCGGCTGCTCGCGCAGTACCACGCCGAGGACACCGGAGAGGCTCCAAGCGAGAGCTCCGCACGCTTCCCGCACGGACCCCAGCCGTCCCCTGCCCCGAGGACAGCGGGATGACGGAGCGGCAGACCCACAGCCCCCGAAGCGCGCCGGCGGGGGAGATCCTCGACGGGGCATGACCGAGCAACCCGATCCAACGGCCTGGCGGCCCGAGGCGCTGCGGCTGCGCCCATGGCGCCTGCTCGTCTCGTGGCTGATCTCCGCGCTGGCGCTGGTGTTTGCAGCGGCCGTCCTCCCGGGCGTAACGATCAGAAGCTTCGCGGGCGCGGTCGTGGCGGCGGGCGCGATCGGCGTGATGAACGCCGTGCTCCCCCCGGCGCTCGCGGCGCTGCGGCTGCCCGCGACGGTCGTGACCGGCTTTCTGCTGCTGCTCGCGCTGGACGCGCTGATCATCGAGCTGGTCGCCAACGTCGCCGAAGACCTGATCAGCGTCTCGGGCCTCGACCAGGCGCTGCTCACCGCACTGATCACGGCAGCCGTAGCGGTGGTGCTCGGGGTCATCCTCGGCCGCGACGACGATGATGAGTACTCGTTGCGCGTCACGAGGCGCGTCGCTCGCCGTCAGGGCGCGCAGGACACGACCTCCGTCCCCGGCATCCTGTTCCTGGAGATCGACGGGCTGGGACTGCCGATCCTGCGCAGGGCGATGCAGGACGGCAGCGCGCCGCACATGGCGCGCTGGCTGCGCGAGGGATCGCACCACCTGATCGAGTGGGAGACGGACCTCTCCTCGCAGACCGGCGCCAGCCAGGCGGGCATCCTGCTGGGCTCAAACGAGGACATACCGGCGTTCCGCTGGGTCGAGAAGGAGCGCCGCGCGGTGATGAGCTGCTCCAGTCCGAGCGACTGCGCCGAGATCGAGCGGCGCCACAGCAGCGGGCGCGGGCTGCTGAGAGGAGGCGGCACGAGTCGTGGCAACCTCCTCTCGGGCGAAGCCGACGAGCAGATCCTCACCGTGAGCCGCAGCTCGGCCGAGATCAAAGCCAACCCCGGCTACCGCGCGTTCATGGCCAACGGCTACAACGTCACCCGCTGCCTGGTGCTGTACTTCTGGGAGGTGGCGATCGAGCTCACGGCTGCGGCCCAGCAGCGTCGGCGCGACGTGCATCCGCGCGGACACCGCGGCGGCAAGTACCCGTTCCTGCGCGCGGTGATGTGCGTGCTCCTGCCCGAACTGATCGTCCATGCCGTGATCTCGGACATGATGAGGGGCCGTCCGGCGGTCTACGCGACGTTCTCGAGCTACGACGAGGTCGCGCACCACTCCGGACTGGAGCGCGCCGACACACTGGAGGCGCTACGCAAGCTCGACCGCCAGTTCGGTCGCATCGCCCGCGCCCGCAGGTTCGCCCCGCGCCCCTACGAGCTGGTCGTGCTCTCAGACCACGGCCAGACCCAGGGGGCGACCTTCAAGCAGCGAAACGGCTACGGGCTGGATGAGCTGGTGGAGCGCTCGATCGGGCGCGGCCGCGTGCTCGCCATGGACGCCGGAGATCAAGACGAGGGGGTCGTCGGACAGGCCATCGGCGAAGCCACCGGCCGTGCGGGAGGCGATGTTGGCCGGGAGGGGGGTGAGGCGGGCGATCGCGACGCGATCGTCCTCGGCTCCGGGAACCTCGGGCTCGTCTACCTCATGGAGGAGCCGCACCGGCTCGCTCTCGAGGAGCTGCAGGAGCGTCACCCGCGCTTGATCCCCGCGCTGCGCGAGCACGAGCACATCGGCTGGCTGCTCGTGCGCTCGCAACGCGACGGCCCGCTGGTGCTCGGCCGCGACGGTCAGCGAAGTCTCACCACCGGAGAGGTCCAGGGGGAGGACCCGCTCGCGCTCTTCTCGCCCACCGCCGCACAGCACCTGCTGCGCACGGACGGCTTCAAGCACACGGCCGACATCATGGTAGGCAGCTTCTACGATCCCGAATTGGAGGAAGGCTGCGCGTTCGAGGAGCTGATCTCCTTCCACGGCGGGCTCGGCGGCCCGCAGACGCGGCCGTTTCTGCTCTATCCGGCCATGCTCCCCGCGCCGCGCGAGCCGCTGATCGGTGCCGAGAGCGTGCGCGACACGCTCGCCGGCTGGCGCGCCCATCTGCAGGCCGAGCCGAGATCCCGCGAGAGCTCGCTGCGACCCTCGCAGGAGGAGGTCACCGCTGCAGCCGAAGCGTCGTCGGTGTCCGAGGGCGAAGATCCGCAGGCGCGTGAGCCGCTCGAAGGGCGGGGTGCGACATGAGTGCCGTCGGGCGAGTTGCGGCGTTCCTGCAGAGCGAAAGGCAGCGCTTTGGGCTGCTCCTCCTCGCACTCGTGATCGTGTTCTCGATCCAGGGCATCTCCGAACCTGGCCGGTTGGGGCAGGTGATCGTCGCGATCATGCTGGGCTCCACGCTGCTGCTGGCGCTGTGGGTGGCCGAGCTCGAGCCCAGGTTGATGCGGGCGGCCGTTGTGCTCGTGGTCGCAGTGGTCGCGCTGAGCGTCGCGCAGAGCGTCAACGGCATCATCGACGGTGCGGCGACGCGGCTGGCAAATGCCTTGCTCGTGGTGCTCGCTCCCCCTGCGATCGTGATCGGAGTGCTGCGCAGCCTGCGTGCCAGGCAGGCCGTCACGGTCCAGGCGGTCCTGGGCGTGCTCTGCGTGTACCTCCTGCTCGGCATGTTCTTCGCGTACGTGTACGGTTCGGTCGAAAATCTGGGAGGCAGCCCGTTCTTCGTCAGTGGCGAGCCGGCGACCGTCGCGCGCTGTCTCTATTACAGCTTCACCACGATGACGACCGTCGGCTACGGAGACCTGACCGCGCGCAGCAACCTCGGGCACACGCTGTCGGTGTCAGAGGCGCTGCTCGGGCAGATATACCTGGTGACTGTCGTCTCGCTGATCGTTGGAAACATCAGTCGTGCGCGGCCGGGCTCCCGCGCGTCATCGTGACCGATCGCCGGGCCCGGAGGCAGATCAGGCTCGCTGCGGGCGGCCGCCGTAGGCGACCAGTCCGTAGATGACGAGGATGTCGAGCGTGAAGATCGACAGGGCGAGGAACGGATATGCGGGAAGGAAGATCAGCTGGATGATCGAGTTGATCCCCGCCACGGCAACGCCGAACCAGCGAGCCCATTCCTGCTGAGCCCAGATCCCTAGCGCTGCGCAGAACTGCAGGATCCCGAGCAGCATGATGACCCATCCCCAGGTGCTGAGGCTGCTGAGCACGAAATGCGTGTTGGCCACGTAGAAGTTCGATTCCGAGATCGCGGCGATCCCGTAGATGAAGTTCAACGTGCCTGCGATCATGATCATGATCCCGGCGAATATGACCCACCCGTATCCGTGTTCGTACTCGTAGTCCGCCGATTCGCCGGACGATTGGCTCGGGTATCCGGTGCTCATGGGGCCGCCTCCTTCTCTCGCTGTTCTCGGTGAACGCCGATCCGGCGCTCGGATCGTCACCTCCGAGCGAGACTAGGAGCTACCCGGCGGCGCGCATCGCTCGAATGGGATGATTGCGGGGATCGCCGCGTTGCGGGATGATTGCGCCGACATGAGCTCATCTGAAGTGGCGGTCGCACCCCGTCGCCACCGCGTTCTGGTCACGTGCCTGTTTGCCGCGGGTGTGCTCATCGGGTTCTTTGCCTGCTTCTCGGTGTGGGTGAATCGTCAGGCGCTGAACACCGAAGACTGGACCAAGACGAGCAGCGAACTGATCGCCGACCCGCAGATCGAGGGTGCGCTCAGCACCTACCTGGTCAGCCAGCTCTACACGTCGGTCGACGTGGAGGGCGACATCAGGTCGGCGCTGCCCACGGAAGTGCAAGGGCTCGCCGGGCCGGCCGCCGCTGGTCTGCGAGCCCTCGCCGATCGCGTGGTCCCCGAACTGCTGGCGACCACACAGGTCCAGGAAGCCTGGCGCCGGGCCAATCGCAGCGCGCACAAAGAGCTCCTGCGGATCCTGGACGGCGGCAGCCGGGCCGTTTCGACCAATCGCGGCGTCGTCACCCTCGACCTCCACGAATTGGTCGCGCAGCTTGGCAACCAGCTGGGCATCGAAAAGCAGGTCGCGGCCGCGCAGGCAAAGCTCCAGGGCACGGCCGGGGCCACCGCCCGCGGCACGGTCGAGCAGAAGCTTGGCGTGACCCTGCCGCCCACCAGCGGTCAGCTCGTGATCATGCGCTCGAACGAGCTGCGCACCGCCCAGGACATCGCCACGGCGATCCGCGGCCTGGCAATCGTGCTGCCGCTCATCAGCATTCTGCTGTTCGCGCTCGGCGTCTGGCTGGCGGAGGGCTGGCGCCGGGTCGCGCTGCGAACGACGGGGTGGTGCATCTTCGGCATCGGCCTGCTGTTGGTGGTGGCGCGCCGCGTGGCCGGAGATCAGATCGTAAACGGCCTCGTCGCCATTCCCGCGAACAGGCCCGCAGCGCATGCCGTGTGGTCGATCGGCACCTCGCTGCTCTACGACCTCGCGCTCGCGATGATCGTCTACGGCCTGGTGTTCGTCGCAGCGGCGTGGCTGGCAGGATCGACGCGCCCGGCGAGATTCATTCGCGCTGCTCTTGCGCCGCTGCTGCGCGAGCATGCAGTCGGCTCCTACGCGGTCGCGGAGGCGGTCCTGTTGCTGATCGTGCTCTGGGGTCCGACCCCGGCCAGCCGTCAGGCGCTCCCGGTCCTGGGCATCGCGGTGCTCGTAGCGCTCGGTGTGCGGCTCATCCGTCGCCAGACGGCCGCGGAGTTTCCCGACGCCCAGGCGGGCGAGGCGATGGCCGCCGTGCGGGAGCGGATCCATGATATGCGTGCGCGCCGCGGTGCTCATGAGCGGCCCCCGCCCGGCGCCGCACGGCCGGACGGCAGAGCCGGCGGTGACACACGCCTGGAGGCCCTCGAACGGCTGACGGCCCTCCACGAGCGAGGCGCGCTCACCGACGAGGAGTTCGCGAGCGAGAAGGGGATTGTTCTCGGGGGGCGCTGACGTGTCGGGCGGCGCCGAGCAGACCAGCCATGCGGCCGAGGGCGCCGTGCACGCGCAGCCGAGCACTCACCCCGCGCTCTCACCCCGCGCTCTCGCCGCGCCGCTCCCACATCTCGCGCAGCACTCCCGGGCACAGGTCGGCCTTGGCCGCGACCGGCAATGCCAGCTCCTCGCAAGCCGTGGGCCAGGCCTCCTGTTGAGGCTGCGCGGAGACGAGCAGCAGGGCGAGCTCGGGGTGGTGCGCGCGCAGGAGCCGGGCCGTCTCCACGCCGCCGATGCCAGGCATGCGCAGATCGATCAGCACGAACTCCGGGCGCAGGATCTCGACCTTGTCGAGGGCGTCCTCGCCGCAGCTCGCCTCACCGACGAGGTTGAAGCCGGGTGTCGCGTGGACGAGCGCGCCCAGGGCGTCGCGGAAGACCTGCTGGTCGTCGACGATCATCACCTGGACGTCGCGAGCGGCGTCTGGCTGCGCCCGGCTGGTCCGTTGCAAGCCCGGTGTGTCATCGCGGCCCATTTGTCTGTATCGGGCTCCGTCCCGCCGCTCGCTCAGCGGGTGCCGCGGGTCGGTGCCGGCATCAGTTGGACTCCTCGGAGAGGTAGACCAGCGCGGCCTTGACGCGCCGGCTGACGTCCTGCGCCTCGGGCAGTCCGAGCTTGGAGAAGATCGAGTTGATGTGCTTCTCGACGGCCCGCTTGGTCAGCACGAGCGACTCGGCGATCGCCGCGTTGCTCTTGCCTTCGGCGATCTCGCCGAGCAGCTGGCGCTCTCTTGGCGTGAGTTCCGCAAGCGGCGAGCGGGCCACCCGTGAGCGCGCCTCGATCAGCACGTCGACGACCTGCGGGTCGATGACCGAGCCGCCGGCGGCGACCGTCCTGATGGCCCGGACCAGTTCCGGCTTGTCGCGGATGCGCTCCTTGAGCATGTAGGCGCGCCGGCCCGAGCCCGACTCCAGCAGGGCGAGCGCATAGGCGGCCTCGGCATACTGGCTGAGGACGAGCACGCCGACCTCGGGATCGGTTTCGCGCAGTCGCCTGGCGATCCGGATGCCCTCATCGCTCCTCGAGGGTGGCATGCGGATGTCGACGATCACGACGGCGGGGTGCTGGGCGGTGATCGCGGCCTCGAGCTCCTTCCCATCCGAGCACACCTCGACCAACTCGATGCCCGGCTCTGACGCGAGCATCACGGTGAGGCTCTCGCGGATCAGGAAGGAGTCGTCGGCTGCGACGACGCGGATCGGCTCGTTGGGCTCCATGCCAGGAGTCCTATCAGCAGTTGACAGCGTGCACTGCCGGGCATATGCCACGACTCTCACCTCGATCTCGGCGGGCACGCCGGGTGCGGGCGCAGCCCGTCGCTCCATTACGACGCGATCGTCGGCAGAAAGCATCCTCCGAACCAGATGAAGCCTCCGGGCTGCGCGAGACTCCGCCGGCAGCTTCCACAGTGACCCACCCCACGCCAGGAGCGGGGGAGGTCACCGTGGCACAGCCTGGCCGTGAACGATCCCTCTTCGTTCGCCGGCCGGGCGTCGCAGCAGCGAGGCGACAACCAGCTCGCGCTGCGTCTGCCGCTGGGCGAAGCCCGCGGCATCGTGACCGGGTGTCCCCACGACTGACCCGATCGACGTCTGGGGCGCCCGGCACGTCCTCCAACCGAGGAAGCGACAGCCGGGCCGGCGCTGCTCCACCGCGAGCATCTCCCCCTCCCAGGACTGGATCAGCGCCAGCGTCAGCGGCATGGGTGGTGTTGTGAGCGTCACGATCCACTCCCGCCGGCCCGGGTGCGCGGGCGCGGGCTGCACCCGCGCCGGAGTCGCGCTCACCGTGCGGAGTTCGGCAGTGATGTTCACCGCCTGGCGGAGGCTCGAGGTCTGAACCGCAAGGCACAGGCACGAGCGATCCTGCTGCGTGTTCGATGGGCGAGAGGAGACACTCGGCGGGCTCACGCGAGATATGTTCGCCGCTGGATGCCGCCATGTCGATACCGCGGTTGTGCGATCTGCGGCTTTCGGTCAGCCTTCAGTCAAATATCAGGCCTTCGCCGAGGGCCTTGGCGACGAGATGGGCGCGCGAGCGCGCCCCGACCTTCGTCATCGCGTTGCGGGCATGCGTGCGGACCGTGTCGTGGGAGATGCGCAGCTCATCGGCGATCTCCGGACCGGTGTTGCCGAGTGCCACGAGCGCCACTATCTCGCGCTCGCGTCGCGACAGCGTTCCCAGTTCGTGCCGCGGGGTCTCCTCACGGCGGAAGCGCCGTCCCCAGCGGGAGGTGCTGAGCGCCACGAACAGCACGAGGCGGCGACCGGTTACCACCTCGGTGGTGGCTGCCCACTGCACCGCGATCCTGCTGCCGTCGGCCGGCAGGAGTTCCGCCTCGCCGGTGAAGCGGCCCGCCTCGAGACTTGCCTGCCATTCGGCGGTCGTCGCCAGCGGCCCGCCGGCGACGAAGTCATAGAAGGGCCGGTTCACGATCTGCTCGCGCCGGTAGCCCATCAGTCTCAGGTAGGCGCCGTTGGCGTCGACCAGCAGGCGGCGCTCGTCGAGCAGCACCATCGCGTTGCGCGACTGCGTGAAGGCGGCCGAGAACAGCTGCGGCCACTCGGCCTGGCTCCTCGCCGGCGCTCCTCTGGACGTGCTCGCGTGCGCCTGAAGTGGCGTCATCTCCCCCCTCCAGGGCCAGACGTCCCCTCGCCGGCTACCGTGTTGCGCTCCGCAGGCGGATCGGCGATCGGCACACAGCCGCTGACGATCGTGCCGTGGCCCACGCTCGAGTAGACGTTCACGCTTCCGCCGACCGCGTCGACGCGGTCACGCATGTTGATCAAGCCGTTGCCCAGCGTGACGGTCGCGGGAGTGAATCCTGCGCCCGAGTCGCGGGCCTCGAAGCGCAGCAGCGGCCCGTCCTCCCATAGGCGCACCGTCACGGCGGCCTCGCCGCCAGCGTGCTTGGTGACATTCTGCAGCGCCTCCAGGCAGCAGAAGTACACGGCGCTCTCCACATCCGGCAGGTAGCGTCCGAGGCCGCTTGCGTGCACCGACACCGGGCAGGGCGAGCGCCGGCCGGCGGACTTCAGGGCCTCGCCGATGCCATATTCGGCGAGCAGCGGCGGGTAGACGCCCTGAGCGATGGAGCGGAGCTCTTCGAGGGCATCGTCCATCTGCCGGCCGATCTCCGCGAGCATCTGCTGGCCCTGCTGCGGCGCGTCGCCGATCGCTCCGCGGGCGATCTCGAGCTTCACACGCATGCCCACGATGTGCTGCTGGATCCCGTCGTGCAGGTCGCGCTCGATCTGTCGCCGCACGGCGTTCGCCGACTCGACCAGGCGCCTGCGCGAGGCGGCGAGCTCTACGACCGTCGCCGAGAGGTCTGCGTCGAGCCGGCTGTTCTCGAAGGAGATCAGCGCCGCCGTGCCTGCGGCGCGGATGAAGCGCTTCTCGTCGGCATCCGCCGCTGCCCCATCGTGAATGACTACGGCGGCGGTGTGACTGTCTCGCTCGACCGGAGTTACCGCGAGGTCGGCGGCCGCCGGCGGCAGCTCGACCCGCGCACCGGAGGAGTCCACGTAGGTTCCTATCGTCGGCCGGGCATAGCCGATCCGCAGCGAAGGATCGTGGAGCGCCTCGGCCATCAACGTATGCACCTCTGCCGGGTCGCTGTCGCCCAGGCCGTTCACGAACTCCTCCAGCGCCTCGCCCATGAACAGCCGCTTCGACGTGAGCCCCAGCAACATCGCTAGCGGGAGCGTCGTGGCGGCCAACAGCGTGATCCAGCCGAGCGGAGCGCCCATGCTCGCGCCGGCGGCCTGGAGCGGGAGAGCCACGCAGAGGGCGAGCGCGAAGAGAATCGCGGGCACCAGCATCGGGCCGGCGCGGCGGCGTTCGGCCGCGCCCGCGGCCCGCCAGCGCAGACACAGGGATGCGGCCGCTGCGAACGCCAGGCCGAGCCAAGCGATGCGCAGCGCGGCCTGCAGCGCGCTGCCGGCCGGGTGGGAGAGCGAGCCGAGGAAGAAGACGTTGCGGGGGCAGCCGGGCGAACAGCGGATCAACGGCGCGATCAACGCCGGTTGGCGGGAGGTCAGCGCAAGTGTGCCCCAGCATGCCGCCACCACGATCGAGCCGCCGATGATGAGCCGTCGCTCGCCTCCGGGGCGCATGCGCCCCGTGGCGGCGGTGAGCATCGCGTAGCAGACCAGTGGCACGGCAAGTCCGGCCAGCAACCACCCGAGGCTGAACGCGAATGCGTCGCGCGAGGCCTGCAGCAGCCCCAGCACGGCGAGCAGGCAGAGGGCGATGGCCAAGCCGCGCAGCGGCTCGCGCTGCCGATCCTCCCGCGCGTAGAGGGCCAGCGTGACGCCCGACACCGTGATCGCTGTCCACACGAGCGCCGCCTCGCCGTTGGAGGTCCCACGCAGGTCGGCCCCCACGAGGTAGCCGATCCATGCGGCCAGCGCCCCTGCCGCCAAGCCAAGCCCCCAGGGCCCGACACGCGCCGCTGCCTGGCGCAGGCGCCCGATCGATCCCGCGCCGAGCGCACTGCCGATGGGCAGATCTGCCGTTCCGACGTTGAGCCTGACGTCCCGCACGGGGCCTCCCGATCAACTGCCGAACCCGTACGGCGGCTCTACCGTCCGTCGACGTGCCCATGGCGCGAGCGGCCCCACGGAGCATCCCACCCCCGATGGCAACCGGCCATGCTCGCTCGTCAGGAACCTTATCGCGGAATTTGCGAGCCGCATACGAGCCGCATGAGACGCCGCAGACATGGCGCGAGCATGCCTGGCGATCGTGGCGCCCGCATCCGTGTCAGCGGGTCCTGATCCTGCGGGGAAGTACCGACGCGCCGACGCTCGCCTGGTTCAGCCCGCGCGGCGCCCGAAGCGGTTGGACCTCTGCTTGGCGACGTGGGCGGCGAAGCCACGCTCGAACTCTGCCCACCACGCGGGGCCGTCGGGGTCTGGCATCGCCGCGGCGGAGTCCGGGGCTTCGCCGCCGGCGGCTGCGTCCCGTCGGTCGAAAGCGTGGTGCCAGAGAGCGCGAGCGATGACGAACAGCAGGATGCAGAGCAGCCCCAGCGCCAAGGCGATCATCGCGAGCAGGCCAATCACCACGATGGCAGACACCACCCCATCACGCACTCGAGGAGCTTGCACGTCTCATCTCGCTCGATTCAAGCGCAGCGCAGACCCGGCGTCATCCCTCCGAACGGGTGATGCGCGTCCTGCTGCTCGGCCAAATCGGCCCGCACTCGCTCGCCGGACTATCACCTGCACCGGGGGATGAACTGGGCGCGGGGCTGCGCTGCACTATGGGCGTGGGCCGAGGGGCATATGACCCGAGACTGCTGAGACACGCTCCCGCGACGCGGTCGTTCATCGCCGCCACGGTCGTGATCGGCGCCTCCGGCGCCCTGCTGGTCATCGCCCAGGCGTGGCTGCTGGCAGACGTCATCAGCGCCGCGTTCGCGGGCGGCGACGGCCTCGCCGCGCTCCAGGGCGCCCTCGCGGCGCTGCTCTGCGTGGTGCTCGCCCGCGCCGCACTCGCCTGGCTGACCCAGCTGGCGGCAAGCCGATCCTCGGCGCAGGCGAAGTCCCAGCTGCGGGGCGCCCTGTTGAGGCGGGCCGCGGCGATCGGCCAGGACGGCCTGCCACGCGAGCGTACCGGTGCCCTGACGACGCTCGCCACCCGCGGGATCGACGCGCTCGACGGCTACTTCTCGCTGTATCTGCCGCAGCTATGCCTCGCGCTGATCGTGCCGGTCGCCGTGCTCGCGGTCGTTGCCTATGAAGACTGGGTCTCGGCCGCCATCATCGCCGCCACGGTCCCGCTCATCCCGCTGTTCATGGCACTGGTGGGGGCCAGCACGCGAGACCGGATGGACGAGCAGTTCCGCCTGCTTCAGCATCTCGGCGGCCATTTCCTGGATGCCGTGGCGGGCCTGCCGACGCTGAAGGTCTTCGGGCGGGCGAAGGCCCAGATCGGCGCGGTTGGCGCGATCACCGAGCGCTACCGGCGCGCTGCGCTGGCGACCTTGCGGGTCTCCTTCCTCTCGTCGCTGATCCTCGAGCTGGTGGCGACCCTCTCGGTCGCGCTCGTCGCGGTCGAGGTCGGCCTGCGGCTGATGGGCGGGCAGCTCGACCTGCGCACGGCCCTGTTCGTCCTGGTGCTGGCGCCCGAGGCCTATCTGCCGCTGCGGCTGCTCGGCGCCAACTACCACGCGAGCGTCGAGGGGATGAGCGCAGCCGAGCAGGTGTTCGCGCTGCTCGAGCGACCGTTGCCGTTTCGCGGCGCGCGCACCGACGTGCCCGATCCGGCCGAGAGCGCGCTGGCCGTCGAGGATCTCACGGTCATTCGCGCCGGGCGCGAGGAGCCGGTCCTCGCTGGCCTCTCGCTCGCCGTGGCGCCGGGAGAGGTGCTCGCCGTGACCGGTCCGAGCGGCTGCGGGAAGTCGACGCTGCTCGGCGTCCTGCTCGGCCTGGTGGCAGCCGACCGCGGATCGGTGCGCATCGGCGGCGTCGAGCTCGCCGAGCTCGACCAGGACGCCTGGCGCGCGCGCCTCGCCTGGGTGCCGCAGCGCCCGCACCTGTTCGCCGCCTCGATCGGCGAGAACGTCCGCCTCGGTCGTCCCGACGCCTCGCACGAGGAGGTGTGGGCGGCGGTCGCCGCTGCTGGACTCACTCGACGTGGTCGCTCGCCTGCCCGCTGGGCCTCGACACGGTCTCGGCGAGCGCGGCGCCGGGCTCTCCGCCGGCGAGCGCCAGCGGGTCGCGCTGGCGCGCGCGTTCCTGCGCGACGCGCCCCTGCTGCTGCTCGACGAGCCGACGGCCAACCTCGACGGCGCAGACCGAGGAGGTCGTGCTGCAGCGCCATCGCGCGAGCTCGCGCGCGGGTCGCACGGCGGTCCTCGTCGCGCACCGGCCGGCGCTGATCGCGCTCGCCGACCGCGTGCTCTCGCTCGACCGCGCCGCGGTGGCGGCGTGACGGCCGCGGCAGCCGTCGCGAGGACCGCACGCAGCCGAGGAGCACGACGGCACCGAGGCACCGCTCGCGCGCACGCTTGCGATCGCTCGCCCCGCCGGCGAGCGGACGCCTGGCGCTCGCGACGCTGCTCGGCGCCGGGGCGGTCGCGCGCCGCGATCGGCCTGATCGCCACCTCGGCGTGGCTGATCTCGCGCGTCGGCGCAGCGCCCGCAGGAGTCGGCGCGTCGCGATCGGCGATCGTCGCGCGTCCAGTTCTTCGCGCTGTCGCGAGGCCTGTGCCGCTACGGCGAGCGGCTCGTCGGCCACGACGCGGCCTTCCGCGTGCTGGCCGAGCCTGCGGGTCGACGTCTACGAACGCCTCGAGCGGCTCGCCCCGCTCGGCCTGCCGGCGTTCCGCGGCGGCGATCTGCTCGCGCGCCTGGTCCACGACGTCGACTCGCTGCAGGACCTGCTGCTGCGGGTGCTGCCGCCGTTCGCGATCGCCCTCGGTCGTCGGCGCGGCGACCGTGACGCTCGTGTGGTGGATGCTTCCCGGCCGCCGGCCTGATCCTGCTCGCCGCGCTGCTGCTCGCCGGCGACGCTCGTGCCGTGGCTGACCGGGCGGCTCGCCCGGCGGCGCGAGGCCCGGCAGGCGGCGACGCGCGGCGGAGCTGACCGCGTGCGTGGTCGACCTGATCGAGGGCGCGCCCGAGCTCGCCGTCAACGGCGCGCTCGACGGAGCACCTGCGGCGCGCCGCCGCAGCGGACGCGCGAGCTCACGCGGATCGCCCGCGCGACGCGCGCGCACGGCGGGCATCGGCCAGGGCCTGCACGACGTCTGCTGCTCGGGCCTGGCGATGTGGGGCGCGCTGCTCGTCGGCGTCTCGGCGGTCCACGCAGGGCACCTCGCGGCGTGCTGCTCGCCGGCGCTCGCGCTGATCCCGCTCGTCGCCTTCGAGCTCGTCGCGGGCCTCCCGGCGGCGACCCAGACGCTCCAGCGGGTGCGCCGCTCGGCCGGCGCGAGTGTTCGAGGTGCTGGACACGCCGGCGCCGATCGCCGAGCCGTCGAGCCCGCGCCCGCTTCCCGCCGCCGCCGTATACGCCTGCGCGTGCGCGGACGTGACGTGCCAGCTACCCGCGGCGCAGAGCCGCTGGGCGCTCGACGGGGTCGACCTCGATCTGCAGCCCGGGCAGAGCGCGTGGCGGTCGTCGGCTCCGAGCGGCGCGGGCAAGTCGACGCTCGCCGAGGTGCTGCTGCGCTTCCTCCCCTACGAGGGCGGCTCGGTCACGCTCGACGGCGTGGAGCTCGCCGAGCTCGACGGCGACGAGTACCGCGCGGTCGTCGGGCTCGTCGCCCAGGACGCCCACGTCTTCGACAGCACGCTCGAGGAGAACCTGCGGCTCGCCAGGCGCGACGGCGAACGCCGAGGAGCTGCGGCGCGGCGCTGGCGGCGGTCGCGGCTGCTCGACTGGACGGAGCAGCTCCCCGCGGGCCTGAACACGCGAGGTCGGCGAGCGCGGCGCGCGCATGTCAGGCGGTCAACGCCAGCGTCTGGCGATCGCCAGGGCGCTGCTCGCCGACTTCCCGGTGCTCATCCTCGACGAGCCCGGCGAGCACCTCGACACGCCGACGGCGGACGCGATCGTCGCCGACCTGCTCGGCGCTCGCCGCGCGAGCACGGCCACGCTGCTGATCACCCACCGTCTCGCCGGGCTGGAGGACGTCGACGAGGTGACTCGTGCTCGATCGCGGTCGGGTGCTCGAGCGCGGCGCGCACGCCGAGCTGCTCGCGCCGGGGGTCGCTACGCCGCGCTGTGGCGGCGGGAGGCGGCTGACGCTGCGAGGCCGCGCGGCAGCTAGGTCTGCGGCGCTGTGGCTCGCTCGTCGACGAACGCGGGACAGGTCTTCCTCGCCCGGCTTGACGCCGGCTCGCATGGCGACGATGCGGGCGGAGGCCTGCTGCATCGTGATCGTCCGCTCGTCCCGGGAGCTTGCCCACGAACGCGCTCAGCCACTTGAACAGCGCGATCCAGCGGTTCTTGAAACCGGTGAGGAACGTGAGGTGGACGAACGCCCACATCAGCCAGCCGATGAATCCGCCGACCTTGATGCCCTTGAAGCTCACGATCGCGCGGAAGCGCGAGATCGTCGCCATGCTCCCCAGATCGCGATACACAAACGGCTTCGCGGCGGCATCGCCGCTCAGACGCCGTTTGATCGTGCGGGCAGCGTGGATCCCCGACTGCATCGCCACCTCGGCGACGCCCGGAAGCCCGTTCAGCGCCATCATGTCGCCGACCGACGAACACCTCCGGATGGCCGGGAAGAGTGCAGTCAGGGAGGACTTCGACGTGCCCCGCGCGGTCGGTGCCCGGCGCCGGTGGCCTGCGCCAGCATGCCCGCCAGCGGCGACGCCTGCACGCCTGCCGACCAGACCTTCGTGTGGCATGCCACGCGTTCCTCGCCCTCCGGGCCCGCAACGATGATCGCGTCGGGTTTGACGTCGGTCACGCGGCTGCGCAGCCGCAGCTGAACACCGGTGCGTTCGATCTCCCTCGTGGCTTTCGCGCAGAGCTCCGTCGCCGAAGGTCGCAAGCGGCTCTCGCCCCCGTCGAACAGGAGCACCTGCGCGCTGGCGGGATCGATCCGGCGGAAGTTGCTGCTTGAGCGATCGCCGCGAGAGCTCCGCGATCTGCCCGGCCATCTCGACACCCGTGGGACCGGCGCCGATCACCGCGAACGTCAGCCACACCCGCTGGGCCTCGGGATCCTCCTCGAGCTCCGCCATCTCGAAGGCGCCGAAGATGCGCGCGCGGAGCTCGAGCGCGTCGTCCACCGTCTTCATGCCCGGAGCGAAGCGCGCGAACTCGTCATGCCCGAAGTAGGACCCGGTGGCACCGGCCGCCACGATCAGGGAGTCGTAGGGAACGGTCAGCGCCGGCCCAGCGGCCTGGCGGCGGTCACCGTCCTGGCCTGCAGGTCGAACCCGGTCACGTCCGCGAGCTCGACGCGCACGTTGCGATGCTTGCGCAGCACCTCGCGCAGCGGCGGCGCAACCGCGCCCTCCGACAGGATCCCCGTCGCCAGCTGATACAGCAGCGGCTGGAACGTGTGGTGGTTCGTCCGGTCGATCAGCGTGACCTCGACCGGCGCGCGCCGCAGGAACTTCGCCGCGAACAGGCCGCCGAAGCCGCCGCCGACGATCACGACCCGATGGCGAGCGGCGTACGTCATGCGCCGGCTCGCTCAGGCCTGCGGAGGCAGCCGGCGCGCCCGATCGCGGCGCGGCTGCTGAGGCGCCTGCGCGGGAGCCTTTGACGCGGCCGCGGAAGACGTGGAAGGACCAGCCCTGGTAGAGCAGCACGATCGGGAAGAAGATCACGGTGACGATCGTCATCACCACGAGCGCGTAGTGGCCGGAGGCGGAGTTGCTGACGGTCAGGTTGTACGCGGCGTTCGTGCTCGAGACCATCACGTTGGGATACAGGTCGATGAAGATCGAGCCCACGCGTCGCGGCGATCGCGACCGCCGAGGCCGTGAACGCCCAGCCGTCGTGGTCCGTGCTCGCCAGCCGGGCGGCGAAGATGACCGCGATCACCGCGAGGACCTGCACGGGATCGGGCACGTCGGGGCCGCCCGCGACGCTGCGCGTCCAGATCACGAAGCCGACCACCAGCGCGGTCGCGGCCCAGCCCAGCGGCCGCGCGAGCGCGCGAGCGCGCTCTCGCACCTGATCGGTGGTCCTCAGCTTCAGGAACGTCGCGCCGTGCAGCAGGCACAGCCCGAGCAGCGTCACGCCAGTCCACAAGGCCGTACGGGGTCAGCAGGTCGAAGAAGTTGCCGGTGAACTCGTGGCTCGAGTCGATCGGCAGGCCGTTCAGCGAGATCGCCCAGCCCGACGCCGATCAGCAGCGGGATCAACAGGCTGCCGAGCGTCAGTGCACCACGTCCACGCGTCGGCGCCAGCGCTCGGTCATCGCTCTTGCGCGTGTACTCAAGGCGACGCCGCGCGCCATCAGCGCCGCGAGCACGAGCAGCAGCGCGAGGTAGAGGGCCGAGAACATCGTCGCGTACCAGCTCGGGAAAGGCCGCGAACGTGCCCGCGCCCGGCAACGATCAGCCAGACCTCGTTGCCGTCCCACCAGGGGCCGATCGTGCTGATCGCCACACGACGCTCGGTGTCGCGTCCGCCCGACGATCGTGTGCAGCATGCCGACGCCGAAGTCAAAGCCCTCCAGCACGAAGAACCCGACCCACAGGATCGCGAGGATGACGAACCAGAGCGTGTGAAGGTGCAGTCAGGTCTCCTAGTAGGTCAGCGCCGGGATCGAGGTCGCGCCGGCGCGGGCGCGCCGGCCTGCCCGCTCTCATCGTCCCGTCGCCGAGCTCTTTGCGCGACGTAGCGCAGCATCAGGACGACATCGGCGGCGCCGAGCGCGATGTAGATCAGCACGAACACGACCAGGCTGATCCAGATGTCGGTCGAGGTGACCGAGGGGGAGTTGGCGTTGATCGTCTTCATCAGGCCCTGCACGATCCACGGCTGGCGGCCGTTCTCGGTCAGCAGCCAGCCGGCGGTGTTCATCAGGAACGGCGTCACGACCGCCCACACGCGACAGGCGCAGGAACCACTTCGAGCTCGCCGAGCCTGCCGCGGTGGATCAGCCAGCCGCCCCACAGCGCCAGCAGCACGATCAGCGGTCGCCAGGTAGGCCATGATGCGCATCGACCAGTACTGGATGAACACGTCGGGGATGTAGTTGCCGGGTCCGTATTTCGCTTCGTCCTCGCTTCTGCAGCTGGTTCAGGCCGACCACTTCCCCATTCCACGAGTTCCGGTCGCGAGCACCGACAGCAGGTGCGGTATCTCGATGATCTGCGACGGGGTCTGGTCGTTTTTGCCGCCGCCGATCTGGAAGAGCCGAGAACGAGCAGGGCTTGCAGGTGTTCCACTGCGCCTCGGCGGCGGCGATCTTGACCGGCTGGTATTTGGTCTCGACGACTCCGAGCTCGTTGCCGACGAACATTGCAGCAGAATCGCGGGCAGCAGCACGATCACCGAGATCCGCGCCGTGTGCGCGAAGGACTCCGACCTCGCGCTGCTTGCGGAGGTGCCAGGCCGAGACTGCGAGCATGACCAGCGAGCCGGTGACCAGGGAGGCGAGGATGACGTGCACGTAGCCCCACAGGAACGTCGGGTTGGTGAACAGCGCCCCGATGTTGTTCAGTTCCGGCTGGCCGTGGCTGTTGAGCGCGTAGCCGACCGGGTGCTGCATCCACGAGTTGGCGGCCAGGATGAACATCGCCGAGAGCATCGTCCCGATCGCGACCAGCCAGATGCACGCGAGGTGTACCCGCTTGGGCAGCCTGCCCCAGCCGAACATCCACAGCCCGAGGAAGGTGGACTCCAGGAAGAACGCGGCCAGGCCCTCCATCGCCAGCGGAGCGCCGAACACGTCGCCGACGAAGCGCGAGTAGGCCGACCAGTTCATCCCGAACTCGAACTCCTGCACCAGGCCCGTGACGACCCCGACGGCGACGTTGATCAGCAGCAGCGTCCCGAAGAAGCGCGTCAGGCGCTTGTACTCGGGCTTGTCGTTGCGGTGCCAGGCCGTCTGCAGCAGCGCGACGAGGAACGCCAGCCCGATCGTGACCGGCACGAACAGGAAGTGGTAGATGCTCGTCGTCGCGAACTGCCAGCGTGCTAGATCGTTGGTCATGTCCGTGCGGCTTCGATCGCGGCGGTCGCGAGCTCCGATCCAACCCGAGCGCAGCCGGCGGTTCATCCTCCGGATCGGGTGATCGCTGCTGCGGCGCCGCGGAACTTCGTCCCCTGCGGAACTTCGTCTCCTCCGGACTTCATCCCCTCCGGGGGATGGCAGCGGCGGGCGCGTGAGGTCTAATCGCGGGCGTGAGCAGCGATCGGCCGAGCGACGAGCGGGCGACGGCGGCGTAGGGGCCGCGACGTGCCGAGCGCCCGCTACGACGTGATCATCATCGGCACCGGCGCCGGAGGCGGCACGCTTGCTCGGCAGCTCGCGCCATCGGGCAAGCGGATCCTGCTGGTCGAGCGGGGCGACTGGCTCAGGCGCGAGCCCCAGAACTGGGAGGACGAGGCGGTGTTCGTCGAGAACCGCTACGTCTCCCGGGAGACGTGGTATGACGGCGAGGGTAAGGGCTTTCAGCCGCAGGTGCACTACTTCGTCGGCGGCGCCACCAAGCTCTACGGCGCAGCTCTCTACCGGCTGCGCCCGCAGGACTTCGGCGAGCTGCGCCATCAGGGCGGCATCTCACCGGCGTGGCCGCTCGGCTACGAGGAGATGGAGCCGTTCTACGGCGCCGCCGAGCAGATGTACGAAGTCCACGGCGAGCACGGCGCGGACCCCACGGAAGGACCATCGAGCAGCGACTATCCACATCCGCCGGTCTCTCACGAGCCGCGCATCCAGCAGCTCTCCGACGATCTCGCAGCGGCCGGCTACCACCCGTTCCACGCCCCCTGCGGCATCATGCTCAACGAGGCCGACATGCCCTACAGCAAGTGCGTTCGCTGCGCGACCTGCGACGGGTTTCCGTGCCTGGTGGGCGCCAAGTCAGACGCCGAGGTGCTCGGCGTGCGCCCGGCGCTCGAGCGTTCCAACGTCACGCTGCTCACGAACGCGACGGCGCTGCGCCTGCTCAGCGACCCGGCCGGCCAGGCCGTCACCGAGGTGATCGTCGAGCGCGACGGAGAGACCGAGAGCCTCGCCGCGGATCTGGTCGTCGTCTCCTGTGGCGCCGCCAACAGCGCAAAGCTGCTGCTCGCGTCTGCGAGCGAGCGGCATCCCGCGGGCCTCGCCAACGGCTCCGACCAGGTGGGGCGAAACTACATGTTCCACAACAGCGTCGCCGTCCTTGCGCTCTCGCTCGAGGAGAACCCCACGATCTACCAGAAGACGCTGGGCATGAACGACTTCTATCTCGCCTCCGAGGAGTTCCCCTATCCCCTGGGGAACATCCAGATGGTGGGCAAGTCATCGGCGGAGATGTATCGCGGCGAGAAGCCGATCGAGACGAAGCTCTCACCGCAGTGGTCGCTGCAGGACATCGCCAGGCACGCGGTGGACTTCTGGCTCTCGACCGAGGATCTGCCACGAGCCGAGAACCGGGTCACGCTCACCGACGAGGGCGCCGTGAGGCTGACCTACACGCCGACCAACGACGTTCCCAAGGACGAGCTCTACAAGAAGCTCCGCTCGATGCTCGGCAAACTCGGCATGCATCACGACCATCTGCTGCATCGCCACGCCTACCTCAAGAACGACATCCCCGTCGCCGGCGTCGCACACCAGGCGGGCACGTGCAGGTTCGGGAGCGATCCGCGCTCATCGGTGCTCGACCGCGACTGCAAGGCCCACGAGTTGGACAACCTCTATGTCGTGGACACGAGCTTCTTCCCGAGCATCGGCGCCGTGAACCCAGCGCTGACGGCGATGGCCAACGCGATCCGCGTGGGAGAGCACCTGCGCGCGCGACTCGGTTGAGCGCGGTCCTGGAGCGGGCGCGCCCTGGCTGGCACGCGGATGTGCCGCGCCGCACGAGCGGCCCGGCGCTTCACTCAGACCGGGTGATGCGCGTTCGTCTAGGCTCGGGCAGAGTCCGCTTCGCCGCACACCTCCTCGAGCACGACCGCGACCCGCGAGCGTGAGGCATTGATGAGCACCACGACGACGACACCCGGGCAACGAGCCGCAGCAACCCCCAGACGGGGCCGCGACGCTCCGCAAGCGGCAGACGTCCTCGTCGTCTTCGGGATCACCGGCGACCTCGCGAAGGTGATGACCTTCCACTCGCTCTACCGGCTGGAGCAGCGGGGTCTGCTGAACTGCCCGATCGTGGGAGTCGCGGGCGACGATTGGACGCTCGAGCACCTGCGCGAGCACGCCCGCGAATGCATCGACGAGCCGGCGGCGAGCCGGTCGACAGCGAGGTCTTCGAGCGCTTCGCCGCGCGGCTCTCATACGTGAGCGGCGACTTCACCGACGCCGCCACCTACGAGCGCTTGGCGGCCGCGATCGGTGACGCGCACGACCCTGTCTTCTACCTGGAGATCCCGCCGTTTCTGTTCGGGCCGGTGATCAAGCAGCTCGACCGACGCCGGGCCTGACCAAGACCGCCCGCGTCGTGGTGGAGAAGCCGTTCGGCCACGACCTGCAGTCCGCGCGCGCGCTCGCCGCGGAAATCCACCAGTACATCGACGAGTCCCAGCTCTATCGGATCGACCACTTCCTCGGGAAGATGGGCACCGACGAGTTCCTCTACCTGCGCTTCGCCAACACGATGATCGAGCCGATCTGGAACCGCAACCACATCGCGTGCGTGCAGATCACGATGGCCGAGAGCTTCGGCGTCGAGGATCGCGGGCACTTCTACGACCCGGTCGGCGCGCTGCGCGACGTCGTCGTCAACCACCTGATGCAGGCCGTCGCGCCTCGCCGCGATGGAGGCGCCGGCCGGCAACGACGCGGACACGCTCAAGGACGCGAAGTTCGCGCTGTTCCGCTCGATCCACGACGCCGAGCCCGCGCACTACGTGCGCGGACAGTACGACGGATACCTCGACATCGACGGCGTCGCCAAGGACTCGACCACCGAGACCTACGCGGCGCTGCGGCTGGACATCGACAACTGGCGCTGGGCGGGCGTGCCGTGGTTCATCCGCACCGGCAAGAGGCTGCCCGGTCACGCAGACCGAGCTGCGCGCCGTCTTCCGCGACCCGCCGCGCCTCGGCTTCATGGAGCACGGCCATCGCCGCCCGGAGCCCAACCAGTTCGTCGTCAAGCTCGACCCCTCGACCGGCACGCGCCTGATCCTCGATGCGCACCGCGCCGACCTCGCCGGCCCCGAGGCGATCACGCTCGACGTGGAGTTCGCCGAGCAGGGCGGCGAGGCTCCGACCCCGTACGAGGTGCTGCTGCTCGACGCGATGCGGGGAGACAGCACGCGCTTCACCCGCCAGGACGGCGTCGAAGAGACCTGGCGGATCTTCGAACCGCTGATCCAGAATCCACCGCCGGTGCATCCCTACGCCCCGGGCACGCTGGGGCCCGACGGAGGCCGACGAGCTGGTCGCCGGATTCGGCAACTGGCACGGCCCGTGGGTGGAGGCATGAGCCCGGCCAAGGCAGGCCAAGGCCCAAGCCCGGCGGCGCCGCCAACAGCGACGGCGCAGCGCGCAGGCGACGGCGCTCGGCGCGCCACGGAGCGGCAGTGCGGCGATGCCGCAGAGCGCGGCGATGCCCTCGCCGTTCCCGCCGATCGCCGACTACGCCTTCCTGTCGGACTGCCACACCGGCGCGCTGGTCGCGCCCGACGGGTCGATCGACTGGCTGTGCGTCCCGCGCTTCGACGCTCCGAGCGTGTTCGGCACGCTGCTCGACCGCCAGGCCGGGCGCGTTCCGCTTCGGGCCCGTTCGGCATCAACGTGCCCGTCGGCGCGCATCTATGAGCCCGGGACGAACATGCTGCTGACGACGTGGAAGACGCCGACCGGCTGGGTGCTCGTGCGCGACGCCCTCACGCTCGGACCGCGCCGCGGCGAGGACCTCGTCACGCCGCACACCCGCCCGCCGGCCGACGAAGACGCCGACCACCTCCTCGTGCGCGTCGCGATCTGCCTCGAGGGCGAGGTCGAGATGGAGCTGACCTGCGAACCGGTCTTCGACTACGGACGGGTTCCCGCCCAGTGGTCGGTCAGCGAGGACGGCCACCGCGCCGACGCGAGCGGCGGCGAGCTGACGATCAGGCTGCAGACGGACATGGCGCTCGGCGTCGAGGGCGACTGGGTGCAGGGCCCGGCACGTGCTCAAGCAGGGCGAGCAGGTCTACTGCGCGCTCTCATGGGCCGAGGAGCTCGCCGCGCCGGAGAACATCGATGAGGCCAACGAGCGCCTGGCCGCGACCACGCGCTTCTGGCGCGACTGGCTCGGCGCGCGCGCGCATACCCGACCACCGCTGGCGCGATCCGATCCAGCGCTCGGCGCTCGCGATCAAGGGCCTCACCTACATGCCGACGGGCGCGACGGTCGCGGCGCTCACGACGTCGCTGCCCGAGACGCCGGGCGGGGAGCGCAACTGGGACTACCGCTACACGTGGCTGCGCGACTCGACGTTCACGCTGCAGGCGCTGCACTACCTGAACCTCGACTGGGAGGCCGAGGAGTTCATGCAGTTCGTCGCCGACCTCGAGCCCAACGAGGACGGCGCCCTGCAGATCATGTACGGGATCGACGGCCGGCGCGATCTGACCGAGTCCACGCGCGACGACCTCTCCGGCTACGCCGGAGCGAGCCCGGTGCGGGTCGGCAACGGCGCCTTCGACCAGCGCCAGAACGACGTCTTCGGCGCGGCGCTCGACTCGATCCTGCTGCACACCCGCCGCAGCCAGCGCCTGCCGCGGCGGCTGTGGCCGATCGTGCAGGCGCAGGCCGAGTGCGCGACCAAGGTCTGGCGCGAGCCCGACCAGGGCATCTGGGAGGCCCGCGGCAAGCCGCAGCACTACGTCTCCTCGAAGCTCATGTGCTGGGTGGCGATGGACCGCGCCGCGAAGCTCGCGGCGATCCGCGGCGACGCCGAAGCTGCGAGGCGACGTGGCGCGCCACCGCCGAGGAGATCAAGGAGGACATCCTCGCCCACGGGCTCACCAACGCGGGCGTCCTGCGCCAGCACTACGAGACCGACGCGCTCGACGCCTCGAACCTGCTGGCGGCGATCTTCGGCTTCCTGCCGGGCGACGACGAGCGCCTGCGCGCGAGCGTCCTCGCGATCGCCGACGACCTGACCGAGGACGGCTTCGTGCTGCGCTACCGCACCGACGAGACCGACGACGGCATGTCCGGCAAGGAGGGGAGCTTCCTGATCTGCTCCTTCTGGCTGGTCTCCGGCGCTGGCGATCGTCGGCGAGCAGCAGCGCGCCCGCGACCTGATGGAAAAGCTCCTGCAGCGTCGCCTCGCCGCTCGGGCTCTACGCCGAGGAGTTCGACACGAGCACCGGCCGGCACCTCGGCAACTTCCCCCAGGCCTTCTCCCACCTCGCGCTGATCGAGGCCGCCGGGCGGATCATCCTCGACGAGCGGATCAGGGAGATCAGCGGATGAGCGAGCCGTCGCAGCCCGCCGAAGGTCAAGCCGGCCAACCCGAGCAGCCGGCAGGAGGGTCAAACCGCTGGCTCTGGCCGGTGATCCTGCTGCTCGCGATTCTCGGCGTGCTGGCCGGCGTGATCGCCTCCGACAACAAATCGAAAACGACATCGACGGTGGTCAACCAGCAGACGACCTCATCGCAGGCGATCACCGTCCAGGCGCCGACACACACGGCCACCACCACGACCACCACCACGGTGACGGCGCCGACGAAGACCGTGACCGCCCCGACACAGACGGTGACGGCGCCGACGCAGACCGTCACAGCCCCGACGCAGACCTCGACGGCGGCCAAGACGACCCCCACGACGACGGCACCGTAGCGCCCTCGTCCAGCCACGGTGAACCACGCACAGCTCGAGACGGTATGGCTGCGCGATGAGGCCGCGCAGCTGGAGGCCGAGTTCGTCCCCGGCGCCGGGATGCTCTGCTCCTCGCTGCGCCATCGCGGCGAGGAGCTGCTCGCCCAGAACGCCGGCGTGGTCGCATATGCGCAGACTGGCAAGACGATGGGCGTGCCGCTGCTGTATCCCTGGGCGAACCGGCTCGCGGGTTTTGACTACCGTGTCGGTGCGCGCGCCGTGGCCGTTCCGCACGACCCCACCCGCGTCGCGCACGACGGCAACGGCCTGCCCATCCACGGCGTGATCGGCGGCCGGATGGCGTGGCAGATGCTCGCCGGCTCCGGCGGCGACGGCCGGTCGCTCGCCGCCCGCCTGTGCTGGGTGGAGTCCGAGGCCGAGTGCTTCGAGGTGTTCCCCTTTCGCCACGACCTGCGCTACGAGGCACGCCTGCTCGACGGCCGCCTCGAGGTGAGGCTCACCGTGCATGCATGCAGGGCGGATGTCGTTCCGCTGGCGTTCGGCTTTCACCCCTACCTCTCGCTCCCCGGCGTCCCGCGCGAGCGATGGCTCGTCGAGCTGCCGGCAATGCGCCGGCTCACGCTCGATCGCGAGGGGATCCCAACCGGCGCCGAGCAGATGCAGCCCGGCCGACGCTTCGAGCTCGCCGGCAGGCAGTTCGACGACGGCTTCGACGGCCTCGCCAACCCCGCTCGCTTCGCCGTCTCAGCCGCCGGGCGGCGGATATCGCTCGAATTCAGCGAGGGCTATCCCTGCGCGCAGCTCTTCGCGCCCCCGGACAAGCAGTTCATCTGCTTCGAGCCGATGGCCGCCCCGACCAACGCCCTGCGCAGCGGCGACGGCCTGCGCGTGCTGGCCGCGGGTGAGCGTCACACCGCCACGTTCGCCGTGGGCGTGGAGGATCTGCCGTGAGCGCGTGGCAGCGCGCCCGGCGGCGCCCGTCGGCCGCGACTCGGCTTCCCCCGAGCCGTGACGCCCTGTCGTCTAGTAGTCGCCCACGACGACGTTCAGCAGAGCTTCCCCGCGGATATGGCGACGCACCTGCTCGCCGACGAGCGCGAACGCGCGCCGATCTGCGGCGAGGGTGTCGCCTGCGAAGTGCGGTGTGATCAGAACGCCAGGCGCGTCCCACAGGGGGTGCTCTCGCGGCAGCGGCTCGGGATCGGTCACGTCCAGCACCGCTCTGGCGCGCCCGGCGCGCAGCAGCTCGAGCAGCGCCTCGGTGTCGACGATCGCGCCCCGCGCGGCGTTGACCAGCAGGGCGCCCGGACGCAGCCGATCCAGCAGGTCGGCGTCGAGCAGCTCTGCGGTCGCTGGCGTCAGCGGCAGCAGGACGATGACCGTGTCCGCGCGCGGAAGCAGCGAGCGCAGATCCGCGACCGGGTGCACGCCGGCGCGGGCGCTGCGGGCGACGCGGATGAACTCGACATCGAAGGGGGCGAGGCGCGCCTCGACGGCGCCGCCGATGGAGCCGTATCCGAGGATCATCACGGTGCTGCCGGCGAGCTCGCCGGCCTGCTGCCACTGCCAGCGGTGCTCGCGCTGGCGATCGCGGAGCTCTGGCAGGCGCCTGCTCGATGCCAGCACCGCGGCCAGCACCCACTCGGCGACGGCCGCGTCGCGGGTGCCGCGCGCGTCGCACAGGCTGACCCCTTGGGGGACTTGCGCCAGCAGCCAGTCGACACCCGCCGACAGCGTCTGGATGACGCGCAGCGCCGGCATGCTCCCGAGCAGCGCTCGCGTGCGCCGGTCGTCGGCCGCGAGCACGAGGAACTCCGCATCGAGCAGCGCCTCCGGTGGCTCGCCATCGCGGGGGATCAGGCCGAGGGCGACGCCGTCGGGCAGGCTTCCCAGCGCGTCCTGCCCCGCTCGCTGCGGGATCCACAGCTTCATCTGCGCCGGCGTCTGAGCCGGGCCGAACGCGGGACGGCCGATCCTGACGGCCCCTGCCGCTTCGCGCGGCGGCCGGCGATCAAATCACGCACGCGTCGATCAGGCCGAGCGTCGAGGCACGCTCAACGGCCCCCGATCGGGACTCGACGTCGAGCTTGCGGTAGACGGCATGGGCCTGGCTCTTGACCGTGTTGGTCGAAACGTGCAGCCGGCAGCCGATCTCCCGAAACGACAGATGGGTGGGGAGGAAGCGCAGGATGCGCAGCTCCGCCATCGTCAGTGAGGAGGGTCCGCTGAGGGCGGCTGCGCCATATGCGTCGATCTCGTCCCACCCGCGGTCGAGCCACATGCGGAAGATCGGAACCGCGTCGGGTGCGCGCCGGGTCAGCCGCGATGCCTGTGCGAGCAGCGCGCGCGCGTGCGTCACATCGGCAAGGCGGATCGCGGCCCGCGCCTGCAGGACGCGGGTCTCGACCTCATACCAGGGGATGAAGTCGTCGAGCAGCGCCAGCAGCTGCGTCGAACGCCCGAGATCGCGCTTGGCTCGATCGGCAAGCCCCTGCTTGGCGGAGATCCAGGCGGATGCGGCGAACACCAGCGCGGAGGTGGGCTCCTGCTCGAGCCCGCCTCGGGCCAGCCGCGCGCTGGCGCGTGCGGCGAGATCGAACGCCTCGTCCCAGTCCTCCTCCTCGGCGGCCATCAGCGCCAGCTGGGAGAGACACAGCGTCTCGACGTATGGAGCTCCGACCGCGCCGCGGATAGCGCCCTCGCGCAGCGTCTGGCGCGCCCGGACGTGCTCGCCGGCAAGGTGATCCGATACGCCTCCCAGCAAGCAGCAGATCGCCCGCCACGGGCTTGCGCCGTCCACGAGCTCGTACGCGCGCGCTGCTTCCTCGCCGGCGCGCGCCACGCCATGCCTCGCGGCCGCGGCATGGATGATCGCGATCGCCGCCGACAGCGAGTCCGGCCCGTCGGCGTGCGGCTCCGGCGGCCGTGCCGCGGAGGCGGTGTTCGCCCAGTGCTCTGCCGCGGGCAGATCGCCCATCACCAGGCGGCTGTGAGCCGCCGCCACAGCGAGGTGCGCAGAGGATGCGATCTGCGTCTCGGTGAACATGCCCAGCCACCGCTGCATGGTGGCGTTGCATCCGCGCATCACGCAGCTTGGAACCTCGGTCCACAGGAGCTCGCCGGCGTATCGCGTCTCGCCGGCCGCGACAGCGTGGCTCAGCGCCCGATCCATATCGCCGCGCTCGCCGAACCAGCGAGCGGCCCGGCGATGGAGATCCGCGATGCGCGCGGGCTCGACGCGGGCCAACTCTGCGGCGAGCACGTCCCGCAGCAGGGGGTGAGCGCGGTAGCGACTGTGGCTCGCATCGAGCGGCGCCACCAGCAGGTTGCCGGCGGCCAGCGCCCGCAGGATCTCCCCCGAGCCGGTCTCTTCGAGCAGGTCGTCACACAGCTCAGCCGACAGATTCTCGAGGATCGACACGCGCATCAGAAACGTGAGCGACGCAGGCGACAGCCCCGCGAGCAGCTCCTCGCCTATGTAGTCGGCGATGAGCCGGTCCGCGCCCGCGAAGCGCTCGACGCCCGCCGCAGCATCGCTCTGGCCGCGCAGCGAGAGGGCGGCAAGATACAGGCCGGCCGGCCAGCCCTCGGTCCGCGCGACGAGCTGCTCGATGCCCGCGGCATCGAGGTCGAGGCCTGCCGCGACCAGCAGCCTGCCGGACTCTTCGATCGTCATCGCCAGCTCGCGGGCTCCGAGGCCCAGAACCGCGCGCTGGGCGCGCAGCCGACCGAGCGAGATCGCCGGCAGCGTGCGTGATGAGAGCGCCAGCTTCGTGCCGCGCGGCATCGCCGCGGCGAGCGAGGCGAGCAGCGCCAGCGACTCCGGTGAGCGCAGCAGCTGAACATCGTCGAGGACCAGCACCATCCCTCCCGCTGCGCCGCCGATGGTCCTCAGCAGACGGGCAACCTGCGTTGCCGCAGGCTCGCCGCGGGCTGCCGGATGGGCTGCGATCACGCGCCGGTCGGTCGGCTTGAGCGCATCCACGGCGCGGGCGATCGAGCCGAGCAGTCGGGCGGGGTCGTCATCCTCTTCCGTCAGGGTGACCCACGCGAACGGGCGCGTGTCGCTCGCATCCCACTCGCAGAGCAGACTCGTCTTGCCATAGCCGGGCGGCGCTGCGATCAGCACGAGCGACGCGTCTGAGTCCTCGAGCAGGGGACGCACGAGCCGGGCGCGCCGCACGTATCCCTCGGTGAAGAGCAACGGCCGACGGCGCGGCCCGAAGTCCACCGCAACGACATCTGCCGCCGCGCCCGCCGACTCGCCGCCCGGCCGGCCCGCGAGGAGACCGAGCGTCGATCCGTTGCCGTTGCCGAGCGTCGATCCGTTGCCGTTGCGCCGCCTGCGCGCCGGCTGAGCGGAGCCGTCGACCCCCGACTCGCCGCCCCGGAGTGGTGTTGCGGGAATGATCTGCATCGCGGATTAACTCGCTCTCCGAGTGTGGGTCGACTCGGCCCTCTGAGGTGATCCAAGCATCTCGGCCGGCAACGACCCTCGCAAGGTGGTGCGCCCCCCAAACAGGCCAGGTGCCAACACCACTCGCTTCGCCGGCGCGCGTGGAGCCCGCCCTGCACTCGAGTGTCAGCAGCTGAGCGGGTCGCTCACGAGCCCTCGCCACGCACGCGCCCGGCTACGCGCTCGCGCGGGGGCAGCTCGATCCGTTCGCCCGGCGCGAGCACGCGCAGCTCGACCGCCGGGGCTTCGCGCGCCATCATCGCGCTGAAGCGGCGCGCGGGCGCACCGGGGTCGCGCGGACGGGGCGCGGGCCGCCCGGGCGCGTACGTGCCCCAGTGGATCGGAACGGCGAGCCCGGGAGCGATCGCGGCCGCAGCCCGCGCGGCGCGCTCGGGGTCCAGGTGTCCCGGGCCGAGCGTCGGCCCCCAACCCCAGATCGGGATCAGCGCGAGATCGATCGCGCCGGCGAGAGCCGACATCTCATCGAACAGGTCGGTGTCGCCGGCGAAGTAGAAGGTCTGCGAGCCACGCGCCACGAAGCCGATCGGATCGGCTCTCGCACCGAATGGCCATCTGCGTCCGTCGTGCTCGGCCGGAGTGGCGGCTATGCGCACGGAGCCCACGGTCGCCTCCTCGCCCGCGCTCAGCTCGCGGACGTCGCTCATGCCGTGCCGCGCGAGCCAGTCTCCCGCCCCGCGCGGCGCGAGCACGGGGGTCTCGCTGCCGACCTGCAGCAACGACGGCAGGTCGGTGTGATCGGCGTGCAGATGGGAGAGGATGATCAGGTCTATGCGCTCACCGACGTCGCTGCCGACCGGAGGAGCGATGCGCCTGAGCGGCCCGACGCGGTCGCGCAGCAGCGGATCGGTGAGGATCCGCAGGCCGTCGAGCTCGATCAGGGCCGTTGCGTGACCCACCCATGTGAGGGTGAACGGCGGGTTGGCCTCTCGTGCGCTCGCAGGCGGGACGTTCATCTGCGCCATCTTGCCGGAGGATGGGCGTCGGTCGCTCCCCGGGGCGTCGATCGCTCGTCGGGGGGTCGACGTCCCGGGCCCGACGCCTCTCACCCGCTTCGGTTGATGTCGTGCGGCGCGGCCGCGCATACGCTGGGCCCCTAGCCAGTCCATCGCGGCCTCCGCGTCGCCAGGGCCGCGGCATGCGGCAGACAAGGAAAGACATTGATCATCGCAAGCAGCTACCCATTCCTCGAAGTTTTCTGGACGCTCCTGATCTTCTTCGCGTTCGTCGTTTGGATCTGGATCCTGTTCACGGTGTTCGCGGACCTCTTCTCCCGTCATGACACCTCTGCCTGGGGCAAGGTGGCTTGGATCATCCTGATCATCGTGATCCCGTATTTGGGTGTGTTCATCTATCTGATTGCTGAGCACGATGGGATGACCAAACGTGCGCTTGCGCGCCAGAAGGCCGCGCAGTCGCAGGTCGATGAATATGTGAAGTCGGTGGCCGGCTCGGCCGATCCGGCGGAACAGATCGCGAAAGCCAAGCAGCTGCTCGACCAGGGCACGATCACCCAGGCGGAGTTCGACCAGATCAAGCAGAAGGCGCTCGCCGGCTAGCGTCACGGCTCGGCTCGGAGTTCGCCGGCTCGCGCCCGGCTCGGCGCTCGCTCGCAGCCGCTCCCCGCGGGCTTCGCCGCGGGGAGGGCGGTGCGGTGCTCCCCAGCGCCGCTCAGCGCTCGATCACGAGCTTCGTCCAGCCGCCCTCGAGCAGGGCGTCGGCGGCGTCGAGCCATGGCACCACGCGGGTGGTCACCAACTCGGGGTGGATCGCTTCGGAGGCGCTCAGCGCGATCACGTGCGGCATGGCTTCGCGCACGTGCGCGCGACCGGTCCTGAAGGTGATGCCCTTGGTGTACATCTCCAGCAGCGGCAGGCGCGGCTGCTCGCCGAAGTAGATCGCGGCGCTGGTGCAGACGCCGTCGGGCGCGGTCGAGCGCAGCGCGAGCGCAAGGCCCTCAGGATCGGCGCACGCGTCCACGGTGATCGGGAACGGCCCGAGGCGCTTGGGTGCCTCGGCGAGCGTCTCGGCGCCGAGCGCCGCGGCGGTCCGGCGGCGTTTCTCATCGGCATCGACGTAGAGCACCGACTCTGCGCCCAGCGCCACCGCGAGCGCGGCCGCATACAGCCCGATCGAGCCCGCCGCCGCGCCGCCCACCACGAGCACCGGGGCGCCGGGCTCCTCGACGAGCGGTGGTCCGACGGTCCTCCAGGCGTCGCTGATGTTGTCTGAGGCGCTGGCCACCGTGGATGGCTCGAGACCCTGCGGGACGGGCACGAGCATGTGCTCGGCGTAGGGGACGCCCACCACGTCCGCGAGGAAGCCGCCCCACTGCTCGACGGCCGGCCCAAAGCCGTATGTCGACATGAAGGTGACCTCGCTGCAGTTGCCGGTGCGTCCGCGTCTGCACGCGGCGCAGGTTCCGCAGGAGATCTGAAACGGGACGCTGACGCGTTGGCCGGGTCTGAAGGCGGTGACCGCGTCGCCCACGTCGAGGGTCTCGCCGACCACTCGTGGCTCGAGGGGAAAGGCGGGGGGAAGGGCGAGCTGCCGTCGATGATCAGCGCGTCGAGATCGCATGTGGCCACGGCCAGCGGGCGCACCAGCGCGCCCGCGTCGGAGGTCAACCGTGGCTCGGCGGTTCGCGCCACTGCAGGACGTTCGGGGCCGTGAAGGTGAGCTGCAGCATCGGTGCTCCTCTCCAGTTATAGGTAGACCAATCGTTATACTACTGGCATGAGCGAGGGGCGGCCAGGACGAACGCCTCGCGGTCCTCCCGCGAGGCGTTCGTTCCGGGCAACCGGGCAGCTGCTCGCAACCGGGCTACGACGCGACCGGCGTGAACGAGATCGTCGCCAACAGCGGCGCTCCCAAGGGTTCGCTGTACTTTCACTTCCCGGGGGGCAAGGAGGAGCTGGCGCTCGCGGCGATGGCACATGAGGGAGAGAAGGTGCGAGCTGCGATCGCTGCGGTCGTGGCTTCGAGCGGAGAGCTCGGCGAGGCGATCGGGCGTCTGGTCGATGCGCTCGCCTCGGGCCTGGCGAGCTCTGGCTACCGCGACGGCTGTCCGATCGCGACGGTCACGCTCGAGGCCGCGACCCGCTCCGCGGCCGTCCGCGTCACCGCGACGGCCGTGTTCGAGTCCTGGCTCGAGGTGCTCGAGGAGCGCCTGCGCGATGGCGGCCTGAGCCCCGAGGCCGCGGGCCGGCGGGCGCTGCTGGTGCTCTCGGCAATCGAGGGAGCGCTCATCCTCGCGCGGGCGCGAGGGGACCTGCAGCCGCTGTGCGCGGTGCGCGAGGAGCTCGCCGAGTTGCTCCGCTGAGGCCGACCCTGCAACTGCGCTCAGCTCGCGGCGTGGTCACCGCCGGCGACCGGCACCGCGGTCGAACGCGCGCGCGAGCGCACGACGGCGGCCGCGGCTGCGGGATCGTCGGAGAAGGGGACGTGTCCGGCGCCGAGCGTGAGGTGCGTGGCCCAGGGCAGCAGCGCCCGAGCCCGCGGCGCCTGGCGCGCGTAGAGGAGCAGACGGTCACGGTCGCCCCAGGCGATCGTGACCTCCACGCCCCGCGGCTGCTCCATCGCCTCGAAGCGGTAGTCGCCGAGGGCGCTGAGCGCACCGATCGTCGCGGGGGCGGCCCACGCGTCGTTGAGCGTCGCGAGCGCCTCCTGCGCGGGCAGACGTTTGGGGAATCCGTACGTCTGGAAGAACAGCGCCGAGCGCCCGGCACGCGTGCGCGCCAGTGCCCCGACGGCCGGGCGAAGCGTCTGCGGTATGCGTGCGAGGGTCGCCAGCGAGAGCTGGCAGAGGCGAGCTTCGGTCCCCGACCAGAAGCCCGTGGGGGAGAACGCGCTCGCCGAACGCACGGCCCGCCGGCGGGCCAGTTCGAGCGCGATCGCGCCGCCCATCGAGTTGCCCGCCACGTGCGGGCGATCGAGCCCGAGCTCGGCGAAGAACAGCTCGAAGGCATCCACGTAGGCCGGGATGCTCGGCTCGATACCGGGCGACAGGGGCGCGGAGCGACCGAAGCCAGGGGAGTCGCAGGCGATGATGTCGAACTCGCCACTGAGCAGGTCGATCACTGGCCGCCATGCCTGCCAGTGGTGGCCGACGCCATGGAGCAGGACCAGGGGCGGGCCGGAACCCTCGCGGTGGTAGTTGATCGACGCGCTCACGTCTGCTCGCGGATCAGGTCGGCTGCCCGCTCGGCGATCATGATCGTCGGAGCGTTGGTGTTTCCGCCGGTGATCGTCGGCATGACCGAGGCGTCGATCACGCGCAACCCCTCGAGGCCATGCACGCGCAGCCGCGAGTCGACGACCGCGCCCTTGTGGGTGTCGCTCATTCGCGCGGTGCCCACCGGGTGGTAGATGAGCATCAGCCGCTTGCGCAGGTCGGATTCGAGCTCATCGCGCTCGCCCACGTCGGACCCGGGCTTGATCTCCTTGATCACGGTGGCCGATGAT